>CAMFGZ010000016.1 GCA_945952105.1 uncultured Rhodospirillaceae bacterium | reverse complement strand
GTCTCGACCGCTCGGGAATCCCCTTCGATTCACTCAAGCCATGAAACGCTCTAGCGGCCGAGGAGCGATTTCAGGCGTGCGCCGAAGGTCGGGGTTCGATTGGCGGCGGCTTCCGGTCGACGGTCCTGCATGACGAGTTGTCCGACAGGCACGCAGTGCCGGCTGGCCTCCTCGGCGAAGTCGGCGACGGTCCGCACGTGATCGGTATTGGTGTAGTAGCTGTAGCTGACGGTGCCGGTGCGGTGGTCGGTGCCGAAAGTGAAATCGTGCTTCTCGGGCGGCGGCACCTTGGCGGGAATCGGAATGTCGCGCATGTCGACGCCGTTGCGCTTGGCCATCGTCTCGACGGCGGCGACGACCTCGTCGAAACGCGCGAAGTATCGCGGTGCTGCCTGAACGATCCATTTCAGGAAGTCGCGCATGTCGACCGGGATGTCGCCGATCTCGGACTTGAACTTGTTCTGGAGCCAGAACAACTCGTCGACAACTGCGACCTCGGTAATGAATCCGCCGGTCAAGCGATCGTCGAGGGGATCGTCTGCAGAGGCGATCTTCGCTTCCGCGAGCCACTTCCTGAACGCCTCGTCGTTGATATGCGCATACATGTGCGAGGCGCCGTTGCTGTGCTTGGAGGCGCCGTTGATGCCGAGCGGCCGGTACGAATAGAGATAGGCCTCGCTATTGATCGCGTTCACGATCGCCGAGCTTACGTCAGGCGCGCGGAACCAGAAATAGCGGCCGTATTTCTTGCGTGCTTGTTCGATTGTGGTTCTGGGTACGAAGGAGAAGACAAGTGTGGGGAGTTCGGCTTGGTGAATTCTTCCGGAATAGGCTTCGGTAAGCGCCCATCTGCTGTTCCGAATCTCCACTACTCTGCCGACGCGCATCTGTCCCAGGCCGCGATGGCTTGGAACGATGAAATCCGGCCAAAAATAATGGACCGATTGCCAGCCCAGGGGCAGGCCCGGAAACTCCCGATGAAGATGGGTCGCGATCTCGATGGAGTCGGGGAACATGCCGTCGTCGTCGCCAAGGTAATGGACGTAGTCGCCCTTGACGTGATCCAGGGCGAATTCCCAGTTGTCGAGCATCGACAGGCGCTCAGGCGCGCGGACATAACGGATGTACGGGCTGGCGAAGGAATCGACGACCTGGCGTGTCTCGGGCGTGCTGTGATTATCCATCACCACCAGTTCGAAATTGTCGCGCGTCTGCGCGAGGATCGTCTGGATGGCGGGGCCCAGCACGTCGTGCCGGTCCCGGGTCGGGATGACGAAGGAATAAAACGGTGGGTTCGACGTCATCTGGGCGCTCGTGCGAGGGCAGGGTAAGCGATGGAGCGCCTTGTATTAGGCCGGGACGCCCGGGACAAGGTTCTCTGCTTCAGGCGCGCTTTTGCTCAAAAGCTCGTCGACGATGGCGGCGAGGGGCCTTTCCGACGTGACGAAATGGAAGGGGCAGCCTGCTGCGGCCGCGGCTTCACCGTCGCGTTCGTCGTCGCCCACGAACGCCGTGCGGCTGAGGTCGAGGATCATCTCGCGCTGGGCCTGGAACAGCATGCCGGGCCGGGGCTTGCGGCAGTCGCAGCCCTCGTCCCAGTTGTGCGGGCAATGGAAGATCGGGCCGATGTCGCCGCCGGCAGCTCGCGCTTCAGCTCGCATGCGGCCATGGATCTCGTGCAGCTTCTCCGGAGTGAGATGGCCGCGCGCGATGCCGGGCTGGTTGGTGATGACGGCCGTCCGCCAGCCGGCTTCGTTCAGCCGCCGCAGCGCGTCGAGCACGTCCGGCAGCCAGACCCAGTCGTTCCAGTCGCAGACATATTCCGCCCGCGGCATCCGGCGATTGAGGACGCCGTCGCGGTCGAGCAGGAGGGTGGGAGGGCGCTCCAGGAACGATGCCGTTTCGGGCAGGCGGGCCGGCGTGCCGACGCTATAATAGCGATGGCGCGTGACGTTCGCCAAAAGCGCGTGCCGTTCGATCAACTGTGGATAGACCGTCTTTTCGAACGAACAGTCTTGCTCGGGCAGCCCGTCGAGGATCGAGCGGCGGCCCATCAGGAAGCCGATGTCGACGCCCTTGAGACCCGGTGCGGTCCTGGTCTTGTCGTAGACCGACAGAAAGCCGTCGCTGCCGACGACGACATTGTCGCGCGTGTAGCCGTCGTCGTTGGCATAGACCGTGACCATCGCCTCCGCATCGCCCCGTGAGAAGCGCTGCCACATCGCCTCGATGTCGACCGGGCAATAGTTGTCGCAATAGGCGAGGACGAAGGTCGACTCGATTGCCGGGATCGCCTTGCGCAGGCGCGTGCCGGTGTCGTCCTCGACCGGCGTGACCGAATATTCGATCTCGACGCCGAACCGGCTGCCGTCGCCGAAATGCTCGCGCACGCTCTCCGGCAGATAGCCGAGCAGCAGGAGGAATCTCGTCATGCCCTGACCGCGCAGAAACTCGATCAGGTATTCGAGGAAGGGACGGCCGTGAAACGGGACCATCGGCTTCGGAATCGAATCCGTGATGGCGCCCAGGCGCGTGCCGCGCCCGCCGGCCAGGATCACGGCCTGTCGCGGCCGCCGAAGGTCGTTCTCTCCATCCATTTTGCGCGGCATCAGAAGCGGGTCGCGGCCATCTGCTCGGCCGGCAGGGCGTCTTGGCGGAGATACTGCGCGAGGATGTGCATCAGGCTCTGGTGGGTGTCCTCGACCACGCCGTAATTGTCCGCCGCCACATGCAGGCTGACATCGGCCAAGCCGGCGCTGCGGCCGCCGGAGAAGCCGGTCAGGGCAATCGTCGCCATGCCGTTCTCGCGCGCCCACTTTACGGCCCGGACGACATTCTCCGAATCGCCCGAGGAGGAGATGGTCATCAGCACGTCGCCGGGGCGTGCGGCCGTGCGCAGTTGCTGGACGAAGACTTCGGAAAACTCCAGGTCGTTGGCGATGGCGGTGACGAGTTCCACCGTTGCGGACAGGCTGAAGACGCGGGGACGGAGGCCCGTCCCGGTCGCGATGCCCTTGGAACAGTCGCAGGTCAGATGATTGGCGATGGCCGCCGACCCGCCGTTGCCGCACGCGAAGATCAGCCGATCCTCGCCGATGGCGCGGGACAGAAGGGCCGCGGCCCGGTCGATCTGGCCACCGTCGACCGACTGCAAGGCAGTCGCAAGATTCACGGCATATTCGAGAGTGTAGGCACCAGCGGAAGGGTATTTCCGGCTGGGGAACTTGGTTTTCATCGGCAATTCCTGCCGAGGGTTGACGTAACCCCGGCGCATGGTCCAGTTGTCAGCCTCGATTGAGGCAGGCCAGCTTGGTTTTGCAAGCTGTCGATTGCAAGCATCCGGCTCCATCGGGAGTACGGCACGCTGGCGGCAGGGGAGGTTCGTTCTTTATGCGCGGCAAAGTCCTGGTTACGGGTCACGATGGCTACATCGGGGCTGTACTCACGCCCTCTCTTGTTCGCTCAGGCTATGACGTCGTCGGCTTGGACACAGGATATTTTTCCAAGTGCCTGCTCGGTGCCGAACCCGCCAAGGTCCCGACCATCGCCAAGGACCTTCGCGAGGTAGAGGCGTCCGACCTGAAAGGGTTCGATGCGATAGTGCATCTGGGCGCGCTGAGCAACGATCCGGTCGGAAACCTGAACAAGGGCTGGACCGAGGACATCAACTTCCACGCCTCGGTGCGACTCGCCAAGGCGGCCAAGCAGGCCGGCGTCCGGCGCTTCATCTTTTCCTCGTCCTGCATCATGTACGGCCTCTCCGAGGCCCAGTTCGTCGACGAGAAGGCGCCGCTCAATCCTCAGACCGACTATGCGCGCTCCAAGGTCCAGACCGAGGATGCGCTGCGGGAACTGGCCGACGACAATTTCTCGCCGGTCTACGTCCGCAACGGCACCGTCTACGGCCTCTCGCCGCGCCAGCGCCTCGATACCGTGCTGAACGCGTTCGTCGCCGAGGCCCTGACCACCGGCCATGTCACGATGCACAGCGACGGCGAGCCGTGGCGGCCGGTCGTCCATGTCGACGATCTCGCGCGCACCTTCGGGCTTTATCTCTCCGCGCCCTTCGAAACGATCCACAATCAGGCGTTCAACAACGGTGCCGACCACCTCAACTACAAGATCCGCGCGATCGGCGAGGCGGCGGTGAAGGCAGTGCCCGGCGCCAAGCTGACGATCGAGGCGCGGCCCGGCGCGGACCAGCGCACCTACCGCGCGAGCTTCGCGAAGTTCGCCAGTACCTTCCCCGAGTTCAAGTTCGAGTGGACGCCGGAATCCGGCGCCGTCCAGCTCGCCGAGGCCTTCACGAAGGTCGGCCTGGACAAGGTCGCGGTGGCAAGCGGCAAGTTCATCCGCCTCAGCTGGCTGAGGCACCTGATCGACGACGGTCGACTGGACGAGGATCTGAAGTGGCGAGGCGTCAATGGCTGAGATCGATGGTGTGAAGGTCGTCCCGCTGCGCCAGATCGTCGACGAGCGCGGCAAGATCATGCACATGCTCAAGGCGACCGACCCGCACTTCAAGTCGTTCGGCGAGATCTACTTCTCCTGCGCCTGGCCTGGCGTGGTGAAGGCTTGGCACATCCACCAGACGATGACCGTGAACAACGCGGTGATGGTCGGTCGTGCGAAGCTGGTGATGTACGACCTGCGGCCGGACTCGCCTACCAAGGGTGCGCTCCAGGAAGTGTTCTTCGGCGAGGACAACTATGTCCTCGTCCAGATCCCGCCCGGCATCGCCAACGGCTACAAGGCCTACGGCGACAAGATGGTGGTGATGGCCAATTGCGCCAGCGAGCCGCACCGGCCTGACGAGATGCTGCGCCTGCCGCCCTTCACCTCGGAGATCCCGTACGACTGGGCCCTCAAGCATGGCTAGATCGTGGCGGCCGCCGCGGCTCGTCACGACGATGACACCGCTTCGCATCAGCTATATCGGCGGCGGTTCGGACATTGCAGACTTCTATGAGCAGGACCGTGGCGCCGTCGTCAGCACGGCGTGCGACAAGTACATCTATGTGACGGTGAAGGCGCACTCGCCGCTGTTCAACGAGGCGTATCGGATCAATTACTCCGTCACTGAGCATACTGATTCGCTGAACGACATCCGCAACGACATCGTGCGCGAGTGCCTGAAGCTGGTGTCGGTGCCTGCCCCCTTGCAAGTCAACATCGCCTCCGACCTGCCGGCCAATTCGGGCCTGGCCTCGTCATCGGCGTTTGCGGTGGGATTGCTCTATGCCCTGCATACGCTGAGGGGCGAGGACGTTTCCGCCGCCCAGCTCGCGGAGGAAGCCTGCACGGTCGAAATCGAGCGTCTGGGGCATCCGATCGGCAAGCAGGACCAGTATGCCGCGGCCTTCGGCGGCCTCAATCTCATCCAGTTCCATCCCGGCGGCGCCGTCTCCATCGATCCGATCTCGATCGGCGAGGATCGTCTGCGGGTCCTGTTCCGCGACAGCCTGGTGTTCTGGACCGGCATCCAGCGCGCGGCGGCGACGATCCTGACCGAGCAACGCGCCAAGCTGGCCGACACGCGTCATATAGTGGCGGCGATGCGCGACGATGCGATGGTGCTGCGCGACAGGTTGCGGGCGAATTGCACGGTCGCCGAGATCGGCGCGCTGCTCGACAGCAACTGGCGTCGCAAGCGCGAGCTTGCGAGCAGCATCTCCGAGGAGCGCATCGATCGCTGGTATGAAGCGGCGCTGGCGGCCGGCGCGCATGGCGGCAAGCTGCTGGGTGCCGGAGGCGGAGGGTTCCTGCTGCTGCTGGCGCCGCCCGAGAAGCACGCGGCCGTCCGGGCCGCGCTGGGCGATCTGACCGAAGTTCCCATGGCCTACGAACCCCGCGGCGCCCGCGTCCTCTACGCGGTCTCCTGACGATGGATCTGGCAGGCCGGAGAATTCTGTTCACCGGCGGCGGCGGCATGATCGGCGCCAATCTCGTGCGCCATGTCCTCGGCGAGAGAGCCAGGGTCTTCGTCACGGCGCGCACGCCTGCGTGTCCACCCAATCTCTCGGAAGTGGCCGGAAGCCTCACGTGCTTCCAGGCCGACCTGCGCGATCCCGAGGCGATCCGGCGCGCGGTCGACGCCGCGCAGCCGGAAATCGTCGTCCATCTCGCGGCCACGGCCTTCAATCCGCCGCCGGCGGCGAGCGATCATGTCGACGTCAATGTGCGCGGCACGGCCAACCTTCTCCAGGCGCTGGAAGGGCAGAAGGGGCTCCGGTTCATCCAGGCCGGCAGTGCCGCGCAGTACGGCGATGGCGATGGTTTGAAGGAGGACTTGCCGGAGTGCCCGGCCAACTGGCTGGGCATGACAAAGTCGGCTGCCGCGCAACTCGTCCACGGGGCGGGCCGTCTCTACGGGTGGCAGACGGTGGAACTGCGGTTGTTCACGCCGTTCGGACCGTGGGAGGGCCGGCATCGGCTGATCCCGCATGTGATCCTGTCCGGCCTGGCCGGCGAGACCGTGAATATCCGCAATCCCCGGCCCGAGCGGGACTTCGTCTACATCGGCGACGTGGTGCGAGCCTTTCACAACGCCATGACCCGGGACATTCCGAGCGGCGCGACCATAAACATCGGGTCGGGGCGGGGACGGTCGGTCGGCGAGGTCGCGGGTGAAATCCTCGCCCTGATGGGCCGGCCGGGGGATCTTTCGGTCGAGCCGTCCGAGCCGCGCCCCGACGAGATCTGGCGCTGCAGCGCCGACGTTTCCAAGGCCCGGGAAATGCTGGATTGGCGGCCAGAAGTGCCATTTTCCGAGGCATTGCGGCGCACAATCGATTGGTTTACTAACGCGCCCCAGCATACCAGCAGTATGCGATCGTAGGTGAAACTTGGCGCGCTGCATCCTCTGTCAGTCAAACGACGTCGAGGTCGTTCTCGACCTCGGGAAAATGGCGTTGGCCAACAAGTTTCTGACCAAGGCGGAACTTGAAGCCGGGGAGCCGGCCTACCCGTTGCGCCTGGCGCACTGCACGTCATGCGGGCACGTCCAGCTCCCGGACCGGGTGCCGCCGGCGGCGATGTTCGAGGACTATCTCTATATGTCCTCGCTGTCCGAGACGCTGGTCAATCATCTCCACGGGCTCGCGGCCGCCGTCGTCGACTGGGCGAAGCTCGCGCCGAACGCGCTGGTCCTGGACATCGGCTGCAACGACTGCACCCTTCTGGAAGGCTTCCGTTCCCAGAAGATGAAGGTGCTCGGCATCGATCCTGCGGTCAATCTGGCACCCGTCGCGAAGAAGAAGGGCATCGAGGTCGTGAACGACTTCTTCGGCCTCGAATCGGCGCGCAAGCTGCGCGAACGCTTCGGGCCTGCGAAGGCGATTACTGCGACAAACGTGTTCCCGCATATTCCGGCGCTCGACGACTTCGTCGCCGGTCTGGACGTGATGCTCGACAGCGACGGCGTGTTCGTCGTCGAGGCGCACTACCTGCTGGATCTCCTCGACCAGGCCGCCTTCGACACGATCTACCACGAGCATGTTTCCTACTGGTCGCTCGACGCGATGCAGAAGCTGTTCAATCCGCGCGGCTTCGAGGTCGTCGACTGCAGGCGTCTGCCGATCCATCACGGGCAGTTGCGGGCCTTCATCCAGCGCAAGGGCGCGCGTCCGGTATCGGCCGCCGTCACGGCGCAACTCGCGCAGGAGCGCGAGTATGGCGTGCCGGAGCGCGCACCGCTCGATAAGCTGGCCGAGCAGGCCCATCAGGTCCGGCAGCAGCTTCGCAGCACGCTCGACGAGTTGAAGGGCAAGGGGAAGAAGGTTGCCGGATACGGCGCCCCTGCCAAGGGTAGCACGCTTCTCACTTTCGCCGGCGTGAACTCCGGCGACCTCGAATGGATTGCCGACCGCAGCCCGCTCAAGCAGGGCCGCTATACGCCCGACAGCCACATACCGGTCGTGCCGGCAGAACGAATCCTCGAGGACCAGCCGGACTACCTGCTCGTGCTGGCCTGGAATTTCGTCGACGAAATCGTCCGGCAACAGGCCGAGTATAGAAGTCGCGGAGGAAAGTTCATCTTGCCGGTCCCCGAAGTGAAGATCCTGCAATGAAGTCCGTACACGCGCCGCCGAACTCGCAGATCGTCCTGCGCCGGGACGGTGAAGAGATTGCCTGCGATCTCTATTCTCCGGAAGGCCGCGAGCTGCTCGCCGCGCTGTGGCTCAAGGTCTCCGCGCACAACCGCCGCGTCTACGAGCCGCGCTGGATGGGCGTCCAGATCATCCAGCTCCCCGAAGACATCGTGGCGATGCAGGAGCTCCTCTGGAACGTGCGGCCCGACGTGGTCGTCGAGACCGGCATCGCCCATGGCGGTTCGCTGGTATTGTCGGCCTCCATTCTCGAACTGATCGGCGAGGGGCGGGTGATCGGCATCGACGTCGACATCCGCAAGCACAATCGCGAGATCATCGACGCGCATCCGCTGCGTCGCCGGATGGAGCTGATCGAGGGAAGCTCAATCGATCCGGCGATCGTGGACAGGGTTCGTGCCTCGGTGGGTGACGCCAAGCGGGTGCTCGTCACGCTCGATTCCAACCACACCGCGGCCCATGTGGCGGCGGAGCTGGAAGCCTATGCACCGATGGTGACGCCGGGCAGCTACATCGTGGCCATGGACGGGGCGCAGGCGTATGTCGGGGATATCCCCGCGGCGCGGCCGGACTGGGCCGACGATCATCCGCTCCAGGCGATCGACCAGTTCCTGGCCAAGCATCCCGAGTTCATCGTCGACCCCTACTACGAGCGGATGGACATCACGTCCTCGCCCGGCGGCTTCCTGCGCCGGGTGAAAGCGTAAAGCGTGGATTGAAAATGAAAGTCGTCATCACCGGCTCGCAGAGCTTCATCGGCAAGGTTCTCGAGACGACGCTCGCGGCGCAGGGACATGAGGTCTTCGGCGTCGACTCGCTGGCTCCCTCTGGTGCGAACAGCATCGCTGCCGACATCCGCGATCCGGCGCTGGCCGACCGGCTGCCGGAGATGGATGCGATGATCCACCTCGCGGCGATCTCCCGCGAACCCGATTGCGCGGCCGATCCGCGGCTGGCCTTCGACGTCAACGTGACCGGCACGGCCAACCTGCTCATGGCAGCGCGCAAGCGCAACGCCCGCCAGGTCGTCTTCGCCTCGTCGGAATGGGTGTACGGCGACGTCGCCAACGACGCGGTCCAATCGGAAGAGACGGTGATTGATCCGGCAGCCGTGCGGAACGAATATGCCGCGACCAAGCTCGCCGGCGAGATGGCGCTCAACGTGGCAGTGCGGCGCGGCCTGGAGGGCGGCACGGTGCTTCGTTTCGGGATCGTCTACGGTCCGCGCAAGGCCAACTGGTCGGCGGTCGAGGCGCTGGTGAACACGGCGCGGACGAGCGACACGGTGACGGTCGGCAGCCTCGCCACCGCGCGCCGCTTCATCCACGTGCGCGACATCGCCTCGGGCATCACCGCCGCGCTGGGACGCAAGGGCTTCGAGATCTTCAATCTGGCCGGCGACAGACTCGTGACCCTGGGCGACGTGATCGAGGCGGCGCGGAGCCGGCTCGGCAAGCAGCTCCAGGTGGCCGAGCGCGACGCTTCGGCGATCAGCATCAGGAACCCGGTGAACGACAGGGTGAAGCGCGAGCTTCGCTGGGCGCCGCAGATTTCCCTTCAGGACGGGGTTGCGGAGTTGCTCGAATATTTCCGGGAAGGAGAGAAGTAGTTCGATGACGGCGCGTCCCAACCTTCCCGATCCGGCGGACGTTCGCCGCACGATCCTGAAGATCCTGTTCGAAGGACAGGCCAGCCATCTCGGCACGTCGATGTCGATGGTCGAGATCCTGATTGCGGCCTACGGCGCCTGCGACGTCGGTGCAATCCGGCGTGGCGAGAACGGCCGCGACCGCGTGTTCGTGAGCAAGGGCCACGGCGCCGCTTGCACCTATTCTGTCATGCACCATTTCGACTTGCTCGATGCCGCGACCATCGCGACCTATCACAAGAACGGCAGCGAACTGGCCGGCCATGTGAGCCACGCCGTGCCTGGCGTCGAGCATTCGACCGGCGCGCTGGGCCATGGACTGCCCGTGGCGGTCGGTGCGGCGCTCGGCCTGCGCTCGAAGGGCTTCGACGATGCGCTCGTCTTCTGCGTGATGGGCGACGGCGAAATCCAGGAAGGAGCGGTCTGGGAGGCGTTGATGCTGGCCCATCACCAGAAGCTCCACCGGCTCATCCCGATCGTCGACAACAACCGCATTTCGAGCATCAAGGCGACTAAGGAAGTCATCAACCTCGAGCCTCTCGCGGACCGCTTTCGCGGCTTTGGATTCGCCGTGCACGACATCGACGGCCATGACCTCGCGGCCCTGACCAGCGCGATCGCCACGATCCGGGCGGGCGACAAACCGAGCGTCATCGTCGCCAACACGACCAAGGGCAAGGGCGTGCCTTTCGCCGAGAACCAGCCCATCTGGCACTACCGCTCCCTGAACAAGGAAACCTACGACCAAGCCGTTGCGGCGCTGAAGGGAGACGTGTCGTGAGAGGCAAGATCCTCAACGCGCTTCTTGCCCGCATGAAGACGGACGAGCGGCTGTTCTTCCTGACCGGCGACATGGGCATCAACCTCGTCGAGCCGATCGAGGAGGCCTTCCCGAAGCGCTTCCTCAACGTGGGCATTGCCGAGCAGAACCTGATCGGCGTCGCCGGCGGCCTGTGCAACCTGGGTTTCCTGCCGGTCGTCTACACGATCTCGAATTTCCTGATCCATCGCTGCCTGGAGCAGATCCGCGACGACGTCGTGCTGCACGAGAACAAGGTCATCCTGCTCGGCACGTCCGCGGGCTTCGACAATGCGCCGCTCGGACCAACGCACCACATCGTCGACGAATGGGGCATGCTGAAAGGCCTGCCCGGCATCGACGTCTATGCCACTTCCTCGGTGGAGTTCGCGGAAAAGGCTCTGGACCTGGTCATCGCGCGCGAGAATTCGGCCTATATCCGCATCGCCAAGGGCACGCCGTCCATTCCCGGCGCCGACGGCGACTTCCACTACCTCGAAGGCCAGCCGGGTGCGCCCCTGCTGGTTTCGTACGGCAGCCTGGTGCAGGAGTGCCTGAAGGCTCGCCAGCAGCGCCCCGAGTTGGGGGTGCTGGTGATGAACAAGATCCATTCCCTCGACGCCGCGAAGCTCTCCCCCTTGCTCGCAGGGCACGGGCGCGTCCTGGTCGTAGAGGATCATTTTCCAGCAACGGGCCTCTATGCCTCCGTCTGCCAGCTGGCGGTCGAGCAGGGCCTTGGCCTCACCGTGGAGCCTGTCGCTCCCAATGGATATTCATTGAAAGTCGGTCAGTCTTCGGACTTCTATCACCGGCTCTTTTCGCTCGATGCGGCGGGCATCCTGGACCGGCTGGCCGGATCGCCGCGCCAAGGGTGAGACATGGACATCATCGACACCCGCAAGTGCAACCTCTGGAACCTCGACCGGCTCGCCGACTACCTGGCGGTAGGGCCGGATATCCTGCGTGGCTACTACGACGAGATTCTGGAAGACGGGCAGTTTCTGGCCGGCATCAATGCGAGGCTGACGAAGGTGCGAGAGGAATACGGCTTCACCAAAGCCATCTTCGCGCGCGATAAGATCGACTCGGCCGACTGGTTCGCCTTCGAGCGCATCCTGATCTATGTGTTGGTCCGTCACCTCAAGCCGGAAGCGGTTCTTGAAACCGGGGTCTACTACGGTGGCAATACGTCATTCCTGCTCGCGGGCCTTCATCGCAACGGGAAGGGGCGCCTCGTGTCGATTGACCTGCCGGATTCGGCGATCCGCGCGGGCGTGTCTGCCGGCACGGCGCTGCGCCATCCGCTGGTTGGCGACTCCGAACTTTACCAGTCCACGCTCAAGCCAGGCTTCATAATTCCGGATTATCTCAAGCAGCATTGGGATTTCGTCGAGGGCAACAGCCTCGAAGTGATACCAACGCGGCGGGAGACGTTCGATCTCTACCTGCATGACAGCGACCATTCGATGGACTTCCTGACGGCCGAACTCGACGCGGCGTGGCCTCGATTGGGCGCTGGGGCGACAGTCGTGGTCGACGACATCGACTGGTCGAACGCTTTCTTCTCCTTCTGCGTAACCCACCAACTGAGCCCGGTTCTTTTCACCGACAATGGAAAGGACAATCTTCGGGTCAGGTCCGGGGTCGTGAAGGTTGATCATCCGCGTAATCGGGAACGTGCATTTACCGGCGCAAAGGCAGCCTCTTAAGCAGGCATCGCCGCGAGTTGATGGCAATGGGAAGCCAGGAAAGGGTTTGCTTGTCGATCCATCCAACTTGTGGTGACCTCACTCCTGAAGTCGGAGGATACTTATGAACTTCGGCGGTAATGAGGGTGGGCTCCTGGAAGGGCAACTTTCAGATTACGAACGGGATGGTATCTGTCTTGTCGACCTGCCATCCGACGTTGATGAGCTGCGCCGAAAGATGATCCGTGAAATGAGCGAATGGGTCGCGTCCGTTTCGCGCGCGGTCGGGGAAACCGAGGATTTTCCGGATGCGATCGTGCGGCTGGCCAAACTGGATCGGAGGGCCGTAGGCAAGCTCTACAAGATTTCGCGTCGCTTTCCTGCGGCACGTCAGTTGGCTTGCCATCCCTGGTTTGTCGGGCTTGCTCAGTCCGTAATGGGGACCAACCTCGTTTCTTGCTGCACTTTCGTCAACGTGCGCATAGACCTGCCGGAGGAGGAGCGGTTCTTGCTGCCGATCCACCAGGACTTTCCGTACATCCAGGGTAGCTTGAACGGGGTGACGCTTTGGTTGCCACTGTTCGATACCGACTTGCGTCAAGGACCGCCTTCCTGGATCAAGGGAAGTCACAAGTGGGGTGTTCTGCCCGTCCGTGAGGAGAAATCACCTGGGAGCGGGGCCAAATCCTTCAGCATAGCCAACGCGGATGAGATCGCAGCCCGTCATCAGTTCGAATCGGCGAGCGTCAAGGCCGGGCAGGCCTTGTTGTTCAGCACGCTTCTGGTGCACCGAAGCGAGTTGAATACCACCGATCGGCCACGGCTCAATCTGCAGCTCCGCTTCGACGATGTCCTCGCATCGGAGAGCATCGAGCGGAACTATCCGGAAGGACTCTATCTCAATGATTCGTTCAGCTCTTCTTACCCGGAATACGTGCAATGACCGATTTTAAGGCTGATCCGACTCGCATGGGCGCGAGCACCGGTTTCGACGCCAAGATCTGGGAGGACACCGTCAAGGTGATCACGGAGGGTGGCATCGGCCAGGAAGATGTCATCGAGAACTTCATGCTGTTTCTGCGCCGGGTGAACTTCGGGAAGTTTCTCTCACATGTGCAGATATTCAATGAGGTGATGGATATCCCCGGGCACATCGTCGAATGCGGTGTTTTCAAGGGCATGTCCTTGTTGACGTTCGTCAAGTTGATCGAAGTGCTTTGCCCCGCCGACTCGCTCAAGAGGGTGATCGGGTTCGATACGTTTGAGGGATTCGTCAATCTCGCGGAGAAGGATGGCCTTCCGAACGAGAAGAGGGGGAAGGTCGTCGGCGGTTGGAACTCCAGCGATTTCCTGCCCACCTTGCAGAAGCTCGTCGAGATTACCCAGCGCGATTCGATGGTGCCGCGGGTGAAGCGGGTCGAACTCGTCAAGGGAGACGCCTCGGTCAGCATTCCGGAATACGTGAAAGCAAATCCCGGTATCCGGATTTCGCTCCTGCATCTGGATATGGATCTTTACGATCCGACCCTGGCGGCGCTTCGTCATCTCTACCCGCTCGTCTCACCGGGCGGCATCGTCTTGCTCGACGAGTACGGCATGGATGGATTTCCGGGCGAGAGCGCGGCTTTCGACGACTATTTCGGCGCCAACAGGCCTCAGTTGAAGAAGTTTCCCTTCACTTCGACGCCCGGGGGCTATTTCCGCAAGGTGGGTTAAAGGCCAGCATAACGGAAAGTGTTAGTGAAAAATGCGTGAAGTCAGCCTGTCGAGCTTCGAGGTGTTCAAGGACACTCGTGCGAATGCAACGGGGAACGCCCTGGAATTCGAGATTGCCTCGAAGCAATGGGACTATGGGTTCGCGCTGCCGCTTTCGGGATTTTGGCAGAAGTTGCCGAAGGTCGTGGAAGCAGATGTCGAGATCAAGTCGGGCATCGTTCGCGTCGAGTGCATGGACCTGAAGAGCCATGGCGAGTGCGGTGGCAAGGTCACGCTCGCCGCTCCCTTTCGGGGGAAGGTGCGCGTTCTTCTGGAAAAGCCTGCGGGGCGCCCTGTCCTGATGGTTCGAAATGCGGCCGCCGACGGGAGCCGGGCGCTTGGTGCCGTGCATGCGGTCGCTCTCCTGTACACTGGCGACGCTGCGGAGTTTCGCCGTCTCAAGGCCGGCACCTGGGACTACTGGCACTATTCCTACGACCTCGGAGGGGGCGCCAGGGTCGAGGCGACGATCGACGGCATCATGCCGATGCACCGGCTCAACCAGAAGATCATGTTCCATCTTCTCAAGACGGGCTTCGGCGACATAAGCGGCAAGAGGATCGTCGACGTGGCATGCGCGTCGGGTTTCCACACGATGGAGATGGCGCAGCAGGGCGGGCGGATGGTCGGGGTCGACATCGACGCACCGTCGATCGAGCAGGCCCGGTTCCTTCAGCAATGTTCGGACGTCAAGGCGGTTCGCGACATTCGCTTCGAGTTGAGCGGCCTGCACGGCTTCAAGTCGCCAGAGCCGTTCGACATCGGTTTTTGTTCCGGGCTCTTCTATCACCTGCTCGATCCGGTCGGCGGCGCGCAGGCGCTGTTCAACCTGGTGAAGGAAGGGGCGGTCGTTCATTCGCACATCGTCGACAGCGACGAGGCGATCATGGTGCTCGCCGATTCGTCGAAATACAAATGCTGCTTCGACGGCGAGTTCGCGCTGATGCCGAGCCGCAGCATGCTCGAGCGCATCTTTTCCCATGTCGGCTTCAAGGTAAAGAGCTTCTCGCCCCGGGACGTCGTGAGCGATGCCGAGATCGAGAGCCTGCCGCCGGAATTCTCCACGCTCTTCGCCTCGGGCAACACAGCCTACTATCTGCTGACGAAGTAGCAGAGGCTTCCCATGACCGTCATCGAGGCGATCATCCTCGGCCGCAACGACGACTACGAGCCGCAATGGACGGAGAAGCTGCTCGCCGCCATTTCCTACAATCGCGCGATGCTGACGCGCGACGGCTACGAGTTCCGCGTCGCCTTCGTCGAATGGAATCCGCCGGCAAACCGGCCGCTGCTGGCGCCGATTCTGGTCGATCGCTTCCCCTATGTGCGCTGCGTGGTCGTGGCGCCGGAAGTCCACAAGGCGATCTGCCGGGGGCCGATGCCGATCATGCTCAACCCCGCGATCAACGCGGCGGTGAGGACGAGCGAGGCGGACTACCAGATCGTCACGGGCGGCGACTGTTTCTTCGGTCGTGCCCTGGCGGATCGCATCGCTCGCGCAGGGCTGGTCGCGAACCGGCTCTACCGCGCGGAGCGCGTCAACATCCGTGCCGACATCGACTTCACCTCGGCGACACCCGCCGAGATCGAGGACCCGGCCAATATCGTGTCCGTCGACACCTGCTCGGAGTCGCCCTACGATCGGCCGCCCTACACCAATGCGTCCGGCGACTTCCTGATGATGGACCGGGCGACCATGACCGGCCTGCGCGGCTTCGACGAGGCCATCGACTTCTCGAAGCTGCATCTCGACTCGCGCCTGTGCTGGACCTGCATGGATGCCGGGATGGATTGCGAACTGCTGGGTCGCATCTTCCACATCAGCCATACGCAGTCCTACGTGAATGCCAGCGGCGCCTATGACAGCCAGTCCTACGTGACCGAGGTCGGCCTGCCTTACCTCAATCCCGACGAATGGGGCCTGGGCGGCTTTGCGTGGAAGAGGGACGGCGACCGCATCTGGCATGTCGGCGTGGGCACCGCGAACGCACCGGCGCCGGCACTCGACAGAGAAGCGTCGGCTCGGGCGGAGAAGGTGCGGGCCGGCCTGGTGGTGCTGCATGCCGGGCGGAACGACCAGGAGCCGGCCGAGGGCGCCAGTGAGATCGGGAAGCTGCCACTCGACTGGATCTGGGTCGCGCCGATCGCGAGCCGGGACGAGTCGGGCGTCATAGAAGGCGCCAAAGGCGTCGTGGACAACGTCGCGGCGCTCAGCCTGCCCGACAAGCTGCTGCCGCCGAAGACTTCGGAGCGGCGCTGGATCTTCCTGTCGCTCGACGTCCTCCAGGGCGATCTCGTCGTCGAGGCGGTCGACCAGACCCACCGCCCGCCGACCCTTGTCAGCGCCGGCAAGGAGCCCGTTGGGATCTGGCTGGAGATGCCGCCCGAAAGCAAGGCGGTGCGGTTCGGCCGGTTCCGCGGCAACGGGCCGCCGGTCCGACTGAAGATTCGCGAGGCGCGGCTGTTCGGCCGCTTCCGGCCCTCACCGCGGAAGGAGATCTCCCGCGGGCTCTACGGCCGCGTGAAGTACCGGCTTCAGCGGTTCTTCGGACCCTCGTAGAAGTCGCGGATCGCGTCACAGACGTGGTCGATCTCCTCGTCCGACAACTGGACCGCGGAGGGCAACCAGAGGCCGCGTCGGCCGATATCCTCCGACACCGGATAGTCTCCGGGGAGGTTGTAGGCGACCTGTCGTGTGATCGGGGGATACATCACGCGCGTGCCGACGTTGCGCTGCTTCAGGTAGTCGATCAGCCCCTCGCGTCGCTCGACACGGACGTCGATGAACCAGGGCGCCGTCAGTGCGAGGTCGTGCGGGAAGAGCGAGACGCCGGGGATGCCGGCGAGCTTCTTCTGGTAGCGCTTCCATATCTCCTTCTTTCGGATCACGCGGGCCGGTACCTTGCGCATCTGCTCGATGCCGATGCAGGCCTGCAGCTCCGTGAACTTGAAGTTGAAGCCGATGGAGTCGTGGATGTCGTTACCGCCGCCCGAGCGACCGAAGTCCTTGAGGCGGCGCAGGCGGTGGGCGATCTCGTCGTCGTCGGTGATCAGGGCGCCGCCCTGGCCGGTGGACACGATCTTGGGTGAGGAGAAGGAGAAGCTGCCGACCCTGCCGGCGCGGCCGACATGGCGGCCGTCAGCGAAGTAGGAGCCGAGCGACTGCGCGGCGTCCTCGATCAGCTCGATGCCCTTTTCCTTGGCCAGCGCCTCGAAGGCGGCGATGCCGGACGAGGGCGGCCGGCCGTTCGCCGACACCAGCATGATCGCCTTGGTCTTCGGCGTGACCGCCTTCTTCACCAATTCGATGTCGAGGCACAGCGTGCCCGGCTCGACGTCGACGAATACCGGGACGGCGCCGAACATCTTCACTGCGTTCGGGCTGGCGATCATCGTGTAGTTGGGGACGATGACCTCGTCGCCGGCGACGACTCCCACCGCCATGGCCGCGAGCGTCAGGCTGATCGTGCCGTTGTTGACGACGATGCAATGCTTCGCGCCGGTATAGTCGGCGATCATCCGCTCGAACTGCGCTGTCCGCTTGAACTCGGTGATGAAGCCGTCTTCATCCATGTAGTCGCAGATCGCCTTCTTCTCTTCCTTGCCGAAGAGCGGGCGCATCTGCATTATGAAATGGTCAACCATTCCCGACTTCCTTCCAGAACTGTTCTTCGAGGGCGAGGATTGCGTTCTCGTCGCGGTCGCGCAGCTTGCGCGCCGGCACACCGGCGTAAAGCGTCCAGGCCTCGAGATTCTTCTTCGCCAGCGACTGTGCGCCGAGACAGGCACCGTCGCCGAACGTGACGTTGGGCAGAACGGTCGAATTGGCGCCGACGATGCAGTGTCGTCCCAGGGTGATGTCGCCAACCTCGACCGCGCCTTTGACATGGCGAGGTACCAGCGGCGTCGCGATGCCGGCGACGTAGTCGTCGCTGCCGGCCGCCATCACGACGTTCGGCGCCAGGGTCGAGAACTGTCCGAAGCGAACCGTGGCCTGCCGCCCGCCGATCAGCTTGGCGCCGGCGGAGATGTGGACGTAGTCGGCGCACTCCAGGGCGGTCGAGATGTAGGTGAAGTCGTCGATGATGACGTTGTCGCCCAGCCGGACGAGCTCGGGATAGCGGATGCGGACCGTCTTGCCGATGATGACGTTCTTGCCGCGATGGGCCAGCGACGCCTCATCGAAGAAGATATTTCCGCTCACAACCGCCTGCGGTCCCTGTCCGCACCGACATAAGGGCCGTTCTTCACTTCGAGGACCTCGGTGCCGTCCTCGAGGATCTCGTAGCCGTGTCCGCCGCGCAGCAGGATGGCGACGTCGCCGGTGCTGATGACCAGCTCGGCGACCTTCTTCTCCTCGGTGTTGTAGACGGAAGCTTTGATCGCCCCTTTGCGGACGTACAGCACTTCCTGGGTCCAGAAGACCTGACGCGGCACTTCGTTGTGGATGTGTGCCTTCAGCAGCGTGCCAGAGGGATAGCCCCAGGTGCCGACCTGGATGAAATCACCGTCGTGAGAGAAGAACTTGAGGCCGCCATTCCAGGCTGCATCGGCGGGGATGTGGCGCGCGAGCACCAGGTCACCTTCCTTGATCTCGACGATGCTCATTGCGCAGCTCCTTGCCCGACATACCAGGCGACGGTGTCCTTGATTCCCTGTCGTAGCCCGCGCGTCGGGCTCCAGCCCAGCAGGCGGGCCCCGTTCGAGCCATCGACGGTCTTGAATGGGGCGCCATCGGGCTTGGAGGGGTCCAGTACGATCCTGCCCTTGTAGCCAACGGCATCGGCGATCGTTTCGGCGAGCTCAAGGATCGATATGCCCTTGCCGACGCCAATATTGACGATGTCGGTCGTGGCCGGCGCGTCGATCGCCCGGATCATCGCCTCGGCACCGTCATCGACGTGTAGCCACTCGCGCACCGGTTTGCCAGATCCCCAGACGACGACCTCCGGCGCGCCTGTCGCCTTCGCATCGGCGAACTTCATGATCAGGGCGCCCAGAGCGTGCGAGCGCTCGGCCTCGAAGTGATCCTCGGGCCCGTACATGTTGGACAGGATGAGGTTTACGACGTCGAGGCCGTATTGGTGGGCATAGGCCCATGAACCGACCCAGGACGCCTTGCGGACGAAGCCGTAGGTCATCACCGAGTCGTGCAGTGGCCCGTCCCAGAATTCGTCCTCTCTGAAGAGGGTCGCTTCGCCGGGATAGGCGCAGTTCGAGATCGGATTGACCACGCGTCTGACCTTCGCAGTCGTGGCGGCCTCGAGAAGGTTGATAGTCATCAGGAGGTTGTTGCGGAACATCTCCGCCTGATGCTTAAGGCCGAACTGGATCCCGCCGACATAGGCCGAGCAGTTAAGGACGTGGGCCGGCTTGACCTCTTCGAAGAGTGCCAGCGTTTGCGCGCGGTCGCGAAGGTCGACGCCGGCCGAGAGGGACGTTGCGGTGAAGCCGCGCTTCCGGGCTTCGAGTTGGCGGATGACGCGCTTGCCGAGAAAGCCGGTTGCGCCGAGCACGAGGATCATCCGTGCTCACCGCTGTAGCCATCATGCTTCAGGTCGTACTCGACCATCAACCGGACCAGGTCCTGGAGGCTAGTCTTCGGCTCCCAGCCCAGGATGCGGCGCGCCTTGGAGGCATCGCCCTGCAGATAGTCGACTTCGGCGGGACGATAATATTTGGGGTCGACGACGACCCTGACTTCGCCGGTGCGGGCATCAAGTGCCTGCTCGGAAGCGCCCTCACCGCGCCACTCCAACTCGATGCCGGTGACGCCGAACGCCATGGTGACGAAGTCCCGCACAGAATGGACCTCGCCGGTGGCGATGACATAGTCGTCGGGCACCTCTTGCTGCAGCATCAGCCACATCGCCTCGACATAATCCTTTGCGTAGCCCCAGTCGCGCTTGGCCTCGAGGTTGCCGAGCACGAGCTGCTTCTGGCGGCCCTGTGCGATACGGGCGGCGGCCTTGGTAATCTTCTTGGTGACGAAGGTTTCGCCAAGGCGGGGAGACTCGTGATTGAAGAGGATGCCGTTGCAGGCGAACAGGCCGTAGGCTTCCCGGTAGTTGGTCGTGACCCAGTAGGAGTAGAGCTTCGCGGCGGCGTAAGGGGAGCGGGGATGGAACTTCGTCTGCTCGCTCTGCGGCTGGGTGCCGATCTCGCCCCCGAACAGTTCGGAGGTCGAGGCCTGGTAGAAGCGCGGCTTCATGCCGAGATCCTTGATCGCATCCAGCAGGCGCAGGCAGCCGATCGCGTCGACCTCGGCCGTGTACTCCGGCACCTCGAAGGAGACAGCAACGTGAGACTGGGCCGCGTGGTTGTAGATTTCTTCGGGTTCGATACGGCCCAGCAGCCGGTGCAGGTTGCTGGAATCAGTCAGATCCCCCAAATACGTATGAAAATTAGGGTGATTTAGGATGTGATCGATACGATGGGAGGTGAAAACCGAGCTTCGCCTCACGATCGCGTGAACATCATATCCTTTCGCCAGTAGAAATTCAGCCAAATATGAGCCAGCCTGGCCGGAGGCGCCTGTCAGAAACGCTCTTTTCGTCATTTGTTCGGGTCGCTGGTCCGCTGGCAACTTTTTGAGGCTGGAAACCGCCGATCGGGCGCTTGGGCACTGGCTTAAGCCGGCAGGGCGTAGCATAGAAGAAGCGACTACAATAGGGTTCCGGACCTTGGTTTGACCGCTTCGGGTGGTCTTTCGACAGGCTGGAGCCGGTTGGCAGGGTATCCCGGCCGACGAGAAGGGAACACTCGCTTGACGCCTCTTTTGCCGTGAGTTAGCCGACCGAGTCGTCAAATGCCAAACGTAATCCCGCCTGCTTGCTATGACCGGCTGCGTTGTCGCACGGATGAGCCAAATTCCTGGCCCCGGCTGCGATGGATGGCAGTTGGAGGAGCGGCCGGCGGTTTGGGAATTCACCAAAAGTGACCGAATTGTCTTTGCTGGAACGCCTGTCAGGCTCTTTGCGCGACTCTCTGCGTCGCAGCGTTCGGTCGGGAGAGGGGGACGAAAAGCCGCTCTCGATCGAACTCAGCAAGGCTCGGGCCCTCTATCTGCGCGCTCGCATCGTCGCCCGCACGGGAAACATCCCGCTTGCGGCCAGCATGTTCGCCGACGCGGCGGCCCTCGATCCGGACTTCGCCGACGCCCTCGAAGCCGAGGGCGCGATGCTCGACCTGACGGGGCAGGAAAGCCTTGCCCGCGCCCGATACGATGCCGCGCGGCTGTCGCGCGCCCGCAATCGTCCGGCGCCGCCGGACCGGCCGTTCTATGCCCGTCAGCGTGGCCCCTACATTTCGGAGATCATCTCCTATAGCTCGGCCCGGCAATCGCTGCGGCGCAACGTCCTGCCCCTGATCGCGCGGGGAAATGCGTATCTGGCCCAGGGCGACGCCGGGCGCGCGCTGGCGGATTACGACCGTGCGCTAAAGCTTCGACCCGGCCTGCCGGAAGTCCTTGCTTTGAAGGCGGAGGCCTTGGTGGCGCTCGGTCGTCATCAGGACGCACTCGAATTGCTCGATCAGGTCTTGGCCGCCCGCCCGAGGGACGCCGGGGCATTGAGCACGCGCGGTATCGTGCATATGGCCCTTGGTAAGGTCGCCGAGGCCAACGCCGATTGGCGGCTGCAGCTCGAGATCGCAAGTGGCCGTCCGGCAGCCTGTGCCTATCTGGCGCTTCGCCTTGCTGACTACGAGGCCGCCATTCCCCATCTGGAGGCCGTGAGCCAGGCCGATCCCAGTGACCCGTACTGGAAGCTGTATCTGAACACGGCGAGGACAAGGACGGGCCGGCCGGCGATGGCCGGAACCGTCGCCGACCAGCACGGATGGCCCGAGATGCTGCTCGCCCTGCAGGCCGGCGCGGCTACGGAAGACGCCGTGCTGGCCCAGGCCGATACGACCGGGCGTCGGGCGGAAGCGCTCTTCCAGATGGCCGTCCTCAAGTCCGCCATCGACCCTGCTGTGGCTCGCTCGCGCTGGCAGGAAGTCGTCGAGCAGGGCCCCCTCGATCTCGTCGAGTATGCCGCCGCGCGCAACGAACTAGCGCGTGCGTCCTGAAGTTCAACGTCAAGCCCATCGCCCGTCGCGTGAGGTAGCATGTTTTCCGTCATCCTCTACGGCCGCAACGACACCCACGGCTACAATCTCCACAAGCGCGCCGCGATCAGTTTCAACGCGATTTCCGAGGTCATGTCGGATCCGGACGACGAGATCCTGTTCGTCGACTACAACACGCCGGACGATCATCCGACCTTTCCCGAGGCGATCCACGACACGCTGACGGAAAAGACCAAGAAGGTGATGCGGATTCTCAGGATTCGCCCCGAGCAGCACGCCCATCTGAAGTCGAAGACCCATCTGGTCGCGCTGGAATCGCAGTCGCGCAACGTGGCGCTCCGGCGGTCGAATCCGAAGAACCGTTGGATCCTCTATACCAACACCGACATGCTGCTGGTGCCGCGTGTCGAGAGTGAATCGCTCAGCGATATCCTGGGCGGCGTTCCCGACGGCTTCTACCAGATCCCGCGATTCGAGCTGCCGGAGATGCTCTGGGAGGCGGCCTTCGACCGTCGCGATCCGGCGGGCAATCTCGCCAAGCTGCGCGACTGGTCGGTTCGCTACCACCTGAACCAGGTCGTCCATAACTTCATGCCGATGAAGTACGACGCGCTGGGCGATTTCCAGGCGGCGCTGCGCGAGGACATGTTCGAGATCCATGGCTTCGACGAGTCGATGCTTCTGGGGTGGCACTGCGATTCCAACCTGGCGGCGCGCCTTGCCCTCTATCGTGGCCGCGTCGACACGCTGATCGACAAGGTATTCGGCTATCACTGCGACCACACCCGCGTCGCGGCGGCCAACAACAAGGGCCGCCAGACCCGCATGAACAACCAGGACCAGTATATCTGGGACGTGGCGACTCCCTACATCGCCTCCCAGGCCGAGAACTGGGGCTGGCCCGATGTGGAGATCGAGGAGATCAGGCTCGATCGGGAGACGTCCTATCAGCGTTTCACCGCCGGGTTGGACGCGGCCATCAAACCCGCCGAGGTTTCCTACTCGTCGACCAGCCTCGAATGGCATCTCTACGACGATCTCACCTATGACATTCCGCATACTCTGCCGTTCGTGTGCGATCAGATGCTGACTTTTCCGCGTTCGACGTCGGTGATGCTCGTTGCGGCGCGTGCCGAGTTCGTGAGCCGGTTCGCCGTCGCGTGGAAGGCGATGGGTTTCACCGGCAAGATCCTCATCCCGACGGAGTGCGAGGGCCTTCCGACGGACCTGGACGGCGTCGAGCGGGACAGTTTCGAAACGCTTCTGCCGAAGACGGACATGTTCGTCTTCGAGTTCGGCCTGGCGACCCAGCGAGCCGACGAGCCCGTCCGGGCGGGCCGGCACGCCGGGCCAGTCGATACCAAGCGTCTCAAGGTCATATCTCGTCTGTTCAAGCAGGCGGCCGCATCGGAGGCCGAAACGCGACCGCCCAATCGCCGGACGCCGCGCCGCTTCGTCGGCGTGAACGTGATCTACAACAAGTTCTGGCCGCTCTTCACCGACTATGTCGGTGCCAACATCAATCCCTTCTGCAGCCAGGTCCTCGCCGGGCTGCCGCGTATCGATCCCAGCCTTCGCGGCAAGGTCCTGCGCTTCCGCGGACGCCGCGCTCTCTAGTTCGGCGGCGGATAGAAGGACGGGGCGTCGGCCTCGAACGCGGCAATGTAGCTGGTGTAGTTGTCGGCTTTGTCGCGGCCAAGCTGGGCTTGGCCGGCGAGCAGTTCGAGGCCGAGATCGACATCGATGACGGTGGCGAGCCTGTCGCGGAACAGCGTCAGGAGTTCGGCGGCAGCATCTGGCTGGCCCCAAACCGAGAAAATGGCCGCCAGCTTGCCCAGCTTCTCCGCGCCAATTGTGTCGGCCATGTGCCGCCAGTCCGGACCGGCCGGATCGCGCGCATAGAAGGCTTCGGCCTGGAATGGCCGTCCCGTCAGCGTTTGCGCTGGCGAGGTGATGGCGAAAGGCGAGGGGAGTGCGGCCATCGAATAATTGCGCACATCGAGCGCGAGCAGTTCGAAGCCGCGGTCGCGCATGAAGCGGTCGGTATTGTGGAATGTGTGCTCGGTCGGGTCCGTGCCCCCGCACAGATTCACCTCAACGCGGGCGGCTAGGACGTTCAACCTGTCGAACTTGTCATCGAAGGAATGCAGGACGTGGAAGTCCGGGCCATCGATGTCAATCTTGAGAAGGTCGATGTCGGTCCAGCCGAGACTCGCGAGAACATCCGGGACGATGATCGGCTTCGTGGGGTCGCCGAGCTTCGTCAGATTCCAGGCGTTGACGTGGAGCTTCTCCTTGAGCGTGGCCGTGGCCATCCGTTCTTTTTTCAGGTGATACGCCCGCGCGGCGCTGGTTCGCGCGAAGGGATTGCGGACCTGCGGCGGCTTTCCCGCCGCTGCACGTGTGAAAGGATGGTCCGCACTCAGGCCGACGAATCCGCCCATGTATCTGACATCGGGATGTGTCTCTTCCCTGGTCAGCCGCTCGCACTCGTCGAGGCTGGCGTCGAATGCGAGCGACCGCAGCCGGTCGCCGAAGATGCGCCAGGCGGGATCGATTCCGCCGGAACAGCCGATATCGATGAAGGTGAAACGTTCCGAGGAAAGGCTTCCGGCAAGGTAAGCGGCGAACGCAGTGCTCATGTCATTCCAAGTCTATGAATGGCTTCGACGGTGCAGCCTAGCAGAGCCAGCGCAGGCCATATAGCGGCCTCAATCCGCACGTCTTAGGCGAAAGAAGGCGCCGGCGACCGGGTCGACGAAAAACGGCGTCCCGATGAACTTCACGTGCAGCGTCCTGTAGATCGTCGAGGCCTTCGACGAGTCGGCGACCGTCGCCAAGTACGAGGTGAAATTCGCCTCCGAAAGCTCCCACACATAGTCCGCGACGACTTCGTAGCCGAGATCCATGGCATGGCCGATTTGGCGGCTGAGTTCGGCGGCGAGCTCCTCGCCGCTTGCGCCTGGCTGATGGATCGGACCGTTCACGAAGGCGAGGAGCTTGATCTTCGGCTTGGGCGATGGAGCGGGGCCCAGCTTGGGAAAGTAATTCCAATCGCCGCGCCACTCATAGAAGGTCTCAGAGACGAACGGTTCAAATCCGTGCACCAGAAAGACCGTGCGCGCGGGATCGGCGTGTCGTTCGACATTGGACAAGGCGGCCCGCCACTGTCCATCGGCCCCCCGGGCGGGGGCCATCCTGTAGATGTTGTAGGACACCAGGGCGGCGGCCAGCACGATGGCGATACGAGGCACGGCCGGGCCGTATCTGCGGGTGGCAGCCGCGACGATGGCCGCCCAGGCCACCGTCAGCCAGATCATCACGTTGATCTGCATTTGCGGGTCCTGCGGCTGCGAGTAAGCATTGAAGAATTCGCCGGCCAGGAAGTTCACGCCGAAGACTGCTGCCAGGACGCGCGCATTCAGTGAGCCGACGTCTCTCCGGAGCAGGGTCAGCCATCCGATCGCGACAAGAGCGATGAAAACGGTCGCAACGAGGATTTCCGTCCTGAGGGCGCTGAGATACGCGAGATCGCCCAGGTTCTTGCCTCCGAGAAGATATTCGGTGATGCCGACCCAGAGGAAAACGAGCTTGCGGCTGGCGAAGCCCGCCCAACCTGACTCGACCGCCTTTCCTGTCCAGAGGAGGTCCCGCACGGTGCCGACGTTGCCGTTGTGCGGCCCCCAGAGCTGCATCGCGATCTCCGCGGTGCCGACCATGGCGGCCAGGAAGACCACGACGCGCAGGCACCTCTTCCAGATCGGAGCGGGCGCCAGTGTGACGGCCACCAGCAGGGCCGGCAGCGTTGGAAACATCAGACGCCATTCGAACAGCCAGGAGAGGGCGAATACGACGGCGACGATGGCGATGCGTGTGGGAGTCGGATTGACGAACCATACGGCGGCGAGGGCCATCGAGCCGAGGAGGAACGTGTAGGACGGGATGATGTCTTCGTTGCTGATCGACAGGTTGAGGAAGAAGGCGCCGCCCAGGTGGAAGGCTGCCGCGGCCCACGCCACGTCGCGGCGGCCTGTGACGGCGCGCACCATCAGGTAGACGATGCAGAGGCTTAAGGCGCCGAAGAGACAGTTGATGAGCGCGATCTGCCGGCGCGGATCGCCGGTCTGGACGCCGGTCAGGTCGAGCAGATGACAGAGGAAGGCGACGAACGGGTAGTAGTGGAAATTGGAGGGGTCGAGAGGCGTCTTGACGTAGTCGGCCAGCCAGTCGCGGACCGTCATCGCCTTGAAGACGCCGTTGCTGGTCAGAGCCTGCGGATTGTCCAGCCAGCCGACTAGCCAGACCAGGCCTGCCAGAGAGGCGAGAAAGAGGATGGCCAGGTCGACGAGAGCTGGCCTGTCGTACCACCAGGCAGGCACGGTGCCCGGCCGGCCGTCGATTCGCGTAAGTGTCTGTTTCCCCAAGATTTAGGGTTTCTGCCACAGCGTGGGCGGAAGTGCCAAGGGCGGTGGCCGGTGCGTAAAATGCTACCGGGGACCGGCGACGGGGGTCAGACGCACGAACGGGCCTGCAACCGGATCGTCATAAACGGGGGTGCCGTTGAATCGTGTGTGGAGCATGTCGTAGAGGGCGTCGGACTTGCTTCTGTCGGCGACCGTCGAAAGCGACGATTCCATCTTGTCGCGGCTCCAGTTCCAGAGATCGACGGCGACCACGTCGTAACCGAGGGCCATTGCCTGCAAAATCTGCTGTTCGAGCTCCGCGGCCAGTTCGGGGCCGGTCAGGCGGGGCCGGTTCACAGCGCCGCTGACCAGAGCCAGAACCTTGAACTTCGTGCCCGGCGTGGGCGCCGGCCCGAGCGTGTCGAAGAACTTCCAGTCTCCATTCCAGTGATAATAGGTCTGGGAAACCAGGCTTTCGAAACCGTGCACCAGCAGGAAGCTCTTGGCCGGAGGGACATGCTCCTCCACGCGCTGGAGTGTGTTTCGCCATAGCGTGTCCTCCCCGCGCGTCGCGGCAAGCGCATGGACATTGTAGGCGAGGATTCCCGCCGACACGCAGCCGAAGGCAAGCAGCGCCGCGCGCCGCTGCGAACGAGCGGCATGAGCCGTGATCAAGGCTGCCGCGATCGTCAGCCAGAGCATGACGTTGATCTGCATCTGAGGGTCCTGTGGCTGGGAATAGACGTTCATCACCTCGCCGGCGGCAAAGGTTCCGCCGAAGATGGCCACCAGGATACGGGTCTGCGGTGCGAGCCGGTTGCGCCAGAAAAGCAGCAGGACGCCGGCCGCGAGCGCCAGGATGACGAGCGCCGCCACCGTCATTTCGGGCGCGTAGAGCGGCAGCGAGGCCAGTTCGCCGACATTGCGACCTCCCAGAAGTGTTTCACTGATGCCGACCCACAGGAACCACCACTTGGCCGCGGTGAAACCCGCCCAGCCGCTCTCAACACCCTTCGCAGTCCAGATTAGATCGATTAACCGGTATGGATTTCCAGGCTGGCCGCCCCACAGCAGCTGAAGGAGCGCCACGACGCCCAGACAGCTCATCAGGAATGTCGCAATCCAACCGACTCGCGCCATGGGGCGGCCGGGGGCGAGCGCGAGCGCCAGCACCATGGCCGGCAGGGTGGGAAACATCAGCCGCCACTCGAACAGCCAGGCAAGCGTGAAGAGCACGGCCACGATGACAACGCGCCGGACGCTCGGCCGGGTGAACCACATGCCGGCAACGGCCATCGCGACGAACATCAGCGTGTAGGACGGCATGATGTCTTCGTTGCTGATCGCGAGATTGAGGAAGAAGCCGCCGGCGAGATGAAACAGGGCAGCGAGCCAGGCGATCGTTCGGTCGCGGGTCAGATGCCGCACGAAAAGGTACATCGTCGACAGGCAGGCTGCGGCGCTGGCGGCGTGGACGACGGTCATCTGCCGGCGCGGGTCGCCCGGGTAGATGCCGGCTAAATCGAGTAGAGCGCAAAGGCGCCCGACGATCGGGAAGTAAAGGTAGTTGGAAGGGTCGAGCGACGCGGTGGCCGGCGTCTGCGCCCATGGCTTCAGCTGCAATGCCTTGAAGACGCCGTTCCCCGTGATGCCTTGCGCGTTGTCGTACCAGAGGATCAGAGCGATGAGCCCGCAGAAGGACAGGCACCCGATCAGGATCGCGTCGAGCGCAATGCCGGCTTGGCCCGTATCGTCCGACACCTGCCAGCTCGGCTTCGTGGTCATGGGAGGGAAGAGTGGCGTCGGCATGGTTCGTCTGTGCCAGATTCGTTTTTTGCTGCCAACGTCAGGCATGAAAAAGCCCGCGAAAGCGCGGGCTTTTGCATCTGGAGCAGGTCCAGGTGTCTCTAGCGGCCGGAGCCGAGGTACAGCACGTCTGCAACCGCCTCGAACTTCTCGGCGGGCAGGGTGCGCCACAGGTCCAGGACCGTGAGGCGCTGGCCCTCCCGCTTGCACCACGCCGGGTCGATCTCCTTGTATTCCGGCCAGCCGGTACCGACGATCAGCAGGTCGCATTCGCGCACCGCGCTCTCGAGCGAGGAGGCACCCACCACCTTGTCGCCGAGCACGGCGAGGGCCGCGTCCTGCGCCAACGGGTCGTGCACGACGACAACATATCCCGCGTCGGCGAGATTTGCGGCGAGCTTGACGCTGTGGCTTTCCTCCACGACGGGCGTCTGCGGCTTGTAGGACAGGCCGAGCAGCGCGATGCGCGTGCCGGCCTTGGCGAACTTCGCAACGAGGTTCGACAGGCGCTCGATCTGGAAATTGTTGATGCGGTCGGTCGCCTCCGCCACGTCGGCGCGGGCGCCAAGCTTGCGGGCGAGTGCTGCAAACGCGACGTTGTCGCGCGGGAAGCAGGGGCCGCCATAGCCCATCGCACCCTTGAGGTACTTCGAGCCGATGCGCGTGTCGGCGCCCAGCGCCTTGGTCACGACGTCGACGTCTGCGCCCGGGAGGCGGTCGCAGATGTCGGCCAGCATGTTGGCGTAGGAGATCTTGGTCGTGACGTAGGTGTTGACCGAGATCTTGGTCAGCTCCGCGCTCACCCAGTTCATGCGCTGCACCGGCGGCTTCTTCTCGCACATCTGCAGGTAGATGGTGGCAAGCATGTCGCCGGCCTTGGGGTCGCTCTGGCCGACCAGGATCGAGTCGGGGAAGAGCATGTCGCGCACGACGCTGCCCAGCGCGATGAATTCCGGATTGTAGCAGAGGCCGAGTTCCGGCCCGATCTTGCGGCCCGACGCGGCCTCGAGAGCGGGGGCGATCTCCGCCGCCATGGTGCCCGGCATCACCGTCGAGGTGATGACGACCATGTGGTAACCCTTCTTGTTGCGTAGCGCCTTGCCGAGCGTCTCCATGGCCTGGAGAACGAAACGGTTGGAGAAGAAGCCGGTGCTGTCCGACGGGGTCGGCACGATCACGAAACTGGCGTCGCTCTTCTGGATCGCCTCGTTGGCGTCCATGGTCGCCGACAGGCGCTCCTTGTTGGCGGCGATCAGCTCATTGAGCTGCGGCTCGACGATGGGCATCTTGCCGGCGTTCATCGCGTCGACGAACGTCTTGTTCACATCCAGGCCGATCACCGAGAAGCCGCGGCTGGCGAGCACCGCCGCCAGCGGGGCACCGAGCTTGCCGAGACCGACGACCGAGACGCGAGGCAAAGTTGCTGTGGTCATTTCCATGTCCGTTTTGAGGGCCGGTACTGATACTGGTGCTGGCGGCCGGATGCCACCCCGATTTTGCAGGGTCCTGTAGGGCAAACACCGCTTGCGCGCACCCGTCGCAGGGGCGAAAAATCGCCGCCGATCAGGCGCTTAGGGCAGGGAAACTGGATGAAAGTGGAATTTTCGGCCTTTCCGAAGGCCTTCGGGGGCAATGTCGCGGTGTTCGTGGGAGCCGACAAACAGCTCCTGGCGACTGCCCAGTCGGTCGACGCAGCGGCCGGTGGAGCCGTCGCCCGCTCCTTCGAGGGCGGCCGGTTCACCGGCGCCAAGGGCCAGACCCTGACCGTTCTCGGTCATTCCGGTGATATTGCACGTCTTCTGTTGCTGGGTGTCGGCAAGGGCAAGGAACTGGATGCCCGGGCGGCCGAAGGGTTGGGCGGGGTGATCGCGGCCGAGGCCAATGCGGCGGGACACACGGCGGTCACGGTGGTCGTGGATCCCGTGAAGGGCAGCCGCCTGACGCCGGGCCAGATCGCGGCTCATATCGCGCTGGGCGTCCGTCTGCGCTGCTATCGCTTCGACAAGTACAAGACCAAGGACAAGCCCGAGCAGAAGCTGTCGCTGCAGCACCTCACGGTCGTCCTGGCCGGGCCCGCGGATGCGCGGAAGGCCTATAGCCAGCTCGAGCCCGTGGTCGATGCCGTCTTCCTGACGCGCGACCTGGTGAGCGAGCCGCCGAACGTCCTCTACCCGGTTGAGTTCGCCCGCCGCGCCAAGGAGCTGACCAAGCTCGGCGTGAAGGTCGAGGTTCTCGGTGAAGCCGAGATGAAGAAGCTCGGCATGGAAACGCTGCTCGCGGTCGGACAGGGAAGCGGGCGCGATTCGCAGCTCCTCGTCATGACCTGGATGAACGGCCCGAAGGGGCAGGCGCCGGTGGCGCTGATCGGTAAGGGCGTGTGCTTCGATACCGGCGGCATCTCGCTGAAGCCGGCCGGCGGCATGGAAGACATGAAGTGGGACATGGGCGGCGCCGGCGCCGTGACCGGCGCAATGCGGTTGATCGCCGGCCGCAAGGCCAAGGCGAATGTCGTGGCCGTGTGCGCCCTCGTCGAGAACATGCCCGACGGCAACGCCCAGCGTCCGGGCGACGTCGTGAAGTCGATGTCGGGCCAGACGGTCGAGGTCATCAATACCGACGCCGAAGGCCGCCTGATCCTGTGCGACGCCATGTGGTACGCGCAGGAGAAGTTCAAGCCGCAGGCGATGGTGGAACTCTCGACCCTGACCGGCGCGATCATCGTGGCGCTGGGCCACGAGCGCGCGGGCCTCTTCTGCAACAACACGCAGCTCTCCAACCGCCTGCGCGCGGCGGGCTCGGCGATCGGCGAGAAGCTGTGGCGCATGCCGCTCGGCCCCAAGTACGACAAGCTGATCGACTCGGAAATCGCCGACATGAGGAACGTCGGCGGCGGCCGCGACGGCGGCTCGATCACGGCGGCGCAGTTCCTGCAACGCTTCGTGCAGGACGGCGTGGCCTGGGCCCACATCGACATCGCGGGCACGGCCTGGTCGGGCAAGGGCGACGTCACCACGCCAAAGGGCGCTACCGCCTATGGCGTGCGCCTGCTCGACCGGCTGATTGCCGAGAACTACGAGCGCTGATCCGCCAATGGCGACCGAGGTCAATTTCTATCACCTGACCCGATCGTCGCTGGAAGACACGCTGCCGCGCCTCCTGTCCAAGACCTTGCAGGCCGGAGAGCGGGCGGTCGTGTTGCTGGGATCCATGGAGCGGGTGGACGCGCTGAACACCCATCTCTGGACCTACGATCCCAACGGCTTTCTGCCGCACGGCGCGGCACGCGACGGCGAAGCCGACCGCCAGCCCATCTGGCTGACGCATCTCGACGAGAACCCGAACGGCGCGGCCTTCCTGTTCGTCGCCGACCGGGCTAAGTCGGAGAAGGTCGGCGACTACAAGCGCTGCTTCGAGCTGTTCGATGGCAGGGACGACACGGCCGTCGCCGACGCCCGCGAGCGCTGGAAGGAATACAAGACCGCGGGCCATGCCGTCGCCTATTGGCAGCAAACGGACTCGGGTGGCTGGGAGAAGAAGGCGTAGCTAACGGCTGTCGCGCGGCCTCAGGTAAGCGCGCCAGGCGGCAGCGAGACGCTCACGCAGCGGGATCGGTCCCTCGGGACGATAGAAATCCGGCGGATCGGATTCGAATCGAGCCATGTAGCTCCGATAGTCGAGCGGCCGGGCGCGATCGCCTTGTGCCTGGGCGGCGAGGAGGTCGAGGCCGCGGTCGACGGGCATGACCGCCTCGAGCTTCCTCCGGGCACCAAGCAGGATCTCGGCGGCGGCGTCGGGCACGTCCCAGGCCGACAGGATCGCTGCCAGCTTGGCGATCTTCTCTCCACTCAAATTCGCAAGCCGGCTCTCACGATCGGGACCCGGCAAATCGATCGCGTAGTAGGCTTCGCCCTGGAAGGGGCGGCCGGAATGAGTCTCGGCCGGCGTCGGCCAGATGTAGCGGGCGGGCAGCGCGCGGCAGGAGTAGTTGCGGACGTCGAGCCGGAACAGGTCGAAGCCGTGGCGGCGCATGAAGCGGTCGGTGTTGTGGAAGGAGTGCTCGTCGGGCGAGCCGTCGCCCACGAAGTTCACTTCCATCTGCACGGCCAGAAGGTTTTTGGGCAGGCGGCCCTCGAAGCTCTGCAGGATCTGCCAGTCGATGCCGTCGGTATCGATCTTCATGTAGTCGAGATCGCTCCAGCCGCGCTCGGCGAGAAGATCGGGAACCACCACCGGCTTGTTCGGATCCGCGAGGCCGGTCAGCTCCCACGCATTGTGCCGGAGCTGCTCCTCGGCCGATGCCGTCTGAAGCCGGGCGTCGCGGATCTCGCGGGTGCGCATGAAGCTCATGCGGTCGCGCATCTTCATGATGAGCGGGGCGGCCGGTCCGGCCGAAAGGTCGACCGGCTTGTCGGCGCTGGGACTGACGAAGGCCGCCACGTAGGACACTTCAGGATTGCGCTCGGCCGCCGTGAGGCGCCGGCATTCGCTGGCACTGGCGTCGATGCCCAGCGCCTTCAGCCTGTCGCCGAAGGCACGCCATTTCGGATCGAGGCCGCCGGAGCAGCCGATGTCGAGCAGCGCAAAGCGTTCCGCCTTCAGTCCTTGGGCGACGAGTGACAGGAACGACATCGCGGCGATCGATCTCAGACCGTGGCGACGGGAGTCGCGGGCGAGCCGACGGCGCCCGGCAGGCGCAGCGGCGGCGCCGTCAGCAGGAAGCGCGAACGCTTCCTGTCGCGCAGCCACAGCGCCAGGTCCTTCAGCCACCAAATCTCGCCGAGGTTCAGCCCCAGCTTGAACAGGCAGTGATTGTGGATCGGCAGCGACGGATGCTCGGCGTCCTCCGGCCCGGGCCGCGCGGGCACCGCCTCGACGCCGTAATTGTCGGCGATCAATGCCGAGATCTGGCTGTCGGTGATCCACTGCAGCAGGCGCTTGTCTCGGCCGTCGAGCACGCAGCACATCGCGTGCGCGCGCGCCGGGTCGACGTTCTTGTTCATCTTCATGATCTCGTCGGTGAAGCCGGTATAGAGGAGCAGCATGTCACCCGGCTCCACGACAACCTTGTCGGCATCGAGGACGCGCTTGAAGTCGTCGTAGCTCACATACTTGTGGTCGCGGCCGTAGTGCTTTTCGAGGTCGACCAGCACCGCGCGGCCCTGGATCGCCTTGGCCGCCATGTTCTCGACGCCGAGCTTGTGCGCGTAGCTGAGATGGCCGCAGCCGTCGCGGCCGGCGTCGGGCTGCGGACCGACCACGTCGGAGCCGGGCTTGAAGCCGTTGTAGTAGAGCGGCTCGGGCACGCCGTCGCCGTCTGCATCGAACAGGCCGCCGACATGGGCCAGCGTGTCCCACTGCGTCGAATACTGGAGGGTGAGGATCACGCGGTCGTCGCTCGCCACGTCGGCGAACAGCGGGTTGATGCTGTTGGTCAGGAAATTGAAGCGCCAGCCATTCTCGTCGCCGGTCGGCGAGAGGACCGGCGGCAGGCGGCGCGGGTTCAGAACGTTGCCGCCGGGGAAGTCGAGCGGCAGGCTGAGGCAGAACGAAAGACCTTCCTTCACCTCGGCGATGCCCTCCAGCACCTTCTTCGGGGTGATCAGGTTCAGGCGGCCGAGCTGATCGTCGTCGCCCCAGTCTCCCCACGTCGATCCCTCGGGGCGATGCTTCCAGCGCTTCATGATGCGTTTCTCCCTCTTGCCGGCGGGGACACTACAAGGGCCGCCGCAGCCCGTCATCACGCATGGCTCCCCCGCGCAAATCCACCGACGTTCGCGATGCGGATCGCCTATGATCGCCGGACGAGGTGCTCATGTCCGCCGCAACCGCCACGCCATCGCTTCAGCACGATTTCAGGGTGATCAGCCTGATCGGCGTCGCTCACGGCGCCAGCCATTATTATCAGCTCGCTTTCGCGACGATGCTCCTGATCGTCCGCCAGGAAGTTGGGCTGAGCTACGCCGATGTCGGCCTGCTGGCCGGCATGTTCTACGGCGTCTCCGGGATCGCGCAGACCGCGGCCGGCTTCGCGGTCGACCGGTTCGGCGCCCGGCCGATCCTCGCGGCCGGCCTGCTCGTCGTGGGCCTGGGCCTCGCCTGCATATCGGTCGCGCATTCCTTCGTGGGCTTCGCCTGCATCGCGGTGATCGCGGGCCTGGGCAATTCCGTCTTCCATCCCGCCGACTTCGCGTTGCTCAATTCGTCGGTGAACCAGAACCGTCTCGGCCGCGCCTTCAGCATCCATGGTCTTGGCGGATCGCTGGGCTGGGCCGCGGCGCCGGTCATGTACTTCCTCGACAGCATGTTCGGCTGGGTCGGGGCGGCGCTGATCGGTGCATTGCCCGGCATCATCCTGTCAGGACTGGTCTTCATCCACCGTGAGGAACTGGTCGATCATCGCGTGAAGGTACGGGCGGCGGCCGCCCAGCCGGGGGCGAAGCCCGGGCTGGCGTTGTTCCTGCAGCCGGCGCTGCTGCTCTGCCTTGCCTATTTTGCGCTGATTGCGGCCAACACTGTGGGCATCCAGCAGTTCGCCGTGCCGGCCTGGAGCGGCATGTTCGGCGTCACCGAGAACTATGCCGCCTTCTGCCTGATCGTTTTCATCGTGGGCTCGGCTGCCGGCATCCTGGTCGGTGGCTACTTCGCCGACCGCGTGCGCCGGCACGATCTCGTGGCCGCATTCGGGCTACTGGCGGCGGCGTGCCTTACGGTGCCCATCGCTACCCAGACTGTGCCACCTAGCCTGCTGCCGGTCCTGCTGGCGCTGGCCGGCGCCGCGGGCGGCATCACCAATCCCTCGCGCGACATGATCGTGCGGAATGCCACGCCGCCTGGCGCGTCGGGCAAGGTGTTCGGCTTCGTCTATTCGGGCCTCGACATCGGCTCGTTCCTGGCACCGCCGCTGTTCGGCTTCCTGATGAACAGCGGCCTGCCGGCCGTCATCTTCTGGATCGCCGTCGGCCTCTATACGTTCAACGCCGGCATGGTGATGCTGATCCGGCACAGCAGCGCCCCGAAGCCCGCCTATCCGGCCGTCGCCGAGTAACGGCGTCGACGGAGGGGGAGGCGTCAGGCGGCGGCTTCCAGCGCCTCCTGCGCTGTCATCCAGCGCTTCTCGGCGTTCTCGACCTCTCGCTCGAGACGGGCCTTTTCCTTCTGCAGGTCCGTCACGACATTGCCCGGCCCGGCATAGATCGCCGGATCGCCAAGCCTGGCGAGCACGCCGTTGAGCTGCTCGGTCAGGCGGGCCAGCATCTTCTCCGCGCTGTCGACGGCCTTCTTGAGCGGCGCTTTGTTGGTGCGGTTGTCCGCGGCGGCCTTGCGCTGGTCCTTCTTGCTGCCGGCATCGGCGGGCTTCTCGGCCTTGGGCGGACGGGCGCCACGCTCCTTGAGGAGCTTGGCCTGGTACTCGTCGATGTCGCCGTCGAATGGCTTTACCGTGCCGCCCTGGACCACCCAGAGGGCGTCGGCGACCATCTTCACCAGATGCGTGTCGTGGCTCACCAGCACGACCGCGCCTTCGAAGTCGTTGATGGCGTCGACCAGCGAGGCACGCGCATCCATGTCGAGATGGTTGGTCGGCTCGTCGAGCAGCAGCAGGTGAGGGGCGTTGCGGGTGGCGAGCGACAGCAACAGGCGGGTCTTCTCGCCACCCGACATGACGCCGACCTTGAGGTTGGCGCGCTCGCGCGAAAAGCCGAAGCGACCGAGCTGGGCGCGCACCTTGGCCTCGCCGGCGCCCGGGCCCAGAGCGCGGTTCATGTGGTCGAACGGCGTGCCCTCGTAGTCGAGGCTCTCTTCCTGATCCTGCGAGAAATAGCCAACGCGCAGCTTCGGGGTACGCTTCACGCGGCCCTCGCGTGGCTCCAGCCGCTGGGAAATCAGGCGGATGAAGGTCGACTTGCCGTTGCCGTTCTGACCGAGCAGCGCGATGCGGTCTTCCATGTCGATGCGCAGGTCGAGGTTGCGCAGTACCAGCGGCCCGTCGGGATAGCCGACGGAGACCTCGTCCAGCGTCTCGATCGGCGAGGCGAGGATGTCGGGCGAGGGGAAATTGAACGAGATGCGCTCGTCGATCGGCACCGAGGCGACGGGGCCGAGCTTCTCGATCATCTTCATGCGCGACTGCGCCTGGCGGGCCTTGCTGGCCTTGGCCTTGAAGCGGTCGACGAAGGCCTGCATGTGCTTGCGCTGCGCGGCGACCTTGGCCTGCTGCGCGGCGTCGTTGGCGAGGCGCTCGGCGCGGGTGCGCTCGAAGAAGTCGTAGTTGCCGGTGTAGGCGACGAGCTTCTGCTGGTCGATGTGCACGATGTGGTCGCACACGTCGTTCAGCAGGTCGCGATCGTGACTCACCATCAGCACCGTGTTGCGGAAGCGCTTCAGGTATTCGGTGAGCCAGATCATCGCCTCGACGTCGAGATGGTTCGACGGTTCGTCGAGGATGAGGAGATCGGGGCTGCTGAACAGCGTGCCGGCCAGCGCCACGCGCATGCGCCAGCCGCCGGAGAACTCGCCGCAGGGGCGGGACTGCTTCTCGTTGTCGAAGCCCAGGCCGTTCAGGATCGAGGCGGCGCGCGAAGGTGCAGCCGCCGCGCCGATTTCCTCGAGTCGCGCATGGATCTCGGCCAGGCGCACGCCGTCCTGGCAGGTCTCGTCCTCGGCCAGCAGCGCGCTGCGCTCGACGTCGGCCGCCAGCACGGCGTCGATCACGGTGATGTCGCCGCCGGGTGGGTCCTGCGGGACCGAGCCCACGCGGGTGCGGCCCATCAGGTTGATCTCGCCGCTGTCGGCCTCGATCTGCCGCTGGATCAGGCGCAGCAGGGTCGACTTGCCGGCGCCGTTGCGGCCGACCAGGCCGACCTTCCAGCCGTCAGAGAGTGCCGCCGAAGCGCGGTCGAAAAGCACCCGCTCGCCGTGGCGGAAGGAGATGTCACTGATGTGGAGCATGGGCGGCGGGCATTTACCATGCGATTTGGCCGCAAACCAAGCTCATTGGGCGCGCTTGCCCGGCCCAAAACCCGCGTCTATAAGGCGCGCCCAAGTGCTGAAATCACTGCCTCCAAGAGGGAATTCATGGCCGTCGAACGTACTTTCTCGATCATCAAGCCGGATGCGACCCGCCGGAACCTGACCGGCAAGATCAACGCCCGGTTCGAGGAGAAGGGCCTGCGCGTCGTCGCCCAGAAGCGCATCCAGATGAGCCGCCAGCAGGCCGAGCAGTTCTACGGCGTGCACAAGGCCCGTCCGTTCTTCAACGACCTCTGCACCTTCATGACCTCCGGCCCCGTCGTGGTGCAGGTCCTGGAAGGCGAGAACGCCGTCGCGAAGAACCGCGAGATCATGGGCGCGACCAACCCGGCCAACGCCGACGCCGGCACGATCCGCAAGGACTTCGCCGAGTCGATCGAAGCCAACTCGGTGCACGGTTCGGACTCGCCCGAGAACGCCGCCATCGAGATCGCGTACTTCTTCGCCGGCTCCGAGATCGTCGGCTGAGCGCAAGCGCAGCGGACACAAAAAAGCGGCCCAAACGGGCCGCTTTTTCTTTTGTGAGATGCACCCCGGAGCGTCAGCTCAGGATGGCGAACGCGATCAGGAGGGCGACCGAGCCGCCGACGCCCATCACGAGGGCCAGCAGCGACAGATGACCGACCAGGCCGATGGCCATGGAGACGAGCAGGAGCACGATCCAGAGAATTCCGAACGTCACCAGCTTGTTGAAAGCGGTGTAGGTCGCCAAGTGAGCCGGATAGTCATCCTGCGCTGCTTCAGCCATTTCTCGTCCCCGTTTGAAATCGTTGGCGGTCTTATATCTGACTAGGGTTCTGGGGAAAAGAGCAGCATGGCGTCGCATGCCAAGCCTCGGACCGTGACGCGGTCTCCCCCAATGCTGACCCGGCCTTCGGCGAACCAGCGGACCACCAGAGGGTAGAGGCGGTGCTCCTGGCGCAAAATGCGGGCAGAGAGCGTTTCCTCAGTGTCGCCCGCCAGGACCGGCACCGCGGCCTGGGCGATGATCGGCCCCGAATCGAGATCGGGGATCACAAGATGGGCGGTGCAACCGCTCACCCGTACGCCGGCGTCGAGCGCCTGCTGCTGCACGTGCATGCCCTTGAAGGCCGGCAACAGCGATGGATGGATGTTGATCAGCCGATCCGCCCAGCGGGTCGGGAACCACGCGCTGAAGATGCGCATGAAGCCCGCCAGCACGACGAGCTCGACGCCTTGCCGTTCGAGTTCGCCGGAGACGGCGCGGTCGAAGCTCTCGCGGTCGGGATGGTCCTTGTGGGAGACGATCGTGGTGGGGATACCCGACGCCGCGGCGATCGCGAGGCCCGGCGCGTCCGCCTTGTTGCTCACGACGCAAGCGATTTCAGCGGGATAGTCCGCGGCCCGCGCCGCTTCGATCAAGGCGGCGAGGTTGCTGCCCCGGCCGGAAATCAGAACACCGACCCTCAGCTTCGCCATAGGCTTTCGGCATGGTCGACGACGCAATCGGCCTCGTCGGTCGGTGCCTTCTCGATCACGCCGATCTCGCTCACCGTCTCGCCGGTCTCCTTAAGCGCGGCGGCAACACGGGCCGCGTCTTCCTTCGCGATCACCACGATCATGCCGAGGCCGCAATTGAAGGTGCGCAGCATGTCGTCGGTCGGCACCTGACCAACTTGCTGGAGCCACTTGAAGACACTCGGCGCGTTCCAGGTGCGCGCATCGAGGCGGGCGCGCAGCCCGTCGGGCAGGCAGCGCGGCACGTTGCCCGGGAGGCCGCCGCCGGTGATGTGCGCAAGGCCCTTGATGGCGCCGGTCGCGCGAATCACCTGCAGGAGCTGCTTCACGTATATGCGCGTCGGCTCCAGCAGCGCTTCGCCCAGTGTCGCATCGGCGAAGGGGGCGCGATCGGAATATTTCAGCCCGCTGCGCTCGACGATGCGGCGCACCAGCGAATACCCGTTGGAGTGCGGGCCGCTGGAGGCGATGCCGAGGATGGCGTCGCCGACCGCGATGTCGGTACGCGGCAGGAGCGCGTTGCGCTCGGCGGCGCCGACGGTGAAGCCCGCGAGGTCGTAGTCGCCGTCGACATACATGCCCGGCATCTCGGCGGTCTCGCCGCCGACCAGCGCGCAACCGGCGCGGCGGCAGCCTTCGGCAATGCCGGCGACCAGGCGGCGGCCGACATCCACGTCGAGGCGGCCGCTGGCATAGTAGTCGAGGAAGAAGAGGGGCTCGGCGCCCTGGACGACGATGTCGTTGACGCACATGGCGACGAGATCGATGCCGACCGTGTCGGGTACCGCGGCCTCGATGGCGACCTTGAGCTTGGTGCCGACGCCGTCGGTGCCGGAGACCAGGATCGGGTCGGTGAAACCCGCCGCCTTGAGGTCGAACAGGCCGCCGAAGCCACCCAGCCCACCCATCACGCCGGGGCGGTTGGTGCTCTTCGCGAGCGGCTTGATGTGCTCGACGAGGTTGTCACCCGCGTCGATGTCGACGCCGGCGTCCTTGTAGGTGAGGGGGGGCCGATTGTGGCCGGGGGCGTCAGGCTTCAAGCCGGGCTCATTCATGCTAGATAGGTCGCCGCGAACATAACTAAAAACCGGACCCCCGCAATGCCGATAGGCCGCGTCTTTTCCACGATTGCTGCCGCGCTCCTGGCGGTCCTCCTCGCCCACGTGGCGTCGGCGCAGTCTCCCGGAGGGACCGGATACGACGTCACGGGCGTGGAGGTCGACGTCACCGGTGCGGATGCCGTGCAGGCGCGCCAACAGGGAATTCGCGAAGCCCGGCGCAAGGCACTGGGCCTGCTCGTGGCCCGCCTTGTGTCGGCGGAAGATCGTGCGCGGCTGCCGCAGATTGACGAGGCGCAACTCGAGAACATGGTGCGTGGCGTCGAATTCGTGCGCGAGCGCTCGGCGCCGGGCCGCTACATCGCCACGCTGAACGTCGTTTTTGCGCCGGATGCGGTGAAATCGTACCTGGGCGGCGCCGGCGCGAGGATCGTCGAGACCGTGCCCCGGCCGGCCCTGGTGATCCCCCTGTGGAAAGGTCCGGCTGGCGTCGAGCCGTTGAACGACCGGAACGCCTGGCGCGAGGCCTGGCAGCAACTGGACAGCGCGGGCAGCGCGGTGCCGGTCACGCTGCTGCGTGGCGATCCCACGGATCAGGGCGCGCTCTCGGCCGAGCAGGCCTATGTCGGTGACGTCTCTGCCCTGGCGCGACTCAACGAGCGGTATCGGGCGCCCACGATCATCGTGGCCACGGTAGACGGAGACAAGAACGGCGGCGGCCTCACGGTCGGCGGCATGCGTTACGACACGCAGACGGGAGCCCGCAGCGAGATTCCGCGCATGCCGGTCGCGAGTGCGGCGGACCTGCCCGCGGCGGTGAGGTCGATCCATGCGAAGGCCGACCAGGATTGGCGCAGTATCGGCACCGTGCGGCGCGACTCGCAGGACTCGCTCGACGTGATCGTGCCGATCCGGGCACTCGGCGACTGGGTGCAGGTGCGGCAGCGCCTCGGCGCCATCCCGGCCGTGAAGTCGGTGACGGTGAAGACGCTGGAAGCCGATCGCGCCGACTTGAAGCTCGATTATTTCGGCACGACCGAGGAACTGCAGCGTACGCTGGCCCAGGCCGGCCTCAGCCTGTCCCAGGAGGCGGGACAGTGGCAATTGCAGGCGCGTTAGGCGCGCATCGGGGAGTCTGATTTATGGGGCAAACCCTCACGGTGGGGCGCTGGATCTTCTGGGCCGCGGCGGCCGCGATCTTCCTGGGCCTGATGTGGTTGCTGAACGACATCCTGTTGCCCTTCGTCGTCGGCATGGTGGTCGCGTATTTCCTCGACCCGGTCGTCGCGCGGCTGCAGCGGGCGCGGATGTCGCGTACCATGGCGACGACTCTCGTCACGATCCTGGCGGTCGTCGTCTGCGTCGGCGTGGTGATGGCGATCCTGCCGCCGCTGTTCGGGCAGATACAGAAGCTGATCACCAGCGCGCCCGAATACATCGTCAAGGCGATCGGCCAGATCCAGCCGTTCATCGAACCGTTGCGCGACAGGCTGGGGTTCGATCCGCCCAGCTTGCACGACCTGCAGGCCGAGGCGACGCAGTGGGCCGGAAAGGGCCTCGCTGTCGCCGGTGGCGTTGCCGGCGCCGTCGCCCAGAGTGGCTTTGCGCTCATAAACCTGCTGGGCCTTCTGTTCATCACGCCGGTGGTGACGTTCTACCTGCTGCGGGACTGGGAGAAGGTGCTGGCGGCGATCGACAGCGCCCTGCCGCTCGATCACGCCGACACGATCCGCGAGCTGACGCGCGAATCGAACGCCGCGATCGCGGGCTATCTGCGCGGCCAGGCGCTGGTCTGCGTCGCGCTGGGGACTTTCTACGGCATCGGCCTGACGCTGGTGGGACTGCAGTTCGGACTTGTCATCGGCCTGATTGCGGGCGCTATCTCGTTCATTCCCTTCGTCGGCACCTTCGTAGGCGCGGTCATGGCGCTCGGCATGGCGCTGGCACAGTTCCCGCCGGACTGGATGGGGGTCGTCAAGGTCGCGGCTGTGTTCCTCGTCGGGCAGATGCTGGAAGGCAATTTCCTCTCGCCCAAGCTGGTCGGCGACAGGGTCGGCCTGCATCCTGTGTGGATCATGTTCGCGCTGCTGGCCGGTGGGTCGCTGTTCGGGTTCACCGGCGTGCTCATCGCCGTTCCGGTCGCCGCGGTTCTCGGCGTGATCGTACGGCACCTTCTGGCGCGCTACCGCGAGAGCGACCTCTATCGCGGCAGCACACACGGTTGAGCCGGCCGTTGCCCAACCAGCTCACCCTGGAACTCGCGCTTCCCCCGCCAACCTACACGCGGGAGGACTTCGTGGTGGCCGACGGTAATCGCGAGGCGCTGGCCTGGATCGAGCGCTGGCCGGACTGGCCGGCGCCGGCCTTGGCGCTGAACGGCCCGACGGGCTGCGGCAAGACCCATCTCGGCCGCATCTGGGCAGCGCGCAGCGGCGCGACCGTCATGTCGGGCGGCGATCTCGACGGAAAGAGCGTCGCCGATCTCACGGACCTCGCTGCGGCCTCGCCGGCGATCGTGATCGAGCAGGCGGAGCGGGCGCCCGAGCGCGGGCTCTTCCATCTCTACAATCTCATGCGCGAGCGGCGCGGGTTCCTGCTGCTCGTTTCGCCGGAGCCGCCGGCGCGCTGGTCCATCGCCCTGCCGGATCTCGCCTCGCGCCTGCGCGCGGCGCCGGCGGTCGCGGTGTCGCCGCCCGACGACGAGCTGCTGGGGTCGATCATCCTGAAGCAGCTCGCCGACAGGCAATTGCACGCGGGCGCGGGGGTCGTGCAGTATCTCGTCTCGCACATGGAGCGGTCGGCGGAGGCGGCGCGGCGTGTCGTTGCGGCGCTCGACCGGCGAGGGCTGATGGAACGGCGCGAGATCGATCGTCGCCTGGCGGCGGACGTGCTGGCGGATCTCGCCGGCGGATCGTGAAAAGGAGAAGACCATGAAGACTGTTGTGACGGCCCTGGCGCTCAGCCTCGTGGCGTCGGCGGCCTCGGCGCAGCAGGGAACCGTGATGGGCACCTGGCTCTCGGAATCGGGCGTGGCCCAGATCAAGATCGGTCCTTGTCCCGATGCCGTCAGCGGCCCGATCTGCGGCTTCGTTTCGAACCTGATCAATCCCAAGGGGCCGGACGGTGCCCCGGTCGCGCCCGATGCCGCCACCGACTATCGCAACGAGAACGCGTCGCTGCGCACGCGCAAGGTGATCGGCATGCCGCTGATCTGGGGCTTCAAGAAGTCCAACGAGCCCAACACGTTCGAGGACGGCAAGGTCTACAACGGCGAGGACGGCAAGACCTACAGCGCCAACATCAGCTTGCAACCCGACGGGAAGCTGCGGTTGCGCGGGTTCGTCGGCACGCCGATGTTCGGCAAGACGCAACTGTGGACGCGCGTGAATTAAAAAAAGGAAACGCAAATGGATATGGGCATCAAGGGCCGCAAGGCCATCGTCTGTGCGGCGAGCAAGGGACTGGGCAAGGGCTGCGCGATGGCGCTGGCGGGCGAGGGCGTCGACCTGGTCATCAATGCACGCACCAAGTCGGAGCTCGACGCGACGGCGGAGGAGATCCGCAAGAAGTATGGCGTAAAGGTCACGGCGGTCGCCGTCGACGTCACCACCGATGACGGCCGCAAGCAGGTGCTGGCCGCATGTCCCGAGCCCGACATCATCGTCAACAACGCGGGCGGCCCGCCGCCGGGCAATTTCCGCGACTGGAACCGCGATGACTGGATCAAGGCGATCGATGCCAACATGCTGACGCCCATCGAGTTCATCAAGGCGAGCGTCGACGGCATGATGAAGCGTGGCTTCGGACGCATCGTGAACATCACGTCGAGCTCGGTGAAGGCACCGATCGACATCCTCGGCCTCAGCAACGGCGCGCGCTCGGGCCTCACCGGCTTCGTGGCCGGCGTCGCCCGTACCACGATCCGTCACGGCGTGACGATCAACGGTCTCCTGCCGGGCCCGTTCGATACCGACCGCCTGCGCGGCACGACCAAGGCCCGCGCGGCAAAAGCTGGCCGCAGCTTCGAGGACGAATATGCGGCGGCAGCCAAGGCGCACCCGGCCGGCCGCTTCGGCACAGCCGAGGAGTTCGGCATGATGTGCGCTTTCCTGTGCAGCGTTCACGCCGGCTACATGACCGGCCAGAACATCCTGATGGATGGCGGCCAGTACCCCGGCACCTACTGAGGCCTCAGCGCGAGTCGAAGTCGCGCGGCCGGACGAAGGCCAGGAGTTCGCAGGTCCCGGGGGCGAGATCGATCCAGGGACCCGGGGCGAGCCGCAGGATCGAGAGGGCGCCTGTCGGATACTTGTTCCTGAGCAGCTCCAGCGCCTCCGGCTTTCCCTGGCCAGGCAGGGCGGCCGCGAGTTCGCCGATGCCGTCGTTGTGCCCGATCAGCAGCACCGTCGTCGTGTCTTCCGGCACAGCCTGCAAGCGCTCCAGCAACTCATCCTCGGACGCGAGATAGAGACCTTTCTCCAGCAGTGTGCGCGGCACGGGACTCCCGAGAGACTTTTCGAGCGGCATCAGGGTCTGGCGAGTCCGCGTGGCAGTGGAGCACAGGATGAGGTCGGGGCGAGGGGCGTGGGCGGCAATGTGGTCGGCCATGGCCTTGGCCGCGCGTTCGCCACGCCGGTTCAGCGGCCGATCGTGATCGATCTTGTGAGCTGTATCCCACGCCGATTTTGCATGTCGCAGGAGGAGAATGGTCTTCGCGCCGGACATTTGAATAAACCTAGTTGGAACAATGGCTTAGTTAAAAGCCATGACATGGTCATGTAGAGGCGGTACCGTTCCTGTGCATAATTTCAGGGAGAGTGCCCCTCAGGGGTCCACATGGACGCGCTCAGCTCCACCGATCCGGCTTCGCTCGAAATAACACCCGACAGTCCCCGGCGCTTCATCAATCGGGAACTGTCGTGGCTGGCGTTCAACACGCGGGTCCTCGAGGAAGCGACGAACAAGCGCCATCCGCTGCTGGAACGGGTGCGATTCCTGTCGATCTCGGCGGCCAATCTCGATGAATTCTACATGGTGCGCGTCGCCGGCCTCGTCGACATGCTGCAGACCCGCTCGACCCTGCTCAGCGACGACGGGCTGACGCCGGCCGAGCAGCTCGCGGCTATCCTCGATCGCGTCTCCATCCTGATGGCGCAGCAGCAGGACGTCTGGGCCGCCCTTCAGGACGACCTGCGCGAAGCGGGCATCGCGGTACTCGATTCGGGCGAACTCACCGAGGCGGAGCGCACGTGGCTCGATGCCTATTTCATCGACCAGGTCTTCCCGATCCTGACGCCGCTCGCGATCGATCCGGCGCATCCGTTTCCCTTCATCCCCAACGGCGGCTTCTCGGCCATCCTGAAACTGCAGCGGCGCGACGATCGCCGTCCCCTGATGGCGCTGCTGCCGCTGCCGCCGCAGGTCGACCGCTTCGTGCGGCTGCCGGGCAGCGACATCCGCTTCCTGCCCTTGGAAGACCTGATCGACATCTACCTGCCGCGCCTGTTCCCTGGTTACGAGGTGATCGAGCGCGCCTTCTTCCGCCTGATCCGCGACAGCGACGTCGAGATCAACGAGGAGGCCGAGGACCTGGTGCTGCTTTACGAGAGCGCGCTGAAGCGCCGGCGCCGCGGCGACCTGATCTCGATCTCCGTCAACAGCGCGATGCCCGCCGAGCTGCGCGACTTCCTGTTCGACCAGCTCGAAGTGCCGGCGCAGACGCAGAGCGTCCACGTCTTCCATCTCGACCGCATGCTGAACATCGTCGACGTGAAGGCGGTGATCGTCGACGACCGGGCCGACCTGAAGTTCGAGCCCTACAACGCGCGCTTTCCCGAGCGTATCCGAGACTTCGGCGGCGATTGCTTCGCCGCCATCCGTGCCAAGGACATCGTCGTCCATCATCCCTACGAGAGCTTCGACGTCGTGGTGCAGTTCCTGCGCCAGGCGGCGCGGGACCCGGCCGTGGTGGCGATCAAGCAGACGCTCTACCGCACCAGCGCCGACTCTCCGATCGTGAAAGAGCTGATCGCCGCCGCGGAAGCGGGGAAGACCGTCTCGGCGCTCGTGGAGCTGAAGGCGCGCTTCGACGAGGAAGCCAACATCCGCTGGGCGCGCGACCTGGAGCGCGCGGGCGTGCAGGTGGTCTATGGCTTCATCGACCTGAAGACGCACGCCAAGGTTTCGATGGTGGTGCGTCGCGAGGCGCAGTCGATCCGCACTTATGTGCATTTCGGCACCGGCAACTATCACCCGATCACGGCGCGCATCTATACGGACCTGTCGTTCTTCACCTGCGATCCGGCGATGTGCCGCGACGCCGCGCGTCTGTTCAATTATATGACCGGCTATGCGCGGCCCGAGCAGATGGAGAAGATCGCTTTCGCGCCGGTGACTCTGCGGCCGACCCTCTACAGCCTGATCGATGCCGAGATCGCGAATGCCCGGACGGGAAAGCCCGCCGCGATCTGGGCCAAACTCAACTCGCTGGTCGACCCAGCGCTGATCGATCGGCTGTACGCGGCGTCGCAGGCCGGCGTGCAGATCGACCTCGTGGTGCGCGGCATCTGCTGCCTGCGGCCGGGCGTGCCCGGTCTCAGCGAACATATCCGCGTCAAGAGCATGGTCGGTCGCTTCCTGGAGCATGCGCGCATCATCTGCTTCGGCAACGGCAAGGCTCTGCCGTCGCTCCAGGCCAAGGTCTTCCTGTCCTCGGCCGACTGGATGCCGCGCAACCTCGACCGCCGCGTCGAACTCCTGTGCCCCGTGGAGAATCCGACCGTCCACGAGCAGGTCCTCGACCAGATCATGGTCGCGAACCTGAAGGACGATGGCCAAAGCTGGCTCATGTCACAAGACGGTAACTATCACCGTCCCCAGACCGGCAAGGAGCCCTTCATCGCGCACCACTATTTCATGACGAACCCGTCGCTCTCGGGGCGCGGCAGTGCGTTGAAGTTGAGCGGTGCGGTCCCGCGACTGGTCCTCCGTTCCTGACGTGAGCGCGTGATGGGGACAGCGGCGTCGGGTCGCGCCCATTCCAGCGCTGTAATCCGTCGCGGTTTCGGCTAGACGGGTCGCGCATGGACGGCCACCCGATCGCAGGCGCCTCCGCCGCGCACAGCCCTCACGAAAAGGGCCGCGTCGGCATCATCGACGTCGGCTCGAATTCGATCCGACTGGTCGTCTACGAGCGCGCAAGCCGTGCGCCGCTGCCGGTGTTCAACGAGAAGGTCCTGTGCGGTCTGGCGCGCGGTCTCGATGCCACGGGGCGTCTCAATCCCGAAGGCGTCGAGATGGCGCTGGCGAACATCGACCGCTTCGTCACGCTTGCCCACAACATGAAGGTGACGTCGCTCGACCTGCTGGCGACCGCTGCCGTGCGCGATGCCGCCGACGGTGCGGACTTCATGCGCCAGCTCGCGAGCCGTCCCGGTATCGTCGCGCACACCGTGAGCGGTCAGGACGAGGCCCGTTACTCCGGTTACGGCGTGATCTGCGGCATTCCCGACGCCGATGGCGTCATGGGCGATCTGGGCGGCGGCAGTCTCGAATTGGTGTCGATGTCCAAGGGGCACCTCGGCGCATCCAGCACGCTTCCCGTCGGGCCGCTGCGCCTCATGTCCTCCGGCAAGGGAGATCCGCGCAAGATCGTCGCCGATTCGATCGACGGCGTGCGCTGGCTCCGCGAGGAGCAGGGCAAGACCTTCTACGCCGTGGGCGGTGCATGGCGGTCTTTCGCCCGTCTGCACATGGAGCAGGCGGGCTATCCGCTGCACATCATCCATCAGTACGAGATTTCGGCGGACGAGGCGCGGGCCGTCGCGCGGCTCATTGCCGTGCAGAGTGCCAAGTCGCTCGAGAAGATGCCCGGCGTGTCGCGTCGACGTGTCGACACGCTGCCGCTCGCCTGCCTGGCGCTCGACAAGCTGCTGGTCGCGCTGAAGCCCAGGAGCGTCGTCTTCTCCGCGTTCGGCTTGCGCGAGGGCTTCTACTACTCGCGGCTGAGCGAGACGGAGCGGGCGTCGCATCCGCTGATCGCCTTCGCCGAGGAGCAGGGCGTCGGCTGGCGCCGCTTCGACCTGTCGCCGCAGGAAATCTTCGACTGGCTGACACCGGCCTTCGCCGACGAAAGTGCGGGCGATCGGGTGCTGCGCATCGCGGCCTGCCACCTGAGCGACATCTCCTGGAACGATCATCCCGACTATCGCGCCGACCAGGCTTATTTCCGCGTGCTGCACCTGCCGGCGCCGGGAATGAGCCACCGTGAGCGCGCGATCCTCGCGATGGCGCTCACCTATCGCTACAAGAGCGACCTCAAGGCGGCGATGATCGACACGGCCCTGCGACTGACCGACAGCAAGGCGCGCAGTTACGCCAAGCGCCTCGGTGCCTGCCTGCGCCTTGCCTACAATCTGAGTGGCGGAGCGCCCGGGCTTTTGCCCCAGCTCCAGCTGCGCCGCACCGACCGCGAGTTGCGGCTGCTGGTGCCGACGGCTCTCAAGAGAAGTCTGGGCGACGTAACGGCTCGCCGCCTCGAGACCGCGGCGCAGGCGTTCGACCTCAGGCCGATGATTGTTTCGGCCTAAGCATCATCCCGCCGAGGAGATTCAAGATTCGGCGGGGAGCCTGATGAGCTTCGGCTGGTCGCCCGCGAGCGCCAGGGCAAGCCGGCCTTCGATCAGGTCCACGGCGTCGCCGCCGAACACGTCCTGGCGCCAGCCCTTGAGGGCGGCGATGTCGCGCTTGCCGGCGGCCAGGCGGTCGAGTTCGTCGGCGCTGGCCACCAGGCGGCCGGCGACGCCGGCCTGCTCGGCCTTCAGGCGCAGCAGGGTGCGCAGCAGGTCGACGATGGCGCCGGGGGCGCGGATCTGCTCGGGTGACTTGTCGCGGACCGGCAGCTCCGATTCGGGCAAGGCGCGCGCCCGCTCGATGGCTTCCATCAGTTCGCGGCCCTGCCAGCCCTCGGCGAAGCCGCGGCCGAGGCCGCGCGTGGCGGCCAGTTCCTCGATCGACTTCGGCGCGTGGGCGGCGATCTCGAGAAGCTGTTCGTCGCGTAGCAGGCGCTGGCGCGGGATGTCGATGCGCTGGGCGGTGCGCTCGCGCCAGGCGGCGACCTCCTTGAGGATCGCCATCACGCGGGGCGAGGCGCCACGCGGCTTCAGCCGGCGCCAGGCCTGTTCGGGGTCGGCCCGGTAGGTCGCCGGGTCGTTCAGGACGGCCATTTCCTCGGCGATCCATGAGAACCGGCCGGTCTTGTCGAGCTGCCTCTTCAGCTTCTCGTACACCACCCGCAGGTGCGTCACGTCCGAGAGGGCGTAGGTGATCTGGCGCTCGCTGAGCGGGCGCCGGCTCCAGTCGGTGAACCGGCTCGACTTGTCGATCTTGGCCTTGGCCAGCCGGGTCGCGAGCGACTCGTAGGAGGCGGCCTCGCCATGGCCGCAGACCATGGCGGCGACCTGGGTATCGAACAGGGGGCCGGGCACTTTCTGGAGGCGCAGGTAGAAGATTTCGAGGTCCTGGCGAGCGGCGTGGAAGACCTTGAGGACCTTGGGGTTGAGCATCAGCTCGTCGAGCGGGGCGAGGTCGATGCCCTCGGCCAGCGTGTCGATCGCGGCCGCGTCATCGGGGCCGGCGACCTGGGCCAGGCAGAGCTTGGGCCAGTAGGTCCGCTCACGCATGAACTCGGTGTCGACGGCGACAAACTCGGTATCGGCGAGGGGCTTGCAGAATGCCGCCAACTCGTCGGTCGTTGTGATGAGCTTCATTGGGGACGATCTATAGACCCGGCGGCGGCTCCGGCAAAGTTGCCGCGAACGGAAAGCGGCCAATCCCTTGACTTGGCTCGGCTTTGGGTGCCTTTTGCCGGGCCTCAAAACCCGGAAAATACGTAATGTCTTCAGTCTACCGAACCCATACGTGCGGCCAGTTGCGGCCCGAGCATGTCGGCCAGCAGGCCCGTCTTTCAGGCTGGGTGCAGCGCAAGCGCGACCACGGTGGTCTGCTGTTCATCGACCTGCGCGATCACTATGGCGTGACCCAGGTGGTGGTGGACGTTTCGAGCCCGGTCTTCAAGACCGCCGAGGCGGTGCGCAACGAGAGCGTGATCACGGTGACCGGCAAGGTGGTGGCCCGCGAGGCCTCGACCGTGAACCCCCGGCTGGCGACCGGCGCCGTCGAGCTGGACGCTGCCGAACTGGTCGTCCAGTCGATGGCCGACCCGCTGCCGATCCCGGTCTACCAGGAAAACGACACGACGCCGGAGGAATTGCGGCTCAAGTACCGCTTCCTCGACCTGCGCAAGGACAAGCTGCACAAGAACATCATGCTGCGCAGCCAGGTAATCGCCAGCCTGCGCCGCCGCATGATCGACCAGGGATTCACCGAGTTCCAGACGCCGATCCTGACCGCCGACAGCCCCGAGGGGGCGCGTTCGTACCTGGTGCCGAGCCGCATCCACCCCGGCAAGTTCTACGCGCTGCCGCAGGCGCCGCAGATGTTCAAGCAGCTCCTGATGGTGTCGGGCTTCGACCGCTACTTCCAGATCGCGCCCTGTTTCCGCGACGAGGATGCCCGCGCCGACCGCTCGCCGGGCGAATTCTACCAGCTCGATTTCGAAATGAGCTTCGTCACCCAGGAAGACGTGTTCGAGGCGATCGAGCCGGTGCTGGGCGGCGTGTTCCAGGAGTTCGCCGGGTTCAACCGCGAGACGCCGCGCAAGGTCTCGGCCTTCCCGTTCCCGCGCATTCCCTTCGCCGAGGCGCTGCTGTCGTTCGGCACGGACAAGCCCGATCTGCGCAACCCGCTGCGCATTTTCGAGGTGGGCGAGGTCTTCGCCGGCTCCGACTTCAAGGTGTTCGCCGGTATCGTCGCCAAGGGTGGCGTGGTGCGCGCCATCCGGGCGCCCAAGGCCGCGAGCCAGCCGCGCAGCTTCTTCGACAAGCTGAACAGCTGGGCGCAGGGCGAGGGCAAGCCAGGCCTCGGCTACATCACCCTGGAGAACGGAGCCGGGAAGGGCCCGATCGCCAAGTTCGTGGCCGACGAGCGGCTGGCCAAGCTCAAGGAGCTGACCGGCGCCGAGGACGGGGATTCGGTGTTCTTCGTGGCCGACACGGCCGACACCGCCTGGAAGTTCGCCGGCCAGGCGCGCACCAAGATCGGCCAGGAACTGGGCGTGATCGACGAGGACCAGTTCGCGCTGTGCTGGGTCGTCGATTTTCCGATGTTCGAGTACGACGACAAGCTGAAGAAGATCGACTTCAGCCACAACCCGTTCTCGATGCCCCAGGGCGGCCTCGAGGCGCTCGAGACCCAGGATCCGCTGACCATCAAGGCCTGGCAGTACGACATCGTCTGCAACGGCATCGAGCTGTGCTCGGGCGCGATCCGGAACCACAAGCCGGAGATCATGTACAAGGCCTTCGGAATTGCCGGCTACAGCAAGGAAGAAGTCGAGGCGCGCTTCGGCGGCATGCTGAACGCCTTCAAGTTCGGCGCCCCGCCGCACGGTGGCGCCGCCCCGGGCGTGGACCGCATCGTCATGCTGCTGGCGGACGAGCCGAACATCCGCGAGATCATCACCTTCCCGATGAACCAGTCGGCGGTCGACCTGATGATGGATGCGCCGGCCGAAGTGCCTGCTGAGAAACTGCGCGAGCTGCACATCGGGTTGCGTCTGCCGCCCGCCAGGAAGGACTAGGGCTGGTACAGGGAGTGCAAATTGACTGAATCCGAAAGGTTCAGTACTCTCAATGAGTTATAGTCTTTTCATTAAGAAGATTATGAGCTCATTCAGGCTCTCCGTTTTCCTCATCCTGCCGTTGGTGGCAGGGCAGGCCCTGCTGACGGGAGCCTGCGGTGTGCCCGTCGCGGTCTCTGCGGCGAGCTACGCGGCTGACGGTGGTTTGCTGGCGACGTCGGAGAAGACGTCGACCGATCATCTTGCATCCGTCGTCACCAAGCAGGATTGCGCCGTTTGGCGCATTTTCAGGGGCCGCCAGATCTGTACGGCCCGGGCCGATGGAACGGATCCCTACAATACCGACTACACCGAGCCGCAGCGCTCGGTGTCGGAAAGCGGCGTGGAATATACCGCGCCGCTTCGGCCATCGCCCAATGCCCCGGCCACGAGCTGGGACGCCGCCGTCTACAAGGCTCCCGCGGCGGCCCCGGCCGCCGTCGAGGGTCCGATGACCGCCAGCGCCGAGCCGGCCGTTGCGCCGGCGCCGGTGAAGGCGTCCGCGCCGACCACCCGTTCCAAGCCGAAGAAGCCGAGGACGGCGCAGCGCTCGTCTAAGAAGCCTTTACGAGGTCCGGCGGCGACTGCCCCCTGAGCAGATACGCCTCGAGATTGTCGAGCGCCTTGAAGCCCATGGCGTTGCGCGTCTCGACCGTGGCCGATCCCATGTGCGGCAGCAGGAACGCGTTTTCGAGACCGTAGTAGCCGTGGTGGATCCGCGGTTCCCCGTCGAACACGTCGAGGCCGGCCGAAGCTATGTGGCCGCTCTTCAGTGCTGCGATCAGCGCCTCGTCGTCGACCACGCCGCCGCGCGCCGTGTTCACCACGATCGCGCCCTTGGGCAGCTTGGCGATGCGCTCGGCATTTACCCATTTGGCGGTCGCCGGCGTCATCGGCGCGTTGATCGACAGGAAGTCGCAATGGGGCAGCATGTCGTCGGGATTGGCATGGAAGACCGCGCCTTTCTCGAGGTCGGGCGCCAGCCGGCTGCGGTTCGAGTAGTGGATCTGCATGCGGAAGGCGCGGGCGCGGTCGGCGGTCGCCTGGCCGATGCGGCCCATGCCGAGGATACCAAGTCGCTTGCCGGTAACGTGGGTGCCCATGAGCTGGGTCGGCGTCCAGCCCACCCAGTTATGGGTCCGGAGCATGGTTGCCCCCTCGTGCGCCCGGCGCGCGGCGCCCAGGAGGCAGAGGAGGGTGATGTCGGCGGTGGCGTCGGTCAGCACGTCCGGCGTGTTGCTGACCACGATCTTTCGCTGGGCCGCGGCGGCCACGTCGACATGCTCGTAGCCGACCGAAAAGGTGGCGATCATGCGGACCGAGTCCGACAGGGCGGCGATCGTCCCGGCGTTGAGGGCGTCGCCGGCGGCGCACATGATCGCGTCGAAGCCGGCGGAGGCCTTCGCCAGGGCGGCACCGTCGTAGAGCCTGTCCTCGGGGTTGAGCTGGGCGTCGAAGTTTGCCGCGAGGCGTGCCTCGACGTCGGGGGGGAAGTGCCGGGTAGCCAGGACCCTGGGCTTGCCTTTGCTCATCGAAAAATTCCTCCCTGTGTAGCCCTGACGCAGGCGATCATTCTGGTATTCCGCGCGCATGGATATTACGCTTGGCAGCCCGGCTACAAGGCCTAGCCTCCCAAGCCATCGTCAGTTGACCACGCATAGTTTTCGCCGTCCTCGCGTCCAAACAGCGGTCGTTATCGCCGCGGTCGGCGCTCTCGTGTTGCTGGGCCTGTGGATAAACGGCGCCGATGCGCAGCAGCAGGACTCGCCCCTCGTTCCGCACCGTGCGACCTACGACATGAAGCTGTCGGTCGCGCGCCCCAACAGCGGGATCGTGGAGGTCACGGGGCGCATGGTGCTGGAGACTGTCGAGGCCTGCGAGGGCTGGGAGGTCAAGCAGCGCATCAAGCTCAAGTTTCTGCGCAACGACGGTGACGAGTTCTCGACCGATTCGAGCTTTACCAGCTACGAGACCAAGGACGGGCTCGCCCTGAGGTTCAGCGTGCGCAACATCCAGGACGACGAGGTCGAGGAGGAGCTGCGCGGCACCGCCGACCTCGACGCGCCGGGCGGCAAGGGGCGGGCATCTTTCTCCCTGCCGGAGGCGCGCAGCTTCGAGTTGCCGGCCGGCACGCTCTTCCCGACCACGCATCTCGCGCTCGTCCTTCGCCACGCGCGCGACGGCGACAAGTCGGCATCCTACCTCGTGTTCGACGGAGCCCGGCTCGATGGCGCCTTCCAGGTGAACGCGGTGATCGGCCGCCCGCCGCGACAGACGGGAGCGCCCGTCGTGCGGGGCGACGTGGCCCTCCTTCGCAATCAACCCTCATGGGGCGTGCGCTTCGCCTTCTTCGCGACGGGTGACCAGGGGGCCCATCCCGAGTACGAATTGGCCCTCGACTTGCTGGGCAACGGTATCGCCCGCTCGATGTTGCTCGACTACGGCGAGTTCGCCGTGGACTCCCGTCTCGTTCAACTCCAAGCCCTGCCGAGGCCAAGATGCTGAACCGCCGCCTGCTTGCGCCTGTCGCCGTACTTGCCGTCCTCGCGGTCCCTGCGATGGCGCAGGACATGGCGCCCCATCGCGCCGTGTACGACGTGGGCTCGGTCGAGAACGGAAAGCCGAGCGGCGGGACGCAGGGTACCTACGCCTACGAGCTGAAGCAGACCTGCGACGGCTATGTGATCTATCAGCGGCTGCGCCTCGAAGCCTCCGGCCAGCGTTCGGCCGTTGTGAGCGAGCAGCAGACCCAGATGACCGAGAGCAAGGACGGCCGGAAACTCACGTTCGAACATCGATCGGTGGCGGGCGGCAAGCAGACCAGCCTGATCAAGGGCGAAGCGGTCATGTCCGACGATGGCACCGGGGAGGCCCGCTTTGCCGATCCGGCGGGACAGACGGTGGCTCTCCCGAAGGGAACGCTGTTCCCGGTCGCCATCGCGCGCGCCACCATCCGTGCCGCCAAGGCCGGCGACAACGGCTTCGATGCGCTGTTCTTCTTCGGCGACAAGGTGAAGCCGCCACAGCAGGTCAACGCCGTCATCGGCAAGGTGCCGAAGCGGCTCGCCGACGTGAAGATTCCCGAGGGCGCGGACGAACTCGTCGACGGCCGGATGCGGATCTACTACCGCGCCGGCTTCTTCGACGCAGAGTCGAAGGGGCAGGGCGAACCGGCCTTCGAGATGAGCAGCATCACCCTCGACAACGGCATCGAACTCTACGGTACCCACGAGCAGGGTGACGGCGGCATCGAGTATCGTATCACCCGACTGGAGCCGCTCCCCAAGCCGGAGTGCAGCAAGTAGGCTTCGCCGGGGGCGCGCTACTCCAGTAGCGCGTCATCGCAACCGTCGAGGAAGATCGCGCTACTGGAGTAGCGCGCTCCCAGCGCATGATTATACAGGCCAAAGCCACGCGGCCCCGCGGACGCCGCTGGAGTCGCCGTGCACGGGCGGGCGCAGATTCGTTGCGATCGTGTCGCGTTCGGAGAAAATGTACTCCTTCCACAATTCGGGAACGCGCTCGTAGAGCTGCGGGATCTTCGACAGGCCGCCGCCCAGTACGATGACGTGCGGGTCGAGCAGGTTGACGACGTTGGCCAGCGAGCGGGCGAGGCGGTCGCAGTAGCGGGCGAAGCAATCCGCTGCGATCGCATCACCCTGCGCGGCCGCCTCGGCGATGTCGGTGGCGCGCAGCTCACTTCCCGAAGCGTTGGCATACTGGGCCTGGAAAGCCGGCCCGCTCAGCCACGACTCCACGCAGCCCCTGCGGCCGCAATAGCATTGCGGTCCCGGGCGCTCGTCGTCGCGAGGCAGGGGCAGCGCATTGTGTCCCCACTCGCCGCCGATCGCCTGGGCACCCACAAGGGGCCTGCCATCGATGACGACGCCCCCGCCGACGCCCGTCCCGAGGATCACGCCAAAGACGATTTGAGCTCCCGCGCCCGCGCCGTCCGAGGCCTCGGAGACCGCGAAGCAGTTGGCGTCGTTGGAGAAACGGATGTCGGCGCGGCCGAGCAGGTGCTTCAGGTCGACATCGAGCGGACGCCCGTTCAGCCGGGTCGAGTTGGCGTTCTTCACCAGCCCCGTGGCGGGCGAGATCGCTCCGGGATGTCCGATGCCGATGCGGCATGCCTCGCCTACCGTCGATTCGAGTTCGCAGACTACGCCGGCGACGGCTTCGAGCGTCGCTTCGTAGGTTTCGCGTGGCGTGGGCACGCGCAGGCGCGCGCGTTCGGTGCCGTCGTCCGCGAGGACGATGCCCTCGATTTTCGTGCCGCCGAGATCGATGCCGATGCGCATGGTCACTACGGAGTTGCGGGAAGGAACTTGAAGATTTCGGCCGGCTTGAACTGGCCCGATGCCTCGCCCGAGAAAACCTCGCCGTCTTGAATGGTGAGCTTCTTCACGGGCGCGCCGGGCTTGAGGTCGAGCCGGTCGAACGACACCCAGAAGGTGTTGGGACGAGTGGCCGAGTCGAAATAGTAGACGAGGTTTTTCTGGTCCGAGACGGTGCGCCAGATCGTCGACGAGATGTTCGGCTGGTCGGGCGTCGTGATGCCGAGGGGCACGCTGACGGCCCGCATGACGCTCATGACGCTCGCGACCGCCTGGAAGGTGAAGGACTGCCCGGGCACCCCCTGGAGGTAGTTCTTGTCCTTCTGCCTCGGGATCGCCGAAAGCAGGAACGACGCGCGGGCGAACCGGTCTGCCGCCCGGTTGGTGCCCGGCAGGAAGGTGAGGCCGCCGATGCCCTGCCAGTAGGTGTTGAGAGCGAGCTGCTCATCGTAGATCGGCGAGTTGGTCATGACGACGTACTGCTTGCCGTGATGGATCACGAGCTTGCCGTTCACATATTCCAGGATCGCCGAATCGCCCGAGGCGTCCGAAAGGGAGAGATGCAGGGTCGACGGTGCGCCGTTGGGGAGAGCCGGGGCGTGGATGTTGAACGGCTCGGCCCTGAGCGCTTCCACCGCCTCCGTCACCGTCGCGAAGCTGTCGAGCGTGTATTGCAGCCAGGTCGAAAGGGACATGTCGGGCTTGCCCGGCACCGGCTTGGGATATTGCGACTCTGCAAGATAGAGGAGGTTGGCGACGAGGCCTTTCTCGTTCATGCCGTCGGTGCTGCCAGCCTCGTAGCCCGACACGATCACGCTGCCGTACTTCGAAGTCCACTCTGCCGATTTCGGACCGGCCGCCCCGTTGCGTTTCATGCCGGCCGGCAGGACCCAGAGGTTGGACGACATGTCCTCCCGCCAGTCCATGTTCCGCCCGGTGAGCACGAGATTGCCGTCGCCGACATAGAGCGTTCGCGTGCAGGCCAGTGCCGGCGCGGAGAGCGAGGCTGCGAGTACTGCGAGGCCGGAAATCCCCGAGAGAAGCCGTTTCATTTGCTTGTCCTCTTCTTTCCGGCTCATGTCACAGGAAGCGCGCCTGGATGTCGATGCTGTTCTCGATGCCGACCTTATCGAACGTCGAAGCCAGCCAGCGGGTTGCCGCCGCACGGCCAGCCTGGAAGAGATGATCGAGGAACTCGGGCTCGATGTTGAACTTGCTGACGGCGCCGAGCGGTCCGAGCGTCGCGGCATCGGTGATCGAGTGGATCAGCAGCTTCCTGAGACGCTCGCCGAACGCTCCGGTGACGGCTCCCTTGTCGATCAGTTCCTGTACGAAGGCGATGGCGCGCATCTCGGCCATCAGCGCGCCGCCGAACGTGATCTCGTTCAGCCGGTCGGCGATCTCGGCATTGGAGCGCGGAACTCCTTCGCGGCCGGGCGGGTCCACCTCCACGATCACCACGTCGGCGCTTTCGCTGTTGTAGATGAACGGCCAGATCGGCGGATTGCCGCGGAAGCCGCCGTCCCAATAGGGCTCGCCGTCGATCACGACCGCTTCGTGGATGCTGGGAAGGCAGGCCGATGCCAGCAGCGCGTCGATCGACAGCTCCTCGCGCGTGAATATCCTCACCTTGCCGGTCGCCACGTTGGTCGCGGCGATGAAGGCCTTGATCGGATGGCAGGCGCGGACGGCTTCCTGGTCGAAGTGACGCGTCAGCAGATCGCGCAGGGGATCGAATTTCAGCGGATTGCGCTGCCATGGGGTGAGGGTGCGCTGGATGAGGTCGGCCCACAGGGCGCCCGGTGAATCGTCGAGGTTCCAGTTGCCCTGCAGGCGGTCGAGCGGCGTGCGCCGGATCGGACTGGCGATCGACATCCGCCCCAACTCTCCCCAGAAGGCCGCAAGCGCGGCGCGGGCGCCGGTCGGACCGCCCTTGGCCCAGCCCTGCAGCAGGATCGCCGCGTTCATGGCGCCGGCGCTGGTGCCGCTGACGGCCTCGAACTCGAGCCTCCCATCCTCGATCAGCGCATCGAGTACGCCCCACGTGAAGGCGCCGTGGCTGCCGCCGCCTTGAAGGGCAAGATTGATGCGCTTGGTCTCTGTCATGCGTCTATCCTCGCCGCCGACGGGGCGTTAGGGTCATCGTCCTGTAAAGAAGCGAGCAGAACGGGCGGCATTATGGCGGAGGAGACGGCGGGAAGACCGTGGCGAAAGCGCCCGTCGACCATCCTGTGGATGCTCTCGTTTGGCCAGCTCATCTCCTGGGGCCTCGTCTACTACACGTTCCCGCTGTTCGTGGTGCCGATGACCCAGGAACTCGGCTGGACGCGCAGCGCCATGTTCGGCGCCTTGTCGGCAGGCCTGCTCACGGCGGGGCTATGCTCGATCGCGGTGGGCGCGTGGATCGACCGCGGGCATGGTCGCCTCCTGATGACCGGCGGTTCAGTGCTGGCTTCCGCGCTGCTCTTCCTGTGGTCCCGGATCGACTCATTGCCGATGTTCTATGTGCTGTGGGTGGGGCTGGGCGCCTGCCAGGCCGTCACCTTGTACGAACCCGCCTTTGCGGTGATCACGCGCGTTTATGGGCCCCGCTACAAGCAGGCGATCCTGCTGATGACGTTCCTCGGCGGGCTGGCCAGCACGTTCGGCATTCCGTTCGCGCAGTTCCTGATCGAGCAGATCGGATGGCGGCCGGCTCTCGACGTCATGGCGATCATCGTGCTGGGCGTGGCTCTCATGCACTGGCTGATCGTACCGGGACCACGGGAGAAGGCCGTGCCGATCGCCGCGCCCAGGCCGGTGGGAGAGGGGGCCGCCAAAAGGAGCCCTCTGGCGACCGCGATCCGGGTGCCCGCCTTCTGGGGATTGGTCGTCGCCTTCGCGGGGTATGGACTCGCCTTTTCGGCAATGAGTTTTCACCTGATCCCGCTGCTCGACGATCGCGGCGTGCCGATCGGCGTCGTGATGGCGATCATCGCCCTGATCGGTCCCATGCAGGTCGTGGGACGGGTATTGCTGATGGTGGGGCAGCGTCACATCACGACCATCCAGCTCGGCGCGCTGATCTATTTCGCGTTCCCGATCTCGATGGGATTCCTCGCGACGGGTATCACCGACGTCTATCCGCTCATCCTGTTCGCAGTGGTCTACGGAGTTGCCAACGGCCTGGTGACGATCCTGCGCGGGATGGCCGTGCCGGAATTCATCGGCCCGGAAGGTTATGGCGTCGTGTCCGGCGCCCTCACGATGCCGACCAACGTCATGCGTGCCGCGGGCCCGGTCCTCGCTTCGCTCGCCTGGGGAGCCTTCGGCGGCTATACTCCGGTCCTCTGGGGGCTGGCAGCCATCATGCTGATTGCCGCCGCCGGCTTCGCCGCAGCCGCGTTCCTGTCAAAAAAAGCTTAAAAAGCCAGCTTTTGCCACAATCGCACATCAAGTGAACCCGCGTCTTTCGACCAAAGAAGCGAGGCCTCATGTTCGATCCGAAGCAGTTGCTTGAACAGTTCGTTGGCGGCAACCAGGGTGGTGGTGATTTTCTCCGCGGTGCCGGAGGCGGGGCCCTTGCGGGCAGCCTGGCAGCGCTGGTGATGGGCACGAAAGCCGGCCGCAAGATCGGCGGCGAGGCGCTGAAGATGGGGGGCATGGCTGCCGTCGGTGCGCTCGCCTACAAGGCCTATAGCGATTGGCAGGCGGGCAAGCAGGCTGCGCCGGCGACGCAGGCTCCGCAAACACCGGTGCCAATGCTGCCGGCCCCCACCGGCACGCCGTTCAATCCCTCGACCGAGGCCGGCCAGCAGACGCTGGCGCGTCATCTGTTGCGCGCCATGATCGCCGCCGCCAAGGCCGACGGGCACGTCGATGCCCAGGAGCAGGCACGCATCTTCGCCGAGATGGACAAGCTGCCGCTCGGCGCCGAGGACAAGGCCTTCGTGATGGACGAGCTGCGCGCCAAGCTCGATGTCGACGCGGTTGCCGGGGCCGCCGCGACGCCGGAAGAGGCGGCCGAGATCTATGCCGCGTCCCTGCTGGCCATCGACGTCGATAACGCCGCCGAGCGGGGCTATCTCGGGATGCTGGCGGCCCGCCTCAAGCTCGACGACGCGCTTGTTGCACATCTCCACGGAAGCGTGGCGTCGGCGACGGGCAAGGCCGTGCCCGTCGCGGTCTGACGCGGACAAGACAAAGGCCCCGGAGCTTTCGCCCCGGGGCCTTTTTCATGGTGCCGTTATTCGGCGGCCAGTCGCGTGATTTTCGGCTTGAGATGCTGCACCTTTGGCATCACCTCCTTCGCCAGAAGCTCGAGCGAATGGCGCCAGGCCTTCGGATTCTCGACATAGTCGAAGCCGAAGACCAGGAGCTGCCCGAAGCCGCCGACCTCGTCGTAGATCTTCTCGATCTTCTCGACGACGGTCCTGGGCGATCCCACGATCCAGTTGTGCTTGGCGCAATATTCCGGCGTCACGTCGGAGTCCGCCGCGTTCGGATCGTGCTTCAGATACTCGAAGAATCCGAACTGGGAGAGCAGCGGCAGGAAGTATTCCCGCATCATGCGCCCCATGTGCGAGCCGACGGAGAGGCGCATCGCTTCCTCGTCGGTGTCGGCCACGAAGACCTCGCGCACCATGCGCCACTGGCCGCGATCCGGAGTTCTGCCGGACTTGGCTGCACCAGCTTCGACGGACTCCCAGTGGCTCTTCACATAGGCAGGGTTGAGGTTGAGGCTCATCGGGATGTAGCCCTTCTCGCCTGCGAGCTTCAGCGTGTCGGAGCCCTTGGAGAGGCCGGCGACGCCGATCGGCGGGTGCGGGGCCTGCAGCGGTTTGATGTGCGGCTTCAGGAAGCCGAACATCGTGTCGGGCTTGGTGACGTGCCAGTACTTGCCCTTGTAGTCGAAAGGCTCGGTCGACGACCAGAGCTTCAGGATGATGTCGAGCGCCTCGCGCGTCATTTCGCGGTTGGTGCCCGACATGCCATCGACGTTGAACATCGCCCAGTCACTCGGCAGTCCCGAGGCGGCGACGCCGAAGTTGAGACGTCCGCCCGAGATGTGGTCGAGCATGGCGACCCGGTTCGCGAGCTCGGCGGGGTGGTGGTAAGGCAGAAGGAAGCCGCCGGGGCCGAGGCGGATGTTCTTCGTCTGCATCAACGCCTGCGCGACCAGCAGGTCGGGCGAGGGATGCGGCTCCCACGGGGCGGTGTGGTGCTCGCCGATCCACGCTTCGGTGAAGCCCAGCTCGTCGAGCCAGCGGATCACCTGAAGATCCCATTCGTGCCCGTCCTTCAACGACCGCTCGGGTGGATGAGACGGCATGGTGAAATAACCGAACTGCATCGTTTCCTCCTGTTTTAGTTGCCGACAAGTCGACTACCATCGCGCGCGATGCGCAAGGGTGCGGTGATGCATGGCTGATGACGTTCTGATCCTGATCGACCAGCAGAAGGCCATGAACCACCCCAAATGGGGCCCTCGCAACAACCCGGGCGCCGAGGCCAATATCGCGCGGTTGCTGGCGGACTGGCGCCGCCGCGGCGCGCCGATCGTCCATGTGAAGCATGACGGCCAGAAGCCAGATTCCCCGTTCCGGCCGGGGCAGGAAGGCAATGAATACCTGCCGCTGACGGCGCCGCGCGACGGCGAACTCGTGGTGGTCAAGAAGGTCCACAGCGCCTTCATCGGCACCGAGCTGGCGGCCGGCCTTCAGGCGATGGCCGGAGCGGGCGGCGAGAAGCCACCGCTGGTGATCTGCGGCGTCCTGCTTGCGAACTCGGTCGAGGCGACTGTGCGCGTGGCCGGCAATCTCGGTTTCAGGGTTCGTTTGCCGGGCGATGCCTGCTGGTCGTGCGACAAGCGCGATCTCACAGGGCGGCTATGGCCGGCCGAGGACGTGCATCAACTGACGCTGGCGTTGCTCGACGGGGAGTACGAGGAGGTCACGACCACCGACGAGATCCTCGCTGGTGGCCTTTAGGGTGCCGCCCGCCTGTCCGAGGCGGGTGTATCACGCGCATGGAACATCAATTGCCAAAGCCTTCCTTCGCCCAGGATCTGCCCGATCTCGCGCAGGGCGAAGAACGGGAGTAGCGAAATGGTCATGATGGCCCATACTGTCAGCTTGCCTTCCCAGGTGACGCCACCAATGTGAGGCATGCTGTCGGCCAGGCTCTTGCCCGCCACCATGCCAAGGCCTATGCGCTCGACGGCATGGAAGAGCATGAAGACAAGCGCGAACAAGCCGGCCTTGTAGGCCACGGGCCAGATCAGGGGCATGTGGTCGAACCGGCGGCCAAGCTTTAGGGCCTCTGCAATCAGCATGACCTTGGCCATGACGGCGGCATTGATCAGGGCAAACCCCTGCGGAGCGAAGGACAAGCGTCGCTCGGACAGGACCAGACTCTCGTTCAGTACGAAAAGGCCGAAGACCACATAAAGGTAGACGAACATCAACAGGAAGCGGCGCATCTCGTCGAGACCGCGCTCCTTGAGCCGGTGCAGCCCTTCGCCGTTCATGGCCCTTCCTCCAGCCGCGCCAGCTCTTCCTCGAGGATCGGCACGCCGAGATTGCAGGCCTGGACTCCCTGGACGACGCAGAGTTTCAACACTTCCATGATCTCCTCGACCGTCGCGCCCGCGGCCATCGCTCCCCGGATGTGCCGTCTGGTTCCCGGGGCGTACATATGTGTGTAGGAAGCATCGAAGGCGATGCTGAGCAACTCGACCTCCTTCGGGCTGAAAATGCCGGTGGCATAGATCGAGACGCCAGTTGCCATGAATTCATCCGTCCATTGCGGATCGAGCCTGTAGAACGGATTCCAGGCTTCGTTCCACTGGCCGGCCGCACGCATCCTGTCGCAGGCCGGTGTCGTGGCCACGTTCTTCTCCGTCGCAATCCTGCCGGCTGCGGCTGCCTCCTCGAGCAGGATCGGAGCGCCGACGCTGCAGACATGGATAGCCAGCAGCGACGCCATCTTGAGCACCATGAGTATCTCTTCGCGAGTCGCTCCGGCCGCCAGAGCGGCACGAACATGATGCCGGGTTCCTCTGGGATCGAGATTGGTGCACGCCGCATTCAAGGCCACGCCGACCAGTTCGACGAACTTGCGGGGCAGGATGCCGCTCCGCCACGGATTGTTCGTCATGGTCGAGCAGGTTGCGGCCCATGATCGGTCCCATGCCTGCAAGGTCTTGATCGCTTCCGTCCAAGGACCCTCGTCGTCAGGCCCTTGGATCGCGTTGTTCGAGAGGTTCATCGAGACTCTCCTGGAGCATGCAAGGCCGCGCCTTGCGGCCCGTTTCTCTAGAGGATGCTGGTGGTGGTCGTCCGTGTACCGGCCGGTCCGGGAATGCGCCCACCCGGCTCATAGCTCAGGAAGCCGGCATAGCCTTCGGGACGGTTGGGCGGCAGGCCGAGTTTGAAGAGCGTTTCTTCGACGCTGTCGTACCACTCGCCGATCTTCATCATGGAGCGCGCTTCATCGGCGGTCGCGACCTTGCGGCCGAATTGCTCGGCCATCTTGACGGCCCATTCGACCTGCCGGACCGATTCCCAACGCTGCTTGCGCATGTCCCACAGGTTGTCCTCGTTGCCGACCCTGATGTGGGTGCCGAGGATCAACGACAGGTTCTGAATCGCGATATTGCCGCGCATGCTGCTCCAGAACGTTACCGTGCTGGCTCCGTGGGGCGTTCTGCGCAGCATCTCCATCCAGTCGAAAGGATTGCGCCCCAGGCTGCCGCCGCCGTACCCGCAGAGTGCCACGTTGAGGGGACCCATGTAGATGCCAGCGCGAATAAGCCGTTCGATGATCTCGAGCTGGTGCACGTGTCCCGGTACGAAGTAGGGCTGGATTCCATGGGCCCGCAGCCGCTTCAGGTGTTCGATGTAGAAGGCGGGTGTCGAATCGACGACCATGCCACTCCAGGCTGCTTGCACCTTGGGATCGTCCAGGTGCGTACCCTTGACGTCGTGCGGCACGAACGCCTGTGTGACATCCCATAGCGTCGTTCCTGTCGTAATCGTGACGCAGTCCGGCTTGGGATTCAGTTCGGTCAGCATATGGCGGGTGTCGTAGTCGAGCCACTTGGCCTTTGCCTCAGCAGTATGCGGAGCAAAGGAGATCGATCCGCCAACCTGAAGGATCATCTTCGGCACGGCCTGGCGCAGTCGTCCGATGAAATAGTTGTACTGCTCGAAATTGGTCGAGCCTTCGCCGGTTTCGGGATCGCGTACATGGACGTGCAGCATCGCCGCGCCGGCATTGTAACAATCCACCGCTTTCTGCACCTGCTCGTCCCAGCTCACGGGAATATCCGCGTCGCCCGGCAGCCATTCCGGCCCGAAAGGCGCGGCCGTGATGATCAGTGGCTGCATGTTCTCCGGAAACAGTGAATCGTCGGTGAAATACATCATGCCCTCCTCAGTTAGGCGCCGGGACCCTAGGGCGCGGGAGAGCGTCGAGTTTGACCGCGCAGCGCAGGCGCCGAGACATTTCGGGACACCGAGGGAGCCCGCCTCCAACGGGTAAGCATTCCGGGGACGCCGGTCCATGATCGAGGTCAGACGTCCGGCTCCGTCCATTGGGGATCCTGGAGCTGCAATGAGAAGCCGGTGGAATTGACAAGGTGGCGGTAGCGCGAGGACATTCCGGGACGGGGGAGAGGCGAGGCTGAAGCGCTGTCCATGATCAAGTTGATGCGCAGTGCGGTTCTGACATCGTTTCCGGAACTCGCTCGGTCAGTCGGTCTCAATCCGGAGGCCCTTGTCGCAGCGGCTGGAATCGATCGGCGAGCACTGAGCGATCCGGACATGCGGATACCGGTCGAGAGCGTAGCGGATCTCCTTGAAATGGCCGCTCGTCAATCAGGAGTGGAGACGTTCGGACTCCGGCTTGCAGAAACCCGGCAAATCTCGATCATCGGGCCGATTGGCCTTCTGTTGCGCGAAGAAGCCACGGTTGGCGACGCTTTTCACTCGCTGCAGAGGTACATAACCCTGCACAACGAAGCGGCGAGACCCAGGCTGGAGGAGGTCGAGGATCAGGCGGTGATCTCCGTCGATATCGATCTCAAGCGTCGCACTCCCTATCGGCAAGGCGTGGAACTCAATCTTGCGGTACTCTACCGCGTCCTTGGCCAGTTGATCGGACCGCAATGGCACCCGCTGGTGTGCATCGCCCATGACCCGCCAGCGCGGCGGGACGTGCACCACCGGGTACTCGGGCCCCGCGTGGATTTTCGGTGCAACTATAACGGGCTGATTTTTCCCCGGAGCGACCTCCAGCGGCCTGTACTCGGCGCCGATCCTGCATTCGCGCAACAGATCCGTGCGTACCTGGATGCTTTGAGAGGACGTACCGGGCCGACGTTTCGTGAAAAAGTCAGTGATCTGTTGCGTCTCCAACTGTCGTCCGGCCGTTGCACCAGCGATCGGATTGCCCGGCAGCTCGGATGCGATCGTCGGACGATGCATCGGCGACTGATGGCCGACAATACGACTTTCGATACCGTTCTGAACGACGTGAGGACCGAAGCGGCCGTGCGATTGCTTCAGAACCGGCAGGCCGGTCTGGCGGAGGCGGCTGCGACGCTGGGCTTCTCAAGCGGCAGCGCCTTCTCGCGCTGGTTTCTCGCCGCATTCGGCACGCGGCCCTCGGAATGGCGGAAGAATACGGGAAACGTCCAGTGAGGCTTGGCGCATCCACGACCGTCACGAAGCTGGCAAGCGGGTTGCTGCATCTTGCGCTTGCGCTCCTGCTAGAGTTGACGCTCGGCTTGACCGCGCACGCCCAGCCCGCGTCCCAATTGCCACCTGGCATGACGCCCGAGCAGATGGACTCGATCGTCTCCGCCATCACCAAGTCGGTATTGGAGAAGCTGAAGGAGGAAGCGCGGCCGGCGACCGTAACCCCGGCGATCCCGCAAGGCCTCTCCAATGTACCCGACACCTTCGACGTCTTGTTGGAGCAGACGACTGGCCTCGTCGTCGCCATGCCGGCGGTCTGGCGGGGCCTTGCGGGCCTTGTCGAGCGGCTCGACGGCAGGACCGCCGGCGAGCGCGGCCGCATGCATTTCCTCCTGCTGCTGGCAGCCGGTGTCGCCGCCGCGCTGGGTAGCGAATTGTCCCTGCGCAGGAGCCTTCGGCCGTGGCGCAGTGCACTGGCTCAGCGGGCGAGCCCGGAATGGGGACCGAAGTCGTTCGGCTACGTCTCGGCCCTCGCGTTGCTCGACATCGCCGGAGTCCTGGCCTTCTGGCTGGTCGGGCGTGCGGTCGTCACCGGCCTTTTCACGTCGGGAAGCTTTCAGGATCGCTTCGCTGTCGCGGCGCTGGCTGCCCTGTTCATTTGGCGGCTCTACGTGTTGCTGTTCCGCGTGATTCTGAGGCCCCGGCTAAGCGCGGCGCGGCTGTGCGAGGTCACCGACGACCTGGCGCGGCGCGCCCATCGGCTCATTTCCGGATTTGTGCTGCTGCTCGTGCTCTTGCGTCTTCTAGGTCTTGCCCTCATCGCGGCGGACACGCCGACCGTCGCCGTCGAGGCGGCCCGCCTGCTGATTGTGCCCTTCCTGTTTCTTGCCTTCGTCATGTTCGTCCTCCGGATGGATTCACCGGCGCGACAGTGGCTGGGCGGGCTGGGACGAACCGCTCCCGTCGCCCGATTCGTTGGCGAATATTGGCTGTCTGTCACCCTGGGGTTTTTCTTTTCATTGGCGCTGACACTGGCTTATGGCGCGGCGAGCGGCCGTCACGGCGTTAGCGGCGCGATCCTGCTCACCATGAACCTGGTGTTCGGGTTGCTGCTCTTCGAGACCTTTCTGCAGGCGATCGTGCGGCGCTTCGATTCGCAGCTCGCCGGCTACTCGCCCGCAAGCGACAAGGAGAAACTGCCCGACGTAATCGCTCGCTGCCTTAGGGTTGCCGTGCTGATCCTCGTCGTGGTCGTCGTTTCGGAGCATTGGGTGGTCGACGTCCTCGACCTCGTGAACGAGCGGGACTGGAACAGGCTCACGCGTGCGGCGCGTGCCGCAGGCCTGACGCTGTTTAGCGCCTTCGTGCTGTGGGAACTTGTGAAATATTTCACCGACGCCTACATGCAGGGCATGTCGCGGAGAGGTGCCGAGGATGTGGTCGCGAGCGCCTCGGCTTCGGCGGCGACGCGGCTCGGTACCTTGATGCCGCTTGTGCGTTTTGTCCTGGCCGTGCTGATCGGGACGGTCGCATTGCTGATCGCCTTGACCGACATCGGCGTCGACATCACCCCCTTGCTGGCCGGCCTGTCGGTTTTCGGTCTTGCCGTGTCCTTCGGGAGTCAGACTTTGGTGAAGGACATCGTTTCGGGCGTCTTCTACCTCGCCGACGACGCCTTTCGCGTTGGGGAGCAGATCGACAGTGGTAAGGCCACCGGTATCGTCGAGGGGTTCACGCTGCGCTCGATACGGCTTCGCCACTCCAGCGGGCATGTCTACACGATCCCTTTCGGCGAACTGGGCCAGATTGCCAACTTCAGCCGCGACTGGGCCTCCGTGAAGTTCACTCTCCGCTTCGCGCGCGAAACCGATCTCGACAGGCTACGGACGGCGACTGCCGCGCTTGGCGCCGAGCTGATGGATGATCCGGCGTTTGCTGGCGATATCCTCGAACCTCTGAAGATGCAGGGCGTCGGGGAAATTGCGGACAACGCGCTGGTCGTGCGGTTCAAGTTCAAGGCGCGCCCCGGCAATCCCGGGCGCATCCAGGACGAAGTCGTCCAGCGCATGCTGCGCACTTTCCCTTCGCTGTCGCTGCAGCTGGCTTAGGCGTCACCCCAAAAAAAACCGCGCCGGCGATGACCACCGGCGCGGCTCCCTTGAAAGGTCGGGATCAGCCGAGCTGGATCCAGGTTGTCTTCATCTGCGTGAACTTGTCGAAGGCGTGCAGCGACTTGTCACGGCCGTTGCCCGACTGCTTGTAGCCGCCAAACGGGGTGGTGATGTCGCCGCCGTCGTAGGTGTTCACCCACACCGAGCCGGCGCGCAGGGCCTTCGAGAACTTGAAGGCCTTGTTGATGTCGGCGGTGAAGATCGCCGAGGCGAGGCCGTAGATCGTGTCGTTGGCGACGGTGAGGGCCTGCTCCGCATCCTTGACCGGGATGACCGAGAGGACCGGCCCGAAGATCTCCTCCTGGGCGATCTTCATCCGGTTGTCGACATTGTCGAACACGGTCGGCTCGATGAACGAGCCGGCATTGTCGATGTGCACCTGCTTGCCGCCCATGGCGAGCTTGGCGCCTTCCTTCTGGCCGGCGTCGATGTAGCCCATGACGCGCTTCGTCTGCGTTTCGTCGACCATGGCGCCCATCTGCGTCTTCGGGTCGAGCGGGTCGCCCGGCATCATCTTCTGGCCGATCGCCATGACCTTGGCGAGGAACTCGTCCTTGATCTTGTCCTCGACGATCAGGCGCGAGCCGGCGGTGCAGACCTCGCCCTGGTTGAACCAGATGCCGAACGCGGTGCGGCGGGCGGCGACGTCGAGGTTCGGCGCGTCGGCCAGCACGATGTTCGGCGACTTGCCGCCGCACTCGAGCCAGACCTGCTTCATGTTCGATTCGCCGGAATACTTCAGGAAGTACTTGCCGACTTCCGTTGAGCCGGTGAAGGCCAGCACGTCGACGTCCATGTGACGCCCAAGCGCCTGGCCTGCGGTCTCGCCGAAGCCCGGCAGGACGTTGAACACTCCCTCGGGAATGCCGGCCTCGGCCGCGAGCTCGGCAAGGCGCAGGGCGGTGAGGGGAGACTGCTCGGCTGGCTTCAGGATCACCGAGTTGCCGGCGGCCAGCGCGGGCGAAATCTTCCAGCAGGCCATCAGCAGAGGGAAATTCCACGGCACGACGCAGGCCACGACGCCGGCGGCCTCACGGGTGATCATGGCGATGACGTTGCCCGGGGTCGGGGCGACTTCGTCGTAGATTTTGTCGATGGCTTCGCCGAACCACTGCACGGTGTTGGCCGACCCGGGAATGTCGACCGAGGCGGAGAACGAGATCGGCTTGCCCATGTCGAGCGTCTCGAGCAGCGCCAGCTCCTCGCGGTTCTTCATCATGAGGTCGGCGAGCTTCAGCATGATGCGCTTGCGCTGTGCCGGCGCCATGTTCGCCCAGGTGCCCTTCTCGAAGGCGGCGCGCGCGGCCTTCACGGCAGCATCGACGTCGCCCTGTTCGCAGGCGGCGACCTTGGTCAGCACCTGGCCGGTGGCCGGGTTGACGCAGTCGAAGGTCTTGCCGGTAAGCGACGCCGTGAACTTGCCGCCGATGAAGGCCTGGTTCCGGTAGCTGAGACCGCCGATGCGGCCTTTCCAGTCGTCGCGCGAAAGCTGGGCGCTCATGTTCTCTCTCCTCCTTGTTGGATTGCGCGGGAGCCTATCCCACGAAAAAGCCGCCCGGAAGGGCGGCCTGATCGTCGAACCTGCTGTGCGGCAGGCTATTTGATCTTCGATTCCTTGAACACGACGTGCTTGCGCGCGACCGGGTCGTACTTCTTGAGTTCGAGCTTCTCGGTCTTGGTGCGCGGGTTCTTCTTGGTCACGTAGAAGAAGCCGGTGTCGGCGCTGGAGATCATCTTGATCAGGATGGAAGTCGGCTTGGCCATGGCAATTGTCCTTAAGCCCCGGAGGGCGAATTCGCAGAGGCGGGCAAAGTAGTCAGCAGGCGTGCCGTGTCAAGCGCCTAGCCTTAGGGGCGGGCGGCGGCCTGGTAGGTGGCGGATTGCACGGCATGGGCATAAAGAGCCCGATCCCGCAGCAGGCGCACCGCCAGATCGACGTCCGCTTCCGGCGCCGCGTCACCCGGCGGGCAGATCTTGCGGAGGTCCGTCACTTCCTGCGGGGTCGGATTGCGCAGCGCGTGCCAGCGCATCAGCTGGCCCTGGTTGGAATCCACCGAGGCGGTTCCGAGCTTGCTCGCGTCGCCGACCTTGGAGGTGCAGATGTTGGGCAGCACGCCCAACTCGTTCCAGGTGTAGCCGGACGGGGCCTGCAAGCGCGACCAGGTGAGGATCAGCTCCCCTTCGTTGGCCAGCCGGACGACGGTCTGGACCGTGCCCTTGCCATAGCTGGTGGTGCCGATGACCACGGCGCGGCCGCGATCCTGGAGGGCGGCGGCCACGATCTCGGCAGCCGATGCCGAGCCGCCATTCATGAGCACGACGATCGGCAACTGTCCCGCGTTGGGGCGGTTGCTGGAGCTGCGATAGGTCCGCCGGCTGTCGGGATGGCGGCCGTTGGTCGAGAAGATCGTGCCATCGCCGATGAAGACTTCCGACACGGTCTGGGCCTGGTCCAGCAGGCCGCCGCGGTTGGAGCGCATGTCGATGATGACGCCGATGAGGTCCTTGCCGATATCGGCCTTGGCCTTGTCCAGCGCGGCGCGGAGATTGTCGGTGGTGGCCGTGTTGAAGCCGGTCAGGTGGATCAGCGCCACGTCGCCCCGGCGCTCGTAGACCACCGTGGTCGGCACGATCTTGCCGCGCCTCATCGGCAGGGCGAGTTCGGATCCCTGCGAGGCGCGCAGCACGGTCATGGTGACCGGCGCGCCGACTGGGCCGCGCAGCTTGGCCACTACGTCTGACAGCGGGCGGTCGACCATCGATTCTGAGTCGATGGAGAGGATCTGGTCGCCGATCCGCACGCCGGCCTTCTCGGCGGGCGAACCCTCCTGTACGGCCCGGATCAGGATCTTTTTTTCCTCGGTTCTTTCGACGGTGATGCCGATGCCGCCGCCGCCATCGCGCTGGAAGCGGTTGTCGCGGGCTTCCTCGGGATCGGCGTAGCGGCTGTTGCGGTCGAGCTGCTTGGTCGTGGCCGTCATCGCCTGGCGAATGAGAGCCTGGCGGTCCGTGTGTTGCAGAGCAGGTGAAGCATCGAGAGAGCCGGCCATCAGGTCGACCAGGGTTGTCCCCCAGGCCCGTGCGTCAGTTGTGTCTGCCGGAGCGGGACGGACGAGGATCTCCTTGCCGTCGCGCTTCACGACCAGCGCGCTGTCGTTCGCTTCGAGGACCAGGGAGGAATCGCTGCTCGCGAAGCCCCGGTAGGCTTCGACCGAGAGATTGCGGAAATTGGGCTCGTAAAGGTGGCGATCGCCGATCGCGCGGTAGGCCTGGAGGACGACGCGGTCGAAGCCCGCATCGGAAGCGACCGTGGGACCGCGGCCATCGGGTTGACGCTCCGGCACTTCCGGCGAGGTTGCACAGGAGACGACCAGACACGCGGCAACGAGCGACAAGGCCGCACGCGGCAGCATCGAACGAAGAAAAGGGAGCTGAGGCAAATCCATACCCTGCGACAACACCATAGCACAGGCCGTCGGCGGGCGGCCACGCCCTTCAGGCCGAGGGATCGAAGCTCCCGGTTGCGGCCTTGGGAGCTGCGATCTTCTGAGCCCAAAGCAGCGCAATTACGGCACCCTTGATCCGCGGGAGCAAAAAAAGCGCCATCGCGACCGAGAGAGGCAGCCACAGCAGGGCGTGCACCCAGAGCGGCGGCTCCGTGCCCCAGCGCTCGACCACGAGGACCAGCGGAACGATGACGTGGCCGACGATGAAGATGGTGAAGTAGGCGGGCGCGTCGTCGGCGCGGAACGGCTCGAGCGCCAGCTCGCAGCTGTCGCAACGGCTCTTCATCTTCAGGTAGGAGCTGAACAGGCGACCCGTGTTGCAGCGCGGGCAGCGGCCGTGCCAGCCGCGGAGCAGGGCTGTCCAGAAATCAACCGGGGCGTGTTCGCCGTTCATGGACGGCAAGATGGGCCCCTGGCCTACTTTCGTCGGCGTGACCCTTTGTCCCGTGGCGGCCCGCGATGCGCGACCGGACGCCGCGGCGGCCCGCGGCGATCTTTGCCATGTGGCGAACGGAAGCTGCGCGGCGCGGCTTGCCGCTCGACGCGCTCGATGACGTCGACGATCTCGAACATCAGGCCGCCGGTCGCCGTGTCGGCCTCGACCAGCTTGAGCTGGAGCCGGTCGCCGAGGCCAAAGGTCTCGCCGGTGCGCTCGCCGATCAGCACCTGTCGGCCCTCGTCGTGACGGAAGAACTCCTGGCCCAGCGAGCGGATCGGAATCAGGCCGTCCGCGCCGGTGCCTTCGAGCGAGGCGAACAGGCCGAAGCGCGTGACGCTGCTGACGCGGCCCGGGAAGGTGGCGCCGACATGGGCTGCCATGAAGGCCGCGACGTACCGATCCATCGCGCTGCGCTCGGCGGCGACCGCCCGGCGCTCGCACATCGACAGATGCTCGCCGAACTCCGTGAAACGGCCCTTGTCGTCCGCGACCAGCCCGCCTTCACCCAGGCCGTAGGTTGCGATCAGGGCGCGATGGACGATCAGGTCGGGATAGCGCCGGATCGGCGAGGTGAAATGAGCGTAGCGGGCGAGGGCCAGTCCGAAATGGCCGAGATTGTCGGGGCTGTAGACGGCCTGGCTCTGGCTGCGCAGTACCGTCTGGCTGACGAGCTGGGACACCGGCTTGTCGGCGACCTCGCTGAGGATGCGGTTGAGGTCGGCGGGACGCAGGCGCTGGCCGGTCGGTACCTTGAGGCCCAGCGTGCCGAGGAATTCGCGCAACGCCTCGAGCTTGGCGAGATCGGGCTGGTCGTGGACGCGGTAGAGGCAGGGCGCGTGGCGCTGCTCCAGCGCCTGGGCGGCCGCCACGTTGGCCAGCACCATGAATTCCTCGATCAGCTTGTGGCTGTCGAGACGCTCGCGAACGCCGATCTTCGCGATATGGCCATCCTTGCCCAAGGTCACGAGCCGCTCGGGCAGGTCGAGGTCGAGTGCGCCGCGGGCCTCGCGCGCTGCCATCAGGACACGGTACGCGCCGTAGAGCGGCCGGACGACCCGGTCCATAAGCGGTTCGATCTCCTCGTCCGGCATGCCGTTCATGGCGTGCTGCACGCGGTTGTAGGTGAGGCGGGCGGCCGAGCGCATCATGGCGCGGTGGAACTTGTGTCGCTTCAGATGGCCTTCCGCGTCGATCCACATCTCGGCGACCAGCACCGGGCGATCCTCGCGGGGAACCAGCGAGCACCAGTGGTTGGAGAGCTGCTCGGGCAGCATCGGCACGACGCGATCGGGAAAATAGACCGAGGTGCCGCGGCGGTAGGCGGCGCGGTCGAGCGGGCGGTCATGGCGCACGTACCAGGCGACGTCGGCGATGGCGACGAGCAGGCGCCAGCCGCCGGGATGGTCGGGGTCGGCTTCGGCGAAGACCGCATCGTCGAAGTCGCGCGCGTCCTCGCCATCGATCGTGACCAGCGGCACGCCACGCAGGTCGAGTCGGTCGCCCATCGGGGCGGCTCTGGCCTTCTCGGCCTCCTCGAGCGCGGCCTCGGGGAAATCGACCGGGATGTCGTTGGCGGCGATCGCGATCAGGCTGACGGTGCGAGGGTCGCTCATCGGCCCGATGCGTTCGACCACGAGCGCGCGACGTGTGAGAGAGCCGCCGGTCTCCTCGACCCAGACGATGTCGCCCGGCAGCGCACCGTTCCGGTCGTTCGGGCGCACGTCGAACTCGCGGCGCAGCTTGCGGTCGGTCGGCGTGACCAGGCCGAGCCCGTGGCGACCGTCCGGCTCCTCGTAGAGGCCGAGGATCTTCTTCGGGCCGCTGCCCAGCCGGCGGATGATCCGCGCCTCGTAGGTATTCTTGCCGCGACGCTTCAGGCTCGCCAGCACGCGGTCGCCAACGGCGGGGGCGGGCACGGTTCGCGAGGCCGGCGCCACGACCTCGATGCGCGGCGCCGGGCCATCCTTCTCTTCGTCGTGGCGGCGCGGCACGGCCAGCAGATGGCCGTCCTTGTCGACCGAGACGATTTCCAGCACGGCCGTCTCGGTCATGGCCTGCGGATCGCGGAAGGTCTTGGCGCGGTCCGGCGCGATCTCGCCGCTGTCGCGCAGGTCGCGCAGCAGTTCCTTGAGCTCGATGCGCTGGTCGCCCTTCAGCCCGTAGGCGCGCGCGATCTCGCGTTTGCCGACGGGCGTCTCGCTGTCGCGAATGAAAGCCAGCAGTTCGTCGCGGGTCGGGACCTTGCCCTTAGCCATCGGTGCCGGTGCGGGGCGGGGCGTCGGTCTTGTCCTTGGCCTTCGCCGCCTTCTTCTTCGCGGCCGGCTTCTTCTTGGCCGCCGCCTTCTTCGCCTTGGGCTTGGCGTCGGCGTCGTTGGCGGCGTCGGGCGCCGCCTTCTTGCCGCGCGCCGGCTTCTTCTTGCCGCCACCCTTGGCGGCGCGCTCGGCCAGCAACGAGACCGCCTGGTCGAGCGTCAGCTCTTCCGGCTTGATGTCGCGCGGGACCGTGGCGTTGACGCCACCGTGCTTCACATAGGGGCCGTAGCGGCCGTCATAGAGCTCGACCGGCGCCTCGTCGGACGGATGGTTGCCGATGCTGCGGATCGGCTTGGCGGCGGCGCGGCCGCGCGGGGTCTTCGCCTCCGCAAGCAGGGCCACGGCGCGGTTCATGCCGATGTCGAGCACGCTCTCGTCGGACGGGATCGATTTGTACTTCGGACCATGCTTCACGTAGGGACCGAACCGGCCGACGCCGGCCAGAATGACTTCGCCATCCTCGGGATGCGGTCCCAGTTCGCGTGGCAGCGATAGCAGCGCCAGCGCCTTCTCCAGCGTCAGGTCGTTCGGCGTCATGTCGCGCAACAGCGACTGCCGCTTGGGCTTTTCCTTGCCCTCCGGCTCGCCGAGCTGGACGTAGAGACCGTAGGGACCCTTGCGCAGCGTGACCTGCTTGCCCGTCACCGGGTCGATTCCCAGGATCTTGGGTCCGTCAAGATTCTCGCCGCTGGCGGCATCCGCATCGGCATCGACGATGCCGAGCTTCCGCGTGAAGCGGCATTCCGGATAGTTCGAGCATCCGATGAAGGCGCCGAACTTGCCGAGCTTCAGGCCGAGGCGACCGTTGGCGCAGGACGGGCAATCGCGCGGGTTCTTGCCATTGTCGTTGGCCGGGAAGAAGTGAGGACCGAGCTCCTCGTCGAGCTTGTCGAGCACTTCCTTGACGCGCAGTTCCTTGGTCTCGCCGACGGCGGCGGAAAAGGCCTTCCAGAACTCGCGTAAGACCTCGTGCCAGTCGATCTTGCCGCTGGAAATATCGTCGAGCTCTTCCTCGAGATGGGCGGTGAAGCCGTATTCGACGTAGCGCGGGAAATATGTCTGCAGGAACGCCGTGACGATGCGGCCGCGATCCTCGGGAATGAAGCGCTTGCGGTCGAGGCGCACGTAGTTCCGGCGCTGCAGGACCTCGATGATGCTGGCGTAGGTCGAGGGACGGCCGATGCCGAGTTCCTCGAGCTTCTTCACGAGGCTGGCCTCCGAATAGCGCGGCGGCGGCTCGGTGAAGTGCTGCTCCGGCACGACCTCACGCCGATCCATCGCCTCGTTCTCCGAGACGTCGGGCAGGATGGCGCCGGCTTCGTCGTCGTCGTTCTTGTCGTCCTGGCCCTCGTCGTAGAGCGCGAGGAAGCCGTTGAACTTCACGACCGAGCCGGTGGCGCGCAGCTGCACGGTCTTGTCGCCGCTGGCGATGTCGACCGTGACCTGGTCGAGCACGGCGCTCTCCATCTGACTGGCGACGGTGCGCTTCCAGATCAGCTCGTAGAGGCCGAGCTGGTCCTTGTCGAGATAGGCCGCGACGTCCTGCGGCGTGCGGAAGAGATCCGTCGGGCGGATCGCCTCGTGCGCCTCCTGGGCGTTCTTGGCCTTGGACGTGTAGATGCGCGGGCTGGCGGGCACGTAAGGTGCGCCGTACTTCGTCTCGATCAGGCGGCGGGTCTGGCCGATCGCCTCGGGCGCGAGCTGCACGCCGTCGGTACGCATGTAGGTGATGAGGCCGACCGTCTCGCCGCCAATGTCGACACCTTCATACAGACGCTGGGCGATGCGCATCGCCGTGGCGGCGCCGAGACCGAGCTTGCGCGAGGCCTCCTGCTGCAGGGTCGAGGTGATGAAGGGCGGCGGCGGGTTGCGCCGGACCTGCCGGCGGTCGATCGAAGAGACCGCAAAGGCGCGGCGCTCGATCTCGCGCTTGGCCTGTTCGGCGCGCTCCTTCGTGTCGAGGTCGAACTTGTCGAGCTTTCGGCCGTCGAGATGGGTGAGGCGGGCCTTGAGCACCTGCTTCTTGGCGGTGCCGAAATAGGCGTCGACCGTCCAGTATTCGCGGCTCTTGAAGACCTCGATCTCCGACTCGCGCTCGCAGATCAGGCGCAGTGCGACCGATTGCACGCGGCCGGCCGAGCGGCTGCCGGGCAGCTTGCGCCACAGGACGGGCGAGAGGGTGAAGCCGACCAGATAGTCCAGCGCGCGGCGCGCCAGGTAGGCGTCGATCAGCGGCTGGTCGAGGTCGCGCGGATGCGCCACCGCGTCGAGCACCGACTGCTTGGTGATGGCGTTGAAGGTGACGCGCTTCACGTCGACGCCGGCCAGCGCCTTCTTGTGCCGCAGGATGTCGAGCACGTGCCAGGAAATGGCCTCGCCTTCGCGATCCGGGTCGGTGGCGAGGTAGAGCTTGCCGCCTTTGCTGACCGCCTGGGCGATGGCATCGATGCGCTTCTGCGATTGCGCGTCGACCTCCCAGTCCATGGCGAAGTCTTCATCCGGCCGGACCGAACCATCCTTGGGCGGAAGGTCACGGACATGACCGTACGAGGCCAGCACGGTGTAGCCGGGGCCCAGATATTTCCCAATGGTCTTAGCCTTGGCCGGGGACTCGACGACCAGTACGTCCATCGCCGGAAAATGCTCCGTTCTTGTCTTGATAACCGGAGCTAAATCACTGATCTAAATCAGAGAAACGCGGTTACCCCGGTGCCTCTCCAGGCGGCCCTCCAGCTCGAGAGCCATGAGGACCTCCGCAACGGAGGCGGCGGACACTTGGCACCGGCGCACCAGTTCGTCAACCGCGGTGGGGACGGCCCCCAGGGCCTGCACGATCCGTGCGACGTCGTCGCCGCCTACAATTTCCTTTGTCTTATCAGGGGCTTGGCGGACGCTTGAGGGATGGCCCAGGACGCTCAGAATATCGTTGGCGTCGCGGACCAGAATCGCCCCATCCCGGATAAGGCCATTGGATCCGGCATAGCGCGGGTCCATTGGGGAGCCGGGGACGACGAACACCTCGCGGCCCTGTTCGGCGGCGCGCTGGGCGGTGATCAGCGAACCCGACCGCTCCGCGGCCTCGATGACGACGACGCCGACGGAGAGGCCGCTGACGATGCGATTGCGGCGCGGGAAGGCGCGGGCCGTGGGCGGCGCGCCCATTGGCACCTCGCTGAGGATCAAGCCGCGCTCGGCAATGCCCGCCTGGAGGGCGGCGTGCTGGGGCGGATAGACTTGGTCGATTCCGCAGGCGAGCACGGCGATCGTTCCAGTCGCCAGCGCGGCTTCGTGCGCGGCTGCGTCGATGCCCCGGGCCAAGCCCGAGGCGATCACGAATCCTGCCGCGCCCAGGGTGGCGGCGAGATCGGCGGCAAAGCGGCGGCCGGCCAGCGAGGCGTCCCGCGCGCCGACGATTGCCAGCATCGGCCGTGTGAGCCAGGTGGGGTCGCCCATGGCAGAGAGGACCGGTGGCGCGTCGGGCAGGGCCGCGAGCGCTGACGGATAGAGGGCATCCCCGAACACGAGGAAACGGCCGCCGACCGCCGCGAGCGCCGTCTCCTCGCGCTCGATGGAAGCCTCGGAGACCGTCGCGAGAGTGCCGCAGGCGGCGCGGGCCGATCCGAAATGCGCCAGAGCCTCGTGGAAGGTGACGGGCCCGATCCGCGCGCTGCGCGCCAGTCTCAGCCGGGCGCGGCGCTCCTCGGGCGCGAGATCAATCTCGGGTGAGCCATCGAACATGAGGAGAACTTTAGGGTCGTGTTAACAATATGTAAAACAACCATCAGTAGCAATCGGCAGGTAAGCTTATGCCGCGCGGCTGCGGCGGCTCAGGAGGGCTCCGCCGGCGCCCAGCAACGCCAGCAATGCTGTCAGTGGACCGAAGCCTTCGAAACCGACGGAGCCGATCATCACGGCGCCGAGCGCGGCGGCGCCGATCCAGCCCACGCTGGCCGAGGTGCCGTTCAGGCCGAGCACGGTGCCGCGAACGTCTTCCGGCACGGAGGCGAGGGAGGCGATGAAGGAGGGCCGGCCGAGCGCATTCAGCAGCACGTAGACGAAGCCCACGGCCACCGAGACGGCCGGGCCGGGATGCCAGGTGAAGAGAACCAGCGCGGCCACGCCCGACAGGGCCATGGCGACCGCGAAGGTGAGGAGCCGGTCGCGCAGCCTGTCGGCGAGCTGGCCCCCGGCCACGGTGCCGGCGATGTTGCCCAGCGCGAACACCGCCAGCGGCACGGCGAGTTCGATCAGGGTCATGTGATAGGTGACCTGCATGAAGGTCGCGAAGTAGACCACCGCGAGCCCGTAGCAGATTCGCTCGGCGACGCCGGTGCCGAGCAGGCCAAGCACCCTCGGCGAGAGGGCGGCGCGCATCGAGGGACGGGCGCCCGCGCCGCGCGTATGGCCCGCGCTGCCGCGGCCCAGGGTGAGGAACAGGCTCAGCACCGCCGCGAGCGCGAGGCCCGCGACGCAGAGCAGCCAGCCGCGCCAGCCGACGATCGAGCCGATCGCGGCGGCCATCGGCACGCCCACGACGAGCGTGAGAGACTGGCCGCTCATCACCCAGCCGAGCGCGCGGCCGCGCTGGCTGTCATGCACGTGCGAGGAGACTTCGGCGAAGACCACGCCGGTGAAGGCGCCGGCGCAGCCGCCGCCGACCGCCGCCCACACCGCCACCCAGAAGAAGGAGCCGGCCGCGGCCTGCGCGACCAGCGTGAGCGCGAGGGCAAAGGGCGCGGCGATCAGGATCGGCCGGCGGCCGATCACATCGGACATCCACCCGCCCAGGGCCGAGGTGATGCCCCAGGCAGTTGCCGTGAGGGAGACCAGATTGGCCACGAGCGGCATGGCGACGTCGAGGTCGTGAGCCATCTCCAGAAGGAACGGCGCGCGTGTGGTGCCGCTCGAGGTCGCGGCGAACGATCCGAGGCAGGCCGCGCCGATCAGCGCCCAGGGCAGGCTTCGGGAGGAGGAAACGCTCATGCGTCGCTGCTATGACAGGAATGCCGGCGATCCGCATCGGCCGGCTGGATATATGAGCCATGACTATAGGCTGCGAGGGAGCGACCGATGACGAGATGGTGGGCGGCAATCGCCTGCGTGCTGGCGGCGACGGCCGCGGCGGCGCAGGACCGGACGCGCCTCGAAGTCTATTCGACGCTGGAGATCGAGAACCTCAACGACTTCAAGAAGAGCTTCGAGACCGAGAACCCGGACATCGAGATCCTTTGGAACCGCGATTCGACGGGTGTGATCACGGCGAAGATCCTGGCGGAGCAGAGCCAGCAGCGCGCCGACGCGATCTGGGGCCTCGCCGTGACGTCGATGCTGCTGATCGACAAGAAGGGCCTGCTGGAGCCGTACGCGCCGAAAAACCTGGCGGGCATCAAGCCGGCGTTCCGCGATGCCGCCAATCCGCCGGCCTGGGTCGGCATGGAAGCCTGGGTCGCGGCGGTGTGCTTCAACACGATCGAGGCGCAGAAACTCTCGCTGCCCAAGCCGCAATCGTGGTTCGACCTGCTCGACCCGCGCTTCAAGGGCAAGCTGACCATGCCGCATCCGGCCTCGTCGGGAACCGGTTACTTCCATGTGTCCGCCTGGATCCAGATGTTCGGCGAGGCCAAGGCATGGGAGTTCATGGACAAGCTCCATGACAATATCGCCGTTTACGAACACTCCGGCACGCGGCCCTGCCGGCAGGCCGCATCGGGCGAATTCCCGATCGGCATTTCCTACGAGCTGGCGGCGGCCAGCGCCCGCCAGAAGGGCGCGCCGATCGAGGGGCTGATGATGAAGGAAGGTGGCGGATGGGACATGGATGCGGCGGCCATCCTGCGCGGCACGAAGAATCCGGAGGCGGCGCGGCGTCTCATGGACTTCGCGGCCAGCCGGAAGGCGAACGAGCTTTACGCGTCGTTCGTCAGCCAGGTCGCGATGGAAGGGGTGACGAGCAACATTCCCGATTATCCCGCGGGTGTTGCGGCCTCTATGATCAGGAACGACTTCGCCTGGGCGTCGGAGAACCGCACGCGCATCCTGGCCGAATGGGCCAGGCGCTACGACGGAAAGGCCGCGAAGAAGTGATCAGGCGGCTTGTTTCTTGCCGCCGCCGATCTTCGACTCCGTGCCGTTGAGCAGGCGCGCGATGTTCTCATGGTGGCGCACCCAGACCAGCGGCACGAGCAGAGTGAGCAGCATCGCGGCGCGCGGGTCGGTCAGGAACCATGCCGCGACCGCGGCGACGACGACGCTGAGCAGCGCGGCCAGCGAGGAGTAGCGGAAAGAAGCGGCGACCAGCAGCCACGACGCGCAGGCGATGGCGCCGACCGGCCAGGACAGGCCCCACATGATGCCGAGTGTCGTGGCGACGCCCTTGCCGCCCTTGAAGCCCAGCCAGACCGGGAACATGTGCCCCAGCACGGCGCCCGCGGCGGCGCCGACCGCGGCCAGTTGGCCCACCTGGTCGGCGATCAGCACGGCCACGACGCCCTTCAGCGCGTCGAGGAGCAGGGTCGCGGCCGCCAATCCCTTGCGGCCGGTGCGCAGCACGTTGGTGGCGCCGATATTGCCGGACCCGACCTTGCGGATGTCGCCGAGTCCCGCGCCGCGGGTCAGCAGCAACCCGAAGGGAATCGAGCCCATCAGGTAGCCCATCAGGAACGGGCCGGCCATGAGGATCAGGGTCGACAGCATCGGCGGCGTCCTACGGGCTCAGCAGCCTGCAGTTGGTCGAATCGACATAGGCCGTGGTCGGCGGGCCGATCAGCTCGGTGGTGATCTGCTCGCCAGGCTGGATCATGACCGGACCGTAATAGGCATCCTCCAGCGAGCGGCTGCCGTTCATGAAGGTGCAGACCGCCTGGGTGTCGAGCGGGCGCTGCGTGTTCGACTTCAGCACGATCGTCACCTGCCAGTAGCGCGACGGCCCGTAGGTCAGGTTGTTGGCGCCGATGGTCACCAGCGGCTGCGGCGTGGAGAAGGTCGGTACAGGGCGGGGACCGCTGCGGCGGGCCTGCGGCTGCGGCTTCGGGCCGATCTGCTCGGGCGGCCGGTAGGTCGAGGCGCTCGGGTCGAAGGCGGCGTTGGGATCGTAGGGCGCGGGCGCCGGCGCCTGCGTGCCGAGCGGCTGCGGACTGCCGAGGCTCGCCGTGCCGCCGCCGGGAACGCCCAGAGGCTGCGGGGTGAGCGGAGCGGCGCTGATCGAGGAGCCGCCGGTCGGCGGGGGCGACAAGGGAGTCGGTGTCGCCTGCAGCGGCGTCGGCGTGGGAGCGGGAGCGGCGGCCGGGGCCTGTACACCGCCGACCTGCGTCTGCAGCCGGTCGTAGCAGGAGAGGCGCGCCTGGGTTTCGGTGATCTCGCCGCAGATCTGGATGTGTCGCGTCAGCGCGTCGAGAAGATCGTCGCGCGAGCCGCCGCGCTGCTGCGCCTGGGCCGTGCCGGCGAGCGCGACGGTCGCGACGCCGAGAAGAAGTGAGTGCCGGAGCATCTTCGGTTCCCCGTTGAAAGACGGAACGACCATATCAGACCAAATGGCCGTTTGAAGGCGTCGGTTTAGAGTCTTTCCGGGCAGAACGGAATTACATCCAACCTCATGCTGAGGAGCGCTCCCGGCGAGTGCTCCTCAGCATGAGGTAAATGGTTTCGCGGCGACATCATATGCAAAGACTCTATGTGGCGGCAGCGGCCGTTGCGAAGGCGTCGTTGCGGTAGATGGTGCGACCGCCCACGATCGTCGCCATGACGCGACCCTGCACCGGGCGCTCGTCGAACGGCGAGTTCTTGGTTTTGCTCCAGAGATCGTCGCGATCGATCTTCCAGGCATAGACGGCGTCGAACAGGACGAGATCGGCCGGCGCACCCTTGGCGAGCTTTCCGGCCGGGAGGCCGAACAGCGACGCCGGCGTGCTGGACAGGAGCTGGAACAGGCGCGGCAGGGTGAGATGTCCACCCTGGACAAGCTCCAGCGAGATCGGGAGCAGGGTTTCGAGACCGATGCCGCCCGGCTCGGCCTGTGCAAAAGGCACGCGCTTGCTGTCCTGATCCTGAGGCCGGTGATCGGAGATGATGGCGTCGATCGTGCCGTTCTTCAGCCCCTCGACGATGGCCAGGCGATCCTTCTCGGCGCGCAGCGGCGGCACGAGCTTGCCGAAGGTGCGGTAGTCGCCGACCGCGAGATCGTTCAGCGCGAAATAAGGTGCGGCGGTATCGCAAGTGATCCTGAGGCCGCGCGCCTTGGCGGCGGCGATCACCTCGACCGACTCAGCCGTCGAGATCTTTGTGAGATGCAGGCGGCCGCCGGTCATCTCGGCCAGCCTAATGTCGCGCTCGACCATCATCACCTCGGCGAGCGGCGGGCTGCCCGACAGGCCAAGCCGCGTCGCCATCGCGCCGCTGGTCATGGTGCCGCCGGACAGGGTCGGCTCCTGTGGCAGATGCACGATCAGCGCGTCGAAGGTCTTGGCGTAATAGAGGGCGCGGCGCATCACCTGGGCATTGCCCACGGCATGGTCGGCATCGGTGAAGGCGACGGCGCCGGCCTCGGTCAGCAGACCGATCTCGGCCAGTTCCTTGCCTTCGAGGCCAACGGTCAATGCGCCATAGGCGTACATGTTGGCGAGCTTCACCTGACGGGCGCGGCGTGCGACGAACTCGATCAGCGAGGCGTCGTCGAAGGGCGGCTCGGTGTCGGGCAGCAGCACCATCGAGGTGATGCCGCCGACCGCGGCGGCGGTGCCGGCACTCTCCAGTGTCTCCTTGTGCTCCTCGCCGGGCTCGCCGGTATGGACGCGCGTGTCGACCAGGCCGGGCGCGAGATAGAGGCCGCGGCAGTCGACCGACTGGATGCCGTAGGGCGGGCCCGAGGCGAACAGGTTGGGGCCGAAGTCGGCGATCTTGCCGTCGCTGATCAGGATGGCGCCGAGATACTCGGTGCCGGCCGTCGGGTCGACGATGCGGGCATTGATGTAGGCGGTCGAGCCGGCATGCGGCGGCGCGGTCTTGTCGATCTTGCCGCTCATTCGCCGTTTCCGATCTGGTTGCGGTTGCCGCCGATCAACGCGTCGAGGCAGGCCATTCGAACCGTGACGCCCATCTCGACCTGCTCGTGGATGACACTGCGGTCTAGATCGTCGGCGACTTCCGAGTCGATCTCGACGCCGCGGTTCATCGGGCCGGGATGCATGATCAGCGCGTCGGGCTTGGCGTACTGCAGCTTGGCGCGATCGAGGCCGAAGAAGTGGAAGTATTCGCTGATCGAGGGCACGAACGAGCCCTGCATGCGCTCGGTCTGCAGGCGCAGCATCATCACGATGTCGACGTCCTTGAGGCCGGTCTTCATGCTGTAGTGGACCTCGACACCCATCCTGTCGACGTCGGTTGGCATCAGGGTCGGCGGGCCAACCACGCGCACGCGGGCGCCCATGATCTGCAGCAGGTGGATGTTCGAACGCGCGACGCGGCTGTGCATGATGTCGCCGCAGATCGCCACGAGGAGGCCTTCGAGGCTGCCGCGTCGTCGGCGGATGGTGAGCGCGTCGAGCAGTGCCTGAGTCGGATGCTCGTGCTGGCCGTCGCCGGCGTTGATGACGGCGCAGTTGACCTTCTGCGACAGGAGATTGACGGCGCCCGACTCGTTGTGGCGCACGACGATCGCATCGGGCCGCATCGCGTTCAGCGTCATCGCCGTGTCGAGCAGCGTCTCGCCCTTGCGCACCGAAGAGGTGGCGACATCCATGTTGATGACGTCGGCGCCGAGACGCTTCGCGGCCACCTCGAAACTCGTGCGCGTGCGCGTCGAATTCTCGAAGAACAGGTTGATGATGGTGCGACCGGCCAGCCTGTCCCGCCGTTTGTCGGCGGACCTGTTCTGGTCGATGTAGGTTTCAGATAGGTCCAGCAAGCCCGAAATCGTTTCAGGCGACAGACCTTCGATGCCGAGAAGATGGGGCAACCTCGGCACGCCCGCGCGATAACTTGTCACTAAAGCGCGACGTTAAGCACGCACGCAGCGGCCTCGCAAGAAAGCGTTTTGGTGGATAACCGGCGGGGCGGAATTCAGGCGCCCGGACGCGGTCCTGTATAGCGCGCACGCGGCCTTATCAGCGCGCCGTGTGCAGCCTGCTCGATCGCATGCGCGATCCAGCCGACGGTGCGGCCAAGCAGGAAGAGCGCGAGGGCGGAATCCTTCGGCAGTCCCAGCACGCGCTCGAGAGCGACGGTCGCGAAGTCGACATTGGGCTTGCGGTCGATCTGCCGTTCGACCGCCGCCGCCACGTGCTCGGCGAAGGCGAGTTCGGGCGAACCGGCGGCGAATTCTCGCATCAGGGAGAAGAGGGCGACCGCCCGGATATCGCCGTCGGGATAGAGCTGATGGCCGAAGCCTGGGATATAGATGCGCTCTTGCACGCGGCGGGCGACCTCGGCGTCGATGTCGGCCACGTCCCTGAGATCGAGGAACAACTGCGCCACGCGGCGCGTCAGGCCACCGTGGCGGGGACCGTTGATCGCCACCAGCCCGGCCATGGTCGAGGCGTAGAGATTGGCGCCGGTCGAGGCGACGACGCGGGCGGCGAAGGCCGAGGCGTTGAACTCGTGATCGGCCGAGAGAACGAGCGCGGCGCGGATGAGCGGGCTGAGTTCGGCCGGCACGTTCCAGGCGGCGGCGACCTGATCGTGGATCGGCCTGTCGGAGAGGGGTTGTCCAGTCACCGCCGCCGCCAGCAGGCGCAGGATGCGCACGCCGGTTTCCAGCATGGCGGCGCGATCCTCGACCCAACTCGGGTGATCCCAGCGTGCCGCCGCGGGCAGGAGGACGAGGCAGGCATCGACCGGCGGCAAGGCGGCCGCCGCCTGCCATGCGCTGCGCAGCGCGGCCGACATGGGTGGCAGGTTGCGCGCGGCGAAGGGGCGGTCGTCGCAATCCCACAGGAGCTGCGCGACCTGTTCCAGGGAGCTGTTGCGGGCGAGCCGCGTCGCCTCCTGGCCACGATAGAAGAGGCGGCCGTTCTCGATGAGGGTCAGCGACGATTCGAGTACCGGCGTGCCGAAGTCGAGCGCGTTGGCGGCGATCGACTCGGCCTTGCGGCCGACATCCCGCCGCCGCTTTAGTTGCGCCACGTCGTCGGCCCGGTAGCGCCGCTCGCGTCGTCCGTTGGTGCCTTCGGAGCGCAGCAGTCCGCGGCTCACATAGGCGTACAGCGTGGCGGCCGAGACGCCGAGGCGCCGTGCCGCTTCCTTCGAACTCAGCCATTCGGTAGCCATTTCTTATTATGGATTAATTCAGTCAATATTGACAATATATATGTTGGACCGAATGTTGAGCCCGACACAGCAAGGGGATTTTGCGATGCTGCAGACACGGGTGGACAGCGGTCTCGACGGCGTGATCGTGGCCGATACGGTGATGAGCGAAGTGGATGGGGAGGCTGGCCGGCTGATCGTCCGCGGGCATGCGATCGAGGATCTGGTCCGCAGCCGCGGCTTCGAGGGCGTCGCGGCTCTTCTCTGGGAGGGCTTCGCCCAAGGCGGTGGCGACGCGCAGGCCGTTCGCGAAGGCCTGGCCCAGGCCCGCGTCAGGGCCTTTGCCGAGGTGCCGAAGCTGCTGACGGCCACCAGGGGCCTCAATCCGGTCGAGGGGCTGCGCGTCGGCCTGGGCATGCTGGCCGATTCGGAGCCGATGCCGCACCACTATCTGGTCTGCGGCGCCCTGCCGGTCTTCCTCGCGGCCCTCCTGCGCGCGGCCGAGGCGAAGTCCGCGCTCGCCCCCGACCCGACGCTCACGACCGCGCAGGACCTGCTGCGGATGATCCGCGGCAAGCGTGCCGAAGAGGCCTTCGAGAAGGGCCTCGATACCTACCTCGCCACGGTCACGGACCACGGCTTCAATGCTTCGACCTTCACGGCGAGGGTCGTGGCCTCGACGCGCGCCGGGCTGATCTCCTCGGTTCTGGCGGCGCTCTGCGCCTTGAAGGGGCCGCTTCACGGCGGCGCTCCCGGCCCGGTGCTCGACATGTTCGACGAGATCGGCACCCCGGAACGCGCCGAGGCCTGGCTCGACGATGCCTTCGCCAAGGGCACGCGCCTGATGGGCTTCGGACATCGCGTCTACAAGAAGCGCGATCCACGGGCCGACGTACTGAAGAACACGGTGGCGACGCTGCCGCAGACCGCGGGCAGGCTTGCTTTCGCCGTCGAGGTCGAACGCAGCGCCATCGCCTCGCTGCGCAAGCACAAGCCTAAGCAGCGACTGGACACCAACGTCGAATACTACACGGCACTCCTGCTGGAAGCGCTCGAAGTACCACGCAGCGCCTTCACCGCGCTGTTCGCCGTGGGCCGCGCCGCCGGCTGGTGCGCCCACATCTTCGAGCAGGAGAAGGGCGGACGGCTGATCCGGCCGCAATCGACCTATGTCGGGCCGCGCCCTTAACGGATCTGATCAGACGCGTCGCACGGCGGACCCTCGCCACGTCCGCGCGCGGGTGCCGGCCGCATCGAACACCCACAGAATCACGTCGGCGCCCGTCGGCGTGAAGGTGGCGGTGAAGTGCCGTCGCCAAAAGCTGCCGTCGGCATGGGCGAACAAAGCTTCGGTGCCCAGCTGGTTCGGCCGTACGGTGAGACTGGCCGTGCGCGGCGTGGCACGGGCATCGGCCGAATTCAGCATCGCCACGCCGTCGGTCACGGGACCGAAAACCATCGTCTCGCCACGCTCGTCCGTCTGCATCGGTCCTCCGTCGATGCGCAGCCAGACGGCAACGCCTCCGCCGGCGGTTCGCAGCGCAAAGTGGAGCGCGAAGGGCGTGCCGTCGTCGTAGTTCTCGTGCGGCACCTTCGGCGGCGGAAAAATATCCTGCAGCGGGATGGCGCGGTGGAAGCGGGCGGCGCCGGCATAGGTGCCGAGCCAGTCGTTCCATGCCGGTGACTGGGCAAGCGCAGGACGGGCGGCGAGCGACACGGCGGCGGCCAGGGCGCTTCGCCGCGTGAGCATCAGCGCCGCCGGACGGGAGACAGGGCAGGGTTAACCGGCAACGGCCACCTGCTCGTCGTAGGTCTGGAAGAAGCGACGGCCCGATCCCCGCTGATTCTCGTAGATCGACCCTTGATGGTCGGCGGGTGGCAGAGGCATGCGCACGGGCGCGTGCCGCACACGCGGTTCGATGGTCGGCTCGCCGAGTACCATGCGGCTGTTGAACTCGTCGAAGTTCGCAACGCCCATCAACGGCCACGCGTCGGCGGCCGCATATTCGTGCAGCAGGAGGCGGCGCTGGCGATTGGATCGGTTCAGCGCCGAACCGTGCACCAGCCGCGCGTGATGGATGGTCATCGAGCCGGCCGGTCCCATCAGCGGGACGGCCTTGCTCACGTCGACGCCGCTGGCCTCCGGATCGAACGCGCCGCAGAAGCGGCCGTCGGCATGATGATCGTGGACGGCGCCATGATGCGTGCCCGGCACGACCATCAGCGGGCCGTTGGCCTCGTCGCAATCGTCGAGATAGATGCCGATCGCCAGCACGTCGTCGTTGCTGTGCGGATAGAAAGCCCAGTCCTGATGCCACTCGACCGGCGAACCATAGCCCGCCGACTTCATGTTGAGCTTGCCGCCATGCAGGCGGATGGCGGGACCGATGAGTTGTGCCAGCAGCGAGGTGATCTTGGGATCGCGCGCGAGATCGCGGAAGAAGGCATGTCGCTTGAAGATGGCGGGCTTCAGCCGGCGCACGCGGGGCATCGTGGCGCTGTGACTGGGCTCGAGATCGTAGAGATCGTCGTTGGCCGAAACGCCGCGCGCCTCGGAGACGAGCTGGTCGGTCAGCCGGCGCAATTCCGCGAGCTGCTCTCCCTGGATGAGGCGCGGAATCACCAGGTAGCCGTCGCGGCGGTAGGCCTCGATTTGTCGTTCGGTCAGCATGGAGAAATCATAGCACGTGAAGCCGGCATCATCGATAATCTCGCCATGCCGAGCCGAGCCCTGTTTCCGACCCTTGTCTACCGCCAGTCCCTCGTCGACCGGAGCTGGCGGCGCTTCAATCAGGATATCGCCGACGAATGCCAATCGCTCGCGGCTTCCGACACGGCCGGGCAGCGCTGGTCGGCGAAGAACTACCTCGGCGGCTACACCTCTTACGGCTCGCTCGATCGTCTTCACCTCGTCTCGTCGCTGTTCGACCGGCTGCGCCGCAAGATCGACGGGCATGTGAAGACCTTCGCCCGCGACCTCCATTACGATCTCGCCGGGCGCACCCTGGGGATGACCGACTGCTGGGCCAACGTCATGCCGGCGGGCACTGTCCACTCAATGCATCTGCATCCGACCTCCTTCGTCAGCGGCACCTACTACGTGTCGGTGCCGAAGGGAGCAGGGGCGATCAAGTTCGAGGACCCGCGTCTTGCGCACCAGATGGCCGCACCGCCTCGCCGCGCCGATGCGCCCGACGCCTACCGGTCCTTCGTCAGCGTGGCGGCGCATGACGGCGATCTCGTGCTGTTCGAGAGCTGGCTGCGCCACGAAGTGCCCCCGGCACACTTCTCCGGCGAGCGCATCTCGATTAGCTTCAATTACGCCTGCCCACCCAAGACGGACCGCTGAAGGATATCCGATGCGCTTGCTCTTCCTCGTCATCGCGCTGATCGCCTCGGCCACCGTCGCGCGGGCGGCCGACGAGCTGCCGATCTTCGACGCGCACATGCATTACAGCCACGACGCCTGGTCGGTCGTACCGCCCCGGGAAGTGGTCGAGATCCTGAAGAAGGCGGGCATCAAGCGCGCCATGGTGTCGAGCTCGAACAACGAGGGCACCAGGATGCTGCAGGAAGTGGCGCCGGGCACGATCGTGCCGGAGCTGCGCCCGTATCGCTCGCGCGGGGAGATATCGACCTGGGCCAGGGATCCGACGCTGATCCCGTACCTCGAAGACCTGCTGTCGAAGCGCAAGTACAGGGCGATCGGCGAGTTCCACATCTACGGCGCCGATGCCGACCTGCCGAACGTGCGACGGGTGGTCGAACTGGCGAAGCAATACGGCCTGTTTCTGCACTCGCACTCTGATGCCGACGCGGTGACGCGGCACTTCCAGCAGGACCCGGCGGCCAAGGTCCTGTGGGCGCATTCGGGATTCGAGCGGCCGGAGAAGGTGCGCGAGATGCTGCGCAGGTATCCGACCCTGTGGTGCGATCTCGCGTTCCTCACGTCGCACGTCTCCAACGGCAAGGTGGCGCCGGGCTGGCGCGAACTCTTCATCGAATTCCCCGACCGCTTCGTGCTGGGCAGCGACACCTTCACGCCGGAACGCTGGCACTATGTGATCGAGAATGCGCGCTGGTCGCGGCAATGGCTCTCGGACCTGCCGCCCGACGTGGCGCGCAAGATCGCCTACGAGAACGGCGACCGCCTGTTCGGGGGCGCGCCATGAGATTGCCGGCTGCGCTGCTGGGGCTTTTCCTGGCGACGCCGGTCCTGGCCGACTGTCCGCTCGATCTCGGGCGGGGCACGGGCTGGGTGGTGTTCTCCGATCACTACCTGATGGCGTTCCGCCCCGACCCGCTGCGCATCGAGGTCGGCGAGCCCTTCGCACTGGTCCTCAACGTCTGCACGAGGAGCGGCGCGCCAGCCGAATTGATTGCTGTCGACGCGCAGATGCCGGAACACCGGCACCTCATGAACTACCGCGCCAGCATCAGGTCGAACGGCGACGGGCGCTTCAGGGCGGAGGGCATGCTGTTCCACATGCCCGGCCGTTGGGAGGTCACCTTCGACGTGCGGGCGGGCGAGGAAAGCGAGCGCCTGACGCACGACATCATCCTCAAGTGATACGGTTCCCGCTGCGGATAGTGCTGCTCGCGTCGCTGCTGGCGGCATGGGCGGGCGGTGTCTTCGCGCAGCAACTGCTCGACTGGTCGCCCGAGGAGATCGGGGCCGTCGGTCAGCACGGGCCATGGCCGCCCCCGCCGGTGCGCGATCCATCGAACCGGGTGTCCGGCACGCCGGCAGGCATCGCGCTCGGGGAGCACCTGTTCAACGATCCGCGCCTGTCGGGCGACGGCCGCATGAACTGCGCGACCTGCCACCAGGCCGGGCGCGAATGGAGCGATGGCCTCGCCAGGGCAAAGGGCGCGGTCGAACTCGACCGCCGCACGCCATCCCTCTGGAACATCGGCTACCTGCACTGGTTCGGCTGGGACGGAGCGGGGGATTCGCTGTGGGCGCAAAGCATCCGCCCGCTACTGGATCCTCGTGAGATGAATGGCGGGGCGGCGCGCCCCGCCGGACTGTTGCGCGGCGACCCCACGCTCGCCTGCGGGTATGAGAAGGCGTTCGGCGAGAAGCCCGGCCCGGACGAGGAGCGGCTTCTGGTCGATACCGCGAAGGCGCTGGCCGCGTTCCAGGCGACGCTGGTCAGCCCGCGCACGCCGTTCGACGATTTCCGTGACGCGCTGGTCGCCGGTGATCGCGAGCGCGCCGGGCGCTATCCGCTCGCGGCGCAGCGCGGCCTGAAACTGTTCATCGGCGAGGCCAACTGCAATCTCTGTCATCTCGGTCCGCGCTTCACGAGCGGCGAGTTCGGCGACATCGGCATTCCGTTCTTCGTGCGGCCGGGCGAGGTCGATCCCGGGCGGCTGGGCGGGCTGGCGCGGCTGGCGGCCAGCCCGTTCAACCTTCTCGGCAGGTACAATGATGATGTGACCGGCAACAGCACGCGGCGCACGCGCCACGTCCAGCGCCAGCACACGAACTTCGGCGAGTTCCGCGTGCCCGGCCTGCGCCAGGTCGGTCGCGGCGGGCCCTACATGCACAATGGCAGCGTGCTGACGCTCGAAGACGTCGTGAAGCACTATTCCGAAGTGAGTCCCGACCGGCTCCACAGCGACGGCACGCCGCTCGTGCGGCCGCTCGGCCTCACGACGGACCAGAGCGCCGACCTGGTCGCGTTCCTGCGCTCGCTGGACGCCGAGCCACCGCCGAGAGCGGCGCCACCGCCGCTTTGTCCGTAATTCAGCTTAGCTGTCTCAACGCAGCCGCGCGATTGCGCTTTCGAGGATCCATGCCGCCGCCGCGGCGTCGACACGCTCGGCACGCTTCGAGCGCGTCATGTCGTAATCGTCGATCATGCCGCGCGTCACGGCGGCGGTGCTGAGGCGCTCGTCCTGGAAGACGATCGGGAGGGCGGCGAGCGCCGGCGTCCCATGGTTCTGGATGTTGGTCACGAACTGCCGAACCGACTGGCAGCGTGGACCTTCGGTCCCGTCCATATTGAGTGGCAGGCCCACCGCCAGCGCCTTGACGTCATGCTTGCGCACGAGTTCGTCGAGCGCTGCAAGATCGACCGCGAGCTTCGTGCGCTTCAAGGTGGTGAGCGGGGTTGCCAGCATGCGCAATACATCCGATGTCGCGATACCGATGGTCTTGGTTCCGAGATCGAGCGCCATCAGCCTGCCGTCGCGCACCAGCAGGGTCTTCAGTTCCGGGAAATCTACAACAGGCATTCAGGTGACATTTCCGGTGAGCCAGGTTTCCGCATCTTCGGCCACACGTTCCCAGCCGGGCTGGCCGAGCACCCAGTGTCCCTGGCCTTCATACTCGACATAGTCCGAGACGTGGGCGAACTGTTTCGCCGTTCGGCGAACGACGCCCGGCGGCACGAGCCTGTCCTTTTCGGCGCCGACGAAAAGCAGGGGAACTGTGACCTTTCGCGGATCGACGGAAGCGGCCGTCCTCCTGTCGAGCCACGGCAATCCGATTTCGAGCAATGCACGTCCCGATTCATGGACGAACCCCGCATGCTCCTTCATGCCCGCGGCGCGGTCGGAGGTGTTGAACGTGTAGGCCAGCGCCTCGCCGAGCGTTGCGCGATGCGGCTTGCGCCACCATCCCCAGCGAGCCTGTATGCGAGCGAAGGCCATCAGGTTGGACGGCCGCAGCGCGAGGACGCTCGACGGTGGAGCAGGGGTGAGCAACACACCCGCGCGCGCAAGGCCCTTGGCGCAAAGAAGGAGGGCAATGAGGCCGCCCATGGAATGGCCGATGAGGACCGGCTTTTCAGGGAGAGCGAGAATGGCCGCTTCGAGATCGGTGACATAATCGTGAAGGCTGGTCTCGCCCAGGGCCGGGGGTGGTGAGTCGCCAGGCGCATCATGGTATCGCAGATGATGTGCAACGGTCTGCCAGCCGCGTTCCTCGAAAAAGGGACGCCATCGATGCCACACGGCGGACGTTCCCCACATGCCGTGAATCAGGACTGCCAACCGGGCCATCGCCAAGGTTATAAGGCGTGCAATCGACTGGGTCGACACGAGGCCGTAGCACAGGTGTTCGGATAAGGTGACAGATACACTCTACGCCCTTCTGGCAATTGCCGTGGTGCTGACCGTCGTCAGCGTACTGGTGCCGCTCGCCGAGCGGTTCAGGCTGCCGCACACCGTCCTGCTGGCCATCGCCGGCATGGGCATGGGCTTCCTTGGGTCGTGGATCGTCAACGGCAACTTCAGGCTGGGAGTCTTCACCGACGCCTTCATCGGCCTCGACAAGCTGGAGGTGGGCACCGAGCTGTTCCTGCCCTTGTTCCTGCCACCACTCCTGTTCACCGCGGGTCTCACGATCGACGTGCGGCGCCTTATGGACGAGATCCATGCCGTGTTGCTGCTGGCAATCGTGGCGGTGCTCGTCTGCATCGCCTGCGTTGCAGGCGTCGTGCATCTGGCGACCGGAATGGACATCGTCGTCTGCCTGTTGCTGGGGGCCGTGGTCTCGACCACCGATCCGGCCGCGGTCATCGGCATCTTCCGCGATGTCGGCGCGCCCAAGCGGTTGTCGATCCTGGCCGAGGGTGAGTCGCTCCTCAACGACGCGGTCGCGATTGCCGCGTTCGGCCTCTTCATGGGCATCCTGGTCGCCCGCGCCTCGACCGACGGAGGCGGCATGCCGGCCGATCCGACGTCTGCGGTCGGTGTCTTCCTGCGGGAGTTCGTGGGCGGCCTGGTGCTCGGCTTCTCGATGGCGCGGATCGTCATAATGATCCTGCCGCGGCTGGGCGAATCCGATGCAGCCATCGCCTCGGTGACGGTGAGCCTGAGCTATCTCAGCTTCATCATCGCCGACAAGTACATCCATGTTTCCGGGGTCGTCGCGGTGGTGATGGCGGCGTTGACCATCGCCGCGTACGGACCGACCCATCTTCATCCAAGACAGTGGACCGCACTTCGGCAGGTCTGGGCGCAACTCGAATTCTGGGCGAACTGCCTGATCTTCGTGCTGGCCTCTATGGTCGCGGCCGACGTGCTGCTGAAGATCACCTGGCTCTATGTCTGGGGCGTTCTCGCCGTCGCCATCGGCGCCTTCTCGGCCCGTGCACTGGTCGTGTTCGGCATGCTGCCGGTGCTGGAGACCTTCAAGCTCGTCCAGCCGGTGAACCGTCGTTACAAGTCGATCCTGGTGTGGGGCGGCCTGCGCGGCGCGGTGACGATCGTGCTGGCCATGGTCGCGGCGGGCAACGAGCAGCTTCCTGAACCGGTGCGCGACTTCATCGCCATCTCCGCGGTGCTGTTCGTGCTGTTCACGCTGTTCGTGAACGCGACCACGCTTGGCCTCGTGATGCACCTGTTCGGGCTCGACAAGCTCAGCCGTCTCGAACTGGCACTGCGCGACCGCGTCCTGGCGCTCTCGCGCGTCAACGTCGAGAAGCATCTCCAGCAGATCATCCGCCAGCACAACGAACGCACCGACGGCTTCGCCGTCGATCCGGCGTCGGCCGGCGATCCAGCCGTCGAGCCCGTGCCGCCGGAGCTGGCGCTCGATCTCGACGAGCGGGTGAAGATCGGATTGGTGACCCTCTGTACGCGCGAGAAGGAACTGTACCTCGAACTGTTCGAGCAGCAGATCCTGTCGCGCCGCATGGTGGCGGTTCTGGCGGCGCGTGCCGACCGGTTGATCGACACCGTGCGCGACAAGGGCGTCAAGGGTTACGAGGAGTGGCTGGAGGAGATCTCGCGTCCCGATCGTGGCTTCCGCGTCGCACTGTGGCTGCATCGGCGTTTCGGCTTCGAACGCATGCTGACGGACCGGCTGGCCGATCGCTTCGAGATCCTGATGGTGTCGCTCAGTGTCCTCAGTGAGCTCACGACGTTCAACGCCAGTTCGATCGCCGACCTGCTGGGGCACGATGCCGAAGCAAGTCTCGCCGCGGTGATCGGCAATCGCCAGCGCGGAGTGGAGGGAGCCCTCAAGGCGCTGTCGCTGCAATATCCCGGCTATTCGGAGTCGGTGCAGCAGCGCCAGCTCGAACGCGCGGCCATCCGCTACGAAGGCGCGGAATATATCCGACGCCTGCACGAAGGCATCATCAGTCGCGAGGTCTACAACGACCTGCGCGACAAGCTCGCGGAACGGCGCGGAGCCGTCAGCCAGCGTCCGCCACTCGATCTCGGCCTCGAACTGCAGGCGATGATCGGCCGTGTGTCGCTGTTCGCCGGGCTGGACAAGCCCACCATCGTCGAGGTTGGCAAGCGGCTGCGCGCCCTGGTCGCCTTTCCGGGAGAGACGATTATCAAGGTCGGCGGGCCACCCGACGCCATGTACTTCGTCGCGGCAGGCGAGGTGACGGTCCACACCAAGACGATGGTCGTGACCCTCAAGGAAGGCGATTTCTTCGGCGAGATGGGCCTGCTCAGCGCCCAGCCGCGCAACGCAGATGTCGTGGCGAGCGGCTACAGTCACCTTCTCGTGCTCTACCGGGGGGACTTCAACAAGCTGCTCGCCCGCCGGCCCGAGGTGAGGGCCGCGGTCGAGAAAGTCGCCGCCCAGCGCGTCGCGGTAAACCGGGCCGAGGTGGCCTCCTAGGCTGGTTGCTCCTAGGCTGCAAAGGCGCTACCAACCGCGCCGAACACGCTGTTTTAGAGCGGTTTTGGAGTATCTGGATGTCGCTCGACAAGGACACGGTGGCGCGCATCGCGCGGCTTGCCCGTCTCAAGGTCCCGGATGAGGAACTCGCGCCGCTGGCCGGCGAGCTTTCGGGCATTTTTGCCTGGATCGAGCAACTGAACGAGGTCGACACGAAGAACATCGAGCCGATGTCGTCGGTCTCCGACGTGACGCTGCCGATGCGTGCCGACAAGGTCACTGACGGTGGCGTCGCGGCCAAGGTGCTGGCCAACGCGCCGGGCGGCGCGGTCTATGTCGATCCCTCGGACAAGAACGCGGGCGGCTTCTTCACCGTGCCGAAAGTGGTGGAGTAGGCCGTGGCTGCCCTGACCGACCTGACCATCGCCCAGCTCTCGGCGACGCTTGCGAAGAAGGAGGCGAGTGCCGTCGAGGTGGCGGATGCGCATTTGAAGAAGCTCGACGAGCATCGTGCGCTTAACGCTTTCATCACCGAGACGCCCGACAAGGCACGTGAGATGGCCAGGGCCTCCGACGCGCGTCGCGCGAAGGGTGAAGCGGGCCTGCTGGAAGGGGTCCCGCTCGCCATCAAGGACCTTTTCTGCACCGAGGGCGTGGAGACGACTGCGGCCTCGAAGATCCTCAAGGGCTTCGTGCCCCAGTACGAGAGCACGGTGACGGCGAACCTGTGGAAGTCGGGCGCGGTGATGGTCGGAAAGACCAACCTCGACGAATTCGCCATGGGTTCTTCGAACATGACCAGCCATTTCGGCGGCGTCGAGAACCCGTGGAAGCGCAAGGGCGACAATCGCAAGCTGGTCCCGGGCGGCTCGTCCGGCGGCTCGGCGGCGGCGGTCGCGGCCTACATGGTGCCGGGCAGCACAGGCACCGACACGGGCGGCTCGATCCGGCAGCCGGCGGCCTTCTGCGGCATCGTGGGACTGAAGCCGACCTACGGCCGCTGCTCGCGCTGGGGGGTCGTCGCCTTCGCGAGCTCGCTCGACCAGCCGGGCCCGTTCGCCCGCACCGTCGAGGACACCGCCCTGATGTTGCAGGCTATGGCGGGTCACGATCCCAAGGATTCGACCTCGGCGCCGCTGCCGGTTCCGGACTTCGCCGCCGCCGCCCGCAATCCAGGCATCAAGGGCATGAAGATCGGCATCCCGAAGGAATACCGGGTCGACGGCACGTCCGAGGAGATCGTCGCGCTGTGGGCGCGGGGTATCGACATGCTCAAGGCCGCCGGTGCAGAACCGGTCGAGGTCTCGCTGCCGCACACCAAGTACGCGCTGCCGGCCTACTACATCGTGGCGCCGGCCGAATGCTCGTCGAACCTGGCGCGCTACGACGGTGTCCGCTTCGGCCTGCGCGTGCCGGGCAAGGACCTGACCGAGCTTTACGAGAACACGCGTGGCGAAGGCTTCGGCAAGGAGACGCGCCGGCGCATCCTGATCGGAACCTACGTGCTGTCCGCCGGTTACTACGACGCCTATTACAAGAAGGCGCAGCAGATCAGGGCGCTGATCGCCCGCGACTTCAAGGAAGCCTTCGGGAAGTGTGACGTGCTGCTGACGCCGACAGCGCCGACTGCGGCTTTCGCCGCCGGCGACCGGATGGAAGATCCGGTGACCATGTATCTCAACGACATGTTCACCATCCCGGCCTCGATGGCAGGGCTGCCCGGCATTTCCGTGCCGGTCGGTTCGGACAAGGACGGGTTGCCGCTCGGACTGCAACTGATCGGTCGCGCCTTCGACGAGGAGACGCTGCTGCGCACGGCAGCTGCGCTCGAAAAGGCGGCGTCTTTCAGCGGCCGGGCGACGGGATACTGACCAACCGGGGCCCTGCATGAGCCCGATCGACGCGACCGACGCCCTCGCAGCCATTTTCGTCGTGCTGATGCTGCTGGGAATGGTGCCGACGGTAGCTTCGCTCGTGCAGTACCTGATCATCGGCTGGCAGAGCGTCCGCAATAACTACTCGAAATGTGCGGACTATACGCCCCGTGTCGCGTTCGTCCTGCCCGCCTGGAACGAGGCCGATGTCATCGGCTCCAGCATCGATTCGCTGATGGGTCTGCATTATCCGCCGGGCCACTGGCGCATCTACGTGGTCGACGATGCCAGCACCGACAACACGCCCGCGGTCATGCGGGAAAAGATGGCGCAATATCCCGGCTCGGTATTCCACCTTCGCCGCGAGGTCGGAGGGCAGGGAAAGGCTCACACGCTCAATCACGGGCTGAAGATCATCCTGTCGGAAGATTGGGCCGAAGCGGTCATGATCATGGACGCCGATGTGCTCTTCGAACCGGTGACCCTGCGCCGGATGACGCGGCACCTCGCGGATCCCAGCGTTGGCGGCGTGACCGCCTACGTGAAGGAGGGGAGCTTTCCCGGCAACCTCGTCACGCGCTTCGTAGCCTTCGAATACATCACGGCACAGGCGGCGGCCCGGCGTGCGCAGAACGTCCTTGGCGTCCTGGCCTGCATGGCCGGCGGCGCCCAGCTTCACAGCCGCGAGAACCTCGTCGCCATCGGTGGTCAGATCGACACCAGTTCACTGGCCGAGGACACCTTCACGACCTTCAGGACGCAGCTCGGCGGCAAACGCGTCGTGTTCGACGGCAATGCCATCGTCTGGGCCGAGGAGCCCGACAGCCTCGCCGCGCTTTGGAAGCAACGCATCCGTTGGGCACGCGGCAATCTGCAGCTCACGGCGGCTTTCCGTAAACTCTGGTTTCGGAGAAGCCAGCATCCAAAGCTGGGCGGCTTCACCTTCGGCGTGCTGTGGTTCAGCGTCGCGCTGCTGCCGGTCTTCATGATCATGGGCTCGATCGGCGTGATCGGCCTCTACTATCTGAGACCTCCATGGGCCTGGTCGGCGTTCGCGACTCTCTGGAGCACCTCGCTCATCATCTATTTGTTCGAGACCTTGTTTTCGCTCCTAATCGATCCGGCGACGGCCCGGCGGACCTGGCTGGAGGGCATTCTCTTTCCGGGGCTCGTGTCGCTCACCATCATGTTGTTGATCCTGGTGCCGCCGTCCGTCAGCCCGTTGTTCAACGGGCCTTACTGGTCCGGTCAGGTCGGCTGGTCCTGGCGAGACATTCCGGTCCAGATGATTCTGGCCTGGCCCGGCATCTCGACCATATTCGCCTGGACGGTCTTCCGGATCGACAGGGCGGGGGCGTGGCGCTGGCTGCGGAACTTGCTGCTCATCCTGATCGGCTACGGGCCTGTGATGTGCGCCATTTCGTTCGGCGCGATGGTCGCGCAGTACAAGAACGCGGACCTGCGCTGGGACAAGACGGTGAAATCGGGGAAAGCGAGGATCCGGAAATGAATCCCGACGACCAGTCCGAGTACGATCGGCTCATGGACGCCGACCGGAGGACCGAGGCCCGGCTGATCTGGAGCGAAATCGTGTCGCTGGTGTTCGTCGCCGGTCTCGTGGCGGCCTATGCGATGTACTTTCCCGCGTAGGCTGGACGGCGATTTCAGCCCCCGGGCCCTTTCAGCGCGGGCCCGCTCAGTTCGACGATCTCGCCGTTCGCAAGCGGCGTGGCGACCTCGGTCGCGCGATAGCGGCGCATCCAGTCGGGCGTCGCGTCGAAGCCGGTCGTGAGTCCGATCATGAAGGCGCGGAAGAACTGGCCGTGGCCCACCGCGACGACGAAACCGTCTTCGAGGTTCAGCAGGCGCTCGTTGAAGTCACGCAGCCTCCTCATGAAGCTGCTGAACGACTCGGCGTCCGGCCCGTCGAGGTAATCGGGATCACACCGGTCCCAATAGGCATCGATCATCGGTTTGCGCGTCGCGGCCGTCGTGCCGCGGCAGCGCTCGGGGCTGAGATAGGTCAGTTCGAATATGTCCCATGTCTCGCAAGGCGCCTTCGGCCAGCGTTCCCGGAGAGGTGCGCAGGTCTGCCGCGCGCGCAGGAACGGCGACACGATCAGAAGGTCGGGCTGCCGGTCGACACGCCTCGCCACGGCCCGGGCCTGTTCTACTCCGAGTTCGGTGAGGGGAACGTCGCCGTGGCCGACGGCGGGAAGGCCTGCGTTCGACGTGCTCTGGCCGTGCCGGACCAGCCATACGGCTACCGGCGGCACAGATTCTCCCATTCGGACGGATCGAAATAATGTTCGGTCCAGTAGCGCACGACCATGATCTCTTTGAACGGCAAGAGCCCGTCCGGCATCTTCCGGCCTGCCACGTCGTCGATCATCATCTTCGGCATGTCGACGCCTGCCGCGGTCGTGAGAGGCAGCGTACCGGGATAGCGCGGGTTGATCTCGAGCAGTTTGAAGAGACCGTCTGCCGCCCGCTTGAACTGGATGTTGGCCACGTAGCGGATGCCGATCACCTCGGCGACACGAACGGCGGCCGCGATCAACTCCGCATTGTTGATGGTCCGGGCCGTGACGGCGACGCCCGAATCCGTCTTCATGCGTTCGCGCGGGACCGCCGCCATGACCCGGCCGTCGCTGTGGACGTAGACGTCGACGGAGTATTCCTCGCCCGGAAGGTATTCCTGCAACAGGACGGTTCCGTCCTTCGGCTGTGCTTCGAGGTCGCGGGAACTGGAGATTATGACGGCCCCACGCGAACCGGCGCCGCTGCGCGGCTTCACGAAGCGCGGGAACGAGGTGACACGCGCCGCGACCTCGGCGGTGAGCGGCTCGCTCTCGGGGACGGGGGCGAGGCCGCGTAGCCGGCTGATCAGCAGGTCCTTGTCCCGGCAGACCCGCAACGCTTCCAGCGGCGAGATCGGCAGTGCGATGCCCAGCGCTTCGAAGTCGGCACGCGCGGATGCCAGCGGTACGAATTCGGAATCGACGGTCGGCAGAAGAAGCTCGATCGAGCGGGCGCGGCAGGCCGCGAGCAGTGCCGGCGCCAGATCGGGGGAGTCGCCGCGCGGAACGATGATGCGCCGCTCTCCGGGCACCAGGTAGAGCCCGGCCGCGCACGGATCGATGTCGGCCATGTGTATTTCATGATCGGGAGACAGGCTTTTCCACACGCTGATGGCGGACGGGCCACCGGCGCCGGTGATCAGGATACGCATCGGTTGATCCTCTTAGTCTGGCCTCTGGGGCGCCGCTGCTACTCTGCCGCAGCCGATTCGGCCTCGCTACGCGACCAAGCGTCCGATTCCGCCTTCTCGAGCGCCCCCTCGCGCTGGCGAACCACGTTCATCGGTTCGGCCAGACCATGACCGGCATAGCGTCCCCAGTAACGGGCGGTTGCCATGATGCTGTCGTCCTGAAGGAGCGGGCTACGCTTCACCTGGCTGTCATAGGCCTGTATGGCCCGCAGCTTGTTCTTGATGAACGGCGTGATGTCGATGAAGAGGTTCGGGCGGAAATCCACGGTCGAGGAAGGCGCCTGGTAGCAATAGAGGTTCGGCACCCCGCGGGCGGCGACCAGCGTCGCCGCATGCGTCGCCCTGTGGTCCTGGTGGGTATCCTCGGCGGCGTGCGTGTAGACGTGCGTCGGCTGAAACGCCCTGATGGCGGTCTCGATCATCTCGATCGTCTGGGCGCCTTCGGAGATGCCGGTGTCCATGAAATTGCCGAACTCGACCTTGGCGCCCAGCAGGGAGGCGGCATTCTGAGCTTCTACGGTGCGGGCGTTGATGTCACCACCCGCCGCGCCCCGGCTCAACGTCAGGATGCTGACAATGTCGCCTTCGGAGCGGTGCTTCGCCAGCGTGCCGCCGCAGCCGATCTCCACATCGTCCGGATGGGCGCCGATAGCCAGCACCCGGCGCTGCTGGTGCTGCCGGCGCTTGCGGGCCTCGGTCGCGAGTTGCAGGACCTGTTCAGTAAAGTGCGAAACGTCGACCGGCTTGAACATCAGGCATTCGATGCGGCACTGCACGGCCATGCCGATGACCTCTGGAATGTGCGTGCGGACCACGACCAGGGTCGAGCTGTAGCGATTGAGCACCTTGGTCCGCTTCAAGAAGTCGAATCCGCCGGGGATGGCGGGATCGACGACCACGAGGTCCCATTCGCGCTCGGTCATCGAGCTTGCCGCGCCTGCCGCGTCGGTCGCATAGCCAATATGGATGTTCCGCGCCGTGTCGAGCCTGACTTTCGTCAAGGCTGCTTCCGACGTGTCGTCATCCACCAGCAGGACATTGAGCGGCTCCTCCGCTGGAGGGCTCACGATCCGAAGTTTGTTCGTGTGCAGGGGCTTCTTCATGGCTTGGGTCATTTGGGAGCTACCAATTGATTCGAAGGCCGGCTGTCGCGCGCGTATCGGAATTGATCGAGTTGTAGGCGATTGATCCAGTGACCCCGAAACGCTCGGTCACCGGAACGATGGCGCGGGCGTGAAGGTCCACGTTGTTGATCATGGGGCTGTATCCGACGCCGAACACGACCAGCAGGTTCTCCGGGCCGCGGTAGGTCACGTCGAAGACCCAGCTGAAGATGTTCTGGTAGTTGTTGAAGATGGCCTGGGCCGAACTGAAGACGCTCGGGCCCACTTCCCACGAGTCGGAGAGAATGAGACCGAGACCGGTCCTGATCAGGCGACCGTTCCACTGCGATGCCCCGAAAGCCTGGCGATAGGTCCCGAACCACTTGATGTGGTCGGTCACGTAGAAGCCGGCGCCGCCCTCGATCCAGTGTTCGGCGGGCAGGGTGGCGTGCGTGCGATAATCGTAGGTAAGCGAAAAATTATAGAAGGTCGGAACCGCGTGATAGAAGCCCAGGCGCACGTCGTTCGAGGGCAGTACCGCGAGACCGATCGAACTGACGGTCACCAGTTCGTTGGTGAAGTGGTATTCGCCGACTTCGATCGTGCTGAAGGCATCCAGTCCGATCAGCGCGGAGGCGCCAAACCCCCATGAATTGCCGCTGGTCGTCGATACGAAAGCGCCGCTCGTGTCGAAGACGTACTTGTAGACGTCGTCGACCTTGGTGAGTGCAATCTTGGCTTCGTCGTTGTCCGGGTGGGCCACCAGGACCGCCTCGAATTCCGTGCGGGCCTTTTCCCGGTTCCTGTTGGAAAGCTGCAGCCACGCGAGCCCGTTCAGCGCGTCGGGATCCTTGGGATCCTTCTTCAACAGCCGTTCGTAGATCTGGCGGGCCTCCTCCAGTCGTTGCTGACTGCGGTCGACGCGGGCCAGGCCCAAAAGGGCGTGCCTTTCGTCAGGGTCGCGGGCCAGTACGCCGCGGTAGACCTGTCCGGCCTGCGAGGCGTGCCTCGGCTCCAGAGTGAAAGCGAGTTCCAGGGCAGGGTTGAGTTCGGTGGGCGCGATCTCACGCGCCTTGCGCAACTGGGCAATCGCTTCCTGGCGGTCGCCGGCATCACGCGCCATCACACCGAGGAACATGTAGACGCGATAGTCCTCGGAGCCCGCGCGTACACACGCCGCCAGCAACTCGTGGATCCGCGAGAGCGGCTTGGGCTGCTCTCCGAACAGACGCTGAGCCTCATCGATCTCGCAAGTGGTCTGGGCCTTTGCGGACCAGCCGGCCGACGACATCAGACAGGCGGCAAGGACGACGCTCCTACCGCGACGCACCATTTCCCACTACGGGTAGGCTGTTCGAAGCCGCCCCGTCCCAATACGCCGCTCCACACGGCATACGCTACACTTGAAAGGCACGTCCCCACGCGCCTTCCCACACGGTGTCTGAGGTAGCATGAAACCTCAGGGAAGTTAATCTCAATAATGGTGCAATAAATTTAGATAAGCTGCATCTGCCGTCATAAATTCGCCATAACAGGGCGAATCCACGGTGCTTTTTTGTGCTGTCTGGAGGCGCTTCGGCGCTCTTGAGCGAGCTGATCCTCGCTCCGGCAAAACTCCCGTGGGGACTCTGCCGTATCGCGAAATGGAAGAGTTGATCCGGCTGCTTAGGCACAAGCAATCGTAGTGGCGTCGTTTGCCAAGGCGTAAACTTCCAGTAATCCCGGGAGTGAACGAACATGGCGGATTTCGATCTTGTAGTGCGTGGCGGCAACGTGGCGGATGGCACGGGGGCCGCGATCAGGGAAGCCGACGTCGCGGTGAAGGACGGCAGGATCGCCGCCGTCGGCAAGGTACGCGGGCAGGGAAGGGAAGAGATCGACGGCAAGGGCCTGCTGGTCACACCCGGCTTCGTCGACATCCACACCCATTATGACGGCCAGGCCACCTGGGATTCCTATCTCCAGCCCTCGAGCTGGCATGGCGTCACCACGGCGGTGATTGGCAATTGCGGCGTCGGTTTCGCGCCGGTGAAGATCGAGGACCGCCAGCGCCTGATCGAGCTGATGGAGGGTGTCGAGGACATCCCCGGCGCCGCGCTAGACGAGGGCCTCAACTGGTCGTGGGAGTCGTTCGGCCAGTATCTCGACGCGCTCGACGCCAAGCCGCGCGACATGGATCTCGGCGCCCAGCTGCCGCACGGCGCGTTGCGCGTCTTCGTGATGGGCGAGCGCGCCGCGCGCCTGGAAGAGGCGACCCCGGAAGAGGTGGCGCAGATGCGCGCGCTCACCGCGCAGGCGATGCGCGACGGCGCGCTGGGCTTCTCGACCTCTCGCACCTTGAACCACCGCACGGTGAAGGGCGATCCGACGCCATCGCTGCGCGCCTCGGAGGAGGAGCTGCTCGGCATCGCGCTCGGCATGAAGGATGCCGGCCGTGGCGTCATCGAGTTCATCTCCGACTTCAACACGCCGAACCCGGAGAGCGAGTTCGAGATGCTCGACCGGCTGCTGACCGCCTCGGGTCGTCCGTTCTCGGTCTCGCTGGCGCAGCGTCATTCGCGGCCCGACGGCTGGCGTCGCCTGCTCGGCCTCGTCGAGGGACTGGTCGCCAAGGGCCACAGTGCCAAGGCGCAGGTTGCGCCACGGCCGATCGGCGTGCTGCAGGGCCTGCAGGCGAGCCGCATCCCGTTCTCGATGTGCGCCGCCTACAAGGAGATCCAGCACAAGACGGTCGAGGAACGGCTCGCGATCATGCGCGATCCGGCCTTCCGCGCGCGCATCCTCAAGGAGAGCCAGGAGCCGATGCGTTCGGAGATGGCGGCGCGCCTCACCGACTTTGACCGCATGTTCCCGCTGGGCGATCCGCCGAACTACGAGCCGCCGCAGGAAACCTCGTTCGGCACCCGCGCCGCGCGCGAGGGCCGCGATCCGCGCGAGCTGATCTACGACTACCTGATCGAGGGCGAGGGCAGGAACTTCATCTTCGCGCCCTTCGCCAACTACGCCGCGTACAATCTCGACTGCTGCAGCGAGATGATGCAGAGCCCGCACACGCTGATCGGTCTCGGTGACGGCGGGGCGCATGTCGGCCTGATTTCCGACGGCTCCTACCCGACCTACCTGCTCCAGCACTGGGGCCGCGACCGCAAGCACGGCCGGCTCGACGTGTCGTGGCTGGTGAAGCGCCACACGCAGGACAATGCCAGGGCGGTCGGCCTCGGCGATCGCGGCGTCGTGGCGGTCGGCAAGAAGGCCGACCTCAACGTGATCGACTTCGACAAGCTGCGCGTCGAGGCACCGATCATGAAGTGGGACCTGCCGGCCGGCGGCAAGCGCCTGCTGCAGCGCGCGACCGGCTATCGCGCGACGATCGTGAACGGCCAGGTCACGTATCGCGACGGCGAGGCAACCGGCGCATTGCCGGGCCGCCTGGTGCGCGGCGCGCAGGCCGGCTGACCGGCCCGCGCGGCACTGACATCGAGGGCGATCAGTCGCCCTTGATGTCGTTGTCCTTGATGACCTTGAACCAGCGGTCCTGTTCGCTCTTCTGGTAGGCAGCGAACTCCTCGGGCGAGGTCGTGAGGATTTCCATGTTGAACTGGTCGATGAACTTCTGCGTCACGTCGGGCGCGAGCACGGCCTTCTTGATCTCGGCATGCATGCGGTCGACGATCGGGCGCGGCGTGCCGGTCGGCGCGTAGACGCCCCACCAGGAGTAGGAGGGGAAGCTCTTCACGCCCTGCTCAATGAGAGTCGGCGTGTCGGGCAGCGCCGGCGTCCGCTTCTCGCCGGTCACGGCCAGCGCACGGACTTTGTTGGCACGGACGTGCGGGCTGAAGGAGGTCAGGCTGCCGATCGCCACGTCGGTGACGCCGGCCAGGATGTCCTGATTGAGCGGTCCGCCGCCCTTATAGGGAATCAGGTTCAGGTCGACGCCGTTCTCCTTCTTGATCAGCGTCATCAGCACCAGGGCTTGGCTGGCGCCCAGCACGCCGACATTGACCTTGCCCGGCCGCGCCTTGGCGTCGGCAATGACCTCGGCGAAGGTCTTGTACGGCCGGTCGGGATGCGCGCAAATCGCCTGCGGCGTGCGGCCGATCAGCATCACGTTGAAGAGTTCGGAATCCTTGTAGGGCAGTCCCGATGCGAAGGCGGGATTGAGGATGTGGCTGTCGAAGGTCAACATCCAGGTCTGGCCGTCGGGCGCCGACTTGGCGGCGATCGCCGAGCCCACGGCGCCGGTGCCACCCGGCTTGTTGTCCACCAAGATGTTCCAGCCGGTGTTCTCGATCATCTTGGCCTGGATGATGCGGGCCACCGGGTCGGTCGAACCGCCGGGCGGGAAGGGCACGATGATCTTGAGGGCACCCTTGGGCCAGTCGGCGGCGCCTTGGGCACGGACGAGGGCGGGAGCCCCCAGAACGGCGGCGGCAGCGCCAGCCAGCATCGTACGGCGTTTGAACGTCGTCATGAAATCCTCCCTGCGGATACGTCTTGTTGTGAGCGATCCTGAGGCCGCCCCTTGCGCAGGGTTTTACTTCAGCACCTTCTGCATCGGAAAGCCCGATGTTGTGCCGAAATTGTGGCGGGCCGGGCCGGCTTCCTCATAGCCATTCGCGAGATAGAACCGCCGCGCCGTCGCCGTGCTGGTAAGGGTGCATCGCCCGTTTCCGCGTTCGGATGCCCGGTTCTCCAGAGCCCCGAGCAGGGCGCGGCTGACGCCGCGAAACCGGACGTCGGGCGAGACGTAGTTCAAGGTGATTTCGCCGGCATCGGTGACTGCGCCGACGGCCACGACGGTCCCCGCGTCGACCGCCACCATCAGCGAGTTGCCTGCCTGCGCGATCCAGTTCCGGAAAACGTCGGGACGTTTATTGGCAAGCCATCGGGACAGTATTTCGGGATTTCCCTGATGATCCGCGTGGCAGAGTTCGCGGATGGAGCGTTGCATGACCGTGCACGCCTGGGCGGCGTCCATCTCGACGGCATCGCGGATCTCGATCTCGGTCATGCGCGGTTGGAAACCATGAAGGGATTGCCGTCAGGGTCCTTGCCTTCACAGCGTACGAGGCCCGGACCCGCCATGAGCTTCGACATCCGGGCGCCACGGCCGATCAGCTCCCGGCGGGCCGCATCGATATCTTCCGCCCAGAAGCCGATCTTGGGCGGCCGTCTGCCGACCTCAGAGGTACCGTTATGGAGGGCGATCACGCAGCCGCTGGCGTCGAATTCCTTCCAGCCCTTCTCGTCCTTGATCAGGCGCAGGCCGAGCACGTCGCGATAGAAGGCCATCATTCCCGGCATGTCCTTGGTGAAAAGCACTATCCGCCGCATCGAAAGCTGCATGGAATTCCCTCCGTTCAGGACAGCAGGCCACGGATCGTTTTTTTTGCCAAGCGGGACGGTATTGGCTATCTACCGGCCATGTCGCTTATCAAAGGTGAAACCGGCGAATGGGAGATCGTCCTGGGGCTGGAAGTCCATGCCCAGGTGGTGTCCGACGCCAAGCTCTTCTCCGGCGCGCCGACGGCGTTTGGAGCCGCTCCCAACACTCAGGTGTCGCTGGTCGACGCCGCCATGCCCGGCATGCTGCCCGTGATCAACGAGCGTTGCGTGGAGCAGGCGATCCGCACCGGTCTCGGCCTCAACGCCAAGATCAACCTGCGCTCGATCTTCGACCGGAAGAATTATTTCTACCAGGACCTGCCACAGGGCTACCAGATCTCGCAGTACAAGGATCCGATCGTGGGCGAGGGCGCGGTCGAGATTGATATGCCGGACGGCAAGACGCGCACCATCGGCATCGAGCGGCTGCATCTGGAGCAGGATGCGGGCAAGAGCCTGCATGACCAGCACCCGAGCCAGACTTATGTCGACCTGAACCGGTCGGGCGTGGCGCTGATGGAGATCGTCAGCAAGCCCGACATGCGCTCGGCCGAGGAGGCGGCGGCTTACCTCACGAAGCTGCGCTCGATCGTGCGCTATCTCGGCACCTGCGACGGCAACATGGATGAGGGCTCCATGCGCTGCGACGTCAACGTGTCGGTGCGCAGGCCCGGCGGCGAGTTGGGCACGCGCTGCGAGATCAAGAACGTGAACTCCATCCGCTTCGTAAAACAGGCGATCGAGTACGAGGCACGCCGCCAGGTCGAGGTGATCGAAGAGGGGGGCACGATCAAGCAGGAGACCCGGCATTTCGATCCGGGGCGCGGCGAGACGCGTTCGTCGCGTTCGAAGGAAGACGCGCAGGACTATCGCTATTTCCCCGATCCCGACCTGTTGCCGCTGATCTTCATGCAGGAATATGTCGACCAGATCCGCGCGACGCTGCCTGAGCTGCCGGATGCGCGGAAGAACCGCTACATCAAGGATTACGGGCTCTCGCCCTACGACGCGGGCGTGCTTATCGCGGAGAAGGAAACGGCCGAGTTCTTCGAGACCGTCGCCAAGGGCCGCGACGCCAAGCAGGCCGCCAACCTGATCATGGGCGACTTCTTCGCCATGCTGAAGCGGCTCGGTGCCACCTTCGAGACTTCACCGATCAGCGCAGCCAACCTCGGCAAGCTGCTCGACCTGCAGGCCGACGGCACGATTTCGGGTCGCATCGCCAAGGACCTGTTCGTGGCCATGGAAGAGACGGGCAAGGACCCGGCCGTCCTGGTCGAGGAGCGTGGCCTGAAGCAGGTGACCGACACCGGCGCGATCGAGGCGGCCATCAAGGCCGTCATCGACGCCAACCCGGGCCAGCTGGCTGCCTACAAGGCCAAGCCCACTCTGTACGGTTGGTTCGTCGGCCAAGTGATGAAGTCTACCGGAGGCAAGGCCAACCCTAAGGTCGTGAACGAGCTGCTGAAGAAAGCGCTCGACGCCTGACCCTGGTTCAGATGTCGCGCGATCCGGATTCGGCCATTTCAGGTCCACTGCCGGGGCGCCGCGGCGTTTGGGGCTTCGAGGGGGAGTGAACGTCCGCCCCCTTGGCCTTGGCCCTTTGCTCTGCCGGATGTGCAGCGCGGGTCAGGTTGAAGGCGGTATTGATCAAGCCGACGTGGCTGAAAGCCTGGGGGAAATTGCCGACCAGCCTTTGCGTCCGGCCGTCATATTCTTCTGCCAGCAGGCCGACGTCATTTCGGGTGGCGAGAAGCCGTTCGAACAGAATACGAGCGTCCTCGCGCCGGCCGATGGAGATATAGGCATCGGCCAGCCAGAAGCTGCAGGCCAGGAAGGCGCCCTCGCCGGGTCCCAGCCCGTCATCGGTCGATGCCGTATCGTAACGCATGACGAATCCATCGACGAGAAGGTCGCGTTCGATGGCTTCGACCGTGCCGACGTAGCGAGGGTCTTCGGCGTCGACGAATCCCACCTGCGACAACAGGAGGAGGCTCGCATCGAGTGTCGTCTTGCCGTAGGCCGCGCGAAAGGTGTTCCGGTCCGCATCGAATCCGTGCTCCCAGACTTCGGCCCTGATCGCTTCGCGCGTAGCGTGCCACTGCTCGACCGGGCCGGTGAGACCATGTTGCTCGACCGCGCGTATGGCGCGGTCGAATACCACCCAGGCCATCACTTTCGAGTAGGTGAAATGAAGCGCCGGGCCGCGGGTCTCCCAGATGCCGTAGTCGGGATTTTTCCACGACAGTTCGACATGCTTCACCAGTTCGAGTTGCAATGCCCACCCGCTGTCGGTGGGTGCGAGCGCCCCCTCGCGGGCCTGTTCGAACGTGTCCATCAACTCGCCATAGACGTCGAGTTGGAATTGCCCGTGGGCGGCATTGCCGATGCGCACGGGCTTCGAGTCGAGGTAGCCCGGAAGCCATTCGACTTCCGATTCCGTCAGACGCCGTTCGCCCATGAGGCCATACATGATCTGCATGTCGGCCGGGTTGCCGGCGACGGCGCGTTGCAGCCAGTCGCGCCATGCCGTTGCCTCGTCGTAGACGCCCGCGTTCATCAGCGCGAGCAAAGTGAGCGTCGAATCTCGAATCCAGCAAAAGCGGTAGTCCCAATTGCGTGTGCCGCCGATTTTTTCCGGAAGCGACGTGGTGGGCGCCGCCACGATGCCGCCGCTGGGGGCATAAGTCAGCGCCTTCAGCGTGATCAGCGATCGTTCGATCGCGTCGGAATAGGGCCCATCCGTCCGGGTTGCATCCGTCCAGTCGCGCCAGAATTTCTCGCAGTCGGCCAGCGCTTCCCCGCAATCGATCGGGCCGGGCGGCGGCAGATGAGACGGCCCGTAGCTGAGCACGAAAGGCACGACCTGGCCCGCCCCGACTGTGAACATCGCTGAAGTCTTGAAGTTTTCGCCCCACGTGGTGACGGGGGTGCGAAGGATCGCCATATCGGGACCGGCGACCGCGCGCAGGCTGCCGTCGTCCAGTCGGCTGACCCAGGGAATTGTGGCGCCGTAACCGAAGCGAAGCACGAGCTCCATGCACCAGGGCACTTCGCCCTCGTCGCCGCGAACCAGGCGGATCAGGTCCGATGTCCGCTCGCGTGGCAGCATGAAGTCGATCAGCGTCGCGGACCCTCGGTCCGTCCGGAATGTCGTCTCGAGAATCAGCGTGTTGGGGCGATAGCGGCGGGTCACCTCGACGGTCTCGCATGACGTCGTGATCAGCCAGCGTCCGTTGGAGGGTTTTCCGAGGAGGGAAGCGAAGCAGGCGTCCGAGTCGAAACGCGGCAAGCACAGCCAGTCGATCGAACCATCGAGCCCCACCAGCGCGGCCGTCTGGCAGTCTCCGATCAGACCGTAGCTCTCGATCGGAGCGCTCACGATGCGGCCGGCTCGAACTCGATGATGACCTTGATGTCGCCGGCCCGACGCTCGAATGCTTCCCGCCATTCCGTCAACGGAACGCGGCGGGTAAGGAGCCCGCCCAGCCATTTCGGGTCGGCCGCCGCCAGTGCGCGGGCGCCGAGCTCATAGTGACGGCGGTTGGCGTTGACCGAACCGAAGACGACGTCGTTTCGAAGGACCATCTCGCGGTTGAAGTTTCCCGAATCGAACGGCAGTTTCCGGCCGCCCGTCGATACGCCGGTCAGGCAGACGATTCCGTTGCGGCCTCCGGCACCGCACATCACGTCGATCACCAGCTGTGGCGCGCCTGTACATTCGATTACGATATCGACGCCCAGATCTTTCGGCAGGCTGCGCGCGTGATAGGTGCCGCCAAGGGTGCGCACGAGATCAGCCTTCGGTCCACCATCGGCCCGATCGAGGACGTGAAGTTCGAGGCCCCGTTGCGTTGCCATGAGAGCCGCCAGCAATCCGACCGGCCCCGCACCGGTGACCAGCACACTCTTCGGCTGCCAGCTCCGGGCACGCTCGCCGATCCGATAGATGTGATCCCACGCCTTGGCGAGGACGCTTGCCGGTTCCAGAAGCACGCCCAGCATTCCAAGACCCGGCGCGACCTTCACGGCATAATCCGGCTCGAGGTGAAAGCGTTCGGCACCGTAGCCATCTAGCGACTTGATCCCACGCTCCACGTAGCGGCCATTGAGGCACATGTCCCACTCGCCGGCAGCGCATGCCGAGCATGGCACCGGGTCCGGACGACGCACGATGCCGACGACATGGTCCCCAACGGAGAAGCCGCATCCTTCCGGTGCTTCCAGGACCCGCCCCAGAGACTCATGGCCTAAAATGAGACGGCCGTTATTCGTGGATGCCCAGCCATAGTTGCCCGCCACAATCTCGCGATCGGTGCCGCAGATCCCCAGACCGAGTGCCTGCACCAGCAAATCGCCGGACTTTTCTGGCGGCTCTGGTCTCTCCTCGAGCTTCGTCGAGGCGGCTATGCCGGGTTGGACGCTGATCACCTTCACGAATGCCACCGAGGCAATATTGGGTTCATCCCGGCCTCATCTTTTTATGGATAAAGAGCGAACGGCAGATCATCGTTCCGGTTCCGGCTCTTTCCCCTTGCCGGGCTGCGGACGTAAGGCAGAGGTAAAATGACTGCGAGAATCTATGCCATGACCTGCGGCCGGCTCGTTGGCCGGTTGAAGGACATGATCGAGGGTGAGGACGGGACGGTCGCACTGCCGATTCCGTCGTACCTCATCGAACACCCGAAGGGCCGGGCGGTGTTCGACACCGGCATGCACCCGCAATGCCGCACGGATGCGGCCTGTCGCATGGGCGAGCGGGTGGCCCGGCTGTTCGGCTTCGAGCACTACGGCCCCGGGGACGACGTGAAGTCCCGCCTCGAAGCGATCGACCGCGATCCCGGCAAGATCGACTTCATCGTGAACAGCCACCTGCATTTCGACCACGCGGGTGGCAACGAACTCGTGCCGAACGCAACCATGGTCGTGCAGAAGCCAGAATGGGAGGCCGCTCAAGATCCCGACCTGGCCGGCAAGATCGGCTTCTTCCGCGCCGACTTCGACCACGGTCATCCGGTGAAGCTGGTCGACGGTGAGCACGACCTGTTCGGCGACGGCTCGGTCGTGTGCATTCCGACCTATGGCCACACGCCTGGACATCAGTCGCTGAAAGTGCGTACCGAGGCGGGCGAGATCGTGATCACCGGCGACGCCTGCTATTTCTGCCGGACCCTGCGCGAGCGCCGCCTGCCGCGCTTCGTCTACGACCGCGAGCAGATGCTGGCCTCTCTCGACCGGCTCGAAGCCCTGGAGAAGGGCGGCGCCCGCCTTTTCTTCGGCCACGACCCCGACTTCTGGAGGGACGTCCCGCAGGCGCCGGTTCCGGCGTTCTGAGAAGAAGCGATCGACGGAGCGCGCCACTGCCGTGGCACGCTCCATTTCTCAGTTCTGGGGAATGAACTCGATCATGAGGCCGCCGGTCTGCTCCGGCGCCACCAGCACGCGATCGCCTTCGGCCAGGGCGAAGGGCACGTTGTTGGCGCTGAGCAGGCCTTGCAGCGGGCGCGCCCGTTCGACGGCGATGGCGGCGCCGATCACGGCCGGCAGCTCTGTCGGCATCATCATCTCGAGCGCCTTGTACTCTAGCTGAAAGGCGAGCGGCGACCAGATCAGCAATTCGACGGAGCCGGCCTTCACCATCGTGCAGCCGTCGAAAATCTCCTCGACGGCGGCGCCCCACGCCGCCTTCAGCGCCTTGGCCGTGTCCTTCGGCGTTTCCGCGATGGCGTGGATCGCCATCATGCCCAGCGCACTGTTGGGATGGACGATCCATTCCGGCTCCATGAAGGCGTCGGGCGTCTCGTGCTTGACCGGAAACCAGGGCAGGGGGCCGCTGCTCTCCCCGACCACGACCCCGGCATCGACCTCGAACCCGTCCTCGGTCTCCCAGGAATGAGTGCGCTCCTCGCCTTCGAGCTCCGGCACGTTCATGGCCAATGAAGTGAGGGGCGGATGGCCCTGCAGCAGCTCTATGTAACTGGGGACATCGTCACGGTCCGGCTGGAAGCAAATGCAGCGGGGCTCCACGTCATCGGGCGTCAGGTTGAAGCCCAGCCGGCTCAGCCGGACAGCGGTGTCCGCCGGGTCCGAGACAGTCAGGGAGAGATGGTCGATATCGCGTGCTGAAATTTTCATGCCCGCTCATATAGGCTTACGCCCCCCTTGCTCAAGTGCGATGCTGCGGGGCCTGAATTCACTGGAGGAAACGATGTCCAAGATGACTCTGTACGGCATTTGGCTGAGCGGCCCGACCTACAAGGCGGGGCTCGCAATGTCCCTGATGGGGCAGCCCTTCGCCTACAAGCATGTCGACCTGCGGGCCGGCGCGCACAAGCAGCCGGAGTATCTCGCGATCAACCGTTTCGGCCAGGTGCCCGCGCTGGTCGACGGCGATCTCAAGCTCTGCCAGTCGGGCTCTATCCTGCTCTATCTCGCCGACAAGTTCGGCAAGATGGGCGGCAAGACGGCGGAGGAGAAGGCGCGCGTGCGCGAGTGGCTGTTCTGGGAGTTCGATCGGCTGGCGTCGAACATCTACCGGCCGCGCGCGATCAAGCGCGGCTTCATGAAGGCCGACGACAACGTGCACCAGATGTACGTCAATCAGGCGGGCGACGCGCTGAAGGTTCTCGACGGAGCGTTGGCCAAGTCCGATTTCCTGGTCGGCAGCGAGGCGACCATCGCCGACGTCGCGGTCTATGGCGACGTGGCCTACGCCGAGGAGGGAGCGATCGACCTCTCGCCCTATCCCAACGTCAAGGCGTGGATGGCGCGAATCGAGAAGCTTCCGGGCTTCAAGAAGTACGAGGACGTCCTGCCGAAGCAGGACGCGGCGTAGCGCTACGGCGGTCCGGTTGCGGTGAACTGACCTTAGAAGACAGGGCCGGCGTCAGGTCGAATAATCTCCCGCGAGGAACTTCGACCTGGCGTGCGTGCGGCTGAGCTTGCCCGAAGAGGTGCGGGGCAGGCCGGGCTGGCGCTTGATGAGCACGACCTGGCTGTCGACGCCGACCGCTTCCTTCACGGTCTGCTTGATGTCGCCGACCAGGCCGTCGCGCTCGGCCTGGTCGGCCGGATACGATTCGACGACGACGACGACAGACTCCGAGTCGGCGCCGTCGATAGAGAAGGCGCAGGCGTCGCCACGGCGGACCTGGGGCAGCGACTCGAGCGCCCATTCGATGTCCTGCGGCCAGATGTTGCGGCCGTTGACGATGATCAGGTCCTTGGCCCGGCCTGTGATCACGAGTTCGCCTTTGTGCCAGTAGCCGAGATCGCCGGTGTCGAGCCAGCCGTCGCGCAGCACGCGCGCGCTCTCCTCGGGCTTCTGGAAGTAGCCCGGCATGACACTGGGGCCGCGCACGAACAGCCGGCCGACCTGGCGCTCGCCGAGGCTCGTGCCTTGCTCGTCCCGGATCTCGACCACATGACCGGGCAGGACACGGCCGCAAACCGCGAAGTCGCGGGTCCGGCCCGATTGCGGATCGGTGAAACGGTCGACCTTCACGCCGCCGAACGGCGGCGTGAAGCTCAGTCCCACGCAGACCTCGGCCATGCCGTAGCTCGGCATGAAGGCGCGTTCGTCGAAGCCCGCCGCCTTGAACGCCTCGGCAAAGCGCCGGAGGACCGGCAGCTGGATCATGTCGGCCCCGATGCCGGCGAGCCGCAGGCTCGACAGGTCGAGTTCTTTCATCGATGTGGTCTGTGCCCGCCGCGTGAGGAGGTCGTAGCCGAAGCTGGGGCTGTAGGTGATGGTCGCCCGGCGGCGGGAGATCAACGAGAGCCACTGCATCGGCCGCCGGGCGAAGTCGCGCGGGGCGAGGAGGTCGACGGTGCGTTGCGCGCACATGGGCGCCAGGATGAAGCCGATCAGGCCCATGTCGTGATAGAGCGGCAGCCAGCTCACGCCGGAATCGCCATCGTCCAGGCCCTGCGCGGCGATCGATCCGTCGATGTTCGCCATGAGGCGGTCCTGCCGGATGTCGACCCCGAGGGGCGCACGCGTGCTGCCGGACGAGAACTGGATGTAGCAGGCGCCTCCCGCACCGAGGGGCCGCAGCTCCGTGCCGGCTTCCGGCAGGGCGTTGAACTGCGACATCGGACCGGCGAGACGGGCCGTCGTGCCTTCCGCTGCGGTGCGGGCGAACTCGGCCAACTCGTCGGGCGCGAGGATGCCGACCGCCTTTGAGGCGTCGATCTGCTTCCGAAGCTGATAAATGTACTGCGCCTTGGCGCCGAAGCCGACCGGTACCGGTACGGGCACCGGCACGACGCCGGCATACTGGCAGCCGAAGAAGGCGACACAGAAGCCGGGCCAGGTATCGGCCACGAGGAGCAGCCGTTCGCCCGGCGCGACCCTGGCCCCGATCAGCCGGCGCGCGAAGGACTGGGCTTCCAGGCGAAGCTGCCGGTAGGACAGGGCGGCGAGCAGCTGGCCACGCGCATCGAAGAAGTTGAGCCCCGTCTCGCCGCGGGCGGCGTAGTCGAGGGCCTCGCACAGGCTGCCGAAGCCACCACGGCGGAAGGGCAGGGAGACATTGCGGGTCGGTGTAGGGTTCGCGACCCAGCGGTCCGGGTTGGACTGGAGGGTGGAGGCATAGCGTTGCATGTGACCTGACCCTCCCTCGGCTGGGACAGGCTCCGAAACAAGCGCAGGCAGGATTCCACGGATCGACGTCATCGACGATCTCCAAAACGGTTCGCACTAAGCGCGTCACCGCTCGGTTGACCGTCCCGTTGGATCATCCCGTCCATCGGAAGAGCGACGCTATCGCCGGCAGGTCTTCTGGCTCGCGGGTCGTAGCTCCTGCCCGTCTTCCCGGACCGAAGTCCAGTGACATATGGGCTCTCGCTCGCCGCTTACAGCTGCGGGTACAGCTGCCGATTGGCCTTTTGAGGGGCGGCACGGCATTCCCTGTTCGCCTCCGGTTAAGGAGGACCGTCGATGGCTACTCGTTAAGCTTGCGCTGGGCGCCGGTCAATTGCTTTGATGCCGCAAAGACCGGGAGGAGAGTGCAGGAATGTCCATGGTTCGTCTGGCCGCTGCGGCGGCGCTTGGTGTCGTTCTGGCCCTGCCGGCCGGCGCCCAGGGGATACCCAAGGTGCAGTCGCCCGAGGAGGTCGGCTTCCTCTCGACCCGGCTGAAGCGGCTCAGCGACCGCCTGAACGAGGGGGTGAAGAACAACGAACTCCCGGGCGCGGTCGTGCTGATCGCACGCAACGGCAAGATCGTGATGTTCGAATCCTATGGCTTCCGCGACAAGGACGCCAAGGTCGCGATGACCAACGACACGATCTTCCGCATCGCCTCGATGACCAAGCCGATCGTGACCCTGGCCGCTATGATGCTGATGGAAGAGGGCAAACTGACCCTCGCCGACCGCGTCTCGATGTACATTCCGGCCTTTGCCGACACCAAGGTCGCCGTGCCGAAGAAGAAAGACGATGGCACGGTCGAAATGGTGATGGAGCCGCAATTCCGGCCGATGACGGTGCACGACCTGATGCGCCACACGTCGGGCCTGACATACGGGGCTGTCGGCGCCAACCCGGTGAAGCAATCCTACCTCGACATGAAGGTCGCCGACCGCAACCAGACCAATGCCGAGATGGCCGACAAGCTCGCGAAGCTGGCGCTGCTCTACCAGCCCGGCACGACCTGGGAATATTCGATGTCGACCGATGTGCTGGGCCGCGTCGTGGAGGTCGCCTCCGGCATGCCGCTCGACAAGTTCATCGAGGAACGCATCACGAAGCCGCTGAAGATGGGCGACACCGCCTTCGAGGCCAACCCCGACAAGAAGGCGCGGGGCGCGCGGCCGATGAAGGAAGGGCCGAAAAACGAGATGCCGGCAATTCCCGACGTCACCGAGAAATTCACATGGCGCTCGGGCGGCGGAGGCATGGTCTCGACGGCGGCCGATTATGCGCGCTTCCTGCAGATGTTCGCCAATGGCGGCCAGCTCGACGGCGTGCGCCTCGTCTCACGCAAGACCATCGACCTGATGACCGCCGACGCGCTGCCGCCCGACGTGAAGATGGGCGCCGACATGTTCCGCTTCGAGGCGCTGGAGCCCAGCGCCAACATGGGGCAGGGCTTCGGGCTGGGCTTTGCGGTGCGCAACGTGCAGGGCGTCAATCCGCTGCCGGGATCGCCCAACGACTACTACTGGGGCGGCGCCTACGGAACCTACTTCTGGCACGATCCGCGCGAGCGCATGTATGTCGTTTTCATGATGCAGTCGCCGCAGGCGCGCCTGCGGTACCGCTACCTGATGCGCGACCTCGTCTACCAGGCCATGGTCAACTGACCGCCGCCCTTGACGCTCCGCCGACGGACAACCACGTTGGCGGAGCCTTGGCAGCCGGCCGGGGCAGGAGGCTTTGTCATGCAACAGCAGGAACGCGAGCTGATCTCTGGATTGTTCGATCGGCTGAAGCCTTTCGAGTCGCAACCACGCGATGGCGAAGCCGATCAGTTCATTCGCGGACTGGCCATGCAGCAGCCGGCCTCGGCCTACCTGCTGGTCCAGACGGTGCTTGTCCAGGAACAGGCGTTGAAGGCCGCGCAGGAGCGCATCGCCGAACTCGAAGCGAAGACGGCAGCAGAACCACCGGCTGCCCCGAGCTTTCTCGGCAGTGCGCCCCGCCTGGGCCCATGGGGAGCGGCCGCACCGCGCACGTCGGTGCCCTCGACCGCTCCGCCGGCCCCTCCATCCACGCGCTCTCCCCTGCAGGCGGCGGTCTCGTCGCCGCCGCCGCCGCCAGCGGCGGGAGGTGGCTTCCTGCGCACGGCCATGATGACCGCCGCGGGCGTCGCGGGCGGGGCGCTGCTGTTCGAGGGCATTCGCAACCTGATGGGCAGCAATCCAGGTCCCTTCGGCCAGCAGGCCGCCATGGGCGCAGGCACCGGAACGACGCCACCCGAGCTGTTGCCGCCCGACCCGGCGTCGCTGCAGCAACAGGCATATGCGGACGGATCGTCGGAACAGGAAGACTACGATACCGCGTCGCTCGACGATGGCGGTGGCGCGGGAGACGACGACAGCTGGGCCTGACGCGCAGCCGGATTGATCAACAAGAACGGGGGACGTGGAGAGATGATCGAGCTTCATACATGGGGCACGCCGAACGGCCGCAAGATATCCATCATGCTCGAGGAATGCGGGCTGCCCTACAGCGTGCACAAGGTCGACATCTCGAAGGGCGAGCAGCACAAGCCCGAGTTCCTGCGCATCAGCCCGAACAACCGTATTCCCGCGATCGTCGATCCCGATGGTCCCGGCGGAAAGCCGTACAGTCTCTTCGAATCGGGCGCGATCCTGATCTACCTCGCCGACAAGACGAAGAAGTTCCTGCCAGCCGACGGCGCCAAGCGCTACGACTCGCTGCAGTGGCTGATGTGGCAGATGGGTGGTTTCGGCCCGATGCTGGGGCAGGCGCATCATTTCCTGCGCGCCGCGCCGACCAAGATCGAGTACGGCATCAAGCGCTACGTCGACGAGGCCAAGCGCCTCTATGGCGTGCTCGACAAGCAGCTCGCCGGCAATGCCTTCGTCGCGGGGGAGGATTACACGATCGCCGACATGTCGATCTTTCCGTGGGCCGCGCGCCACGAATGGCACACGGTCAATCTCGCCGACTTTCCCAACGTGAAGCGCTGGTACGACATCGTGAACGCCCGTCCCGCCGTCACCAAGGGCATGGCGGTTCCGTACCTGAACTGATGCCGCGCCGGCATTGGCCTACGGCGCTGGGAGCGGGCGGTCTGTCGCTGGCGCTGTCGGCCTGCGGCCAGCCGGCCTCTCAGCCGGCCGCCGCGGCCTGCATCGCGCCGCTCGTCCCGGCGGTCGAAGTGAACCTTTACTTCGGGCGCGACAAGCCAGGCGGCGGCGAGGTCGGCGAGACCGAATGGGCGGCGTTCGTGGCCGACAGCGTGACGCCCCGGTTCCCAGCCGGCCTGACGGTCATCGACGCGCGCGGCCAACATCGCGACCCGCAGGGCCGGATCGGCAGCGAACGCAGCAAGCTCGTCGTGGTCGTGGTGTTCGACGCGCCGGCGCACCATGCGAAGGTCGCGGCGGTCGTCCAGGACTACAAGAAGCGCTTCGGACAATACGGCGTCTTCCGGGTGGAGAACCAGGTCTGCGCGGGTGAATAGGCGGAGCGGTTCACCGGCCAGCAAAACCGCGTTAGATTCCGCGCCACAAGCCATTCCCAGGAGTCAGCCCATGGCCAAGGACATCAAGTCTCGCAAGACCGCCGCGCTCGCCACCCCGACGGATCTCGGCGCCAACGCTACCAAGGACCTCACTGGCGGCCTTAACATTCTTCTGGCTGACGTGGCCGCCCTCTACTGGAAGACCAAGAACTTCCACTGGCACATGTCGGGTCCGAACTTCCGCGACTATCACCTGCTGCTCGATGAGCAGGCCACCGAACTCGATGCCATGGTCGATGTCATCGCCGAGCGGGTCCGCAAGCTCGGGGGCGGAACCCTTCGCTCGATCGGCCACATCTCCCGGCTGCAGCGCGTGCTCGACAACGATGCCGACTATGTGACCCCGCTCGACATGCTCGCGGAGCTGCGCGATGACAACAAGCAGCTCTGCGTCCACATGCGCACGCTCCATGAGCTGTGCGACGAGCACAACGACATCGCGACCGCGAGCCTGATCGAGAACTGGATCGACGAGACCGAAAAGCGCGTCTGGTTCCTGTTCGAGACGACGCGCCGCACGGAAGGCTGACGGACTACTGCCGCTCGGCCCAGCCGATCATTTTGCCGATGAAGGCGTCGCAGGCGTCCATCTGCGACCTGGCGACGAACTCGTTCGGCTGGTGCGCCTGCGAGATGTCGCCCGGGCCGCAGATGACGGTCGGGATGCCGTGGCTACGGAAAATGCCGGCCTCGGTCCCATAGGGCACTGCGTAGGTGCGGTTGCCGCCCGTCCATTGCAAGGCGAGCTTTGCGGCCTCCTCATTCTCCTGCGGCAGCAGGCCCGGGACGAAGGAGCGGCGCTTCAGCTGAATGTCGGCATCAGGGTGCCTGGCCTTCATCTTCGGCAGCAGCAGTTCGGCCACATAGGCCTCGGCGCGGCGCTGGACTTCCCAGGGATCGTCACCGGGCAGGGTGCGGTAGCCCCAGTTGAGCGTGCATTCCCGCGCCAGGATGTTGCCCGCGGTGCCGCCGGTCACGATGCCGACGTTGATCGTGGTGTGGCCGGGGACCGTGTCGATGTCGGTCCGCTTGCGGCTTGCCAGCTCGACCTGCAGCTCGTTCAGCCAGTGGATGAAGTCGCCGGCGAAGTGGATGGCGCTGACGCCGAGATGCGTCATCGACGAATGGGCCTCCACGCCGGTGAAGGTGGCGATGATGCCGCCGCCGGCATTCTGGGCATTCACGACGCCCATCATGGTCGGCTCGCCGACGATCACGGCCTGCGGGCGAGGGACGTTGCCGACCAGCTTCTCGGCCAGGGAATGGGCACCCAGGCAACCGATCTCCTCGTCATAGCTGAAGGCGAAGTGCATCGGAACCTTGAGCTTCGCCTTCTTGAGCGCCGGCACATGGGCCAGGCAGGCGGCGATGAAGCCCTTCATGTCGCAGGTGCCGCGACCGTAGAGATTGCCGTCGGTCTTCTCGGTCAGGGTCCACGGGTCGGTCTCCCAGGGCTGTCCGTCGACCGGGACGACGTCGGTATGACCGGACAGGACGATCCCGCCCTCGGCGTCCGGGCCGACCGAGGCGAACAGGTTTGCCTTGGTGCCTTCCTCGTTGGGGACCAGCGTGCTGCGGATCCCGTGCTCGTCCAGGTAGCCCTGGATGTACTTGATCAGGTCGAGGTTGGAGTTGCGGGAGGTCGTGTCGAACGCGACCAGGCGCTGGAGCATGTCGATGGAGGCAGAGGTCATGGCCGGAGCGTCGCACGCTTAAGGCCCGTGCGCCAAGAGCCTGTAAATGCTTGCGAAATCACACGGTCGTTTGACACCCCCAGGTGCCGCCGCTAGAACCGCCCGGCATCCGTCGTGGGTTATGGTCGCCGGGGTCTTAACGGGTCTGCGGAGGGGTGGCCGAGTGGCCGAAGGCGGCGGTTTGCTAAACCGTTATAGGGAGATAATCCCTATCGTGGGTTCGAATCCCATCCCCTCCGCCATTACCTGCCCGGGCTGAATAGCCTCCTTCTCGAAGTGACGCAGGTCTTGTGCGCGATGCAGCAGACTTCGCTGACGATCTGCGAAATCCCGGATAAAGAGAAATTCGGAGCAGCGACGAGCGGAGCCTTTTATGCCTGACGCAGCGACTTTGCCGGTCCTCGACCACGAACTGGCCGATGACGAGCTTCAGTGGATGAAGTCCGTCTATGCGGATTTCAGCAGGGCCCGCGCCGCGGCCGGCTCTGAATTCAATCCGAAGGAAGCTCTGCGCGCCGTCCTGGCCCGCGAGGAACATCACTTTGCCTCCGCGCCGGATTTGACCGGACCCGGCCCATGGCGTTTGGGCCAGAACCGGCACGGCCGCGGCGTGGCGGCAGTGTTCCTGCCGAAGGTCGAGCTTCACACGCATGTCGCCAGCCGTACCGATCAGTTCCCGATGTATGTCGTGGGCGAGGCGGAAGGCTTCTCCGTCGATGAGGATGGCAAGCCGGTGCTGACGCCGGTGGTTGGCGGCGGTCATTTTCACAACGCGCCCGGCGCACCGCACGCCTTCGTGCCGAAAGTGGGCGTGCCGAAGCCTGACGATTGGGAAATCGCCTTCATCGCGATCACGCCGCGCAACCTGAAGGAAGACACGCGCCGCGTTTCGGACGAGGTGCGCGCGCTGTACAGGCAGGTCGTCGGTCAGGATGCCCCTTTGGGCGTGTGACGCGGCACAACTCGCCGAGTCTCAGACCGCCCCGTTAGGGGTTGGCTTGATCGCCATTGTCTCGTATCGCTGGATGCGCACGCGATCTTTCCGGGGGAGAACATGACGATCGAGAGTGGCCTGAAAATCATCGATACGACTGTAGGCACAGGGGCGAGCCCCAAGACGGGCGAGACCTGCGTCATGCACTACACGGGATGGCTCTTCGAAGGAGGGGCCAAGGGCAAGAAGTTCGATTCGTCCCTCGATCACGGCTCGCCGTTCGAGTTCCCCATCGGCATGCGGCACGTCATCGGCGGCTGGGACGAGGGCGTCGCGACCATGAAGGTCGGTGGCAAGCGGACGCTGATCATTCCGCCGGAACTGGGCTATGGCGCGCGCGGTGCCGGCGGCGTCATTCCGCCCAACGCCACGCTGATCTTCGAGGTCGAGCTGCTGGCGATCAAGTAAGCCTCGTCTTCGCGCCGGGCCGACTTGGCGCAGAAGGCATGGCTCATCAGGTCGACGTTGAGGATCTCGTTCCAGCGGTCCGCGCTCGCCTCGCCAATTCCCGATGCCCCGCCCGTCACCGCGGCGACCTTGCCGTTGAGGCTTCCCTTGCCGGCCACCTCTCGATGTAGCGAGATTGTGCCTCCGGAGCGCCTGCTTCCAACGGGTTGGTGGGCCGGGTTGGGTGGCCTATTGACCGGAAATCTCAGGTCTGTAGGGATTGCCCGAACAGAAGCCTGATCGACCGAAACGAGGAAACCTCAATGACCCAGAAGGCAGCGGCAGCGACCAAGAAGCCGGTCCGCCCCGATCTCGACGCCGAGCTGAACAACCTTGCCATGTCGAAGGAGGCGCAGCCCCTGTTCGACGCCGTGAAGGCGCATATCGCGGAAAACGTCGCGCCGATCACCGAGGAGTTCTTCCGTCTGGGCGAGGGCCGCAAGGATCGCTGGAGCTGGGCGCCGGGCCAGCTCGAACTGCTCGAGGGCGCCAAGAACAAGGCCAAGGCCTCGGGCCTGTGGAATTTCTTCCTGCCGCACTCGGAGATCGGCCGCGGCCTCACCAACCTGGACTATGCCTACATCGCCGCCGAGCTGGGCAAGTATCAGCTCGCTTCCGAGTCGCTGAACTGCTCCGCGCCGGACACCGGCAACATGGAGGTGCTGGAGAAGGTCGGCACGCCCGAGCAGAAGGAGAAGTGGCTGAAGCCGCTGTTGAACGGCGAGATCCGGTCGGCCTATGCGATGACCGAGCCGGGCGTGGCTTCGTCCGACGCCAAGAACATCGCGACGCGTGCCGAGCTGGTCGGCGACGAGTGGGTGATCAACGGCGAGAAGTACTACATCTCCGGCGCCGGCGACCCGCGCTGCAAGATCATGATCGTCATGTGCAAGACCAGCCCCGACGCCTCGCCGCAATTCCAGCAGTCGCAGATCCTGGTGCCGATCGGCACGCCGGGCCTCGAGATCCTCGGCCCGATGACGGTGTTCGGTCATGATCACGCGCCGCGCGGCCACATGCATCTCAAGTTCAACAATTGCCGGGTGCCGGCCTCGAACATGCTGCTGGGCGAGGGCCGCGGCTTCGAGATCAGCCAGGTCCGCCTCGGACCGGGCCGCATCCATCACTGCATGCGCTCGATCGGCGCCGCCGAGAAGGCGCTCGACCTCATGGTCAAGCGCGGTTCCACCCGCTCCGCGTTCGGCAAGCAGCTGATCCAGCTCGGCAAGAACCTCGAACTGGTCAGCCGCGCCCGCATCGAGATCGAGGCGATGCGCCTGATGGTCCTGAAGGCCGCCAAGGCGATGGACGTGCTGGGCCATCGCGAAGCCCGCGTCTGGATCAGCATGGTCAAGGCGATGGTGCCGGAGAAGGTCTGCACCATCATCGATCAGGCGATGCAGATCCACGGCGCCACCGGCATCTCGCAGTGGTCGCCGCTGTCGGAGATGTACGTCAACCAGCGCCACCTGCGCTTCGCGGACGGGCCGGACGAAGTCCACCACATGGTCGTCGGCCGCGCCGAGATCAGCCGACACTAGAGACAGGAGTGGGGCCCGGTCTTGACAGGCCGGGCCCGTCTGTAATTTTGTTGCGTCGAGTTGACGAGAGAGTGGAAGAGCGGATGACGGTGACCAGGACGACCCTGCAAGCGGCCCTCATGGCGCTCCCGTTGCTGCTTGCCGGCTGCGAGGCGGCGACCTCGTTGCGCGGGGCCGGCCTCTCCAATCCCAAGCTCATGAAGAGCATCGACGATGCTTACGAGGCGCGCGACAACTGTCTCGCCGCAAACATCCACCTGGCCGAGGTCTACAGTGCCAGCGCGCAGTCCCTCGCCGCGACGGCGGCGGCCTCCTGCCAGACCCAGACGGATGTCCTGATCTCCCTCAGCAATCCCTCCGGAGATCCCCGCGTCGCGGCGGCGATCCAGAAGGATTCGAGCTTCCGTGCGATGCGTTTCGTGCTGAAGGCACGAGGACAAGGTTAGACGCGTCGCCACATAGGCGCGCGCTTCTTCACCGGATCGAGCAGCGACCAGTCGCCCTGTTCGACGACATGGCCCTTCGGAAAGGGCGAGCGCGGCTCCTGGCCCAGGGCACGCATCACGCGGTCGTCGCGGTAGTAGCAGAGCAGCACCACGCGATTGAGGGCGAAGAGGGGCGCACCGCCGTCCTGCTTGAAGCGGCCGGCGACCTCGGCGCGGCGCTCCGGCGCGAGATCGGCAAACGCACCCCCCGACAGCGCGGCGAGCTGCTTCAGCGCAGTCTTCGCGTCGGCGGTGTCGCGTTCCAGGCTTCTGACGATGTCCGCGAAGATCAGCTCGTCGTCGGCGCCGGGCACGCCATGGCTGCTGCTGGCGGGGATCATGACGCCGGCCAGCATGCGCAGGTCGCGGGTTTCGGCGCCGGTCAGTGCTTCATATTCCATGTTCGTCAGCCTCAGTCGAAAAGCGTGGCGTCGGCGAGACGCCGCTTGATGTTGTCGGCGATGTAGAGCGCCAGCGCCTGGATGGTCGAGGTCGGGTTCACGCCACCCGACGTGACCCATATGCTGCCATCGATGACGAACATGTTCTTCACGTCATGGCAGCGGCCCCATTCGTTGACCACCGAGCGCTCGGGATCGGTGCCCATGCGTGCCGTGCCCATCAGGTGCCAGCCGGCATTGAGCATCGGTGCCTCGCCGCCAATGTTCTTCGCCCCGGCCGCTTCCAGGACCTCCTTCGAGCGCGCGACACCGTGGGCGATCATCTTCCTGCTGTTTTCGCTCAGCGTGTACTCGATCTTCGGCGCGGGAATACCGTTGCTATCCTTCAGCACCGGATCGAGCGTGACCCGGTTGTGCTCCTCGGGCAGGTCCTCGCAGATCGCCGAAAGCCCGAGCTTGCGATTGAAGATGGTGCGATAGACGTCGTGATGCGCTTCGCCCCAGGGCAGGAAGCCGCGTGCGGTGTTGGCGATGGCGTCGACGATCATGCCGGCGCCGCGATGGAGCTGCAGCGTATAGCCACGCACGAAGCCGCGGGCCCGGTCGGTCTCGTAGAATTCCTGGCTCCACAGTGAGAGCTGCGCGCCGGTGTTGCCGTCGATCGGCTCGTCGACATAGCCATAGGTATGGGCGAACGGGTGGAACATCAGGTTCTTGCCCACGAGGCCGCTCGAATTGGCGATGCCGTTCGGGAATTTGCCCGACATCGAATTGAGCAGCAGTCGCGGCGTGCCGATGCCGTTGCAGGCGACGATCACCATCTCGGCCGGCTGGAAATGCTCCTTGCCTTCGGCGTCGTAGTAGATCGCGCCGGTCGCGAGGCCGTCTGGGCCGACCGTGATCTCGCGGACGCGCGCGCGTGTGCGCAACTCGACGCCGGCGCGGAGCGCATGCTGCCAGTAGGTGACGTCGGTGCTGGCCTTGGCGCCCTGGGCACAACCCGGCGTGCAGTGGCCGAGATTGATGCAGGGCGCGCGGCCGTCATATTCGGTCGTGGCGATCGCCGAGTCCGACGGCCACCAGTGCCAGCCGAGCTTGTTCATCGCCTCGCCGAAGCACTTGCCGGTCTTGCCGAGCGGCAGCGGCGGCATCGGCAGGTCGTGATGGGGATAGGCCGGGTCGCCCGCGAGGCCCGCGACGCCGGTCATGCGGTCGTTCTCGGCGAAGTAGGGCTCCAGTGTGGCGTAGTCGACCGGCCAGTCGTCGGCCACGCCGTCCAGCGACTTCACCCGAAAGTCCGACGGATGCAGGCGCGGATAGTGCGCCGTATACATGATGGTGCTGCCGCCGACGCCGTTGAAGTTCACCACCTGGATCGGCGAAGTACCATTGTTGATCGGATAGTCGGTCTCGCGCGCCCGGCGGTTCGGGTTGATGGCGAAGTCGCTGAACAGGCGAGCTTCCCAGTCCCGGCCATTGGTCGGGTAATCGGTCGGCTTCACCCAGTCGCCCTGCTCCAGGCAGAGGATCCGCATCCTGGTGTCGGCGAGGCTCCAGGCCATCGCGGCGCCCGAGGCTCCCGAACCGATGATGAGGACGTCGACCTTGTCGTGCATGAGCGTACTTCCGTTAGCGGGCGAGATGCTGGCTTATGGCCTCGGCCGCAAGCGCGTGGCCGGCGGCGTTCCAGTGTCCGTCGTTGGCGAAGTGATAAGCAAGCGGCGTTCCTTTTGCCTCCAGCAACGGCCGCAGGTCCAGCACGTCGATACCGCGCCGCTGCAGAGCCAGCAGGAACGCCTTGTGCACGCGGTCCTCGACGTCACGGGAGGGGCCGACCCAGAGGGCGCGAGATGGTATCAGGACGACGAGCGCGCGATAGCGCCGGGCGATGTCGAGAAGCCGGTCGGCCGAGGCCTCGACGATGGCGGGATCTTCCTCCTGCTTCGCGATCCCCTCCAGATTCGGGACGATCGCACCCGATTTCACGGCGAGATCGCGCAACCAGGGCGTCTGATGGACGACTGTGAGGGCGAGAAGATAGAAGGCTGAATGGCCGGCCAGCCATTGCCGCACCGGGAAGGCTGCGGGCGGCACCTCTTCGTCGTCGGGCCGGGTGCCGTAGAGTTGAAGATCGTTCTCCATGCAGAGGGCCAGAACAACACGGTCGGTCTTCGCATCCAGCGAACGGGCATAGTCGAGCAGGGCCGAGTAGCCGTCGATGCCCGTCGGCGTCGCCAGATTGAAGGTGCGCCGGCCGGTCAGGATCTGGAGGCGGTCCGAGAAACGGTCCATCTCCTCCACACCCCATCCCCAGGCGAATGAATCGCCAACCACGAGGATCTCTTCGGGCGTGGCGGTGGAGACATCATTTTTGTCGCGCAGGCCATGCGCATTTATACGGACGGAAACGTCGTAGTCTCCGGTGTTCTTGATTTGGCGCGCCGTGGTGCCGGGCGTTCCGAGCATCAGGGTACCGACGGGATAGGTGAACTCGAAACGGCCGGACGGGTCGAAGGCGGGCAGGAAAAGCCGCGTGAGGCCCTCGGCCAACGCCAACCCCGCGATCAGGGCGAGCAGGGCAGCGACCGCCGCCAGGGCGCTGCGGCCAATCCGGCCGGTTTCGGATCGTGGCATTCGGGGACTGGTCTCGACGCTCATGTTCAAGCAAGACTGTGCTGCAGATTACCAGTCAGGAAAGAGCCTTCCCATGCCGGATACCACCCTTGCGAGGCAAGCAGCCGCCAAGACCGAGCATTTCGACGTCCTGATCGTCGGTGCCGGCATTTCCGGCATCGGTGGCGCCTATCATCTCACCACGCAGATGCCCGACCGCAGCTTCGTCATCCTGGAGACGCAGGAGAGTTTCGGCGGCACCTGGCTGACGCACAAGTATCCCGGCATCCGGTCCGACAGCGACCTGCATACGTTCGGCTATCGCTTCAAGCCCTGGAAGGGCAAGCCGATCGCCACGGCGCAGGAGATCAAGACCTACATGGGCGAGGTCATAGAGGAGAACGATCTGGCACGGCACATCCGCTATCGCCACCGGATCGAGTCCGCCTCCTGGTCGAGCCAGGAGAGTCTCTGGACGATCGAGGCGGTCCGCACCGACAGCGGCGAGGCGGTCCGTTTCACGGCCAACTTCCTGTGGATGTGCCAGGGCTACTACCGCCATTCCGTCGGCTACACGCCGGAATGGAAGGACATGGCGAGCTTCAAGGGCCAGATCGTCCATCCGCAGACCTGGCCGGAGGATCTCGACTACACCGGCAAGAAGGTCGTCGTGATCGGCTCGGGCGCCACTGCCGCGACAGTCATCCCGGCGATGGCGGACAAGGCCGGTCATGTGACGATGCTGCAGCGGACGCCGACCTATTTCATTCCCGGCCGCAACGCCATCGAGCTTGCCGAGACTCTTCGCCAGCTCGAGGTCGACGAGGAGTGGATCCACGAGATCGTGCGCCGCAAGATCCTGCACGATCAGTCGGTCTTCACCCGCCGGTCCTTCGAGGAATCCGACAAGGTGCGGAACGAATTGCTGGCCGGCGTCCGCGCTCATGTCGGCCCGGACTTTCCGCTGGAGCCGCACTTCACGCCGAGCTACCGCCCCTGGCAGCAGCGCATCGCCTTCGTTCCCGACGGTGACCTCTTCAAAGCGATACGTGGCGGCAAGGCGTCCGTCGAGACCGACGAGATCGACCGGTTCGTGCCGGAAGGGATCCTGCTCAAGTCCGGCAAGACGCTGGAAGCCGACATCGTCGTGACGGCCACCGGGTTCGACCTGTCGGTGATGGGGGACATCGCCTTCACGGTGGACGGCAAGCCGGTCGATTTCGCCGATACCGTGACCTATCGCGGCATGATGTTCACCGGTGTGCCCAACATGATCTGGGTGTTCGGCTACTTCCGCGCGAGCTGGACGCTGCGCGCCGACCTCGTTGGCGACTTCGTGTGCCGCCTGCTCGACCACATGGACAAGCACCAGGCCCGCAAGGTCGAGGTCGCCCTGCGGCCCGAGGACAAGGATATGGCTCTGCTGCCCTGGATCGACCCGGAGAACTTCAATCCGGGTTACCTGATGCGCGGCATGCACCTGCTGCCCAGGCGCGGCGACAAGCCGGAGTGGCAGCACACGCAGGACTACTGGAACGAGAAGAACGTCTTCCCGGCGATCGACCTGGAAGACGAGGCGTTCGTCTACGGCTGATCGGCCGATAAGCGAAAGGTCCTTCGCTTGCGCTTGGAATGACAGTTGTTGAAGAACGCGGTGTCATCCTCGTCTTAAGAGGATCGTTTAAGTTCTGCTGGCTTCGCAAGAAGCGC
>CAMFGZ010000015.1 GCA_945952105.1 uncultured Rhodospirillaceae bacterium | reverse complement strand
TGCCCGCTTCCGGCAGTGGGGCCTGCACCAGTTCACCGTGCGCGGCGTTCACAAGCTCTCAGGATGAGGTTGGGGAGTAATTTGCGGCGGAAAGACTACCCCTAAGCCGATAGACCTGCTGCGGGGCGTCGACGTCTTTCAGGGTGTGGACGCCGATGAGCGTTGTGGCGTCCGGCGGTAGCAGGGACGCCAGTTCCCTGGACAGAACGATCGACCCGCCCGATGCCGCGCAGACCTTCTCGAGCCGCGCGGCGTAGTTCACGGCGGGGCCGATCACCGTGAAGTCGAGGCGCGAGCTGGCGCCGATGTTGCCGAACATCACTTCGCCGATATGCAGTGCGAGGCCGAAGCGCAGCGGCTGCTCGTCCCGGTCGTGGCGCTGGTCGTTGAGCTTGGCGATGGCGGCCCCGGCAGCGGCGGCGGGAGCGGCACGGGTGGCGGTTTCGGCGCGCTGGTCGGGCGAGACGACCGGCAGCATGGCCAGCATGGCGTCACCCATGAATTTGAGTATCTCGCCGCCCGCGCTCGTGACTGCCGCGCCCATGGCGCCGAAGTAGTCGTTGAGCAGGCAGATGACGGAGTCTCGCGGCAGCCTGTCCGAGGTGCGGGTGAAGCCGCGCAGGTCGCAGTACCAGATGACCGCCTCGATCGTCTGGCCCTCACCGTGCTTCATCTCACCCACAAGGATACGCTGGCCGGCGGCGCGGGCGCACAAGCGGGTCGCGATAGACACGGAGAGCGGTCTCGTCGTCCCTGCCGGCATACTAGCCCGCCGGCAGGGACGCGGGTTGGCTATTCCGCCGCGGCGAGGCGCTGCTGGTTCTGCTGGGCCGCGACCTTGGCACGGGCAAGGTCCTCGCCGCGGCGCTTGTTCACGGCCGCGCCGCCGCCGGAGGTCTCGGCGAACAGCGAGAGCTTGTCCATATCCTCATCGACCACCGGCTGCAGTGCGAGGTCGGTGTATTCGAGGCGCTTCGGGTCGTTCTTGACCTTCCGACCGATGACCATGCCCTGGAGCGTCAGGCGCGTGTAGATCTTGAGCTTGTGCCAGAAGTTCTTCGCCACCTTGTAGTGGAACACGCCGATCGGCTCGATCGGCAATCCGTGGCGGCGGTCGAGGCGATACTTCATGCGCACGGCGCCGCCTTCCAGCGGATGCACGCCCTCGGCCTCGAACATGATCTTGAACATGGTCATGAATCGGGCGGGCTCGGCCGGGTCACGGCCGGGGATCGCACCGTGGCGGCGTGCCACCGTCTCGATGTGCTCGGGCGTGTAGTAGGAAGCCCAAGCCTCGCGATAGACCTGCTCGAATTCCGCGTCGCTCATCTTCGGGTGATGCACGCAGCGGTGATGGACGTCGTACTTGTTGAGGTCGGGATCCATCCAGACGCCCTGCTTCCACAGGGTCTGGTGATCCTCCGAGCCGGGCAGGGGCGTGAGCATGAACAGCTCGAGGATGTCGAGCGGCAGCTCCTTCTTGATGATCTCCATATCGCGCAGGATCGACTCGCGCGTGTCGCCCGGGAAGCCCAGGATATAGCCGGCCCAGGTCGAGGCACCGCTGTTGTGCCACGCCTGCAGCATCTTGCGGTACTCGGTGATCTTGTTCTGGCGCTTCTTGGCGGCCAGCAGATTGTCCGGGTTGACGTTCTCGAGGCCGATGAACACGCGATAGACGCCGGCCCAGCGCGCCTTATGGATGAAGTTCGGGATGCGGTGGCACTGGGTGTCGACCTGGATGATCAGCGAGAGCTGGATGCCCTCGTTCTCCTTCATCTCGATGAGACGGTCGAAGAAGTCTTCCCAATGCTTGTTGCGGGCCATGTTGTCGTCCGTGATGAAGAACGACGTGATGCCCTGCTTGTAGTTCTCGCGGATGATCGCCTCGAGATCGTCGGCGGTGCGGAAACGGCTCTTGCGGCCCTGCACGTTGATGATGGTGCAGAACGAGCACTGGAAAGGACAGCCGCGTCCGAGGTCGAAGCTCGACATGCCACCCTCGTTGCGCGACAGCGCCGACGGCGGCAGGTGCGGCGTGGGGGCGCCTTCGAGGCCCGGCAGATCGTCCATGTAGTTGTAGAGCGGCTTCATGGTGCCGTTCATCGCGTCGCGCAGCACGAGGTCGAAGCGGCCTTCCTCGGCCTCGCCGGCGAAGATCGAGATGCCCATGTCCATCGCTTCCTGGATCTCGGGCGGCGTGACCGGGAGCATCGACAGGCAGCCCGACACGTGGAAGCCGCCGATCGAGACCGGAAGGCGACCCAGCTTCAGGAACTTGCGGGCGAGGTCGACCGCGTGCGGGAACTGGTTGGTCTGGACGCCGACCAGGCAGACCAGGCCCTTGCCGCCGCTGCGCTCGACCTGCGCCAGGAGCCGGTCGGGACGGACCCGGGTGTTCGTCTCGTCGATCGGGTGGATGACGATGTCGACGTCGGGGCCGAGCACCTCGCGCGCGCGGCAATCCTCGCCCAGCCCATAGAGGGCAGCCAAGGTATTGGAGGGAATGTGCGAACGGAGCCACGTGATCGGATAGCCGTCATCGTCGTAGTGAGTCGGCTTGATCAGGATCAGGTGAAACTTCGTACGCTTTACGGCACCGCTCATCGCGGACTTCTCCAAAGGCAAAACCCGCGCGCGGCTTCGGGCCTTTTCACCGCTTGACGGCATTCAATGTCACAATGCGCTGAGCCGCATCGCAACGCAACGGGGGGCGACCGATATTCACAGGGTGGAAGATGCAATATATATACTAAATTTAGGGTTTTCTGAGGCCGAGCCCGGCCATTAGTGCGGGCGGGCCATGCCAAGGCAATTATTGCAGTCCAATCCCTGAACGGTCAGGGTCGATCTGCCCCGGAAGCGCACATATCAAAAGGCGCAGGGGGAGGGAACAAAGCAAGACGTGAGCCTCATCGCGCGCGCGCCCGCTCTGGCGCCTTTCCAGATTCGGAGCTTCCGCTTCCAGTGGCCGTCCGATCTCCTCGCCTCTTGGGCATTCGAGATGGAGGGCGTCATTCTGGGCTGGTTCGTGCTGGTTTCGACCGGCTCGGTCCTCGCCTTGGCGGTTTTCGGCTCCCTGCAGTTCCTGGGAACCCTGATTTCGCCCCTGTTCGGCATGGCTGGGGACCGGATCGGCAACCGCAACGTCCTGCTCCTGATGCGGCTGGCCTACCTGATCCTGGCGACCTGCCTTGCGACCCTTTTCCTGACCGGCCTGGCCAGTCCGGTCCCCGTTTTCATCCTGGCCACGATCATGGGGCTTGTCCGGCCCTCCGACATTACCCTGCGCAATCTGCTGGTCGGCGAGACCATGCCGTCGGATTACCTGATGCGGGCCATGGGCGTATCGCGCACGACCGCCGACTCCGCCCGCATCGTCGGCGCCCTTTCCGGCGCGACCCTGGTGGCGGCGCTGGGCTCGGGACTGGCCTATGTCGCTGTCTGCGGCGTCTATGCCACCTGCCTCGCGCTGACATTCGGCGTCGGCATCCGCCGGCTCAGGGTCGTGAGCGAAACCGAGGGGAGGCCGACGGCGCTGGGCGCCCTGCGGCAGGGCTTCGCCTATGTCTGGTCGACGCCGGTCGTGCGGGCGGTGATGTTCCTGGCCTTCCTGGTGAACTTCGCTGCCTATCCGCTGACCGGTTCGCTGCTCGCCTACGTCGCCAAGGACGTCTATGGGATCGACCAGACCGGCCTGGGGTGGCTGATCGCCAGCTTCGCGGGCGGCGCCCTCTGCGGCTCGATCCTGGTGTCGATGTACGGCACCCACATCCGGCCGGCGCGCACGATGATCGTCTGCACGCTGGTCTGGCTGTCGCTGAACCTTGTCTTCTCGTGGCTCACGGTTCCGCTGCTGGGCGAGATGGTCCTGTTCGTCGCCGGCTTCTTCCAGAGCTTTTGCATGATCCCGATGGCGGTGATCCTGCTGCGCATCACCAATCCGGCGTTGCGCGGTTGCGTCATGGGCGTGCGCATGCTCGCGGTCTACGGCATGCCGCTCGGCCTGCTCCTGTCGGGCCCGCTGGTCGAATGGACCGGTTTCGCGGCGACCGGCACCTTGTACAGCGTGTTGGGCATCGTCTTCACGCTGGCGATCGCGGTGGCGTGGCGCACCGAACTGTGGGATCGCGCAGCGCCCGTGAACGTCAGATAGGACGCAACCCGGCAAGCGAGGCCGCGTTCCGCCGGCATGACTCGTCGCCTCGCCAGCACTGTCGCCGTGGCGATGGCCGCCCTCATCGTCTCTGCCGCATCTGCTGGCGCTCAATCCACCAATCTGCAAGCGACCAAGCCGCCGCCCCGGCCTTCGGCGACCGAGGACGAGCAGCGCAGTATCTATACGTTCCAGGTCGAGAACGACGTCTTCAATCGCTTCGGGAAGTCCGATCGCGACTATACGAGCGGGGTGAGGATCGGATGGTTGTCGCCCGCCATCATCGAGATGCCGCACGGCATCGTGGCGATGACCACCATTCCGACTTTCCTGGGCGAGCCCGCCGCCGATTCGGTGATCCGCCGCGTCGCCATTTCGGCGGGCCAGAACATCTACACGCCCGAGAACACCTATGTGTCCAACCCGATCTACAACGACCGGCCCTACGCGGCGTGGCTCTATGCGAGCTTCGCTCTCCAGTACACTTACAAGCGCCACGACACCAAGACCGGGATCGACGAGCCGATGCGGCTAGATACGCTGCAGCTCGACGTGGGCGTCATCGGTCCCGCCGCGGGCGGCGAGTTCGTCCAGAACAACTTCCATCGATTGATCGGCGTGGCGCAGGCCTATGGATGGACGAATCAGCTTCACAACGAACCCACCATCAATCTCACCTTCGAACGGCGCTGGCGCACCGGCCGCGCGGTGCTGCTGGAAAATCCCAAGCTGGAAGTCGACTTTATTCCGCGCGCGGCGTTGGCAGTCGGCAATGTCGCGACCTATGCCAGTGCCGGCGGCACGGCGCGCATCGGCAAGAACCTGCGCGATGATTTTGGTCCCACCCGCGCGCGACCGGCGCTGCCGGGATCGGACGCTTTTATCGGCGACGGCAGCTTCGGTTGGTACGTGTTCGCGGGCTTCGATGGGCAAGCGGTCGCCCGCAACATCTTCCTGGATGGCAATACCGACGGGTTCAGCCAGCGCGTCTCGCATCGCCCGTTCGTTGGAGAGGTGCAGGCAGGCCTCGCGATCCTCTGGCGCGGCATGCGCCTGTCCTACACACAGATCTTGCGCTCGCCGGAGTTCTTCGAACGCGATCGCTTCACCCAGTTCGGTTCGGTCAATCTGACGTTCAGGTACTGACGAAGCCGATCGACACAAGAGCATGCCCAAATAAAAGGGGCGCCCGAAGGCGCCCCTTTGGCTGCTGTGCAAGGCCGCTATATGCGCCCCATCAACAGCAGGATGACGACAATGATGAGCACCAGTCCAATACCACCGCTCGGGTAGTAGCCCCAGCCGCTGCTGTGCGGCCAGGTCGGCAATGCCCCGATCAGGATGAGGATCAGGACGATCAGAAGAATGGTGCCCAGCATTGATTGCTCCTTCTAGTCTAGGTTCTTCTCGGCGAACGACCAGTTCGCGAGCTTGTCGAGCCAGGCCTGGATGTGGTCCGGGCGGCGGTTCTGGAAATCGAGGTAATAGGCGTGCTCCCACACGTCGGCGACCAGGAGCGGCTTGCCGCCATGCGCCATCGGGGTGTCGGCGTTGGCGGTGGTCTCGATCTTGAGCTTGCCGTCGGCGCCCTTGACGAGCCACGCCCAGCCGCTGCCGAACTGGCCGACGGCTGCAGCCTTGAAGGCGGCCTTGAACTTCTCGAGATCGCCGAAGCTCTCATCGATCGCCGACTTGATCTTGCCCGTCGGCTCCCCACCCTTCGGCGTCATGCTGTTCCAATAGAAGGTGTGGTTCCAGATCTGGCCGGCGTTGTTGAAGATCGCCTTGCCCTTCTCGTCCTTGGCCGACTTCTTCACGATCTCTTCGAGCGACAGGCCCTCGTAGGCGGTGCCGGGCACCAGCTCGTTCAGCTTGTCGACGTAAGCCTTGTGATGCTTGCCGTAGTGGAAGGAGATGGTGTTGGCCGAAATCACCGGCGCGAGCGCGTCATCGGCGTAGGGAAGCTTGGGTAGGGTGAAATTAGACATAACTCTCGTCCTCGCTGGCTGGCCCGGATCGTCCCGGGCGGGCGGCGTCCGACATGAACGCACCTCACCTTATGACGTTCCAAGTTGCGATCGCGCTACGTTTTTTCCAGCCGCTCGAGGCCCAAAGCCCTGACTTTGCGTAGGGAATCCGGCCGGGTTTCCTTCCCGCTTGATGCGGCACGTCGACGGGAATCGAAGCAAGTCGTTCTCACTCACTGGACTTCGCGGCATCGCGCGCAGTTTTTTCAGCGAACGTTTCTCAGTCGCTCACTCTTCGGTTGCGCCCCTGAAATCGGCGGGTATCTGTAAGAGCCTACTCAAATTCGAAGAGGAGGTTCGCCATGAAGGGCAACCCGCAGATCATCGCCGAACTCAACAAGCTCCTGAAGAACGAGCTGACGGCGATCAACCAGTACTTCCTTCACGCCCGCATGATGAAGCACTGGGGTTTCGATCGCCTCGGTCACAAGATCTACGAAGAGTCGATCGGCGAGATGAAGCATGCCGACAAACTCATCCAGCGCATCCTCATGCTCGACGGGCTGCCCAACCTTCAGGACATGGGCCGGATTGCGATCGGCGAGACCGTGCCGGAGGCTCTCGAAGCCGATCTGAAGCTCGAGAGTGCCGCGCGCACGGCGCTCGTCGAGGCGGTGACCGCCTGCGAGGCCGCGAAGGATTATGTCAGCCGCGAGATCGCGGTCAGCATCCTCGAGGATGCCGAGGAGCATATCGACTTCCTTGAGACCGAGATCGGCCTCATCGAGAAGGTGGGCGTGCAGAATTACCTGCAGAGCCAGATGGGCGAAGGCAAGGGCCCGAGCTGACCGCTCGGGGGCGCAGCCGGTCCTAGTCGGCTGCGAGCAGCGTCTGCGGCGCTGCGCTTTCGCGGGCGACGGTATGGGCGATTCGCTCGCGCATGTCGCAGGCGCACGAGCCGCATTGGGGGCTCTTGCCGCATGCCCGGAACACGTCGGCCGGTCGCCGGGCGCCTGCCCGGACGGCCGCATCGACTTCACGCTCGCGAATGGCTTTGCAGATGCAGATGTACATGCCTTGCCGGACGCTTCTTCCCGCTGTTGCGACTTACTCGCAGCCGCGACGATAGGGGGCCGCCCCGGGCCGGTCAAGCGGGTCCCGAGGGGCTTTTGGGGGTGCTTCTGTCCCTCGCCAGGGCCGGCGTGTAACCTGCCGCCGCCATGAAACACCCCATTTTTACCGAGGAACACGACCTCATCCGCGCCCAGATCCGCCGCTTCGTCGACGAGCGTGTGCGGCCGGAAGGCCCGAGCTGGGAAGAGGCGGGATTCGTCCCCCGGGACGTGCTCGCGGAAATGGGGGGCCTGGGCCTGTTCGGGCTTCGGGTGCCCGAGGCGCTGGGCGGCTCCGGGCTCGACGCGCGTGCATCCGTGGTTCTGGCGGAGGAGGTTGGCCGCTCCACCCACGGCGGCTTCGCCATCACCGTGCTGGTGCATACCGACATGGCGAGCCCACATCTCGTGCGCTTCGGAACCAGGCGTCAGCTCGAAAGGTACATGCCCGGCATCTTGGCGGGCACGACCATCACCGCGGTCGGCGTCACCGAGCCGGGTGCCGGCTCGGACGTGGCCGGCATCCGCACTCGTGCCGTGCGCGACGGCAGCCACTACGTGCTGAACGGCACCAAGATGTTCATCACCAACGGTGTGCATGGCGACCTGTATTTCATCGCGGCCCGGACGGACCCCGAGGCCAAGGGCAGCCGCGCCATCACCATGTTCGTCGTCGAAAAGGGTACGCCAGGCTTCAAGGTCGGCAGGGCGCTCGACAAGACCGGCTGGCGTTCGTCGGACACCGCCGAGCTGATCTTCGAGGACTGCCGCGTGCCCGTGGAGAACGTCCTGGGCGAGGAGAATCGCGGCTTCTACTCGATCATGGCCAACTTCCAGACCGAGCGGCTGGTGATCGGCGCAATGGCGATGGCCGAGGCGCGCGAGGCCATCCGGCTCACCTTCGATCACGTCAATCAGCGCTGCGCCTTCGGCAAGCCGTTGTGGGACAAGCAGGCGATCCGTCAGCGGCTCTCGAAGCGCCTGGCCGAGGTCGAGGCAGCGCGTCAGCTGGTCCATTACACGGCGTGGCTCGACGCCCAGGGCGGCGATTGCGTGGCCCAGGTCTCGATGGTGAAGGCGCTGGCGGGCGACCTTGTGAACGAGGTGCTGTTCGACTGCGTGCAATTCCATGGCGGTATGGGATTCATGCGTGAGACTCCGGTCGAGCGCATGTCGCGCGACGTCCGCGTGCAGGCGATCGGCGGCGGCGCCTCGGAAGTCATGCTCGAGGAGATTGCAAAGCGCTTCGGCGCGGTGATCGCGGATTAAGTCTCGTCGCTCATCCTGAAGCGCGCCACTCCGTGGCGCTCAAGCATCAAGGAACCTGAGCGCGGCCGGGGTCGCGCGCGTCAATGATTTATTGAGGCGCGACCATGAACGGCCCGATGGCGATGATGGCGCACTCGGTACCGCCGGCGTCGCGGCAGGCCTGAAGGGACATCGATGTCGCATCCTGCTCATTGGGCCGGCCGCTCACGATGCCGATGCGGCCGTTGGCGCCGAGGGCCACGGCGCGCCAGTCGTTGGCGATCAGATACTGGTTCAGCGCCTTCAACTGGCTGGCATCCAGCCCGGACACGTCCTGCGGGGTCAGCACGCCGATCGGACGCATTGTTTGCGGCGTCTGCACGATCACGTCGTCGTTCAGGGCGTAGACCACGCAGGGCCGTCCGGTGAGATGGCCGCAGATCTGAAGATTGCGGCGGATCACGTCGGCATCGGTCTCGCTCGGCGTCCACCAGTCGAAGCGCGGATGGCCGAGAACGAGGGCGCGATTGTGTCGGGTGGTCAGGTAGCGCCGCGCCAGCCGTTCGCGCGCCTCCGCGCCGACGAGCGGCATCTTCTGCGGATCGAACGGGATCGGCGGCGACGGCCGCGCCGCCGGCACATAGGGCGGCGGTGGCATAGGCGGTGGACGGAACGACCACACGACGTCGTTCTCGACGGCGTAGAGCATGCAGCGGTCGAAATCGCGGATCGCCGACACGTCCCGCAGGACCGCCTTGTTGCACTCGTCGAGGGCGGCATGGCGGGCGGCGGCTTCGTCGACACGCCGAGTGGCCGTGGCGAAAATCCCGCGCACGTTCAAGGCCAGGGCCTTGGCGCCTTCTGCATGGGCATAATTCTCCAGCGCCCGCATCCGGAAATCCGGAACGAACGGCACTTCATTCGCCGCGAAACGGCGCGGTGCCGGATCGGCCGTCGCGGCCGTAGCGGCGGCTGGAGCGGCAGCCGGCGGGGCGGCGGGGGGGGCGGTCCGTGGGCCGGCGGCGCCTGCGACGGTTTCCGGCACGGGCCGATTGGTGACCGGCAAATCCGATGTCGGCTCGGCGGTCTGCAGGGACGGCGTCGGCGCGGGATGGCGCAGGTAGAAGGTGCCGGCGAGGGCCGCCAGCACGAGGACCGTGGCGACGCTGGCGACGAGCAGGGAGCGTGCACGCGGCATCCGCCGTGCGGCAGCGTGGGCGGGGTGCGGCGGTCCACCCGGGCGCCCGCCGCCGACCGTCAGGCGATAGGCATGGATGGGCCGCGGGATGTTCTTCACGTGCTGCTCGCCGATGTCCTCGGCACCCAGCATGAGCTTGCCGACGATCTGCTCGTAGACCGAACCGGAGATACAGATGCCGCCGGTGGCGGAGATGGATTCGAGCCGCACGGCGACATTCACGGCGTCGCCCATGAGATCGTCGCCGCTCTCCACGACGTCGCCCAGATTGACGCCGATCCTGAGCGTGAGCTGGTCATCGGGGCCCGCCGTGGCATTGGCGGAGCGCATGGCTTCCTGGATTTCCAGTGCTGCGCGCACGGCTTCCACGGGGCTCGCGAATTCCGCCAGCAGCCCGTCGCCCGTCATCTTGAAAACCCGGCCGCGATGCTGGCGAACGAGCGTGCCGGCCGTATCGAGGCGCGTCGCCAGCAGCCCCAGCGCGTGCTCTTCGTCGCGGGCAGACATGGTGCTGAAGGCCACGACGTCGATGGCTAGGATCGTGGTCAGCCGCCGGACTAGATTTGGGTCTGTCATCGCACTTTCGTTCCTGACGGCAAGGTAGCATAGGGCGCGCCAGAGGACATGCTTGCGTCACTGCCCATGCTCTGCGAAGACCGAAACATGCAGTCCGCAGAGCCCCGCTACTGGGAAGATTATGAAGTCGGCCGGAAGTATCCGCTCGGCTCCACCAGTTTCACGGCCGAAGAGATCGTCGAGTTCGCCGAGAAGTTCGATCCCCAGTCCTTCCACGTCGATGCCGAAGCCGCGAAGTCCTCGCTCTTCGGAGGGCTATGTGCCTCCGGCTGGCATGTCGCTGCCAAGCTGATGCGTCTGTTCGTCGACAGCTACGTCGACAAGCGCACCGCGCTGGGTTCCCCCGGGGTCGACGAGCTTCGCTGGCTGAAGCCGGTGCGGCCGGGGGACACGCTGACGGCCTGGGTCGAATGCGCGGACAAGGTCCCCTCCAGGAGTCGCCCGAGCATGGGCGTCATCCATGAGCACTGGAGCGCGGTGAACCAGAACGGCGAATTGGTCATGACCGCCAAGGGGGTCAACATGGTTCGTAGGAGGCCGGTATGAAGCGCGCGGTGACGGGGCTCGACCATGTGGTGGTCATGGTCGATGGCATCGACGCGGCCGAGGCGGCCTACCGGAAGCTCGGCTTCCAGGTCCAGCCGCGCGGCTTCCACAAGAAGCTGGGCACGGCCAACCACCTCATGATCTTCGACACCGACTACTTCGAGATACTGGGCATCGTCGAGGACACCGAGTTCAATGCCGAGCGTCGCGAGTGGCTGAAGGACGGCGGCGGACTTGCCAACGTTGCGTTGGCCACCGAGGGTGCCGATGTGGCCTTCGAGGCGTTCAAGGCCGCAGGTCTCAATCCTGACGCCCCGCTGTTCTTCGACCGCGCCGTCGAGGTGGCGGGCAAAATGGAATTGGCCAAGTTCCGCACCGTCCGCATCCCCAAGACCAACATGCCGGTGGTCGGGTTCTTCGTGTGCGAGCATCTTACGCCCGAGTTCGTCTACCGGCCCGAATGGGCCGCCCATCCCAATGGCGCGCGGGGGATTCTTGGCGTTACCGTGATCTCCGAGCAGCCGACGAAGTGGATTCCCGAGCTCGAGAAGTATTTCGGCGCCGACTCGGCCAAGCGCGAGGGCGACGGTCTCGTGGTCGACACCGGCACGCAGCCGATCCGGTACATGACGCCCAAGGACTATGCCGTGCGCTATCCCGGAATCACGCCGGTGCGGCCCGGCGACCATCCGGCGCTGCTCACGATTCGGGTCGAGAATCTCGCGGCCTGTGAGGATCTCCTGAAGAAGAACGGCGTCACGTTCGTGAAGCCCGATTCAGGCCGCCTCGTGGTGCCGCCGTCCGAAGCCGCCCATCTCACCCTGGAATTCTCGGAGCGTTAGTCTTCATGGCGTTCGATCTTGCCGACCGCGGCATCTATGGCTTCTCGACCACCGAAAACCTGCGCTTCGCCGACGTCGACGCCAACGGGCACATCAACAACGGCGCCTTCCTCGAGCTGCTGGAGAACGTGCGCGTCGCGTACCTCCGTCAGATCGTGCGCACGGGGCTGCCGCGCTTCCGCATGGTCGTCGGGCGTATCGAGGCCGACTTCCGGCGACAGATGTTCTATCCCGGCACGGCGGTCGCCTGCTGCCGCCTCATCGAGGCGCATGACCGCAAGTGCGTCGTCGGCCAGGGCCTGTTCGACGGCGAGGGCAACTGCACCGCCGTCCAGAAGGTGATCATGGTGTCGCTGAACGAGGAGACGCACCGCGCTACGCCGTTCGATCCCCAGGTCCGCGCCATGCTTGACCGTCTCGTTGCTTCGAGGGACGGGATCGAGCCATGACCGCTTCCGCCCTGGTGCCCGAAGGCTTCCGCCCGCTCGAGGTCCGCGACGACTTCATTTCGCTCGCGGGACCGCTCTGGTTCAAGGCGGAGGAGGACGGGCTGCGGATCGGACTGCCGCTCGAAAAGCGGCACGGCAATCCGATGGGCTGGGCGCATGGCGGCCTTCTGGTCACCGTAGCCGACATGGTGATGGGCATCGGCTCGGGCTTCTCGACCGGCATGTTCTGGCCCCACCCCACGATCTCGCTCACGAGCGAGTTCGTGCGCGGCGCCAAGCTCGGCCAGTGGCTGGAAGGCAAGGCACGCATCGCCCGGCGCACGGTCAATTTCTGCTTCTGCAATTGCGATCTGATCTGCGGCGGTGAGATCGTCCTGGTGGCCTCGGGCGTCTTCAAGGTCCCCGACCCGGACAGGATCCCCGAAGCGGCGCGTGCCGTTGCGCTATCACCGCCGTGGAAGTAGCCGCGCTGAAATGGTCATCCTGAGCGAAGCGGGGGATCTCGCGCCGACCAGGGAGTAAATCGGTCGTCCGGTCAGGACCTTCGAAGCGCTCAGGACGACAAGCAAGAACTCCTATTTCTTGAGCTTCTTCCGCCGGTAGATCCGGTAGCGGTCGAAGTCCATCAGGTGTTCGTAGTTCTCGAAGGCATCGGCGAAGACTCGATTCTGCATGAAGTATTCGAGGTAGTCGAATTCCTTGCCCTGGCAGCGGGGCACGCCGGCGATCCGGTCGACGATCAGCAGGTCGGGATGCTCGCGGGCGAAATCCTCGCTTACCGTGTCGAACACGAACTTTTCCGAATCGCCCATCGTGTCGGGAGGATTGTAGAGCGCGGGGAAGTCGTCGCAGGTCGCGTAGACGCCCTGCAGCACCCACATGGTGAGGAAGCGCGTCGTCATGCGCCCCCCGAGATAGTTCACCATAGGCCAGAACGGATAGATGCCCGGCGACAGGACCAGGAACGTCCGGTTGGGCGCGTTCTGCTCGATGATGTGCTGCAGCCGGCCGCCGATCGAATCCTCGAACTGGCGCTGCTTGTAGAAGGGCGGATTGTAGAGCGCTGCCTGGAAATAGAGCAGGACCATGAAGGTGGCGCAGAGCACAGCCACGGGCAGCCTGTGGGCGCTGCGGCTGATCGGCAGATAGCGGTCGACCGTCTGCGATACGGTGAGGGCCGCCAGCAGGATGGCCGCCGAGAGGGCGGGCAGCACGTGATAGGGCCAGCCCTTGGCCTGGCCGATGGCCGAAAGGGCGGCGCCGACGCCGAACACGACCAGCACGCGCGCGGCGACGGTCTTGGTGAAGACGATGGCCAGCAGGCCGAAGATCGCCAGCGCGATCAGGGTCGGGCCCAGCACGTTGCTGGTCAGCACCTCGCGCCAGCCCGAATCGCCGATCGGCGCATAGGCCTCGATGGCGAGCGGCAGGACGAAGTGCCCGAACTCCGGAAACACCAGGTACATGATCGCGAGATGCGCGGCCGCCAAAAGGCCGATCGCCCAGGGGATCGGATCGGTGAAGGTCATGCGCCAGCCGCGCCGCGTCAGCAGGTAGATCTCGACCGCGGCCGGGATGGCGAGATAGTGCGGCTTCATGGCCAGCGCCACGCCGGCCACGAGGCCAACCAGGATCGAGGAGAGCCGAGAAGGGTTCACGCCTTCGGCGCGCGCCATCGACGCCACGAGATAGGGCGCGCAGGCCACGAACATGATGTGCTCGCGCTGGCCGAAATGCTCGTTGGGCAGCACCGAGAACAGGAACAGCAGCACCGGCGGCAGCAGCGCTTCGGTGAGCGCATGGTCGGCCGAGGGCACGAGATGGATCAGCCGCCGGCAGGCCCAGAAGGAGGCAAAAATGCCGGCCACGACCCAGGCGGTGAACCAGAATGCCACGGTCCCGGGGAGCAGTTTCGCGGTCAGCACGGGCAGGCCGTGGACGATGAAAGTCAACGGCAGGTTCTCGTCCAGCACCTCGACATAGAGCTTCTCGCCGTTGATCCAGCGCGTCGACACGTCGAGGATCGCCGCGACGTCGTGGTTGATTGGCGGGAAGAAATAGCCGGCGAGCCAGAGGATCGGCAGCGCGAACAGCGGCACCAATAGGAGCCGCTCAACACGCGGCGGGATCGTCGGAGGTTTGGTCTGAACGGTTGGCAAGGCGGGGCGAAGATATCATAAGCGGACGGGAAGAGGAGATTTCCCGGGAGAGACGCCACTTCATGGAACGGGCCGAATACGAGCTGATGCATGCGGTCGAAGACCGCATGTGGTGGTATCGCGGCCTGCGCCGGCTGGTGGCCGGGCAGCTTGTCCGTGCGTTGGCGAACTCGAGGGCCGCCGGTCCCGTTCTCGACGCCGGCTGCGGCACCGGGGGCATGTTGCGCCTGTTGGGGCCGGACGTCGCCGGCCGGCCGGCCATCGGTCTCGAATACGATCCCGTCGCGGCCGGCATGGCGATGAGCAAGGCCGACCGGCCTGTCGTCTCGGGTTCGGTGAACGAAATGCCGCTGCGCGCGGGCGTCCTCGCGGCCTACGTCTCACTCGACGTCCTCTGTCATGCCAACGTCGAGCCCGTGCGTGCCCTGAAAGAGGCGCATCGCTGCCTCGGGCCGGGCGCGATCGCGGTCTTCAATCTCCCGGCCTATTCCTGGATGCTGTCGGCACACGACAGGCGCGTCCACAATGCCCGCCGCTTCACGCGCGGCGAGGCCCGCGCCCTGGTCGCCGCGCCCGGCTTCCGCATTCTTCGCGCGAGCTATTGGAATACTCTCCTGTTCCCGTTGATGCTCCTCCATCGCCTTGTCGAAGGCGGCGACGCCGAAAGCGACGTCCGCGACTATCCGCGGTGGCTGGACGCGATTTTCTCGGCGGCGCTCGCCATCGAGCGCGCCGTCATCGGCGCGGGCCTCAACCTTCCCTTCGGCGGTTCCCTCATGATCGTGGCGGTGCGTGATGCTTGAGACCTCTGAAACCGCGCCGGCGCTCTCCATCGTCGTTCCCGTCTACAATGGAGCGGCCACGGTCGGAGACCTCGTCGCAGCGCTGCGGGCGCTCGAAATCGAGGGCGGGCTTGAGATCGTGCTGGTGGTCGACGGCAGTCCTGACAACAGCCTCGACGTCTGCAAGCAGCTTGCCGCGCAACCCGGCGCGCCGGTGGTCGTGCTGAGCCTCAGCCGCAATTTCGGCGAGCACAATGCGGTGATGGCCGGCCTGGGACGGGCGCGCGGCGCTTATGCGATCACCATGGACGACGACCTGCAGAACCCGCCGGAAGAAGTGCGACGCCTGTTCGAGCATGCCCGCGACGGCAACTACGACGCCGTCTACACCTACTACGAAGAGAAGAAGCACGCGGCCTGGCGCAATCTCGGCAGCCGCTTCACCAACTGGTGTGCCGATAAGCTGATCGACAAGCCGCCCGGCCTCTATCTCTCGAGCTTCCGCTGCATGTCCCGCTTTCTGGTCGAGCGCGTGACCGCCAGCTACGAAGGACCGGCTCCCTATGTCGACGGCCTCATCTTCCAGATCACCCAGAATGTGAGCCGCCTGCAGGTCAATCACCTGCCGCGCGCCGAGGGTCGGTCGAACTATACGCTGCGCCGGCTGTTGCGCCTGTGGCTGGCGATGTTCCTCAACTTCTCGGTGATGCCGCTCCGCGGCGCGACCATTCTCGGCCTGGTCTTCGGCGCCCTGGGGGCGCTGGCCGCCGGCATTACGATCGTCGAGGCGATCATTTCCGACAAGCCGCCGCAGGGCTGGGCGTCGCTGATGGTCGCCGTGCTCGTGCTCGCGGGCGTGCAGCTTCTGGTGATCGGGATGATCGGCGAGTATCTCGGCAGCATGTTCCTGGCCGTGAACCGCAAGCCGCAATACCTGGTGCGCGAAGTCTTCCGCCAGGGCTCCGGCCCCGACGGGCTCGACATCGAGCGCCCGAAGGTCGATACGCGGGCGGCCGGCCAGCCGCATCGCGAGCCGTCGGATGAAGCATGAGAATCCGTCGCTGCGGCCCGTCGATGGACGAGCGGAAGTCAAATGGGGAGAGACGGGGGATGATGATCTATTACGTGGCGCTTGGGATCGGCATCCTGACCGGCATCGGCGGCCAGATGCTCCTGAAGGCGGGCGCCGATGCGCCGGACTTCATCAGCCAGCTGTTCCGCCCTTCGACCATCATGGGGCTCGCGCTCTACGGCTCGGCAGCCTTCCTCTACATCGTCGCGCTGCGCAAGATTCCGGTCTCGGTCGCCTTTCCCAGCGTGTCGCTCTCCTATGCGATCGTTGCAGTGCTCGGCCACTTCCTTTTTGGCGAGCCGTTCGGCATCAAGCAGATCGGCGGCATTGCCCTGATCGTGGGTGGTGTCGTTCTCATCAACCAGGCGTGAGGGACGTCCCGTGAATTACGAGCAGATCAAGTACGAAGCCAAGGACGGCATCCTTACCATCACCCTCAACCGGCCCGAAAAGCTCAATGCCTTCACCGGCAAGATGCTGTCGGAGCTGCTCGACGCGATGGATCGCGCCGACCGCGACGACGATGTGCGCGCGGTGGTGTTCACCGGTGCAGGCCGCGGCTTCTGCGCCGGTGCCGATCTCTCGGGTGGCGCCAACACCTTCAACGCCGAAAACCGCGGACCGGTCGATCCCGGCCTCGATGGCCATCGCGACGGCGGCGGCCTCTTCACCCTTCGCCTCTACGAATCCCTGAAGCCCACGATCGCCGCCTGCAACGGCCCGGCGGTCGGCGTTGGTATCACCATGCAGCTTGCCATGGACATCCGCCTCGCCTCGGAGGCGGCCCGCTACGGCTTCGTCTTCACGCGCCGCGCCATCGTCATGGAGGCCTGCTCGAGCTGGTTCCTGCCGCGCCTCGTGGGTCCGCAGCAGGCGCTGGAATGGGTGATGACCGGCCGCGTCTTCTCGGCTGAGGAGGCGCTGAACGGCCGCCTCGTGCGCTCGATCCACAAGGCCGAGGATCTCCTGCCGTCGGCCTATGCGCTGGCCCGCGAGATCGCCGACAACACAGCGCCGGTCTCGGTTGCGCTCAATCGGCAAATGATCTGGAAGATGCTGGGCGCGGACCATCCGATGGAAGCGCACAAGGTCGATTCCAAGGGCATCTATTCGCGCGGGAAGTCGGAGGACGTTAAGGAGGGCGTGACCGCCTTCCTCGAAAAGCGCCCGGCACGCTTCCCCATGAAGGTCAGCGACGGCATGCCGTCCTACTTCCCGTGGTGGCAGGAGCGTAAGTTCAAGTAGCTCTATCCGTCGTTGCCCCTCCGTGAGGCTTGCGGCAAGCTGCCGGAAAACAAGCCTGTCGCGGAGGAAACGATGACCAAGCTGCAGATGCGGCGCCGGACCTTGCTGGCGGCCACCCCGATGCTACTGGCGGCGCCCCATGTCGCGCGGGCGCAGGCCAAGCCCGAGAAGAGCAAGGTCATCCTGGCGGTGGGCGGCAAGTCCGCGCTCTATTATCTTTCGCTGACGATCGCCGAGCGCAAGGGCTTCTTCAAGGAAGCCGGCATCGACGTCGAGATCAACGACTTCCAGGGCGGTGCCAAGTCCCTGCAGGCCCTGATGGGAGGCAGCGCCGACGTCGTCGCCGGTGCCTACGAACATACGATCCGCATGCAGCAGCGCGGGCAGGACGTCACGGGCTTCGCCCTGATCGGCCGCGGCATGCAGATCTGCATCGCGCTGCGCAACGACGTGGCCGCCCGGGTGAAGGGCCCGGCCGACATCAAGGGTATGAAGTTCGGCGTCACCGCGCCCGGGTCGTCGACCCACATGCTGCTCAACTTCTGGGCCGCCAAGGGCGGCCTGAAGGCCAGCGACGTCGTGGCGATCGGGGTCGGTGCCGGCGCCTCGGTCATCGCCGCGATCGAGAAGGGAGAGGTCGACGGTGTTTCCCAGACCGATCCGGCGCTGACCATCCTTACCGACAAGAACCTTGTGAAGGTGCTGGTCGACACGCGCACGACCAAGGGCAATCAGGAGGTCTTCGGCGGCGCCTTTCCGGCGGCCAGCCTCTATTCGCAAACCGACTTCATCAAGAAAAACCCGGGCACGACGCAGGCGCTCGCCACCGGCATCGTGCGCGCCAACCAGTGGCTGCAGACCGCCACGCCGGCTGATGTCGCGAACGCGGTGCCCGAAGGCTACCTGCTGGGCGACCGCGCGGTCTACGAGAAGTCGTTCGCCGGTGTGCGCGAAACGATCTCGCCGGACGGCACCATGCCGGCCGGGGCCATGGAGAACTGCCTCAAGTTCCTGGCGGAGAGCGATCCGGCGATAAAGCCCGCGACGGTGAAGCTCGCCGATACCTGGAACAATGAGTTCGCCCAGCGCGCCGCCAAGCGCAGCTAGTTCGACGTGACGCCGAACGAAGGGCCGGCGCTGGCGCTGGCCGACATTACCTGCCGCTTCGCCGCGCGCGACGCGGCGAGCGAGCCCTACACCGCCGTGGCCAACACGACGCTCAATATCGCGCGCGGCGAGTTCGTGTCGGTGGTCGGGCCCACCGGCTGCGGCAAGTCCACCTTGCTGAACGTGGCGGCGGGACTGCTCGAACCATCCTCCGGCACGGTAAAGGTGTTCGGCGAGCGGCTGCTGCCGGCGAACGGCGTGAACCGTCGAGCGGGCTACATGTTCCAGGCCGATGCGCTGATGCCGTGGCGAACCGGGATCGACAATGTCATCGCCGGACTCGAGTTCCGCGGTGTGCCGCGCCCCGAGGCGCTGGCGCAGGGCGAGGCGTGGCTGCGCCGCGTCGGCCTCGCGGGCTTCGGCGACCGCTATCCGCACCAGATGTCGGGCGGCATGCGCAAGCGGCTGGCGCTGGCCCAGACGCTGATCCTGAGCCCTGACATCCTGCTGATGGACGAGCCCTTCTCGGCACTCGACGTCCAGACGCGGCAGCTCATGGAGAACGAGCTGCTGGCGCTGTGGGCCGAGGATCGCAAGTCGGTGCTGTTCATCACCCACGATCTCGAGGAGGCGATCGCGCTGTCCGATCGCGTGGTCGTGCTGTCGGCCGGTCCGGCGACTCATCCGATCGGCGATTTCAGGGTCGATCTGCCGCGCCCGCGGGACGTGTCGGAGATTAGGATGACGCCGGCCTTTCTCGACCTTCATCGCGAGATCTGGGCCGCCATGAAGGAAGAAGTGCTGAAAGCCTACCAGCGGCAGAAGGCGGTCTGAGATGAGGCTCAGGATCGCCCAGTTGCTCGTTCTCGGCCTGCTCGTGCTGTTCTGGTACGTGATGACGAAGCCGGGTCTCGTGCCGCCCTTCTATTTCGACAAGGCCAATCGCGCCGCCTTCTTCTTCGGCGAGCCGCAGAAAGTCTTCTGGGTGATCGTCGACTGGTTCGTGAGCGGGGAGATCTTCGCCCATCTGGGCATTACCTTGCTGGAGACGGCGCTGGGCTTCGTGATCGGTGCGGCCTCGGGGCTCGGCATCGGCCTGTGGCTGGCGCTGTCGCCGACCGCCTCGGCAATCATGGATCCCTACATCAAGGGCTTCAATTCGATGCCGAGGGTGGTACTGGCGCCGATCTTCGCGGTGTGGTTCGGGCTCGGCATCTGGTCGAAGGTGGCGCTCGGGGTCACGCTCGTCTTCTTCGTGGTGTTCTTCAACGTCTACCAGGGCGTACGCGAGGTCAGCCCCAACCTGATCGCCAATGCACGCATGCTGGGCGCCTCGAAGCGCCAGCTCCTGCGTTCGATCTACCTGCCGAGCGCCATGAGCTGGGTGTTCGCCAGCCTGCACAACGCCGTAGGGCTGGCCTTCGTAGGCGCCGTGGTCGGCGAGTATCTCGGCTCCTCGATGGGCGTCGGCTACCTGATCCTTCAGGCGGAGGGGACGTTCGACATCAACACCGTCTTCGCCGGTATCCTCGTGCTGACGGCCTGTGCCCTCGCGCTCGACAGCCTCGTGGGAACCGTCGAGCGCCGCCTGATGACGTGGCAGCCGAAAGCCGGCCAAACGGAGAAGGTCTGAAGCGTATGCCGGCTATCTTCCGGTGAAGCGCGCTGCGCGCTTCTCGAGGTAGTGCGCGACGCCTTCCTTGAAGTCCGAGGTCTGGAACGACAGCTCCATTTCGTGGTTGGCCTGCGTCGTTGCCTCGGCCAGGGTCTGGAACTCAGCCTCCCAGATCTGCCGCTTCATCACCGCCACCGATCTCGGCGAGACCGTGTTCGCCAGCAGGCTGGCATAGGCTCGTGCCTCGGCCAGCAGCTTGTCGTCGGGGATGACCCGGTTCACCAGGCCCATGGCCAACGCCTCGGGCGCGCGGAACTTGCGGGCCGAGCAAAGCAGGTCGAGCGCCGTTGGCAGCCCGACCAGCTTTGGCAGCAGCCAGCTCACCCCGTGCTCGGCGATCAGGCCTCGCTGGGCAAAGGCCGTCGTAAAGACCGCGGATTCGGCGGCAAAGCGCAGGTCGGCGTAGAGGGGGATCACCATGCCCAACCCAGCCGCCGGGCCATTGATCGCGGCGATGATGAATTTCGGGATCGCCGGGAAATAAGAGTAGTTCATCCTGAATTCCGGCAGGGTGCTGCCGCCGGGCAGGCCTTCCTGGGCCTTGGTCGTCCGGTCGGCCGTGGCTCCGGAGCCGATCGCCTGCAGTCCACCCATGTCGGCGCCGGCGCAGAAACCGCGGCCCGCACCGGTGAGGATGATCACCCGCACCTCCGGGTCGGAGCCGGCCTTGTGCATGGCGTCCTTGAGGTCGAGGTGCATCTGCCGGGTCCAGGCGTTGAGTCGTTCCGGGCGGTTGAGCGTGATGGTGCAGATCCGGTCCGCCACGTCGAAGAGGACGGTCTCATATGCCATCTGGGGGTCTCCTCCTGTGCATTCTTGTGAGTGGCATGATGGGCAAATCCCCGCGACGATACAAATCAGAGGGAGCCGCCGGACGCGTGCAGACGTGCGATTTGGCTACAAGTTGCAGATTTAATGAAGTTAATGAAGACGAGGCTGTGAATGGCAAAGCGAGAGTTCTCCCATCCCAGCGAGATGACCAAGCACGTGGGAGAGGAAATCGGCGTGAGCGACTGGGTCGAGATCACCCAGGAACGAATCAACCTGTTCGCCGATGCCACGGGCGACCATCAGTGGATCCATGTCGACGTCGAGCGCGCGAAGAAGGATATGCCGGGCGGAAAGACCATCGCCCACGGCTTCCTGACGCTCTCGCTGATCCCGATGCTCAATTCCGAGATCTCGCACATCAACAACGTGCGCAACGGCATCAACTACGGCTGCAACAAGGTGCGCTTCACCAGCCCGGTCCAGGCCGGTTCGAAGGTGCGCGCCCGCGCCAAGCTGATTGCCGCCGATCCGATGGACAAAGGCGGCGTGCGACTGACCAATCAGGTCACGATCGAAATCGAGGGACAGGAGCGTCCGGCCTGCGTGGCCGAGACCATGTCCATCGTCTACGGCACCTGAGGGCTCGCGTTTGCTGACGCGAGAGGACCTGACGTCCGAGCGGATCGACCAGATCGTGGCCGATGCGCGTGCCGCCGGTTACCACTTCTTCCTGTCCTCGGCCGAGCGCGAAGCCAGCCTGCGGGAGACACTGGCCGATCACGAGCCCGGCACCGACGTCTGGATCTTCGCCTACGGCTCGTTGATGTGGAATCCGGCACTCGAATATGCCGAGGCCCAGTCCTGCAAAGTCGACGGCTGGCGACGGTCCTTCTGCTTCTGGACGCCCATGGGCCGCGGCACGCCTGAATTGCCGGGCCTGATGCTGGCGCTCGAGGAGGGCGGCGGATGTGAAGGCATCGCCTATCGCGTCTCGGCCGAGCTTGTGCAGACCGAACTCGGCCTGCTGTGGAATCGCGAAATGCTGGCGGGCCTCTACAAGGCGCGCTGGGTTCCGACCCGGCTGAAGGACGGCCGGACAGTCTCGGCCATCTCCTTCGTCGTCGATCCGGAGCACTGCCAGTATTGCGGCGATCTGCCGATCGAACGACAGGCTCATCACATCGCCTTCGCAGAGGGCCGCCGCGGCGCCTGCCGTGACTACCTGACCAACACCGCCGATCACGCGCGCTCGCTCGGTATTCACGACGCCTATATCGAGGACATGGTGGCCCGCGTCTCTCGTCTTCGCGAGCAGCCACCCTCTGGCTCCGCGCCGGCAAGCCTGCCCCTGCACGAACTGGCGAAGTAAGCGTCGGACGCCGCCGGCTTCGCCGCTCGGAAGCCGGCCGTCATCGAAAGGTGCGGGCTTTCAGTGCCTGTGACATAGTGCCGACGTGTCCGTCCTCGTCGCCCGCTGGCTCGCGCTGCCGCCGAATTTGCGCGGCATCCTCTGGGTCGCCTTTTCGGGCGTGCTGTTTGCGCTCCTCAACGTCTTTACGCTGATCCCCGCACAGCATCTCAATCCCTACGTGATGGCGTTCCTGCGCTATTTCTTCGGCGCCCTGTTCCTGGTGCCGTTCGTCGTGAGGCTTGGCCTGTACCGTTCGCTTCACACCAGGCGCCTGCCGCTTCACATCTCGCGCGGCGCCATCCATACGGCCGGCATGATGCTGTGGTTCGTGGCCCTGCCGCTAACCACCCTGGCAGAGATCACGGCTCTCGGCTTCACGGGGCCGATCTTCGTCACCATCGGGGCCGCCATGTTCCTGGCGGAAGACGTGCGTTTGCGGCGCTGGATTGCCGTCATCGTCGGCTTCATCGGCGCCATGATCATCATCCGCCCGGGTTTCGGCGAGATCCATCTCGGGGTCATCTGCATCCTGATCTCGACGCCCATCTTCTCGGCGTCCAACCTCATCTCGAAAGCGCTGGCGCGCACCGATTCCTCGACCACCATCGTCATCTGGCAGAACATCGTCATCGTGATCTGCGCCCTGCCGTTCGCGCTCTGGTTCTGGCAGACACCGCAACTGGTCGACATCTTCTGGTTCCTGCTCGCGGGTGCGGCCGGGACGCTCGGCCATATCTGCCAGCAGCGCGGCTACCAGCTCGCCGACATCACACTGCTGCAGCCGATCGGCTTCCTGTCGCTGATCTGGAACACGATGCTGGGCTATTTCCTGTTCTTCCAGAAACCCGACATCTGGACCTTCGTCGGCGCTGCGGTGATCTTCGGCAGCGCCCTCTACATCTCCCACCGCGAGGCCGTGCGGCGAGCCCAGATCAAAACGGCGAACGCGAAGGCCAATCCCGAGGCGTAGAGTGCAGAAAATCAACTCCGTCGTCTCGACCGAAGCCTCGCGCAGCGAGGCGTAGCGGAGAGACCTTCTCTCTACAATTTGATGGCTTTTGGTGGAGCGAAGGTCTCTCCGCTACGCGCCTGCGGCGCTTCGGTCGAGACGACGGATTTGGGTCAAATAACGCGAGAAAACTCAGCCGCCCGTCACACTCATGTGGCGCGGCACCGCCGGCCCGCTGTTGCGGCGATCGATGATGAAATCGTGGCCCTTGGGCTTTCGGGCGATCGCCTCGGTGATGGCACGGTCCAGCACCTCGTCGCTCTCCGACGCGCGCAGCGGCCCGCGCAGGTCGGCGGCATCCTCCTGGCCCAGGCACATGTAGAGCGTGCCGGTGCAGGTGAGCCGCACACGATTGCAGCTTTCGCAGAAATTGTGGGTGAGCGGCGTGATGAAGCCGAGCCGGCCGCCGGTCTCCTCGACGCGGAAGTAGCGGGCGGGGCCGCCGGTTCGGTAGTCGGTCTCGGTCAGCGTGAAGTGGCGCGCAATCTCGGTGCGTGCCAGCGACAGCGGCAGGTACTGGTCGAGCCGCGTCGCGTCGCCGATCTCGCCCATCGGCATGACCTCGATCAGGACCAGGTCCATGCCGCGGCCGTGGCTCCAGCGGATCATCTCGTCGAATTCGCCGTCGTTGACCCCCCGCAGCGCCACCGCGTTGATCTTGATCGCCAGCCCGGCGCGCTGGGCGGCGTCGAGGCCGCGCATCACCTGGTCGAGATCGCCCCAGCGGGTGAGCTGGCGGAACTTGTCGGGATCCAGCGTGTCCATCGAAACGTTGACGCGCCGCACGCCGATGTCGGCCAGTTCTTGCGCATACTTGGCCAGCTGGCTGCCGTTGGTGGTGAGGGTGAGTTCCTCCAGGGCGCCACTGTCGAGATGCTTACCGAGCCCGCGGAACAGCGACATCACGTTCTTGCGCACCAGCGGCTCGCCGCCTGTCAGGCGCAGCTTCTTGACCCCGCGGCGCACGAACGCCGTGCACAGCCGCTCCAGCTCCTCGAGCGACAGAACCTCCGCCTTGGGGAGGAAGGTCATGTCCTCGGCCATGCAGTAGACGCAGCGGAAATCGCAGCGATCCGTCACGGAAACACGCAGGTAGGAGATATGGCGGCCGAACGGGTCGATCATGGCTCTTCGGTTACAATGTTGCCGGGATAATGGGCATGCGACATTGCCCCTGCAAGGGGGCGTTTCGGGCCGGCCGGCTCACGGGAGGAGCCTCAGGAGATTGTCGACCGTATCGGCCTCGGCGGCCGGCTTGTCGGTCCGGATGCGGTTTATGCGCGGGAAACGCATCGCCACACCCGATTTGTGCCGGGTCGAGCGGGCGATGCCGTCGAAGGCGATCTCCAGCACCAGCTTTTGCTCGACCTCGCGGACCGGGCCGTAGCGGTTGGTCGTGTGGTCGCGCACCCATTTGTCGAGCCAGCGCAGCTCCTCGTCGGTGAAGCCGAAATAAGCCTTGCCGACCGGCGCCAGCTCGCGCCCGCCGGAGGCCGTGTCGCGCCAGCAGCCGAAGGTGAAGTCGGAATAGAACGAGCTGCGCTTACCGTGGCCGCGCTGGGCGTACATCATCACGCAGTCCGCCAGCATCGGGTCGCGCTTCCACTTGAACCACGGACCCTTGGGCCGGCCGGCGAGGTAGGTGCTGTCGCCGCGCTTCAGCATCAGCCCCTCGATACCGTCGGCGCGCATCTCCTCGCGCTTGGCGGCCAGTTCCGCCCAGTCGGCGAAGCTCACCAGCGGCGAGAGGTCGAAACGCGGGCGTTCCTTCAGCGCGATCCAAGCTTCGAGGCGGGCGCGCCGCTCGTCGAAGGAGAGGCCGCGCAGATCCTCTCCCTCCAGCCAGAGCACATCGTAGAGGCGGACATGGGCGGGATGCTCCTTCAGCATCTTCGGCGTCACCGTCTTGCGGTTCAGCCGCTGCTGAAGATCGTTGAACGGGGCGACCGCACTCTCGCGGCGTACCAGCAGTTCGCCGTCGAACACGCCCTCGAAGTCGATCGCCTCGATGATGTCGGGGAAGGCGGCCGATACGTCCTCGCCGGCGCGGCTGTAGAGCCGCTTCAATCCGCCCGAAGCCGCGACCTGCACGCGGATGCCGTCCCATTTCCATTCGGCGCGGAAATGCGCAGGCTCGAGCGCGTCGAGTTCGGCGCGGTCGATCGGATTGGCCAGCATCGCCGGCAGGAAGGCCGCACCGGCATTGCTCTGCGGTCGCGGCGCGTCGTTGAGAAGCCAATCGAACAACGGCCGGTAGGGCGCTTCCAGCCCGTGCCAGACCTCCTCCACGGCATCGACCGGCTGGTTGCCGATGTTGGCGACCGCCTGCTTGGCCAGCCGCGCCGAGACGCCGACGCGCAGCGCGCCGGTCAGCAGCTTCAGCAGCGCCCAGCGTCCCGTGGAATCGAGGGCGTCGAGCCAGCGCTTGAGGATTGCCGGCGTCTGCGTGCGCGTCGCGCGCTGCAAGGTCTCGACCACTTCGGCGAGCGTCGGTGGCGGCCCGGCGGCGGGATCGGTCTCCCAGATCAGCGCCAGCGTCTCGGCGAGATCGCCGACATAGTCGTAGGAGAGGGCGAACAGTTCCTCGCCGATCTTCTCGTGGCCGAAACCACGCAGCAGCGCGGGCTTCGCCGCGGGGAAGTCGAGCCCGCCGGTCAGCGCCGCCAATGCCCAGCCGCGATCGGGGTCGGGCGTCTCGCGCAGGTAGGTCTCGATCAGCCGCAGCTTGGCGTTGCGCGCGGGCTGGAAGGAGAGGGCATCGAGGAGACGGGCGAAGGCCTGCAAGGATCAGGAATCCTCTTCCTCGCGGCCGGCGAGATGCAGCGCCTCGGCGTCGATGCCGAGGCCGCGAGCGTAATGCACCAGCGCTTCCTCGCGGCCGTGCGTCACCCAGACCTTGGGCGCGCCGACATCCTTCAGGGTCTGCGTCAGCTCGGGCCAGTCCGCATGGTCGGAGATGATCAGCGGTAGCTCCGCGCCGCGCTGCCGCGCCCGGGCGCGCACGCCCATCCAGCCCGAGCAGACCGCCGCGATCGGCTCGGCGAAGCGACGCGACCAGCGGTCGGCCACGGCCGAGGGCGGGCACATGACGATGGCGCCCTTGAAGGTTTCGAGGATCGCGTCGGAGACGGGCGCCACGTCGCCGAGATCGATGCCATGCTCCTGGTAGAGCCTGCACAGGGACATCAGCGCGCCATGCAGCCAGATGCGCTTGTCGTAGCCCGCGTCGCGCAGAAGGCGGATGACCCGCTGGCACTTGCCGAGGGCATAGACGCCCACCAGATGAGTACGCTCGGGAAAGGTCGCGACGGAGCGCAGCAGCTTGCCGATCTCGCCGGCATCGGAGGGATGATGGAAGACCGGCAGCGCGAAGGTCGCTTCGGTGATGAACACGTCGCACGGTACGGGCTCGAACGGCGGGCAGGTCGGATCGGGGCGGCGCTTGTAGTCGCCCGACACGACGATGCGCTGGCCCCTGTATGCCAGCACTGCTTGCGCCGAGCCGAGGATGTGGCCGGCCGGCGCGAAGCCCACCTCGACCTCGCCGACCCGCACGCTCTCGCCGTATTTCAGCGCCTGCTGCTCGGTGTCGGGCATGTCCTGGAAGCGCGTGCGCATGATCGCCAGCGTCTCGGGCGTCGCCAGCGCCTTGCGATGCCCCGGTCGCGCATGGTCGCCATGCCCATGCGTGATCACCGCGCGCGGCACGGCGAAGGCCGGATCGATGTAGAAATCGCCCGGTTCGCAATAGAGGCCGCGCGGCGTCGGATAGAGCCACGTCCGGGGATTTAGGGTTGCCGTTGCCGTATCGATTGCCATGAGCCTCGCTGCATCCTACCCAACAGATATGGGGCTTCCCGACCTGTTTGCACGCTGGTTTGCAAGTCGCGGCTGGGCGCCGCGACCGCACCAGCTCGCGCTGGTCGATCTGGCGCGGCAGGGACGGAGTGCCTTGCTGATCGCACCGACGGGCGGCGGCAAGACGCTGGCGGGGTTTCTTCCGTCACTGATCGAACTCACGGAGCGGCGGCAGGCCGGTGAGGACCTGGCCTACAAGAAGGGGCAGGGGGAGCTTCACACACTCTACATCTCGCCGCTCAAGGCGCTGGCGACGGACATCCGCCGCAACCTCGAACAGCCGATGGCCGAGATGCAGTTGCCGGTGCGTGCCGAGAGCCGGACCGGCGACACGCCGCAGAGCCGCCGCCTGCGCCAGCGCGAGCGGCCGCCCGACCTGCTGATGACGACGCCGGAATCGCTGGCGCTGCTGCTCTCCTATCTCGATGCGGCGAAGTTCTTCGCCAGCCTCAAATGCGTGATCATCGACGAGCTGCACGCCTTCGCCACCAGCAAGCGCGGACATCATCTGGCGCTCTGCCTGTCGCGGCTGGCGACGCTGGCGCCGCAGGCGCGCTTCGTCGGCCTTTCCGCGACGGTCGCCGATCCGCCGGCGCTCGCCGAGTTCCTCAACCTGCGCGACGAGCCCGTCGAGATCGTGCTGGGCGAGCCCGGCGCGCCGCCGGTCGTGTCGATCATCAACGCGCAGGAACGCATCCCGTGGGGCGGCCACATGGGACGCCACGCGGTGCCGGAGATCTACAACATCATCCGGCAGCACAGGACGTCGATCGTCTTCGTGAACACGCGCGCCCAGGCGGAGCTGGCCTTCGACGCGCTGTGGCGCATCAACGACGAGAACCTGTCGATCGGCCTGCATCACGGATCGCTCGCGGTCGAGCAGCGCCGCAAGGTCGAGGCGGCGATGGCGGCGGGCAAGCTGCGGGCCGTGGTCGCGACCTCGTCGCTCGATCTCGGCATCGACTGGGGCGATGTCGACCTGGTGATCCAGATGGGCGCGCCCAAGGGCGTGAGCCGCCTGATGCAGCGCATCGGCCGCGCCAACCACCGGCTCGACGAGCCCAGCCGCGCCATGATCGCGCCGGCCAATCGCTTCGAGGTGCTGGAATCGCTGGCCGCGCTCGAAGCCGTCGAGGCGCGCGAACTCGACGGCGATCCGCCGCGGCCGCCCTGCCTCGACGTGCTGGCCCAGCACATCGTGGGCACCGCCTGCGCCCAGCCGATCGACCGCGAGGCCTTCTTCGCCGAGGTACGGCGCGCGCAGCCCTATCGCGACCTGCCGCGCCAGGATTTCGACGACACGTTCGACTTCGTGGCGACCGGTGGCTATGCGCTGGCGGCCTACGATCGCTGGCATCGGCTGAAGCAACTCCCCGACGGCCGCTGGATGCTGGCCTCGCCCTTGGTGGCCAAGCAGTTCCGCATGAATGTCGGAACCATCGTCGAGCTGCCATTGATGAAGGTGCGGCTGCGGCGTGGGCCGGTGCTGGGCGAGGTCGAGGAGGGCTTCGTGCAGGGGCTGGTGCCGGGCGACACGTTCGTCTTTGCCGGTCGCCTCCTGCGCTTCGAGGGGGTCAAGGAACTGGCCGCGATCTGTTCGCCAGCGACCGGCGGCGATCCCAAGGTGCCGGCCTATGGCGGCGGCCGGCTGCCGCTCTCGACCTTCCTGGCCAACCGGGTGCGCGGGATCCTGCAGGATCCGCTGAAGCATCCCAAGCTGCCGGCCGAGGTGCAGGAATGGCTGCGCATACAAGTCTTCCGCTCGATGCTGCCGCCGGCCGACAAGCTGCTGGTCGAGGGCTTCCCGCGTGGCGGCAAGCAATTCCTGGTCGCCTATTGCTTCGAGGGACGCAACGCGCACCAGACGCTGGGCATGCTGCTGACGCGGCGCATGGAACGCATGGGCCTGCGTCCGCTGGGCTTCGTGGCCACCGATTATGTACTGGGACTCTGGGGATTGCGGCCGGCCTCGCCGAAGCAACTGGAAGAGCTGTTCGACGAGGACATGCTGGGCGACGATCTCGAAGCCTGGATGGACGAATCGAGCATGTTGCGGCGTTCGTTCCGCAACGTCGCGGTGATCGCCGGCCTGATCGAGCGGCGTTTTCCGGGCGAGGAGAAGTCGCGCCGGCAGGTCACGTTCAGTTCCGACCTGATCTACGACACGCTGCGCCAGCACGAGCCCGGCCACATCCTGCTGCGCGCCACCCGTCAGGACGCCGCCTGGCAGCTCGCCGACCTCAAGCGGCTGGGCGACCTGTTGCGGCGCGCCAAGGGGCGAATCGTCTATCGCCGTCTCGACCGCATTTCGCCGCTCGCCGTCCCCGTGCTGCTGGAGATCGGCAGGGAGCGCGTCCTCGACGGCACCGCCGAGGACGAGTTGCTGGACATCGCCGCCCAGGAGCTGATCGACGAGGCGACGCGGATTTAAGGCTCCGCCAACCGCCGGTACTTCACTTCGAGGCGCGTGAGGATGGCGAGGTTTCGAGTGGCTTCGGGACCGGCCCAGCGGCGGTTGACGGCGCTCGCTTCGCGCACGCGCTCAAGCGTGCGGCGGTAGGTCTCGAGCCAGGTGGCACGGTCGCCGGACTGCACGCCTTCGCGCATCGCCTGACTGAGCGTCGTGTCGATGTTGATCATGCGGCAAGTGTAGCCGTAGGCCGCGATCTTGAGGTCCGGGGACGCAATCCAGGCTTCGAGTGTGCTCGGCGCATAGCGGGAACAGTCTTCCAGCGCCTGCGCCGCGACGGGCGCGGTGAACGCCAGGACGGAGAGGACGGTGGCAAATGCGACTGCGCCGCGGCGGTTCATCGGGGACGTGGCCGCGCACGGGCGGTGGGCTCGGCGACGAGAGGATCGTCCGGCCAGTAGTGGCGGGGATACCGGCCTTTCAGCTCCGACTTCACCGCCTTGTAACCATTGGCCCAGAAACTCGAGAGATCGCGCGTCACCTGCACCGGTCGCCGGGCCGGCGAGAGCAGGTGGATGGTGAGCGGGACCTTTTCGCCGGCGATGCGGGGCGTCTCGGTGAGGCCGAACATCTCCTGCAGGCGCACCGAGAGGGTCGGCTCGTCGGGATTGGCATAGTCGATCGCCACGCGCGATCCACTTGGCACTTCCACATGTGTCGGCACGAGACGGTCGACCTCGCGCTGCTTTTCCCAGGGAACGAGAGTCTTCAGGGCAGTACCGAGATCGATCCGGGCCAGGTGGTCCCGCCGCGACGCGCCGTCGAGATGCGGCCCCAGCCAGTCCGCGAGCGAGGACAGGAGCGCTTCGTCGGAAAGGTCGGGCCAGTCCTCGCCGACATGGCGGCGCAGGAAGCCGATGCGTTCGCGCCAGCGCCTCAGCTCGTCGCTCCACGGCAACGCGTCGAGCCCAAGCTGTCGCACACCGTCGAGCATGGCGGCCTGCATCTTGTCGGTGTCGGGTCGCGCCAGCGGCTTGTCTTCGAGCGCAAGCGACCCCAGCCGGCGGCGTCGCCGCGCCAGCACCGCGCCGTCGCGGGCGCTCCATTGCACGAGTTGTTCGTCGAGGATGCGGTCGGCGTAAAGATCCTCGATCTCGGCCGCCGTGATCGGGGCGGCGAGAAAGATGCGGGATTCCTGGGCCGAGCCGTCGAGATCGGCCACGACAAGGAACTCCTCGTTCGCAAGCGGGTCGCCCTCGGGCAGCACCGCGCCGCGTCCGCCGGACAGGAGGTACCGTCCGGTCGTGCCCGGGCGACGACGCCCGATACGGTCGGGATAGGCCAGCGCCAACAGGGGGCCGGTCATGGCGATGTCGGGCCGCTCGTCGCCGGCATTGCGCGGCATGAGGCGCCGGGCCGCTTCCTGGATCAGCCGCAGCGTGCCGTCGCGACGGCCGCCCAGCGCAGTGTCGATCCGGTGGCGAAGATCGGCATCGCGCTGGCCCGGCGGCAGGCGCAGGAAATCGCGCTCGCCGAGGATTGCGGCCAGAAGGGCGGCGACCTTGCCCTGTCCCAGCTCGCGGCCCTTGAGGATGAGATGCGCGATGCGCGGATGCTGGCCCAGTCGCACCATGGCGCGGCCATGCGGCGTGATCGTGCCCTTGCCGTCGATTGCGCCGAGATCGGCCAGCAGCGCCCGTGCCGTCGCCAGCGACGCAGCGGGCGGCGGCGTTAGCCAGGGCAGGGTGGCGGCGTCGCTCGTGCCCCAGGCCGCCAGTTCCAGCGCGAGGGGCGCGAGGTCGGCATCGAGGATTTCCGGCGGCGTGAACGGCAGCAGGCCGCGCTGCGCCTCCTCCGGCCACAGCCGATAGCAGACGCCCGGTTCGAGACGGCCGGCGCGGCCGCGCCTCTGGTCGGCGGAAGCCTGGCTTACTCGCACCGTCTCCAGACGGGTCATGCCCGAGCGCGGGGAGAATTTCGGGACACGCATCTGGCCGCTGTCGATGACGACGCGCACGCCCTCGATGGTGAGGCTGGTCTCCGCGATCGACGTCGCCAGCACGACCTTGCGCCGGCCCGCAGGCGACGGCGCGATGGCGCGGTCCTGGTCGGCGGGCGACAGATCGCCGTAGAGCGGCGCCACGTCGATATAGGGACCGGCACCCTGCAGCCGTTCCTCGACCCTGCGGATTTCGCCGACGCCCGGCAGGAAGACCAGCGCACTGCCGGTCTCCTCGGCGAGCGCCCGGCGTACGGACGCTGCAACCACGTCTTCGAGGCGGCCCGTCGCCTCGCGGTCGAGATAGCGCGTATCGACGGGGAACATGCGGCCGGCGCTCTCGACCACGGCAGCGCCGCCCAGGCGCGCAGACACAGGACCGGGATCGAGCGTGGCCGACATCGCGACGACGCGCAGGTCGTCGCGCAACGCGGTCTGCGCCTCCCGCACCAGAGCAAAGGAGAGATCGGTTTCGAGGCCGCGTTCGTGCAATTCGTCGAATATTACGCAGCCGATCGATTCGAGCGAGGGATCGTCCTGCAGCAGGCGCAAGAAGAGACCGTCCGTCACGACCTCGATGCGGGTGCGCGGTCCCACCTTGTTGTCGAAGCGAACGCGATAGCCCGCCGTCTCGCCGACCGCCTCGCCGAGGCTCGCCGCCATGCGCCGTGCGGCGGCACGGGCGGCCAGCCGCCGCGGCTCCTGCATTACGATCTTGCGGCCGGCGAGCCACGGCGCGTCGAGCAGCGCCAGCGGCACACGCGTCGTCTTGCCGGCGCCCGGTGGCGCCACCAACACCGCGGCGTTGCGCTCTTCCAGGGCGGCGCGCAGCCGCGGCAATGCCTCGTCGACAGGGAGTTGCTCCATCGATCCCTGTTAGCGCGCAAGCGGATGGACGGGAAGGAGGGGCGGGTCCACTGTAGAGCCCTCTCATGCTTGAGGCGTGCAATGACTGTTGTCGTCGAGGCCCTGGATCATCTCGTCATGAACGTGCGCGACGTCGAGGTTGCTGCCGAATGGTACCAGCGCGTGCTGGGCATGACCCGCAAGGACACCGAGCCGCGGCCCGGCCATCGCGTCACGTCGATGCATTTCGGCCGTCAGAAGATCAACCTGCGGCCTGAGACCGCCACGCAGAGGCAATGGTTCACGGGCAGGACGGTAGCGCCGGGCAGCGACGATCTCTGCTTTTTGACGGAGTCGACGCCGCAGGCGGTGGCCGATCATTTCCGGAGCTGCGGCGTGGCAATCGAAGAGGGACCAAGCGAGAAGAGCGGGGCGATGGGCACGATCGTCTCGGTCTATTGTCGCGATCCCGACGGCAACCTGATCGAGGTCTCCTCCTACAAGAAGTAGAGTCCGGGCATGACCGCGCCATTCGACGCCTTTGCCCGCTCGCTGCGCCCGCAGACGCCGTTGCGCGCGGCGATCACGGCGGCCTATCGCCGCCCGGAACCCGACTGCCTCCCGCCGCTGCTCGACCTCGCAACCTTGAGCCCGACTGCCACGAGCAAGGCGCGCGCGCTGGCGCGACGGCTGGTCGAGACTTTGCGAACCAAGGTGCCGTCGGGCGGCGTCGAGGGCTTGATCCACGAATATTCGCTGTCAAGTCAGGAGGGCGTGGCGCTTATGTGCCTCGCCGAAGCGCTGCTGCGCATTCCCGACGACGAGACGCGCGATGCGCTGATCCGCGACAAGATCGGCGGCGGCGACTGGCGGGCGCATCTCGGCCAAAGCCCGTCGCTGTTCGTGAATGCCGCAACATGGGGCCTGATGCTGACCGGCCGGCTGACCGCGACCAGCAGCGAGAAGGGTCTGTCGGCGGCGCTGACGAGGCTCGTCGCAAAAGGTGGCGAGCCGCTGATCCGCGGCGGCGTCAACATCGCCATGCGCCTGATGGGCGAGCAGTTCGTCGCCGGCCAGACGATCGACGAGGCCCTGGAAAGCGGCCGTCGCTTCGAGGCTGAGGGCTTCCGCTATTCCTACGACATGCTGGGCGAGGCGGCGATCACCGCGGCCCAGGCCGGGCATTATCGCCTCGCTTACGAGCAGGCAATCCACGCCATCGGCAAGGCGTCGGAAGGGCGTGGCATATACGAAGGGGCGGGCATCTCGCTCAAGCTGTCGGCGCTGCATCCACGCTATGGCCGCGCGCAGGCCGAACGCGTTCATGCCGAACTCTATCCGTGCCTGCGCGATCTCGCCGTGCTGGCGCGCCGCTACGATATCGGCGTCAATATCGACGCGGAGGAAGCGGACCGGCTCGAAATCTCCCTCGATCTGCTGGAGCGGCTCTGCTTCGACCCTGAGCTCGAAGGCTGGAACGGGATCGGCTTCGTGGTTCAGGCCTATACGAAGCGCGCCGCTTTCGTGATCGACCATCTGATCGACCTCGGCCGCCGTTCCCGCCATCGGCTGATGATCCGGCTGGTGAAAGGCGCCTACTGGGATAGTGAGATAAAGCGCGCGCAAGTCGATGGTCTGGAAGACTTCCCCGTCTTCACGCGCAAGATCCACACCGACGTCTCCTATCTCGCTTGCGCGCGCAAGCTGCTGGCCGCGCCCGATGCGGCGTTCCCGCAATTCGCCACGCACAACGCCCTGACCCTGGCGACGATCCATGCTATGGCTGGTGAGAATTTCTATGCCGGCCAATACGAGTTCCAGTGCCTGCACGGCATGGGCGAGCCGCTCTACGAGGAGGTTGTCGGCCGCGGCAAACTCAACCGGCCGTGCCGTATCTATGCGCCGGTGGGAACACACGAGACTTTGCTCGCCTATCTCGTTCGGCGCCTGCTGGAGAACGGAGCGAACACCTCGTTCGTGAACCAGGTCGCCGATCCCGACGTGGCGCTCGACAGCCTGCTCGCCGATGCGGTCGAGCGCGCCCGCGCCCTGTCACCGGTCGGTGCGCCGCATCCGCTGATCGTGAAACCGCGCGACCTGTTCGGACCGGTGCGGCTCAATTCGCGCGGGCTCGATCTGGTCAATGAAGATGTGCTCGCTACACTGGCGCGAGAACTGACTGCGGGCGCTTCGACATCTCTGCGCGCGACGCCGGTGCTCGCAGATGGTCCGCGCGACGGCACTGCGCGTCAGGTCCGCAATCCTGCCGATCGCGATGACCTGGTCGGTGCCGTCGTCGAAGCCAGGCAGGAACTCGTCGACGAAGCTTGTGCCGCCGCTCGGCGCTGGATGGCAGCGCCTGCAGAACGCGCCACGATCCTGCGTCGTGCGGCCGATCTCATGGAATCGCGTATGGCTTCGCTTCTGGGGCCGATCGTGCGTGAGGCTGGCAAGACGCTCGGCAATGCGGTGGGCGAGGTTCGGGAGGCCGTCGACTTCCTGCGCTACTACGCGAATTGCACCGAGGGATTTGGCAACGAGACGCACCAGCCGTTGGGGCTGGTGGCCTGCATTAGCCCCTGGAATTTCCCGCTCTCGATCTTCACCGGTCAGGTCGCGGGTGCGCTGGCGGCGGGCAATGCCGTCATCGCCAAGCCCGCCGAAGAGACGCCGTTGATTGCTGCGTTGGCCGTAGCGCTTCTGCATGAAGCCGGTGTGCCAACGGCGGCACTGCAATTCACGCCGGGCGATGGCGAGATCGGCAAACGCTTGGTCGCCAACGAGGCGGTGGCGGGCGTGGTTTTCACCGGCTCGACCGAGGCCGCGCAGTCGATCAACCGCTCGCTGGCGCGGCGGCTCGGCGCTGACAACAAACCTGTGCCGCTGATCGCCGAGACCGGCGGGCAGAATGCGATGATGGTCGATTCATCGGCGCTGCCGGAGCAACTCGTGCTCGACGCGATCACTTCGGCCTTCGACTCTGCCGGCCAGCGGTGCTCGGCGTTGCGCGTGCTCTGCCTGCAGGACGACATTGCCGACAAGGTCATGCCCTTGCTCGAAGGCGCGATGGCGGAACTTGGCGTCGGCACGCCCGACCGGCTGTCGGTCGATGTCGGACCGGTGATCTCGACAGAGGCGCAGAAGCGCCTGCTCGACCACATCGCCCGCATGCGCGCTGCCGGTCATCGCGTCCATCAGGGACCGCTGCCGCAAGAGGCCGCGAACGGAACCTTCGTGGCGCCGACGCTGGTCGAGATCGGTGCGGTTTCGGACCTGCCGGGAGAGGTGTTCGGGCCGGTGCTGCATGTCCTGCGCTACGCCCGCGAGGAGTTGGAGGATGTGATCCGGGCGGTGAACGCGACCGGCTTCGGCCTCACTTTCGGCGTGCACAGCCGCATCGACGAGACGATCGAACACGCGACCGCGGCGAGCGATGCCGGCAACCAGTACGTCAACCGCAACATGATCGGCGCCGTCGTCGGAGTGCAACCCTTCGGCGGCCACGGCCTGTCGGGGACCGGACCGAAGGCAGGCGGTCCGCTCTACGTCCATCGCCTATTGGCGAGGGGGTCGATTCCCAGGCTGCAGGAAGGGGAACTCACCGGTCCGGTCGGCGAGCGCAACCGCTACACGCTCCGGCCGAAGGGTGCGATCCTGTGTGTCGCCTCCGATCCCGGCGCCTTGAAGGTGCAGCAGGAACTCGTTCGCGAGACGGGCAACTGCGTCGCCGTGAGCGAAGCCGAAGACATCGCCGCGGTCCTGTTCGCCGACAGCCCGGCGGATCTGACGACCCTGGCGCGCCGCCTCGCCGAGCGGCCGGGCCGCCTCGTGCCGATCCACGTCGCGCCCTATCCGCGCCACCTGTTGTTCGACGAGATGGCGCTCAGCCTCAACACCGCCGCCGCGGGCGGCAATGCCAGCCTGATGGCGATCGGCTAGAGCAGGAACGTATTGGTACGGTCGAGGAAGTCGTGCATGTGCACGATCATCTGGTCTTCCTCGAGCAGGCAGACGCCGTAGGCCGGCGGCTCGTGGCTGCCGGGGATGCGGCCCTCGATGACGAAGTCGAGCGCGACCTGGTGGCTGGTGGCGCGCAGGGTCGAGAGCGGGATTCCGCGCCAGGAGCCGCAGATCGGCCGGTGGAGATGGCCGAAGAACAGGTGGCGGATGTTCCGGCGGCCCTCGATCGCCTTGATGAAATGCTGCGGGTCGAGCAGAGAGATGTCGTCCATGCGCTTCAGCCGCACCTTGAAGGGCGGGTGATGGATGAAGATCATCACCGGCCTGTCGCCGAGCGCGTCGAGCGTCGCCTTCAGCCAGGCGCCACGCTTCTCGCAGAACGTGCCCCACGGCTTGCCGGGTTCGTTGGTGTCGAGGCAGATGCCCGTCACGCCCTCGCCCATGTCGAGCGTGTATTGCACGAAGCCGTTCTCGTCGAACTTCGCCTGCGGAAAGGTCGTGCGGAAGTTCTCGCGATCGTCGTGGTTGCCCACCAGCAGGTGGTACGGGATCACCAGCTTGTCGAACTCGCGCTTCAGCGCCGCGTAGGCCTCCATCTCGCCCTTGTGGGCGAGGTCGCCGGTGATGATGGCGAAGGCCGCGTCCGGATGGTTGCGGTTCACGTCGGCGACGCAGAGCGCCAGCCGGTCGATCGGGTTGAGGCCGTAGAGCAGGTTGCCCGGTGGCACGAAATGGGTGTCGGTGATGTGGATGAACTTCTTCACGTCGTCACTCTGGCATGAAAAAGCGGAGCAAGGCATCCCTTGCTCCGCTTTCGGTTTCGTCTCTCGCGTTACTTCGGCAGCAGCGCCTGCGTGTCCGAGGTCATCTTCTTCAGCGCGTCGGCGGGCTTGGCGCTGCCGTTCACGACGGTCTGCAGATGATCCTTGATCACGTCGGTGATCTTGAGGCCGTTCTCGCCCGGGAAGGCGTACCAGGCGGTCATGCTGGGAAGTTGGCCGATGGCGACGCGATGGTTCGGGTTCTGGGCGTAGAAGTCGCCCAGCATCTTCGGATCCTTGGCCGGAATGGCGTTGGCCGGGAAGTAGCCCGTGCCCTTGACCATGATGGTCGCGCCGACCGGGCCGGTGGCGAACTTGATGTACTCCCAGGCGGCCTTCTGCTTGGCCGGATCCTTGGCCAGCATCATGGCGACGTTGCCGCCGGCCGGCAGGCGGGAGTCGGCCCCGGCGCCCAGCGGGAAGGTGGCGGTGCGGAGGTTGAACACGCCCTGCGTCTGCTTGGTGACGCCGCCCAGGCGCGAGGTGGAATGGGCCCAGATGCCGAGGCGGCCCGCGACGAAGTCCTGCAGCGAGGTCGCCTGGCTCACGTCGCGCATCGTGCCGTCGGTGATCATGAGACGCAGCGTCTCGATCGCCTTCTGGCCGGGCGGCTGGTCGAAGGCGACCTTCTTCTCGTCCGCCGTCAGCATCGTGCCGCCGTTGGAGAAGACGAGGGCCTGCCACATCCAGTTGCCGGTGATGTCCCAGTCGAAGTGGAAGCCGGTGATCTTGTTGGCCGGATCGTTGATCTTCCTGGCGAGTGCGAAGATGCCTTCCCAGGTCTTGGGGAAGTTGTCCGGATCGCCGCCGGCCTTCTTCACGAGATCGGCGTTGAAATAGATGATCGGCGTCGAGAGCGAGAAGCCCATGCCGTACTGCTTGCCCTTGACCTGGCCCAGCGTCAGCAGCGCGCCGTCGTAGCCGGCCTTGGCCCAGTCCTTTTCGGCGGCGATGAACGGATCGAGCGGCTGGGCGATGCCGCGATCGGCCAGGATGCGCTGGCGGTTGAGTCCCTGGAAGGTGACGTCGGGGAGTTGGCCGGTGACGGCATTGCGCAGCACCTGCTGCGTGGCGTCCTCGTACTCCTTGGTCGGCTGGGTGAACTTCACCTTGATGTTCGGGTTCGCCGCCATGAACTGCTTGGCGATCTCCTCCTGAACATCCTTGAAGATGTCGGGGATCGCGTACTGGACGGTGATTTCGGTCTGTGCCGCCACCGGACCCACCATCGGACCCGCGACGAATGCAGCGGCAAGCGCCGCCAACCCCAAGAGCTTACGCATGGTTCTCCCTTCCTTGAACGTTTCCTCTCATCACACGGCTATGTTGCCGTTTCCTTTCACCCCTTCATGCCGCTGAGCGTAATCCCCTCGATGAAGCGTCGCTGGGCGGCAAGGAAAAGCAGGACGAGCGGCGCGGTGATCACGACCGTGCCGGCCATCAGGGGCCCGAAGTCGCTGCCGGCCTCCTCGTTGCGGAAGAAGAGCGTACCAAGGGGGGGCGTGGCAAGGTCGCCGGTCTGGATGACGATCAGCGGCCAGAAGAAATCGTTCCAGTGCGAGACGATCGAAATGACTCCGAAGGCCAGCATGGCGGGCATGGCGAGCGGCAGCATGATCCGCCACAGGATCTCGAATTCGCCCAGCCCGTCGATCCGGGCGGCATGCATCAGGTCGTCCGGCACGGTCTTGAAGAACTGCCGCATCAGGAAGATCCCGAAAGCCGAGAAGACGAACGGGACGATGAGGGCGGCATAGCTGTCGAGCAGGCCGACCTCGTAAAGCATGACGTACCGCGGGATGGCCGGCGCCTGGGCGGGGATCATGAGCCCGATCAGGACCATGGTGAACAGGATGTCCCGACCCCGGAAGCGCAGCTTGGCCAGCGCATAGGCGGCGGGCAGGGAGACGATCAGCTGCAGCAGGAAGATGCCGCCGGTCACGATCACCCCGTTGAGCAGGTAGCGCAGCAGCGGCACCTTAGTGAAGGCCTTGCCGTAATTCTCCGCCGCCGCCCAGTTGCTGGGCAACAGGCTGAGCTTGGTCGAGAAGATCTCGTTGGGCGGCTTCAGCGACGTCGAGATCATCCAGACGAACGGCGCCAGCATGATCACCAGCCCGGCAATCAGCAGGAGGTGACGCACCACATGGCCGAGGATCGACCCGCCGGGCTTCATGCGGAGCGCTTCATCCGTAGTGCGTCCTCTTTTCGCCGGCCTTCACCTGCAGCAGCGTCAGCGCCAGCACCACCATCAGGAACACCACGGTGATGGCCGCGCCGTAGCCGGTGCGGAAGAAATTGAAGGCCTCGGTGTACATCGTATAGAGCAGCACCTCGGTCGACTTGTTCGGCCCGCCCTTGGTCAGCACTTCGACCGTGTCGAAGACCTGGAAGGATCGGATACCCGACACGACGGTGACGAACAGGGTCGCCGGTCCCAGCATCGGCCAGGTGACGCAGCGGAAGCGCTCCCACGCCGAGGCGGCGCCGTCGATCTCGGCGGCCTCGTACAGGTCGGCCGGAATCGACTTCAGCCCGGCCATGAACAGGACCATGTTGAGGCCGGCCGACTGCCAGATGCCGATGCCGGCCAGGGTGAACAGGGCGCGGTTAGGGTTCTTCAGCCAGTCGCCGCCATGGATGCCGACCTGTTCCAGCACCACGTTGATCAGCCCGACGCTGGGATGCAGCAGGAATTCCCAGACCACCGCCATGGCGATGAGGGTCGAGGTCACGGGCAGGAAATAGGCCGCGCGGTAGAAGGCACGCCCGAAGGTTGCACCCTCGATCAGGAGCGCCAGACCAAGCCCAAGGAACACCGAGCCCGGCACCGTGACGAGACAGTAGATGGCGGTGTTGCCGAAGGATTTCCAGAACACCCGGTCGGCAAAGAGCTGCTGGTAGTTGCCGAGACCGATGAAGTTCATCGTCGGCGCCCCGAGTTGCCAGTCGGTGAGCGACAGGACGAACACGGCCAGCGTGGGCCCGGCGAGCAGCACGACGAACATCAACCAGGCGGGCGAAACCAGCGCCAGCGCGGCGCGGCGCTCGGCGGGCGTGGTGTCGTTCGCGATGGGCGTCGTCACCGGACGCGCCTGCCGTCGAGGTCGAACTTCAGGACGCGATGCGGCACCGGCTTCAGCCCGACGGCTTCGCCGCGTTGCGGATCGCGCTCCGAATGGGCGTCGAGGCGGGCGATCAGCGGCGTCGGCTGCCCTTTCACCTCGACATGGACGAGGCTCTCCGAGCCCATGTGCTCGACCAGCCGGACATGGCCCGCGATCGCGCCGGCCTCGTAGGGCGCCACGAGCTGCATCGATTCCGGGCGCACGGCGTGGAAGCCGCCCTCGACAGGAATGACGTTGATCTTGGGGCTTCCGACGAACTCGGCGACGGCCAGCGTCTCGGGATCGTCGTAGAGCTGGCGCGGCGGCGCCACCTGTTCGAGCTTTCCGGCCAGCATGACCGCGACGCGATCGGACATGGTCATGGCCTCGGCCTGGTCATGCGTCACATAGATCATCGTGGCGCCGAGGCGGCGCTGCAGTTCGGTGAGTTCGGACCGCATCTGCACGCGCAGCTTGGCATCCAGGTTGGAGAGCGGCTCGTCGAGCAGGAAGGCCGCCGGATGGCGAACCATGGCGCGGCCCAGCGCCACGCGCTGCTTCTGGCCGCCCGAGAGCTGGCCCGGCTTGCGGGCGAGCAGCGGGCCGATGTCGAGAGCCTGGGCAGCCTCTGCCACGTCCTTCGCGATGGTCTTTCGCGCAGCGGCGGTGCCCGGCAGCAGCGATCCGATCCAGGGCAGGCGTTGCCAGACGTTCATGCGGCGCATCGAGAGCGGCACGCCGATATTCTGGGCGACCGTCATGTGCGGATAGAGCGCGTAGCTCTGGAACACCATGGCGATGTCGCGGTCTCGTGCCGGCAGCTCGTCGACCCTGCGGCCGCCGATGACGATGGCGCCAGCGTCGTTTCGCTCGAGGCCCGCGATGATCCGCAGCAGGGTGGACTTGCCACAGCCCGAAGGTCCGAGCAGCGTCAGGAACTCGCCGTCGGCGATCTCCAGGGAAATGTCCTTGAGGACCTCGACGGGACCGAAACTCTTTCGAACCCCCTCGATGGAAATTGTCGCCACGCGACGGTTGCCCCCCACACCTTCGCTTCAGCCTAGCCGACTATTGTTACAGCCGCTATTCGCCGACATCAGGCGAGGGCTTCGGGTCAGACGGGTAGAATCCGTACGGCTTCGGCCGGCCCGGATGGTTCACGCAGAGCATCTCCGGCGAAACGATCGGGCCGAGCTTGATACGCTCTTCCTCGCATTTTTCGTAGGTGAACGGTCCGCCGAACACCTTCGGGCTGGTGGCGACGATGAGGTAGGATTTCTCGAGATACCAGCCCGGACCGGTATAGGCCTGGATGGCGGTCGGCGTAGAACAGGCGCCGATTGTCGTAGCCAGTAGGGGAGCCGCCAGCAGGGTCGCCCAGCGACCGATCGAACGTTCCGACATCAGCTCAGTCTCTCCCCCGGGGCACGAACGCTGCCCGCGTGCAGCCGGCAAGGTAGGCCAAGGCGGCGATGGCTTCAATGCACTCGCTGCACCGCCGCTCCGGGCGGCGACGGCGTCCACCCTGCGAACCGTCCATGTCGGGCGCGCACCGGGCTCAACCGCAAACGCGGCGGAATTCAAGCGGGTAGAGTAACTATCTGAAGTCGGCTATTGCGATGCAACGGGGGCTTTCGCCGGAGCCCGCGACCGGTCTAATAATGCGCCGATACACGAAAGCATCCGGGGGGATGCTGGGCCCGCTCGCGCGCCAGCAGGATAGAGTCATGGGATTGCCTGAAAAGCAGGGACTGTACGATCCACGCAACGAACACGATGCGTGTGGCGTCGGCTTTGTGGCCGACATCAAGGGCCGCAAAACCCACGATATCGTGCGCCAGGGGCTGCAGATCCTGGTCAATCTCGACCATCGCGGCGCCGTCGGCGCCGACCCGCTGATGGGCGACGGCGCGGGCGCCATGATCCAGATCCCCGACGCGCTGCTGCGCGACTGGGCGCGCAAGGAGGGCATCGACCTGCCGGAGCCCGGCCACTATGCCGTGGCGATGTGCTTCCTCCCGCCCGATGAGAAGGCAAGGGCGTTTGCAATCAAGCGCTTCGAGCATTTCGTTAAAGTGGAAAAGCAGAAGCTCGTGGGCTGGCGGGACGTTCCGACCAATCTTGAAGGCCTCGGCAAGGCGGTTATCGCTTCGATGCCGGTCATCCGCATGGCGATCGTCGGCCGCGGCGCCAAGCTCGCCGATCAGGATGCGTTCGAGCGCAAGCTCCTGGCGATCCGCAAGCAGACCCAGAACCCGCTGGCCGAGCTCGAGAAGAAGCAGAAGCTGCCCGGCCTGTCGCAGCTCTACATGCCGTCCTTCTCGTCGCGCACCGTGGTCTACAAGGGGCTGCTGCTCGCGCATCAGGTTGAGAGTTTCTATGAGGACTTGAGAAATCCTCTTTGTGAATCAGCGCTCTGCCTCGTTCATCAGAGATTCTCCACGAACACCTTCCCGTCGTGGAAGCTGGCGCATCCCTACCGGTTCATCGCCCACAACGGGGAAATCAACACGGTCCGGGGCAACGTCAACTGGATGTACGCCCGCCGGCGCACGATGGAATCCGACCTGATCGGCGCCGACCTCGACAAGATGTGGCCGATCATCCCGCACGGCCAGTCGGATACGGCGTGCCTCGACAACGCGCTCGAACTGCTGGTGGCCGGCGGGTACTCGCTGAGCCACGCCATGATGATGCTGATCCCGGAGGCCTGGGCCGGCAATCCGCTGATGGATGGACGGCGCAAGGCCTTCTACGAGTACCACGCCGCCCTGATGGAGCCGTGGGACGGCCCGGCCTCGATCGCCTTCACCGACGGCCGCCAGATCGGCGCCACGCTCGACCGCAACGGCCTGCGCCCCGCGCGCTTCCTGATCACCGCGGACGATCTCGTCGTGATGTCGTCGGAATCGGGCGTCCTGCCGATTCCCGACAACAAGATCGTGCGCAAGTGGCGCCTTCAGCCCGGCAAGATGCTGCTGATCGACCTCGAAGAGGGTCGCATCGTCGAGGACGAGGAGCTGAAGCGCACGCTGGCCGAGGCCGAACCCTACGAGGAGTGGCTGAAGGACACGCAGCACAAGCTGGAGGAGCTCTCGGAGATCCCCGACGCGCCGTCGCCGGTGCCGTCGAACGACCCCTCGACCTTGCTCGATCGCCAGCAGGCCTTCGGCTACACGCAGGAAGACATAAAGTTCTTCCTGGAGCCGATGGCCAAGGAGCCGGACGATCCGATCGGCTCCATGGGCACCGACACGCCCATCGCCGTACTCTCGAAGAAGCCGAAGCTGCTCTACAACTACTTCAAGCAGAACTTCGCGCAGGTCACCAACCCGCCGATCGATCCGATCCGCGAGGAACTGGTGATGTCGCTGGTCTCGATGATCGGCCCGCGTCCCAACCTGCTTGGCCGCCATGCCGGCATGCACAAGCGCCTCGAAGTGGCGCAGCCGGTCCTGACCAACGCAGAGCTGGAGAAGATCCGCTCGATCGAGGACCTGCTCGACGGCTCGTTCCGCACCGCCACGATCGATACGACCTGGCCGGCATCCGAAGGCGCGGCGGGACTGGAGAAGGCGCTGGACCGCGTCTGCGCCGAGGCGACGGACTTCGTCCTGGCCGACCGCAACATTCTGATCCTCTCGGATCGCGCGGTGTCGGCCGACCGCGTGCCGATTCCGGCGTTGCTTGCGACCGCGGCCGTGCATCACAGCCTGATCCGCCGCGGCCTGCGCACCCAGACCGGCCTCGTGGTCGAGACGGGCGAAGCGCGCGAGGTCCATCACTTCTGCTGCCTGGCGGGCTATGGCGCGGAAGCGGTAAATCCTTATCTCGCCTTCGAGACGCTGGAGGCGCTTCGGGTCCAGAACGGCTTGCCGTTCAAGCCCTACGAGGTGCAGAAGCACTTCATCAAGGCGGTGGGCAAGGGCCTGCTCAAGGTCATGTCCAAGATGGGCATCTCGACCTACCAGTCCTACTGCGGCGCGCAGATCTTCGACGCCGTCGGTCTCCACTCGGGCTTCGTAGAAAAGTATTTCACCGGCACCGCCACCACGATCGAGGGCGCGGGCTGGCAGGAGATCGCCGAGGAGACGGTCCGGCGCCATCGCAACGCCTACGGCGACAACCCGCTCTATCGCGACATGCTCGATGTCGGCGGCGACTATGCGTTCCGCCTGCGCGGCGAGGACCATGCCTGGACGCCCGAGAGCGTGTCGCGCCTGCAGCATGCGGTGCGGGGCAACTCGTCGGCCGAGTACAAGGCCTTCGCGACCACGATCAACGAGCAGAGCGAGCGCCTGCTGACGATCCGCGGCCTGATGCAGTTCAAGTGGGCCGAAACGCCGGTGCCGATCGAGGAGGTCGAGCCGGCCGCCGACATCGTGAGGCGCTTCGCCACCGGCGCGATGAGCTTCGGCTCGATAAGCCGCGAGGCGCACACCACGCTCGCGATCGCGATGAACCGCATCGGCGGCAAGTCGAACACCGGCGAGGGCGGCGAGGAGGCGGATCGCTTCAAGCGCCTGCCCAACGGCGATTCGATGCGCTCGGCCATCAAGCAGGTCGCGTCCGGCCGCTTCGGCGTCTCGGCCGAATACCTGGTCAATGCCGACGACATCCAGATCAAGATGGCGCAGGGCGCCAAGCCGGGCGAGGGCGGCCAGCTTCCGGGCCACAAGGTCGACGAGAACATCGCCCGCGTCCGCCGCTCGACGGCCGGCGTCGGCCTGATCTCGCCGCCGCCGCACCACGACATCTATTCGATCGAGGATCTGGCGCAGCTCATCCACGACCTGAAGAACGTGAACACGGGCGCGCGCGTGTCGGTGAAGCTCGTCTCCGAGGTCGGTGTCGGCACTGTCGCCGCCGGCGTCAGCAAGGCGCGCGCCGACCACGTCACGATCTCGGGCTACGAGGGCGGTACCGGCGCGTCTCCGCTCACGTCGTTGACGCATGCCGGCTCCCCCTGGGAAATCGGACTTGCCGAAACGCAGCAGACGCTGGTGCTGAACGGCCTGCGCGGCCGTATCGCCGTGCAGGTCGACGGCGGGCTGCGAACCGGACGCGACGTTGCCATCGGCGCGCTGCTGGGCGCCGACGAGTTCGGCTTCGCTACCGCACCGCTGATCGCGGCCGGCTGCATCATGATGCGCAAGTGCCACCTCAACACCTGTCCGGTGGGCGTGGCGACGCAGGATCCGGTGCTGCGCAAGCGCTTCACCGGCCAGCCTGAGCACGTGATCAACTACTTCTTCTTCGTCGCCGAGGAACTGCGCGCGATCATGGCGCAGCTGGGCTTCCGCAATCTGAACGAGATGATCGGCCGGGTCGACCTGCTCGACATGCGCAAGGCCATCGACCACTGGAAGGCGGGCGGTGTCGATCTCTCCAAGCTGCTCTACCAGGCGCCGGCCCGCGAGGGCGTGGCGATCTGGAACGCCGAGCGCCAGGATCACGGTCTCGACAAGGCGCTGGACCACAAGCTGATCGAAGCGGCGCGGCCGGCTCTCGATAGCGGCCAGCCGGTGCAGATCGACCTGCCGGTGACAAACGTCAACCGTACCGTCGGCGCCATGCTGTCGGGCGAGGTGGCGCGGCGCACCGGTCATGCGGGCCTTGCCGAGGACACGATCTCCGTGCGCCTGAGCGGCACGGCCGGCCAGAGCTTCGGCGCTTTCCTGGCGCGCGGCGTGTCGCTCGAACTGTCGGGGGACGGCAACGACTATGTCGGCAAGGGCCTGTCGGGAGGCCGCGTCGTCGTGCGCCAGCCCAGGGACTGCGCGCGCGACCCGCTGAAGAACATCATCGTCGGCAACACGGTGCTCTACGGCGCCATCGCCGGGGAGGCCTACTTCGAGGGCGTCGCGGGCGAGCGCTTCGCCGTTCGCAACTCGGGCGCGGTCTGCGTCGTCGAGGGCACCGGCGACCATGGCTGCGAGTACATGACCGGCGGCGTCGTCGTGGTGCTGGGCGACACCGGCCGCAACTTCGCGGCGGGCATGTCGGGCGGCATCGCCTACGTCTATGACCCCAAGGCGCGCTTCAAGGACCTGTGCAATCCGGCGATGGTCGACCTCGAGAAGATCGGTCCGGCGTCGGACGAGGGTGACGAGGCGGGCCGGCCGCGTCAGCGCGCGACCGACGTCGAGGACAACGGCATGGGCGACGTCCTGCGCTTCGATGCGGAGCGCCTGCGCATCCTCGTCGAGCGCCATCATCTCCATACCGGTAGCGTGCGGGCCCGTGCGCTCCTCGAGGATTGGGACACTGCGCTGCAGAGCTTCGTGAAAGTGATGCCGCGTGACTACAAGCGGGCGCTGCTGCAGACGCGTGAGCGGGCGGCGGCGAAAGCCGTCGCGGCGGAGTGACGGCCTGTGGCGGTCACCCGAACCCTTGCGAGGGATCTGCAAAGACATGAGCTGGAGTTACTAAGATGGGCCTAGCCACAGGCTTCCTCGAGATCGAGCGCAAGGACCGGTCCTACGAAAAGGTCGAGTCTCGTCTCAAGAACTACAAGGAGTTCGTGCTGCCGATGCCGCCGGCCGAGGTGTCGCGGCAGGGTGCGCGCTGCATGGATTGCGGTATCCCGTACTGCCACAACGGCTGTCCGGTAAATAACCTCATCCCCGACTGGAACGAGCTGGTCCGGCGCGACCGCTGGAAGGATGCGCTCGAGGTCCTGCATTCGACCAACAACTTTCCGGAGTTCACCGGCCGCATCTGCCCCGCGCCCTGCGAGGCCTCGTGCACGCTGAACATCGACGACAACTCCGTGACCATCAAGTCGATCGAATGCGCGATCGTCGATCGCGGCTGGCAGGAAGGCTGGATCCGTCCGGTCGTCGCCGCGCACAAGACCGGCAAGCGCGTCGCGGTCGTCGGCTCCGGCCCGGCGGGTCTGTCCTGCTCCCAGCAGCTCGCGCGCGCGGGCCATTCGGTGACGTTGTTCGAGAAGGCCGACCGGGTCGGCGGACTGCTGCGCTACGGCATCCCCGACTTCAAGATGGAGAAGCACCTCATCGACCGGCGCATGCGCCAGATGGAGGCGGAGGGCGTCGAGTTCCGCACCGGCGTGGAGGTCGGCGCGACGCTGTCGATCAAGTCGCTGCTCGAAGGCTACGACGCCGTCGCGCTGACGGGCGGTGCCGAGCTGCCGCGCGATCTCGATGTGCCGGGCCGCGAACTGAACGGCATCCATTTCGCCATGGATTTCCTGACCCAGCAGAACAGGCGCAACGCAGGTGACGACGAATCGCGCGCGGCACCCCGCGGCACGCTCACCGCCAAGGGCAAGCATGTCATCGTGATCGGCGGCGGCGACACCGGCTCCGATTGCGTCGGCACGTCGAACCGCCATGGCGCCGCCTCGGTCACCCAGCTCGAAGTGATGCCGCAGCCGCCGGTGCGCGAGAACAAGGCGCTGACCTGGCCGGACTGGCCCCTCAAGCTGCGTACTTCCTCGAGCCACGAGGAAGGCGCCGCCCGCGACTTCGCGGTGCTGACCAAGCGTGCGATCGGCCGCAACGGCAAGATCGAGGCGCTGGAATGCGTGCGCGTCGAGTGGGTGAAGGGTGCGGACGGCCGGATGGGCATGCAGGAGGTCCCCGGCAGCGGCTTCGAGCTGAAGGCCGACCTGGTATTGCTGGCCATGGGCTTCCTCGGCCCGCGCAAGCCCGGCCTCGTCGACCAGGCCGGTGTCGCACTCGATCCGCGCGGCAACGTCGCGGCCAACGTCACGGACTACCGGACGTCGGTACCCAAGCTGTTCGCCGCCGGCGACATGCGTCGTGGTCAGTCGCTGGTTGTCTGGGCGATCCGCGAAGGCCGCCAGTGCGCCCGGTCAATTGACGAAAGCTTGATGGGTTCAACCACGCTGCCGCGTTGATCTGCGGAACGAGCGTGGTTCGCTTGCGCGAACAAATGCCCTAGAATTCGCCTGATGAGGTTTCTGCTGATTCAGGGCGCGAACATGGAGTATCTGGGCCGCCGCCAGCCCGAACTCTACGGCACCACCACGGCGAGGGAACTCGATGCGGCCATACGCCGGCGGGCCAGGGACCTCGGCGTGGAGATAGAGATCGTCTACACCAACACCGAAGGCGAGGCGGTCTCGGCGATCTACAAGGCCGACCGGGCGAAGGCCGACGGTTTGCTGTTCAACCCCGCCGGCTTCCTCCACGCCGGTCACGCGTTGCGCGATTGCCTGCGATCGATCTCGATGCCGGCGATCGAAATCCACATGACCAATATCGAGAAGCGGGGCTTCGCCTCCGCCACCGCGGAAGCGGCGGTCGGGATGATCGCGGGCTTCGGAACCGATTCCTACCTGCTGGCTCTCGAAGCCATGGTGGGACGGCTGCGATCGGCCGCGGGCTGAAGTCTGGCTTCGGCTTCGTAGTTCGCGATGTGCAGAGCGTCCTGCCGGTCGGCCTCGCTGGCCGGCGGCTGCAGCGTGTCGAGATAGGGCGCTTCCTTGCGGCGGAAGGTATCGACGACGCGCAGCAACAGGTGCAGCGCCGGAAAGCCGGCCACGTTCAGGACCGTGTCACCGAGCGCGCGCTTCAGCGGGTTTCTGGGCCGTGGCGTTACATAGTAGCGCTCGCCGCCCCATTCCCTGAAGGCGGCGGCGAGTTGCGGAAGGTAGGTCTGGCCCGCCGGCAGGTTGGAGAGTCGGATCAGGCAGTCCATCAGACCGTTGCGCAGGGCTTCCGCACAGGCCCTGTGCTCGGGACGGTCGCGCAGGATCCTCGCCCATTTCAACCAGAAGCGTGCCGACCAAAGGAGCTGGTTGGTGTCGTCCTTGGCTGAGGTGAGCCGCGGCGCGGCGTGGACGCGGATGTAATACATCCCGACTTCGCGGCCAATCACGTGCAGGCCGGACAGGATGGCCCGGCAGCACAGGTCGAAATCCTCGTAGAAGCTTAGCGTCTCGTCCCATTTCTCGGTGTCGAACAAGCGGCGCGGCCAAAGGATCGTCGTGTGGGTAATGGTGCGCAGTGCCGTGGGCTCGAGGAACTGGATCAGCGTGTCGGTGTCGGAACGCTCCGCTGCTGTCCAGATCGTCGGGCCGAAGGTGACGTCGTCGCCAAGGATGGCGAAGTCCCGCGACCGGCCTGCAACCAGCGAGTTCGGCGGCGCCGCCAGCGCGGCGGCCAGCAACTCGGCGAGATGCGAGGGGTGCATCAGGTCGTCGTCGTCGTGGAAAAAAATCCAGTCGCCCGAGGCGGCGGCGATGCCGGCGTTCCGCGAGGCGCTGGGGCCTTTCGGCGATTCGTGATGCACGACCTTCACGTTGGGAAAATGGGCATCGAGCATCGAAAGCGTATCGTCGGTCGATCCGTCGACCACGACGACGATTTCCCTGTCCCGCAACGTCTGCGACTGCGCGCAAACAAGCGCACGCCGCAACAGCGGCGCACGGTTGTGCGTCGGTATGACGATGCTGATCCTGTTTCCCACGACAGTCCCAACCCCAAGCCGGACATTACCCGTCCGGGTGAGACTTGTAAGAACGAATATGGCTACCAGATGCCCGTTTGAAGCGTACTTGGTGCAAATTCTCCGAAAGTGACCCGGGGAGAAAATGCAGATGGCCTGCGCCAAGCGCGCTCGACCTTGACGCGCCATAGCCGTTCCGCGCCTGCGAGGCCCGCCTCGCCCGGGTGCCAGTCGATGGTGGTGGTCCCCAGTAGCTGCAGGAGGTCGCCCGTGTTGAAATCGATGAACAGCAAGCCGGCGCGGGGATCACCCAGCAGGTTGCCCAGCGTGTTGAAGAAGCCGTTTCCGCGGAAGTCCGGGATTGTGAGCGTCTCGCCGTGGACGGCGACGAAGCCCGGCCGTCCTCCGCGATGGGACATGTCGAAGCCACCCTCGTTGCCCAGGTCGCTGCGGGCGCGGCTGGCGACGAAGAACGTGTCGACCGATTCGATGAGATCGCGCGCGGCCTCGTCCAGGCCGGACAATGCCGTTGCCGGAGCGTCATCGGCCGTGATGTTCCTCGCTTCGGCGATGACGGTGCGTGTCTGGATGTACTGGGGGCAATTGCCGAAGCTCTGGGCGATGCGCACCGTCAGGCCGCTGTCGCGGCTGGCGATCCTGCCGTTCGCGCGATTGCGCCGCCGCGTCGCGAGGTCGAGGCCCAGCAGGCCGATCTCCGCATCGGCGGCGAAGCCGGGAGCGGCAGGATCGCCGGCTCGCGGCAGCGTGTCGATCCGCAAGGTCAACGGGTCAGGCGACGTAACGAAGCCGCGCTGGCCCGTCAGCACGGAGGCCATCGGCCAGCCCTGCGCATCGGGCGTGGCTGTGAACAAGTAGGGCAGCACCGGAAAGAAGGCGCGATGCTGCTCCGGCATGAACGGGCGGATCGGCGCGCGGCCGGTCCGCAGTCCGGCCAGCGCCTGTGCCGCCCTTTCGTCGGCATTGAAAGGCAGGAAGCCCATCGTATCGGTGTTCATCATACGCCCTCCTGCTTTTCGGGAACCGCGACCTTCGGGTCGTACCAGGGGGCGGCATCCGATCGCCAGATATGGACCTGCGGCCGGTCGCGCACGTTCGTATCGAGGCAGCCCAGCCGCAACAGGATGACGGGCTGCGTCACGCGTTCGGCCATCACATGCGAGCCGCACCTGCTGCAGAAACGGCGGAACTTGCCGGGTGAGGATTCGATCGCGCCCAGCAAGTCCTCGCCGCGCAGCCAGCGGAACTTGTCCCGCGGCACGGCGCTGACGGACGAGAAAGCCGTGCCGTGCGTCTTGCGACAGGTGTGGCAATGGCAATGCACGATGCGTTCGAGAGCGGCGTCGGCCTTGTAGGCGACGGCGCCGCAGAGGCAGCTTCCATTCAACATGCCGGTATCCTCCAGTTCTCCGAACGTAGGGCCGGCCGATTGCGGCGTTAATGACACGAATGATAAAATAACAATTTCAGTAATTGGAAGAATGAGATGGACCGGCTCGACGAGTTGGAGATTTTCCTGCGCATCGTGGAGGAGGGCAGCCTGGTGCGCGCGGCCCGGCGCCTGCGCCGGTCGCCACCCGCGGTCACGCGCGCGCTGGCGGCGCTCGAGGACAGGATCGGTGTGCGCCTCGTCGACCGCACGACGCGGCGCCTGGCCACCACGGAAGCGGGCCGCATCCTCCATGAGAAGGCCCGCGCCATCGTCGCCGACTACGAGGCCGCGGCCACGGGTGTCCGCGAGGCGCCGGTTCGCGGTCTCCTGCGAATTGCCGCGCCCGTCCAGTTCGGGCGTCGCCATGTCGCCCCATTGGCTGCTCGATTTCTCGACCGGAATGAGGAGATCGAGATCGAGCTACTGCTGAACGACCGCAATGTCGATCTCATAGAGGAAGGTGTCGATGTGGCGCTACGGATCGGGCCGCTCGCCGACTCCAGCCTCACGGCGCGGCCGGTTGGGCAGGTACGGCGACAGTGGGTGGCAAGCCCGGCCTACCTGGAACGTCACGGCGTCCCGAAGCGTCCGCAGGATCTTGCAAGGCACCAGGCGCTGCTGGGCACTTCGCGCGGCACACTGGATTGGAATTTTGCCGGACGGGGCCGGGGAGGTCCCTTGCGGCTCGAAGGCCGCTTCCGCACCGACGACATCGAAACGAGACTTCGCGCCGTTCGCGATGGACGCGGGATCGCGCAGTTCCTGTCCTACCAGGTGGCGGACGACCTGGTGGCGGGCCGCCTCGTGCGGCTCCTGCGCGATTTCGAAACCGCACCCTTGCCGGTACAGCTCCTGACGAAAGGTCGCGCGCATCGTGCACCCAAGATCGATGCGTTCCTTGATTTTGCAGTCAAGCGACTGTCGGCCTTGCCGGTGCTGCAGGCGGATTGACGCGTGTCGTCGCGATCGAGCGGGAGATGGGGATGGGACGATCGGTTCGCCCGTAGCCACTGCATGTCGAAGACGCGTGATGTGCTCCTTGTGTGTGCGGCAATCATGATCCTGCCGATGGTGCCGGGCCTTCCGGCGGCGGCGGACGCGCCGCGGGTCGGGATCACGTCTGCGGTCGCGGGCGATCCGACCGGCAAGCCTCCGGACGAGACCGAGCGCGTCCTGCATGTCGGCCTCGACGTCCAGGCCGGGGAAGTCATCACCACCGGAGCCGCCGACCGCGCCCATCTCCTGTTCCTCGACGGGACGGCGCTGACGATCAGCAGCCGGGCGCAAGTCACGCTCGACAAGTTTGTCTACGACTCGGACAGGAAGCTCGGCGAGCTGGCGGTCACGGCTACCAAGGGAGTCTTCCGGCTGGTCGGCGGCAAGATCAGCAAGAAGACGCCCGTCGTCGTCACGACGCCTTCCGGTACGATCACCATCCGCGGTGGTATTGCGATGTTCAGTGTCGAGCCGACGAAGACGATCGCGACCTTCGTGTTCGGCTACGAGATGACCCTGACGAGCCAGGGGCGCACCCGAAGCGTGACGTCTCCAGGTTTCCAGGTGAGTGCGCTGCGCGGCCAGCCGCCCGGTCTCGCGTCGCCCGTGGCGCGAAGGGATCTCGCCGACAGTATTGGCAGGCTGGAGGCCAGCGGAGGCAAGCGTGCTGGCGGTGACGATCGGGCGGCGAAGGCCGCCGGCCTTGCGGAAACAAATTCAGCGAAAGGCCCGGGCATGACCGGCCCCGTGCAGGGAGGGCCGGCACCGCCTGCGCAGGGGCCGGGCGGTTCGCCGCGACCGGGCGGCTTCGGCCAGGGTCCCGGTCCGATGCCCCCCTATCCGCTGGCGGGCGGAGGCATGCCTAGTCCCGCGCCATAGAATCTACTTCACGGCCACCAGGCGGATGCCGCCGAGTTCGCGCTTCGTGATCAGCTCGACGAACCGGATGTAGGATTCGTGGAAGGCATCGTGGCCCATCGGCGTGCCGGCGGCGCGCGCCTCTTCCCGAAGCCGCTGGTACATGGCGAGCCGCTGCTCGAGGATCGGTCCCCATGTCTCGGTCAGGTCGGTCGCCGCTGCGACATGGAAGCCTGCTGCACGTGCGATCCCGCCATAGCTCGCCAGCGTTTCCAGCGGCTGGATGGCCATGCCGTCCCACATAAGCTGGGCATCCCTTGCCGAAAGGGGCGTGTTTGCGATCCAGTCCGTCATCGCCAGGCGGCCACCCTCTCGCAGGACCCGAAAAGCCTCTGCCAAAGTCTTCGCATGGTCGGGGACATGGCAGAGCGCCTCCTGGCTCACCACGACGTCCATGCACTCGTCGGCCAACGGCGCCTCCATCACGTTGCCTTGCCGGACGCGGGCACGATCCTGCAGGCCCACCAGCGCGATGAGTTCCTGCGCGGCCGCAACGCGGGACGGCGTCAGCTCGATGCCGGTCACGTCGGCGCCGTAGCGGTGGGCGAGGTAGCGCACCGTGCCGCCGAGGCCGGCGCAGAAATCCGCGACTTCGGTGCCGGGCCCGATCGCCGCCGCCGCGGCCAGCGCGTCGGTCGCGGCAATGCCGCCATAGGGATCCTGGTCGTGCGGCCAGAGTTCCTCCGGTGTGACGTTCTTCAGATGGCCGCGCGCGGCGCGTAGCTTTGCCTTGATGATCTCGCCCGACATCGGATGGCGGTCGTAGAAATAGATCGCCTGGGCGGTCGCGTCTTTCATGGGCTCCCCCGGCCGGAGCATCCGACCGTTATTGTCTTGAGGGAAGCATCTTCAGGATCGCTCTTCGCCCGTCAAACGATCAGTCCGGCGTGACGCCGAAGCGGCGCTGCCAGAAATCGCGGGAGCGGCGCTCGCCGACGTCGCAGCCCAGCTCGTATTCGGGTCGCACGAACCGGGTGTAATCGTCGTCTGCCTTGATCGCACGACGGGCGCCGCCGGACTGCGCCAGCTCGATACCGTCGCGGGCCACCCCGAGATAGCCGGTGTCGAAGTCGTTCAACGGACCGATATCGGCCACTTCCTGCAGCAGCTTCTTGCGGATGGCGCGGGGGAAGTCCTCGAAGCTGCGCGCCACTTCGACGAACGAGCGCGGGCCGCCGGTGACGCAGTGCAGGTAATACTTGTCGAGGTCATCCTCCGCCGGGAAGCCGAACGGATTGGGCCTGCCGTTCATGATCGGCAGGCCGTTGATGATGATTCGCTCCTTGAGCGCATCATGCCGGATGTCCGTGACCAGCCCGCCGTCGTTGTTCGAACCGTCGCCCGAGATGTCGAGCACCTTGCGCTCGGCGTCGTAGGGGCTTCGGCCGTACATCGGGATGGCGTAGCGGATGGCCCCGCTGATCGAGGTCCGGCGCGAGATCGAGATTGGCGCATCGGAGAGCCGCTTTGCGAAGGCGGCAATGGCGGCATCGGAATCGAGCAGGGTCCAGTCGACGAGCAGCTTCTGGATCCAGGAATCGGACCATTCGAAGTAGGCAACGGCGATCCGGCCGTGATTGCCACCCAGGATCGCCTTGACGATGACGGGGTCGCTGAACGCCTCGACATAGCCCTGGCGTTGCAGCCTGGCCTCGTCGGGGTCGATGCTGCCCGAGATGTCGATGGCCAGCACCAGTGCAAGGTCGACTTCCTTGCGATCCTGTGCGGCTGCCGGCAGCGCCAGGAGAAGAAGGGCGATCAGACCAACCAGTCGGGCCACGGCGACCTCCGCGTTCGAGTACGCTTGCGAGGCAAGAACCATACCGCCCGTCGGAAGCCGGTGTCAGCCGCGCACTGGACGGGCGGTGGCGGCGGTCGCTAGCCTCCCGGGAAAGAGAAGGGAGCCCGTTAATGGATCTGGCGCTGAGCCCGGAAGACGAGGCCTTCCAGAATGAAGTCCGCCGGTTCCTGGACGAGAACCTGACCGAGGATCTCAGGGAGGCGGGTCGCAAGACGGGAGGCGTGTTCGCCGACTTCGCAGCCGGCCTGCGCTGGCACAAGATCCTGGCGCGGCGCGGCTGGTCGGTGCCGAGCTGGCCGAAAGAGCATGGCGGCACCGGCTGGAGCGCGACGCAACGATACATTTTCAGCCGTGAGTGCACCGCCGCCGACGCACCTCGCATCTTTTCGATGGGGCTGCGCATGGTCGGCCCGGTGATCATGAAATTCGGCACGCCGGAACAGAAGGCCAAATACCTGCCGCAGATCGTCTCGGGCGATATTACCTTCTGCCAAGGCTATTCCGAACCGGGCTCGGGCTCCGATCTCGCCAGTCTCAGGACCCGCGCCGAGCGTGATGGCGACGACTATGTCATTAACGGCACCAAGATCTGGACGACCGGCGCGCATGTCGCCGACCACATGTTCTGTCTGGTGCGGACCTCGACCGAGGGGAAGCCGCAGGATGGCATCTCCTTCGTACTGATCGACTCGATGAAGGCGGCCGGCCTTTCGGTCGCGCCGATCCTGACCCTGGCCGGCGACCACGAGGTCAACCAGGTCTTCCTCGACAATGTCCGCACGCCGGTTGCCAACCGGATCGGTCCGGAAAATGCCGGCTGGACGGTGGCGAAATATCTGCTCGAATTCGAACGCGGCGGCGACGCCTACACGCCCAATCTCTATGCTCGCCTCGACGACGTGAAGCGCATCGCCCGCGAGGAGGCAGCTGACGGATCGGGGCGGTTGATCGAGGAACGGGGCTTCGTCGAGCGGCTGGTCGAGACTGAAATGGAGATCCAGGCACTCGAGATGATCGAGATGCAGGTCCTCTCCGACCTCAGCCAGGGGCGCAACCCGGGCGCCGTCTCCTCGGCGATGAAGATTCGCGGCAGCGAGACCCTGCAGAAGCTCGACCATCTCGGGGTCGAGGCGCTGGCCTGGTACGCCGCTCCCTTCGAGCCGGAGGCTCGGGAACTCGGGCACAACGAGCCGACCGTGACCCCGGCCTGGGGCATCACGGCCACGCCGCTGTATCTCAACAACCGCGCTTCCACGATCTATGCCGGCTCCAATGAAATCCAGCGCAACATCATCGCCAAGGCGGTGCTGGGCCTGTGAGGTTGAGAGGGGAGGGACTTGTAAGGTGGCAATTCACTGCACATCTGTAGGGCTATGAGTGATCCCTATTCCGTCCTGGGCGTGCCGAGGACCGCCTCCGAGGACGACATCCGCAAGGCGTTCCGCAAGCTCGCCAAAAAGCATCATCCCGACCTCAATCCCGGCGACAAGGCGGCCGAAGCCAAGTTCAAGGAAATCGGGCAGGCCAACGATATTCTTTCCGATCCGGAGAAGCGCCGGCGCTTCGACGCGGGCGAGATCGACGGCACCGGCCAGGAGATGCCGCCACGCGGTTTCTACCGCGACCAGGCGGGCGGCCGTGGCGGCAAGTACGAACATGCGGCCGGCCACGATTCCTTCGTCGACATGGGCGGCATCTTCTCCGAGATGTTCGGCGAGCGGCGCGGCGGCGGAGGCCCGGGCTTCGGTGGAGGCGGCTTCGACATGGGTGGCATGCCTGTCAGCTACAGCCTGCGCGTGCCATTCCTGGTGGCGGCGCGGGGCGGCAAGCAGCGTGTCACGCTTCCTGACGGCAAGACGCTCGACATCGACGTGCCGGAAGGCACGACCGACGGCCAGACCTTGCGTCTCAAGGGCCAGGGCATGCCCGGCTCACAGGGGCGGCCGGCCGGTGATGCCTATGTCGAGATTCATGTGGACCCGCATGCCTTCTTCCAGCCGCGCGACAACGACATCCACGTCGAGCTGCCGGTCACGGTCACGGAAGCCACGCTCGGCGGCAAGGTGAAGGTGCCGACGGTGGGAGGCGCGGTGATGCTGAACGTGCCGGCAGGCTCCAACACCGGCACGTCGCTCCGTCTCAAGGGGCGCGGTCTGCTGGACCGGAAGTCGGGCCAGCGCGGCGACCAGTATGTGAAGTTGAAGGTCGTGCTGCCGGAGGCGCCGGACGACAAGCTCAAGGAGTTCCTCGCGAGTTGGGAGGCGGGTCGCGCCTACGATCCGCGCAAGGAGATGGAGCAGTTCACATGACGACCCTGGACGACCTGCTGCGACAGCACGGCCGGCTGACGGCCGTTCATGTCGAACGCTGGGTGGCCCGCGGGCTGCTGCGCCCGGCCGGCAGCGGCGATGACTGGAGCTTCGAGCAGATCGACGTGGCCCGTGCGCGGCTGCTGGGCGAGCTGGTCGACGAGCTGGGCTTCGACGACGAGTCCGTGGAGACCGTGGTCGATCTGGTCGACCAGGTGCACACGTTGCGCCGCCAGCTCGACCTGCTGGGGCATGCCATCGCCGAGCAGCCCGCCGCTACCCGCGAAGCGATTGCGGTGGCGCTGGATCGGCTGTCGCGGCGTTAAGGCCGAGCTCGGGCCGCGTCACTCCGGCTCGACGCCGGCGCGCTTCACCGCGTCGCCCCAGGCGGCACAACCTGTCTTCATGATCTCGCCCATCTCGGCGGGCGTCGTGCCGGTGGCGATCAGGCCCATGTCGAGCAGCTTCTCCTTGCCCTCGGGTGTCTGAACCAGCTTGCGGATTTCGGCGCTCAGCCGCTCGACGATTTCCTTCGGTGTGCCGGCCGGTGCCATGACGCCGTTCCAGCCGGTCAGGTTGATCTTGTAGCCGGCCTCCTCGAAGGTCGGGACATTGGGCAGGCGCGGCCAGCGCTGGGCGGACGTCACGGCGAGCGGCGTCAGCTTGCCCCCGTTGATCGCTCCGCCGCTGGCGGCGAGGTCCTGGATGGTCATCGGAATGTGGCCGGCCACGACGTCCTGTACCGCGGGGCCCGCGCCCTTGTACGGCACGTGGGTCATGTCGAGCTTCTCGGCCTGGTTCAGCATCTCGCCCCAGATGTGCGAGGACGAGCCGTTGCCGAAGGAGGCGAAATTGACCTTGCCCTTGCGGTCCTTGGCCCACTCAACGAATTCCTTGACCGACTTCAGGTTTAGGGACGGCGGCACGACCATGGCGAGCGGCGCCAGTCCGTGCTGCGTCACCGGCATGAAGTCCTTGAATCCGTCGTAGGGGATCTTCTTGTAGACATAGGGGTTGATGCACATCATCGACGAGTTGACGTAGACGAACGTGTAGCCGTCGCCCGGCAGGTTCTTGACGATCTCCATGCCGACCATCCCGTTCGCACCGGGCTTGTTGTCGACGATGATCTGCTGGCCCAGAACGCCCGAGAGTTTCTCGGCAAAATAGCGCGACACCACGTCGGTCTGGCCACCCGGCGGATAGGGGGCCACCAGCTTGATGGGCTTGTTGGGCCAGGGCGACTGGGCGAACACCGAGGTGGCGAACACGATAAGCGCGCCCGCGACCGCGGCGACCGATTTCTTGGACATGCGTTTCTTCTCCCTTTGGAACGACCCTAGCGGGAGTGGAACGCGCTGCCAATCTCAGGCCGTGGCGAGCTTCACCGGGATACGGAGATAGCTCTGCCCATTGTCGTCCGGCGGGGGCAGGTGGCCGGCCCGGATGTTGACCTGCACCGCGGGGAGCAGGAGGACCGGTGCGGCAAGCGTGGCGTCCCGCTTGTGGCGCATGGCGACGAACTCCGCTTCCGACACGCCGTCATGCACATGGATGTTGCTCGCCCGCTCGTCGGCAACGCTGGTTTCCCATGCATACTCGTCGCGGCCAGGAGCCTTGTAGTCGTGACACATGAACAGGCGTGTCTGCGGCGGCAGGGACAGGAGTCGCCGGATGGAGCGATAGAGGGTTGCCGCATTGCCGCCCGGAAAGTCGGCGCGCGCGGTGCCATAGTCGGGCATGAAGATCGTGTCGCCCACGAACACCGAATCGCCGATCCTGTAGGCGACGTCGGCCGGCGTGTGGCCGGGCAGATGCATCACCTCGATCGTGAGATCGCCGAGCGGCAGCGTCTCGCCGTCTGCAACGAGCCTGTCGAACTCGCGCCCGTCCTCGCTCACGTCCGCGGCATTGAAAACCTCCTTGAAGATCTTTTGCACGTCGCGGATGTGCTCGCCAATGACGACGCGGGCACCCGTCCGGGATTTCAGCAGGGGCGCCGCCGTCAGATGGTCGGCATGGGCGTGCGTTTCGAGAATCCAATCGATCGAGGCCTGTCGTTCGGCGGCCTTGGCGAGGACACGCTCCGCGGACTTCGTCGAGGCCTTGCCCGACTTGTGGTCGTAGTCGAGGACGGGATCCACGATCGCGGCGCGTCGCGTCGCGGGGTCGGTCACCAGATAGGTCACCGTGAAGGTCGCCTCGTTGAAGAAGGCGTCGATGAAAGGACTTGCAGTCACGATTTTCTCCTCTGAATGCTTGACAGATATATTAGCAATATCTATATTAGCAATATCTAAAATGAAGACGAAGCAAACCATCGATCCCACGGCCCTCCAGGCGAAGGCCGGTGAGGTGGCCGGCATCCTCTCCGCGCTGGCCAACGACCGCCGTCTCCTCATCCTCTGCAAGCTCGTGGAGGTCGGAGAGGCGACCGTCGGCACGCTCGCCGCAGAGGTCGGCCTGTCGCAATCGGCGCTGTCCCAGCATCTCGCCCGCATGCGGCAAGAGGGGATCGTCGCCTTCCGGCGAGAGGCACAGACCGTCTGGTACCGGATCGGAGACGGCCGGATCGAAACGCTGCTGTCGACGCTTCATCGTCTCTATTGCGCGGACTGAAGGCTCGCGCGGAAAGGAATTCCAATGTCCCTGCCAACCATCGATGCCGCGGCCGCCCGCCGGCTGATCGGAGAAGGTGCCGTTCTCGTCGACGTGCGCGAGGCCGACGAGCGCGCGCGCGAGCACATTCCCGGCACGCGGCACGCGCCGTTGTCGTCGCTGCAGCGGGTCGAAGCGCCGGGTGCGAAGGCGGTCATCTTCCATTGCCGCTCCGGCGCGCGGACGGGCACGAACGCTGCCCGCCTCGGCGAGGCCGCGGGGTGCGAGGCCTATCTTCTGGAAGGCGGGCTCGACGCCTGGAAGCGAGCGGGACTTCCGGTTTCGACCGACCGGAAGCAGCCGATCGAGATCATGCGCCAGGTGCAGATCGTGGCCGGCAGCGTCGTGGTGCTCGGCGTCGTGCTGGGCCTGCTGGTCGCGCCATCCTTCTTCGCGCTCTCGGCCTTCGTCGGCGCCGGGCTCGTCTTCGCCGGCAGCACCGGATGGTGCGGCATGGCCAAGCTGCTGGCCGTGATGCCCTGGAACCGCGCGGCGAGGAAGGCGCTGGCCTGATGTTCGCGCCGGTCGCGGCACTCGCCTCCGGTGGTGTGGTCGGCCTTGTGCTCGGGCTGATCGGCGGCGGCGGCTCCATTCTCGCGGTGCCGCTGCTGCTGTACGCCGTCGGCATGCCGTCGGCGCACGTCGCCATCGGGACGGCGGCGGTTGCCGTCGCGGTCAATGCGGCGGCCGGGCTGGCGCTGCATGCGCGCAAGGCGCCGATCCGCTGGCCCTGTGCCATCGTGTTCAGCCTGGCGGGCGTGGGCGGGGCATTCGCGGGCGCTGCGTTCGGCAAGGCGGTCGATGGGCAGAAACTCGTGGCGCTGTTCGGCGTGCTGATGATCGTCGTGGGCCTGATGATGCTGCGCCCCAAGGACAAGGGCGGCCAGACGTCGGCCTGGCTGACGCGCGAGAACGCCGCACACCTGCTGCCGCGCCTCGTGCTGCTGGGCGCGGGCGTGGGCCTCCTGTCCGGCTTCTTCGGGATCGGCGGTGGCTTCCTGATCGTCCCGGGACTCATCCTGGCGACCGACATGAAGCTCGAGGATGCGACCAGTGCCTCGCTCGTTGCCGTAACCGCCTTCGGACTTTCGGCGGCAGCGAGCTACGCCTGGTCGGGGCTGGTCGACTGGCGCGTGGCGGGCCTGCTGATCGCTGGCGGCGTCGCGGGCGCGCTGGCGGGTACCAACGCCAATGCCGTCCTGTCGCGGCGCAAGGGAGCACTGACGACACTCTTCGCCGTCTTCGTGATCCTGGCGGGGCTCTACGTCGGAGGCCGGGGACTGATCGACCTGCTGCAGGGCTGATCAGCCCTGCCGGTGCAGGGCCGTCCACACCTTGGCGGGGGTGAGTGGCATGTCGATGTGGCGGACGCCGAACGGCCGCAGGGCGTCGAGAACGGCATTCGCCACGGCCGCAGGCGCCCCGTTGGTCGGCAATTCACCGACGCCCTTGAAGCCGAGCATGTTGTTCGGCGACGGCGTCACGATCGTCTCGACCTGGAGAGGCGGCACGTCATCGGCGCGGGGCAGGGCATAGTCCATCAGCGTGCCGCTCAGAAGCTGGCCGGTCTCCTCGTCATAGAGCGCTTCCTCCATCAAGGCATTGCCGAGCCCGTGCACGATGCCGCCGTGCATCTGTCCGGCCAGCAGGCGAGGGTTTACCACCAGGCCGCAGTCCGCGACCGCGAGGAGGCGGTCGACGCGGGTCTCCCCGGTTTCGGGGTCGACTTCGACCTCGCAGACCATCACGCCGGTCGGAAAGGACTCGATCTTGTCGGCAAAGAGGGCATCACCGTCGAACGGCCTCCAGCCAGCCAGTTCGAACAGGCCGATCCTCCGGTCGGTGCCCACGACCTCGAAGGCGCCGTTGCGATAGGCGATGTCGGCCGGCGAGGTCTCGAGCCGCTCGGCGGCGAGATCGCGGCCGCGCTCGATTACAACGTCGGCCGCGCGCTTCAGCGTCGTTCCGCTGATGATGGTCGAGGAGGAGCCGCCGGTTCCGCCGCCGTGCGGGATGGTGCGCGTGTCTCCCTGGCGAATCTCAATCCGCTCGACCGGGACGCCGAGCGCCGCGGACAGGATCTGCGCGAACACCGTTTCGTGGCCCTGGCCCTGGCTCTGCGTGCCCACGCGCGCGACCAGCCGGTGGGCTTCGACGCTCACCACGACATGCTCGTCGGCAACGCCGCCGGTGCCGTGCAGATGGCAGGAGAAGCCAAGCCCCCGGTATTTTCCCGCCGCTTCGCTCGCAGTGCGCCGGGCCGCGAAACCCGGTTCGTCGGCCACAGCAAGCGCGGTATCGAACAGCCGCATGCAGTCGGCGGCATCGTAGGTGTAGCCGCTCGCGGCCGCATAGGGCATTTCGTCGGCGCGCAGCAGGTTGATGCGTCTGAGCTCGACCGGCGTGCGGCCGGTCTCGTGGGCCGCCAGATCGACGAGGCGCTCCAGCAGGAACAATGCCTCGGGCTTGCCGGCGCCGCGGATTGCGTCGACCGGCACGGTGTTGGTGAACGCGCAGTCGAAATCGATACGGATCGCGGGAATGCGATAGAGGCCGGAAATGACCTTGGCGAGGCCGGTCGTCGGAATGGTCGGTGCGAACATCGAGACATAGGCGCCGTAGTTGGCTTGGGCCTTCACGCGAAGCCCGATGAAGCGCCCCTCGGTGTCCAGCGCCAGGTCCGCGGTGGCGACGAGGTCGCGCGCGTGGCTGTCGCTCTGGGAAAGCTCGGCGCGCTCGCAGCTCCAGCGCAAGCCGCGGCCGAGTTTCCGCGTGGCCCAGGCGACCAGGGTCGATTCCGCCGAGATCGGGTATTTGGGGCCGAAGCCGCCACCAACGTCTTCCGTGACGAGGCGCAGCTTCTCCTTCGCAAGGTCGAGCACGCGCTCGCACATCAGCCGGTGTGGAATCTGGACGCCCTGCGAGGAAAAGGTCACGGTCACGAGATCGTCCGCGGCGTCGTAGCTCGACCAGGCCGCGCGCGTTTCCATGTAATGTACGATCTGGCGCGGCGAGCGAATCGACAGCGTCGAGACATGGGCCGCGCGTGCGAAGGCGGCGTCGGTCGCGGCACCGTCTCCCTTGCCCCATCGGCACATGAGGTTGCCCGGCACATCCTCGTGCACCAGAGGCGCGCCGGGCGCGAGCGCCTGCGCCGCGGTGACGACCGCCGGCAGCACGTCATAGTCGACGGCAACGGCCTCTGCGGCGTCGCGTGCCCGGTCCAGGGTATCGGCCACGATCATGGCCACGATGTCGCCGACATGGCGGACCTTGCCCGTCGGCATAGGAAGATGAATGGGCTCGCGATGCCGGACGTCGGCTTCGTCCTTGATCTCGCTGATGGCCGGCAGATGCCCCACCTTGTCGGCCACCAGATCCCGGGCCGTATAGATTGCCGCGACACCGGGAAGGGCCAGCGCCGACTCCGTGTCGATGCTTGCGATTTGGGCATGCGCATGCGGTGAGCGCACGAACAGAACATTCAGGGCGTCGGCGGGTGCCGTATTGTCGGCGTATCGCCCGAGACCCGTGATGAAGCGTCGATCTTCACGGCGCGTGATCGATTGACCGAGCTCGAGCATGGCGTTCATCGGGCTCATTCGGGCGAAAAGAGGGCGCGGTGCCCGAGGGGACGGGTTGTTGTAGTCTTTGCCACCAAATGCTCTCAGTCGTTCGTTAGGGAGCCTTATACACTGCTTCTGGCGACCAGCATCGACGATGAAATCTAGGCTTTGGATCAAGTCTGTTTTGGCAATGGCCCTGGCGATGCCCTTCGCCGCCTCGATCGGTCACGCCCAGACTTCGCCCGCGCGGACCACGCTCGGGCGGGCGATCGAACTGATCGACGCGCATCTCGACAAGGCCCGGCGCGAGACGAACGCCGACCTGAAGCGGCGTTTGCAGATCGAGGGTTATCTTGCACTCCTGTCGCTCCCCTCGAACCATCGCCAGTACGAGGCGGCGGACAGGCTGAGGGCGATCGACGAAGCGCTGGGCGACAAGCCCGTGTCCGGCGATCGCGAAGTGATCGAGGGCGGGCTCAATGTCGTGAAGTCGCTCGCCGAAGATCGCGACGACCTGCAGCGTATCTTCCTGGTCGATCGACAGTATTCCGGCCTGTCCTCCGGCGAGGGCGTGAACCAGCAGTATTTCTGGCAGCTCATGCGGGCCGACGATCCCGACGCGATGACCTGGTACTTCCAGTCGATGCAGCCGGGCGTCGGCGAGACCGCGGGCATCGTCAATCGCGGCCTGGGGATCAGCCTGCTGTGCCAGCACGGCCACCGGTCGCTGGCCCGGCAGGTGGCGGTCCGGCTCACCGAGCCCGAACTCGATTATACGATTGGTGCGCGCTTGGCCGACCTCGGCGCCACCGCCGAGGCCGAGCAGCGCGCGAACCGCACGATGACGCAGACGACGCGTCGCGCACCCGCCGGGCCGGAGATCCTGATCCGCCTCGCGGTTGCTGCAAGCCGCCGCGGCGACAGCGCGGAGGTCGAGCGTCTTGCCCGCAAGGTGATCGAAGCGGTGGAGCCTCGCCAGTTCTCGCCCGAGCGTCGCGTGTCGACGGACTATGGCGACTGCGACTGGACGCTCGCGCGCGACTATGCGCGCCGTTGGCAGGCGCGCAGCGTGTACTGGCAATCGGCCTTCAAGCTGACGGCCGAAGCCTCGGGGGCGACGCCGGGGCAGCCCTACCTGGTGGCACTTGCGGAGGCGGTTGCCGGTGCGAGCGGGGGCGACCGGTCGATCGAGCTGATCGACCAGTTGATCGCCATTTTCGACAAGAGCGCCCGCGAGAACGGGGTCGACCTCACGAACGCCGCGATCCTGGCCGCCGATACCGAAGTCGAGGCAGCGCGCCGCAGCAACGGCCCTGTGCTTGCCTGGTACTGGGCGAAGCAGTCGCTGATCCTCGCGCGCGTCGCGGCCGGCGCGACGATCGATGACCCGGCCGCGAAGGCCCTGAGCCTGGACTGGATGATGGCCTTCCTCGCCTCGTATCCCCGATCGAGCCTGTCGAGTCAGATGGCCGGCCTGTCGGAGCCCGAGCGACAGAGCGTCGATCGCATGAACCCGAAGCTGCTGGGCCGCCTCAAGCTGGTGGGGCTGGTGCTGGACGGGCGGGCGGCGGAAGCCCGCGCACTCGTCGAATCCGATCCGGCCGCGGGCGACTTCGAGGGCTGGCGCATCGTGCCGCTGATCGAGGCGCAGGAGAATGCCGGCTCGCGGGCGCGCGCCATCGCGTCGCTCGATGCCTATCTCGGGGTTTTCCCGGCAAAGGACCTGGCCGCCGTAAGGCTGCTGCTGATGCAGGGCCAGGACGACAAGGCAAAGGCGATGCTGAAGGCGTTCGTCGCTGGCGGAGCGGGGGCCTTCGGCGTTTCCGACATCTTCGTCGGCGTCATGCTGTTGCGCGAACTGGGCGACGACACGGACGTTCCGGCGCTGGTCGGCCTGCGCAGGAGCGCGGATGCGCTCGAAGTGTCCCGGCGTCTGGTCGAGGTCGTCGATGCGCTCGCCTGGGACGGGAAGTCGACCGAGATCGAGGCTGCGATGCGCGAGCTACCGCGTGAGGTGGCGCAAATGCCGGCGAAGGACACCGCTTGTCTGCGCGACACGCTGCAGGGTCTGCTGGCGGTTGCCCTGGCCCGGCGCGGCGCCCTGGAAGACGGCATCAGGCTGGTCGCGGACCGCAAGCTCGAGCAGCGCCAGTTCTGCTGGGCCGGCCGTGGCTATGACAGCAAGCCTATCTTCGACGTTCGCTTCCTGGTGCAGGAATGGGTGCGGCGCGGCCACGCCGCGCCGTAACCCTGCGAGAGTTTCCTAGGCCGCCAGCGCGTCGCTGATCACCTTCAGCGCGCTGTCGATGTCGCCCTTGTTGACGTCGAGGTGCGTGACCGCGCGGATGCGGTTGCCGGCGGCGGTGCCCATGCCTACGCCGCGCTCTTTGCAGGCGTCGACCAGTCGCGCCGGCGTCCAGCCGGGCTTCGTCACCTCGAAGAAGACAAGGTTGGTCTCCATGCGCGGCACGTCGATCTTGAGCCCCTTGATATTGGCGATGCCCTCGGAGAGATGACGGGCATTGTCGTGGTCCTCGGCGAGGCGGTCCCAGTTGTGTTCGAGGGCGTAGAGGGCGGCGGCGGCAATCACGCCGGACTGGCGCATCGAGCCGCCCAGCATCTGCTTCTGGCGCCAGGCCTCGTGGATGAACTCCTTCGATCCCGCCAGGCTGGCGCCGACCGGCGCACCCAGGCCCTTGGTGTAGTCGAGCCACAGCGAGTCGACGCAGGCGGCATAGTCGCTGGCCTTGGTGCCGGACTTCACCACCGCGTTGCAGAGGCGCGCGCCGTCCATGTGCAGGCCGAGGCCGGCGTCGCGCGCCACCTTGCTCACGCCCTGCATGGTGGCAAGCGGCCACACCGTACCGCAGCCGCCGTTCGACGTGTTCTCGATGGACACGAGCCGCGAGCGCGGCGCGTTGCGACTGTTGGGGTCGCGGATGGCTTCCTTGACCTGCTCGCCGGTGAAGACGCCGTAAGGCCCGTCGAGCATGCGGATCATGACGCCGGCATTGGCGGCGGTGCCTCCCGACTCGGCGTTGATGATATGGGCGGTGCGATCGGCGATCACCTCGTCGCCCAGCCGGCAATGGACGCGGATGGCGATCTGGTTGCCCATGGTGCCGCTCGGCAGGAACACCGCGTCTTCCTTGCCGAGAAGTTCGCACACGCGGTCGCGCAGGCGGTTGACCGTCGGGTCTTCCATCTTCTGCTCGTCGCCCACTTCGGCGTCGGCCATGGCCTTCCGCATACCGGGCGAGGGCTTGGTCTTGGTGTCGCTGTAGAGGTCGATGAAACGGTTTTGCATGGCGTGTTTTGATCTCCTGCGTCACCATAGCGGCAATCGCCAGAGGGAGGAAACATGAGCCAGTTTGCGGCCCAGCCCACAGCTTCGGTAATGCCGGAAGAACTGCTCTATGCCGTCGACGGCGCGGTTGCGACCATCACGCTGAACGCGCCGCAGCGCATGAACACGATTTCGGGCCCGATGCTCAGGCAGCTGACAGAAGCGCTGGTGAAGGCGAACGAGGATCGCACCGTCCGCGTCGTGATCCTGACCGGGACGGGCCGCGCCTTCTGCGCCGGCCTGAACCTCGAGGCGCAGGACAAGGGCACCGACAATCTGAGCGTCGGCTCGGGTGCCACGCCGACCAACATCGACCTGCGCAACACGCCGCCCCCGGTCCTGCATTCGATGGACAAGCCGGTGATCTGCGCCCTCAACGGCTCCGCCGCCGGCTACGGGCTCGACCTGGCGCTGGGCGCCGACATCCGCGTGATGGCTCAGTCGGCCAAGCTCGCCGCCTCCTATGCCAAGCGCGGCGTGCTACCGGAATCGGGCGGTACCTGGTACCTGCCGCGCATGCTGGGCTGGGCCAAGGCGGCCGAACTGATCTTCACGGGCCGGACGCTGAACGCGGCCCAGTCGCTGGAGATCGGACTGGTCAACAGGGTCGTCGCGGACGGCGACGTCATGGGCGCGGCGCGGGAGCTGGCGCTGGAGATCGCCGCCAACGCGCCGCTCGCCATCCAGGCCGCAAAGAGGATGATGCGCATGGCATGGAATGAGCCTTTCAACGAGCATGTCCACCATGTCTTCCTGCAGCTCCTGCCGCTGATGCAGACGGACGACATGAAGGAGGGCATCAAGGCCTTCCTCGAAAAACGGGAACCGAAGTTCACGGGGCGGTGAAAGCCGTCGCGACGATCATTTCACCGTCAAACCTCGTAAAGTTCGCCTCAGTGAAACGCCCCCAACCGGAGCCCGATCGATGACCAGGACCCTTGCGGCAGCGACAGTCGCCCTCATGCTTGCCGCTGGCACGGCTCACGCACAGCCTGTCGTCTACACCTGGACCGGATACGGCACGAACGTCCCCGGCAGTGGCAAATGCCCCACCTACAAGATGGTGATCGACGTCACGGTGGATGGCGATGCGGTGAAGGGCAAGTTCCAACAGGAGGGCCGCCCGGAGCGCACCTTCGAGACCACTCTCGGCAGGAACGGGTCAATCAAGACCGCCGCGATGGTCGGCGGCGGCGGCATGATGGATGTCATCGGCCAGATCAAGGAAGGCGATTCGCGGATCAAGCTCGACGGCTACTGCGTGTTCGAGGGCAAGCTGACGAAGAAGTAGCCCGTCAGCCCATCACGATCGCGACGCGGCCGGTGACGCTTCGCTCCAGGAGCGCGCGCATCGCCTGCGGCGCCTCGGGCAGGGCGAAGGTGCGGTCGACATGGGGCCGGCAGAGGCCCTGTTCGCACCAGCCGCGGATCCGTTCCGCCAGGGCGAAGGTGCGATGCGCCTCCTCGAAGCGTGCGTCGTGCGGGCTCCAGCCGACATAGTAGCCGTAGTTGAAACCCATAACGGCCAGCGTTTTCACCAGCAGGATGTTGGCCGGAATCTGCGGGATCGTGCCGCTGGCGAATCCGATCGGGCAGATCCGTCCGCCCACGGCCATGCAGCGCAGCGACTGCGTGAATACGTCTCCGCCGACGGGATCGTAGACGCGATCGACGCCGCGGCCGCCGGTGATCTTCAGAACCTCGTCCCGGAAGTCCGTCGCGTTGTAGTCGATCACGTGATCGGCGCCGTGGGCCTTCGCGAACTCGGTCTTGCGTGAGCCGCCCGCGGTGGCGATCACCGTCGCGCCCAGGACCTTGCCGATCTCGACGGCGGCCATGCCGACTCCGCCCGCCGCGGCGTGCACCAGCAGCGTCTGGCCTGGCTGCACGTCCAGCGCCTCGGGCCAGGTCAGCGCACCGGCCGAGGTCGGATAGGAGATTGCGAGCTGGATGGCTTCGACGAAACCCACGTTGCGCGGCTTGGGGAAGACGTTGACCTCATGCGCCACGACTTCCTCAGCGAGCCCGCCCCAGTCGAGCACGGCCACCACTTCGTCGCCGACCTTGACCCGCGTGCAGGCCGGATCGACCTCGGTGACGATGCCCGACGCTTCGGTACCGGGCGCGAAGGGGAAAGGCGGGCGACGCTGGTACTTGCCTGCGATGATCAGGGTCGTTGCGAAACTGACACCCGCCGCCTTGATGCGGATGCGGACCTGGCCGGGCTTGAGAGAGGGCGGTTCGACGTCTTCGAGCCGCAGGTCTTCAGGGCCGCCCCACTGGCGGCAGATCATCGCGCGCATGTTTCTCCTTCAACGCAGCTCAAGAGGTTGAGGCTTCACGCCGAACGGGATCGGCGAAACGTACCGTTCATCAAGCAGAACCTTTCGGTCGGGTCCACGGACCGAAGGGCGGCATGTCCTTCGAGGGTTTCAAGGGAAAGTCGGGGGCGCGCTTCTCGAAGAACGACTTGATGCCTTCCTGCGCATCGGCGCCGGCCGCAAGATGGCCGACGCATTGCAGGTCGAGCGTCACGGCGTCCAGCGGATCCTGCGCGCCCCACATGCTCCACATCAGCCGGCGATTCACCGCGGCGGCGACGGCGGAGGAGGTCGAGGCGGCGAACTTGGCGGCCAGCGCCTGAGCCGCGGGCAGCAGCTCCTCCGGCGCATGAACCGAACGGACGAGACCGCCTTTCAGCGCCTCTTCCGCGCCGAAAAGTTCGGCAGTCATCACCCACTCCTGCGCCCGCTGCATGCCGACGAGGCGCGGCAGGAACCAGCAGCTCCCGGCCTCCATCGCCATGCCGCGCTTGTTGAAGACGAAGCCGATGCGGGCACTGCTCGACATCATGCGGATGTCCATCGGCAGGCACATGGTGATGCCGACGCCGACCGCCGCGCCGTTGATCGCCGCCACGATGGGCTTCAGGCAATTGAAGATCGCCAGCGTGATCGAATCGCTGGCCTCGCGCTTCTGCGGTTTGCTCCCGTCGTTCCAGACCTGGAAGGCGGCCGCACCGCCGGAAATGTCGGCGCCGGCGCAGAAGGCGCGTCCGGCCCCTGTGACGACGATGGCGCGGACCTCATCCATCGCATTCACGCGCTGGAAGAAGTCGATGAGTTCCCTGCTCATGGTCGTGGAGAAGGCGTTGAGCTTGTCGGGCCGGTTGAGCGTCACCGTCATCACGCCGCCGGCGAGTTCGGTCAGCAAAGTCTCGTATTTCATGGCTTCGATTGCCTCCCGGCACGGTTCCGCCCAGCAAGACGGAATGTCGTTGCGCGACTCATTGGTTTGGGAAACATTCGCCGCAACGCCCGCCAATCGCAATCCCGGAGGAAGCCCGATGTCGCACCTGATCAAGACCGTCGAAGACGGCGTCATGAAAATCGTCCTGAACCGTCCCGACGCCATGAACGCGCTGAGCCGCGACATGATGGGGGCGCTTTCCGATGCGCTCGAGGAAGCGGCGGGCAGCCGCGCCATCGGCTGCGTCGTGGTGCGCGGCGCGGGCGATAAAGCCTTTTGCGCCGGCGGCGACGTGAAGTCGATGGCCGCGGGCCGCGACCAGGACAAGACCTACGAGGACAAGGTCCACGACATCCGCGAGCGCATGAAGGTCTCCGAACTGCTGCACGAAATGGGCAAGCCCACCATCGCCATGGTGAACGGCGTCGCGGCCGGCGCCGGCCTGTCGCTGGCTCTCGCCGCCGACATGCGCTTCGCCGGCAAGAGCGCGCGCATGACGACCGCCTTCGCCAAGGTCGGCTTCTCGGGCGACTTCGGCTCGCACTATTTCCTGCACAAGCTGGTGGGCACGGCCAAGGCGCGTGAGCTCTACTTCACCGCCGAGATCCTGAACGCAGAGCAGATCGAGAAGCTCGGTCTCGCCAACCGCGTGGTCGACGACGCCAACCTCGATGCCGAGACGATGGCCTTCGCCAGGAAGCTGGCCGCCGGACCGCGCGTCGCCTGGTGGCACGTGAAGAAGAACATGAAGGTCGCGGAAGAGGGTACTCTCTCGGAGGCGCTCGACAGCGAGGCCGCGCGCATGATCCGAACCGGCGAGACCGAGGATCACAAGGAAGCGGCCCGCGCCTTCGTCGAGAAGCGCGCCCCGAACTTCAAGGGCCTCTGAGCTTCAGCCAGGCGGCGAGGCGGGCCATCGCGCCCGCCACGCCGCTCGGCATCGCGACCATGGCGGCGATCAGCAGCACGCCGTAGAGCAGGGCCGAGAAGCCCTTGCCCAGTCCCGCCGTGACGTCGGGAAAGAATTGCAGGAAGAGCCCGCCCAGGATGGCGCCGGCCAGTGACTGCATGCCGCCGATCACCACCCCGAACAGCATCTGGACCGACAGCGCGAAAGTGTAGCTGCCTGGTCCGACGAACCCGAACTGCCAGGCCGACAGACACCCCGCCATGGCGACGTAGGCACCTGCGATCGCTGAGGCCAGCGCGCGCGCCTGCGGAACACGAATGCCTTGCGCCTCGGCTGCGACGTCGTTGTCGCGCGCGGCCTGGAAAGCGCGGCCGGCCCGGCCCCGGATCAGGTTGTGCGCCAGCCACGTCCCGCCAGCCAGGATCGCCAGCGACATCAGGAAGGCCCAGCGATCGTTGCTGAGCAGATCCGCGGGCGGGGCCGGTAAATCGAGATAGAGACCCTGGACACCGCCGGTCCATCGTTCGACGGGCCGCCAGCGCAGGAGCTGCGGAAAGGCGATGGCGAACGCATAAGTGACCAGCGCCTGCGTCCAGAGACTGTGCTGGCCAGCTACCCGGCCGAGTCCATAGCCGGCGGCGAAGCCGAGGACGGGCGCCAGCGCGAGACCCGCATAGGGCGGGAGCGGCGTATGGGTCGCCACGATGGCGGCGGCATAGCCGCCAATACCGAACAGTGCCGCCTGCGCGAAGGAGAACTGGCCACTGACGCCGCAGAGGATCACCAGACCCAGGAGCGCAATGGACCAGATCACTGCTTGCGTGAAGCGGAAGACGATGAAGTCCGGGAAGCAGAATGAGAGGGCGGCCGTCGCCACGAAGCCCATGGTCCATACGGTCCGCATGGCGCTACGATAACCCCTGCAACAACGGAATGGGAGCGAAGCGATGAGACTGAGGCAATGCGTCTTCGTCTGCAAAGACCTGGAAAGCTCCGCCGAGGAGCTGTGCGACATCCTGGGCATCGAGGTCGCCTATCGCGATCCCGGCGTCGCCAAGTGGGGGCTGGCAAACGTGGTCTGCCCGACCGGCCATGACTTTCTCGAGATCGTGTCGCCCTTCAAGGAAGGCACGTCCGCTGGCCGCTACATCGAGCGCCGTCACGGCGATGGCGGCTACATGGTGATCCTGCAGGTCCCCGATGCCGCGGCGGAGCGCCAGCGTGTCACGGCGCTGGGCGTTCGCGCCGTGGCGGAGAAGGACCTGCCCGAGTACCAGTACACGCACTTCCATCCCTCGGACACGAACGGCGTGCTGCTGTCGCTCGACACGACCTTTGCGCCCAAGGGTACCGATCCCGCTCTGTGGTGGCCGCCGGCCGAGAAGGACTGGCTGAAGCATGCGCGCTCGGACGTCACGAACGGCCTCGCCGGCGTCGAGATCCAGCATGACGATCCCGACGGCGCGGCCGCCTCCTGGTCGCGGATCCTGAACCGCCCGGCCGTCGACAACATCATCTGGCTAGACGGTTCGCAAATCCGCTTCGTGCCGATCGTCGACGGGCGCGGGCCAGGTGTGTCGGCCTATGACGTGAACGTCGTGGATCGCGAGCGTGTGCTGGCGGCGGCCGAAAGGCGCGGTCGCAAGATGGGGCCGGCTCAGGTCGAGGTCTGCGGCTGCCGCATCAACCTGGTGTGAACACGAGAGACTGGCAGAGGCCGGAATAGAGGCATGCTGCGCATCAAGCCGTTCATCATGGGGCATCTCGTCTCCGCCGTCCTGGTTGGCGCGGGGGCGGGTGCTTTTCTCGATGTCCGGGCGTCGCTCTACTTTGCGCTCGTTCTGTTGGCGGGCGCGATCGTGAGCTCGCTGGTGTGTCAGTGGAAGCCGGGTGTGGAGGCGATCAGCTGGAAGCTGTGGCTGGTCGCCGTGATTGCCAACCCGATCCTGGTGGCGTCGCTGGTCTTCATGGCCCTCGACTGGGAATGCGTCGTGGGCCTTCGCGGAGGCTTGAATTGTCTCGCGGCAGCGATTGGACGCGCTGCCGCGGGCCTCTGTCTCCTGCCGCCGATCGGTGGAATCGCCTGGCGGGGCTGGAAGCGCTACAGGGCGCGTCCGCGTTAGGCCGCGATCGACTTCGCGAGTCGACCGCGAATCATCGCCTCGGCTTCGCCGACGATACGCTCGACCAGCTCCTTGCAGGTCGGGATGTCGTTGATCAGGCCCATGCAGGTGCCGGCCGACCAGATGCCGTGCTCGAGGTCGCCGGTCTCGTAAACGATCTTTCCCTTGGCGCCGGCGACGAACGGGCCGATCTCCTGGATCGTCTTGCCTTCGCCTTCCATCTCGATCGCCTTCTTGGCCACCGAGTTGCCGTAGACGCGGCTGGTATTGCGCATGGTGCGGAGGATCAGCGCGGTGCTGCGCTCGTCGGAGGAGACGATCTTCTCCTTCACGTTCTGGTGGATCGGCGCTTCCTTGGTCGCCATGAAGCGCGTGCCCATGTTCACGCCCTCGCAGCCCAGCGCCAGCGCCGCAACGAGGCCGCGCGCATCGGCGAAGCCACCCGAGGCAATCATCGGGATCTTGATGACGTTGGCGGCGGCCGGCAGCAGCACCAGGTTCGGCACGTCGTCTTCGCCGGGATGGCCGGCGCACTCGAAGCCGTCCATCGAGATGGCGTCGACACCGGCCTTCTCGGCCGAGATGCCGTGGCGGACGGCGGTGCACTTGTGGATCACCTTGACGCCGGCTTCCTTCAACTTGGGCAGGAAGGGCTTGGGGTTGTTGCCCGCGGTCTCGACGATCTTGATGCCGGAATCGATAATGGCGTCGATGTATTCGCCATAGGGGCGCGGTACGAGCGTCGGCAGGATGGTGAGGTTGACGCCGAACGGCTGGTCCGTCATCTCGCGGCAGCGCTTGATCTCCTTGCGGAGGTCCTCGGGCGTCGGCTGGGTGAGGCCGGTCAGGATGCCGAGAGCGCCGGCATTGGAGACGGCCGAAGCGAGTTCGGCGCGGCCGACCCATTGCATGCCGCCCTGCACGATCGGGTGCTTGATGCCGAACATCTCGGTGAAGCGCGTCTTGATCATCTTGCCGTTCCCCCTGGGGTGAATTTACCCAGCATTAGCGAACCCGGCCGCCGGGGGCCAGTGCACGGATCGCAGGGTGAATAACCCATCCGCAGTGCGGATCAGGAACGATCGATGAAGGAAATCGTATCGTCGAGCGTGGGGGCGCGCTTTCGCAGGAGGCTCGAAAAGGCGCCGACGATGTCGATGTGATCGACGTCGGGATACAGCTTGAGTTCGGCCTCGCCGCCGGCCCCGCGCCAGGCCTCAGCCAGCCGTTCGCTGTTGAACGGCTTCACCGTCGTATCCGTCGTGCCGTGCAGCAGGAGAACCGGGGGCAACGGTGCGCGCGCATAGGCAATGGGTTGTGTCTCGCGACGGTCGGGGCCTCCGAATATTTCGATCAGCCGCTGCGAAGTGAGGGGCAGGAAATCGTAAGGACCTGCGATGCCGATGCCGCCCGGCAGCTTCATGCGGTCGACGCCGGCGGCTGCGAGATAGGGCGTGTTGGCGATCATCATGATCGCGATGTACGCCCCCGCCGAATGACCGGCGACGAAGAGCTTCTCCGTGCCGGCCTTCTTCGTGGCCCACGCCGTTGCCGCTGCCCCATCGTCGAGGAAGGTCGGATAGCGCACCTCGGGATAGACGCGATAATCGGGAATGATGGTGGTGATGCCGCGTGCCGCGAGGGCCTGGCCCACGAACAGATAGTCACCCTTGGCGCCGGAATCCCAGGAGCCACCATAGAAGAAGATCACCGACTTGCCGTCGGCGCGCGGCTGGTCGGGCGTGTAGACGTCGAGCTTCTGGCGCGGGTTGCTGCCGTAAGGGATGTCGGCCTCGAGCTTGTAGCCGGTGCGCGGGACCGTCGTGTTCAGCAGCGCTGCGGGAGAGCAGCCGCCCAGCAGGCCGAGGACGCTGGCGATGAGGCCTCGGCGTGCCAGCGTCATGCAGCCGACGCGAGGTCGCGCACCTGCTCGGCCAGCGCCAGAGAGGCCGTGAGGCCGGGCGATTCGATGCCGAACAGGTGGATGAGACCCGCGACGCCGTGATCTGCCGGGCCGGTGATGGTGAAGTCCTGCGCCGGTGCGCCCTGCGGCACGATCTTGGGGCGGATGCCGGCGTAACCGGGCTGCAGCGAACCGTCCTTGATTCCGGGCCAGTATTTGCGGACGGCGGCATAGAACTTGTCGGCGCGATGTGGATCGACCGTGTATTCGATGCCGTCGATCCACTCGACGTCGGGACCGAACTTCGCCTGGCCGCCCATGTCGACGGTGATGTGTACGCCCAGGCCGCCCGGAACGGGCACCGGGTAGATGAGGCGGGAGAAGGGCGAACGGCCGGTCAAGGTGAAGTAGTTTCCTTTGGCGTAGTACGCGGTCGGGATGTGCTCGGATGGCATGCCCACGATCTTTTTTGCCAAGGTCGGGGCGTGCAGGCCCGCCGCGTTGATCAGCAGGCGGCAACGCAGGTTCATCGGCTCGGTTCCGCCGACCTCGATCTCCACGCCGCCGTCGACGACACGACCGCTCTTCACCGGACTGTTGAAGGCGAACATCGCGCCGTGGCTTTCGGCGTCACCCTGCAGCGCCAGCATGTAGGAGTGGCTGTCGACGATCCCCGTGCTGGGCGAGAAGAGGGCGGCCGTGCATTGCAGGTTCGGTTCCATGGCGATCGCTTCGGCGGCGCTCAGGAAGCGCATGCCTTCGACGCCGTTGGCCTCGGCGCGGCCCTTGATCTCGGCGAGCTTCTCGGCCTCCGCCTGGTTGGTCGCCACGATCAGCTTGCCGCAGTTGAGATGCGGCACGCCGTGGTCCTTGCAATAGGCATAGAGCATGCGCCGGCCGGTGACGCAGGAGCGGGCCATCAAGCTGCCCTTGGGGTAGTAGATGCCGGCGTGGATGACCTCGGAGTTGCGCGAACTCGTTTCGGTGCCGATGGCCTCGGCCGCCTCCACGATGATGACCTCACGGCCCGCAAGGGCAAGCGCGCGGGCGACGGCAAGACCTACAACACCTGCGCCAATGACAACGCAGTCGACGGTTTCGAACGGGGACGAATTCATGGTCGCATGCTAGAACCGCGGCCTCTTTCAGTCACCAAGGGCGGGTGTCGCAGAATGAAAGGCGCATTGGTCACGGGGGCGGGAGTACGGATCGGCCGTGCGCTCGCGATGGCGCTGGCGGCCGACGGCTTCTTCGTCTTCGTGCATCACAAGGCCTCCGCCGCCGGGGCGAAGGAGACCGTGGCTGACATCCGGGCGGCCGGCGGGAAGGCGGTGGCGGTAAAGGCCGATCTCGCCTCGCCTCGACAGACGGAGGCGCTGATCGGCAAGTGCCGGGCGCCCGGCGTGAAGCTCACCTGCCTGGTGAACAGCGCCTCGCTCTTCAAGCTCGACCGGGCGCCGATGGCGACCGCGGCCGATTTCGATTTGCACATGGCGATCAACCTGCGGGCGCCGTTGCTCCTGTCACAGGCGCTGGCCCGGCAACTTCCCGCGGGAGAGACCGGGCTGGTCGTGAACGTGCTCGACCAGAAGCTGTTCAACCTCAATCCCGACTTCCTCACCTACACGCTTTCGAAGGTGGGACTTCAGGGGCTGACGACCCTTCTGGCGCAGTCCTTCGCGCCGCGCCTGCGGGTGGCCGGGATCGCGCCGGGCCTGACCTTGCGCAGTGGCAGCCAGACGGATGCGCGCTTTGCCGAGCAGCATGCCGCCAACCCGCTGGGCGTCGGTGTAACGACCGACGATCTCGTCCGCGCGCTCCGCTTCATCGTGGCGACGCCGAGCTACACGGGCGACACGATCGTCGTCGACAGCGGCGAGCATCTGACCGGCCGTCCGCGCGACATCGCCTTCGACAAAAAAAAGAAGAAGTGACCATGGCCGCCATTTCCCAGCGCCGCATCTTCATCCGCGATATGCGCCTGCAGGTCTCGATCGGCATCTACGACTTCGAACTCGCGAGGCCGCAGGCCGTCGTCATCAATGTCGACCTGTTGCTGGGTGAGCCCGAGCGGGCGGCCGACGACAGCATCGCCAACGTGTTGAACTACGACATCGTGCACGACGGGATCGTGTCGCTCGCCGGCAGCCGGCACTTCAACCTCCAGGAGACGCTGGTCGAGGAGATCCTCGATCTCTGCCTCACCCAGCCGCAGGTGGTCGAGGCCCGCGTCTCGACCGAGAAGCCCGACGTCTACAAGGATTGCCGCGTCGGCTACGAGGCGGTCCGCCGTCGCTCGCCGGGCTGAGCGGCGCACCGGTGTCTCCGTCCGCCGGCGCGCTGCGGCGTGCCTCCCTCGTGCTGCTGCTGGCGGCCCTCATCTGGGGATCGATGATCCCCGTGCTGGCGGCGCTGGCCGAGCAGTACGACAACTGGCTTCTGTCCTGGTCGCGCTACATCCTCGGCATGCCGGTGCTGTGGCTGGCCGTGCTGCTGAGCAATCCGCCGACGGTGGCGCCGCGGCCGCTGCCATGGGGCCGGCTGCTGCAGCTCGGTACGGCGATGACGGCCTTCTCGGTGCTCTACACGTTCGGCGTGGCGCACGCCCATCCTGCCACCTCGGCGATCGTCCTGATGTGCGGGCCGATCTGGGCGACGCTTCTGTCGCGCGTGATGCTGGGCTCGACCACACCGCCCGGCTTTTTCTTCACGCTGGTCCTGGTGGTGTTTGGCGGCATCGTGGTCGTCCTTGGGACGCCAGGGCGCGCGCCCGGCTCCTTCGGCCTCGAAGGGGGCGAGGGGCTGCTGGTGCTCGCGCAGCTTTGCTGGAGCTGGTACTCGATACGCGCCCAGCAATGGCTTTCGGACCGTGGCCAGATCGCGCTGTCGGCACTCACCTCGAGCGTGGCCAGCGTGTTGCTGGGCGTGGTCTGCGGCGTCGTCTGGGCATTGGGGGGACTCGTCTGGCCCACTCGCCCGCCGACACCAGGCGAGTGGGGCATGATCGTGTGGATCGGTGTCCTGGGCGTCGCCGCGGCTGTCCTGCTCTGGAACACCGGTGTGTCGCTGGTTGGCGTGCCTGTCGCATCGCTGTTCGCCAATTCCGCGCCGGTCTTCGCGATCGGCCTTGCCGCGCTGATGGGCCGCGAGCCGAGCTGGCTGCAGGTCGTTGGCGGCCTGGTCGTCCTGGGCGGCATCGCCCAGCTCCAGATCCGCCAGACGCGGGCGGCGCGGCGATGATGCAGGTTCCTGGCCGCGACCGGAACCACCTTCTGGGCGCCTTCGTCGCGATGGTGTTCGTGGGCTTGAGCTGGGGCGCCAACGTGCCCGTCTCCAAGGTCATGCTCCAGCATTTCGACGTGGTCCCGATGCTGGCCGTCCGCACGCTGATGGCCGTGGCCACGCTGGCGATGGTGCTCGTCCTGGCCGAGGGCGCCGGCAGCCTGAAGATCGAAATCGGCCTGAAGCGGTTCCTGCTGATCGGGCTGATGATGAGCGGCTTCTTCGTGATCTTCACGATCGGCATCCGCTTCAGCAATCCGATTTCGGCCGCCGCGGTACAGGTGGCCGGTCCGCTCGTGGCGGCGGTGACGGTGCGCCTCGTCACCGGGATGCGTTTCGATCCGGGCTTCGGCGTGGCGCTGGCGCTCACCCTCTCGGGCGGCGCCATTCTCGCGGCGGGCAGCCTGTTCGGCCGGGGTGCCCTCACCCTGGGTGGCGGCGAGATCATCGTCCTGCTCTCCAATGCTTTGTGGACCCTCTACAGCCTGAAAGCGCAGGCCTGGTTCGACCGCGCCAGCCAGCTCCACCGCGCCTATGTCGCGTCGCTGTCGGCTCTGGGCTGGATGGTTCCCCTCAGCCTGGCTCTCGTGGCAATCGGATGGGCGCGGTCGCCGTTTGCGGTGACAGATATCTGGGTCTGGACGCAGCTTCTGCTGGTCGCCGTGTTCGCCAGCGCCATGGGCGCCTATTTCTGGAACATCGGCGCCAGCCGGCTCGGTGTCGCAATTGCGTCCCTCTGGGTCAATCTGGTGCCGTTTTTCGCCGTATTATGGTCAATGGCGTATGGCTTCATGCCCAACGTCTACCAGATCGTTGGTGGGCTGGTTGCGCTGAGCGGGGTCGTCTACATGCAATGGCGCAAGCTGCAAACGATGAAGCGCTGAGATAGGCTGCCGCCCTCCGATGACACTTCCTTCTCTCAAGACCCGTCACTGCCGCTGGCTTTCCGTTCCGGGAAGGAGCGACGAACGCGGCAACATCAACTTCCTCGAATTCGACCAGAAGGTCGGCTTCGTGCCACGCCGCCTGTTCTGGCTGCACGGTATCGCACCCGGCCAATGGCGTGGGCGGCACGGTCATCGCGAGTCACATCTCGTGACGCTGGTGATGAACGGGTCCTGCAAGGTTCACCTCGACGACGGCACCGTCACGGAAACGGTGATGCTCGACGATCCCGGGCGGGCGCTGCACATAGCCCCCATGGTCTGGCATGAACTCACCGACTTCGCGCCGCAGACCACCATCCTGGTGGTTGCCTCGACCCACTACGACGAAGGCGAGTATCTGCGCGATTACGAAGCCTTCAGGCGCGAAGCTGCGAGGATTGCATGATCCCTTTCCTCGACATGAAGTCGGTCTACACCGAACTCAAGCCCGAACTAGATGCCGCCTACACCCGGGTGATGGAATCGGGCTGGTTCGTGCTGGGCAAGGAGGTCGAGGCTTTCGAGGCGGAGTATGCCGCGTTCTGCGGCACGAAGCATTGCGTGGGACTTGGCAACGGCCTGGAAGCGCTCGAGCTCGTATTGCGGGGCTGGAACCTGGGGACCGGCGACGAAGTCATCGTCCCGTCCAATACCTATATAGCGACCTGGCTCGCCGTGACGGCGGTGGGAGCGAAGGTGGTGCCCGTCGAACCGACGCCCGGCGGACCGAACATCGACCCCGACCGGATCGCCGCGGCGGTGACACCCCGGACGCGGGCGATCATGCCGGTTCACCTGTACGGCCAGCCCGCCGACATGGACGCGATCATGGCGCTGGCCGCCAAGCATGGCCTTAAGGTCATCGAGGACGTGGCGCAGTCCCAGGGCGCTCGGGTCCGCGGGCGGCGCACCGGCTCTCTCGGCGATGCCGGCGCGCACAGTTTCTTTCCCAGCAAGAACATCGGCGCCTTCGGAGACGGCGGCGCCGTCACGACCGACGATGGGGCGCTTGCCGAGCGTCTGCGCGTTCTGCGGAACTACGGCAGCCGCGTGAAGTACGTGAACCTGGAGCGGGGTTTCAATTCACGTCTCGATGAATTGCAGGCGGCGTTCCTGAGGGCCAAATTGCCGAAGCTGGACGAGTGGAACGATCGCCGCCGGATCGTCGCGGCACGGTACGACGACAGGCTGGCGGATATTCAAAGCCTCGCGTTACCCAATGTTCCGCAATGGGCGGAACCCGTCTGGCATCTCTACGTCGTCCGGACCGCACGTCGTGCAGAATTGGTGAAGGCCCTTGACGTTGCCGGGATCGGATCTCTGATCCACTATCCGATTCCGCCGCATCTTCAGGAGGCCTACGCCGATCTCGGTCAGGGCAAGGGAAGCTATCCCCTCGCCGAAAAGCTGGCCGACACGGTGCTCAGCCTCCCGATGGGGCCGCACATGCCGCTTGAAGCAGTGGACGAGGTCTGCGCCGCGATCAGAAAGGCGCTAAGCCCGGCGACTTAGAGTTCCGGTGCGGGACGGCTGCCACGGTAGTTGCGCTGGTAGTCCCAATAGCCGTCGTACCCACCACGTTGCGGATAGGTCTGCGGCTGCGCGTAACTGTAGCTGTAGGTGCTCGTCCGATAGGCGCTCGGCGCATAATACGCGCCCGGTGACGAATAGTAGGTCGTGTAGGCCGGCGCATAGGCCTGTGGGCGCTGGTATCCGTAACCATAGTTGCTGCTGGGGCCGTAGTAGGATTCCGAGGCACATCCGGCGACGGTGGCGGCCATCAGGGTCGCAGCAAAAATTCCATTGATCGATCTCATGGGGACCTCCTCTGCTATCCCCTCAACAAAGAGGCAGCCGCCGGGTTGCAGCGGATTCGTCAGGTCCTCCAATAGCCACAATTATCTCAGCCCAGCCCCAACCGCTCTCCCCGGTAGGCTCCACTCATCACGCGCTCCCACCAGGCCCGATTGTCGAGGAACCAGCGGACGGTATTGCGCAGGCCGCTCTCGAAATCGTGCCGCGGTCGCCAGCCGAGTTCGTTCGAGATCTTGCCGGCATCGATGGCGTAACGGGCGTCATGGCCGGGCCGGTCGGTCACGAACCTGACAAGGGATTCGTGCGGCCGGTGCGGACTGTCTGGAACCATCTCGTCCAGGAGGTGGCAGATGCCGCGCACCACGTCGATGTTCCGGCGCTCGCTGTCGCCACCGACGTTGTAGGTCTCGCCCGGCCGTCCCTTCCGGAGGACGAGGGTCAGCGCCTCGGCATGATCCTCGACATGCAGCCAGTCCCGCACGTTCTCGCCCTTGCCGTAAACGGGCAGGCTCTCGCCGCGCAGGGCGCGGATGATGATGAGCGGGATCAGCTTCTCGGGAAAATGATAGGGGCCGTAGTTGTTGGAACAGTTCGTGGCCAGGGTCGGCAACCCATAAGTATGGTGCCAGGCACGGACGAGATGGTCCGACGCCGCCTTGCTGGCCGAGTAGGGCGAGTTGGGCGCGTAAGGCGTCGTCTCCGTGAAGCGGCCGGTCGGGCCCAGCGATCCGAACACTTCGTCCGTCGAGATGTGTTGGAACCGGAAGCGGGCCCGTGCCCCGTCGTCGAGCCTGCGCCAGTAGGCCAGCACGGCCTCCAGCAGCGTGTAGGTGCCGCCGACATTGGTCTCGATGAAGGGGGCGGCGCCGTCGATCGACCGGTCGACATGGCTTTCGGCCGCCAGATGGAGGACGGCCTCGGGTTCGACCTCGGCCAGGACGGCGTCGAGCGCCGTGCGATCGCAGATGTCCACCTTGTAGTGGCGATGGCGATTGCTGGTCCGCGCTTCGGCAAGCGATTCGAGATTGCCGGCATAGGTGAGCTTGTCGACGTTGGCGACGTTCCAGTCGGTGTCGCGGATGATGTGGCGCACGACCGCCGAGCCGATGAAGCCCGCGCCGCCGGTGACGAGTATCCTCATGGCCGGCTTTCTAGGCGGAGATCGGGGCGGAGCCAAGGCGGCTCCGCGGCGTCTTCAGTGGTTGTGGAGGATCTGGCCCAGGAAGAGCTTGGTGCGGTCGTTCCTCGGATTGGCGAAGAACTCTTCCGGCTCGTTCTGTTCCACGATCTCGCCGCGGTCCATGAAGATCACGCGGTCGGCCACGGCGCGGGCAAAGCCCATCTCGTGGGTGACGCAGAGCATGGTCATGCCCTCGCGCGCCAGTTCGATCATGACGTCCAGAACTTCCTTCACCATCTCGGGATCGAGGGCGGAGGTCGGCTCGTCGAACAGCATGATCTTGGGCCGCATGCAGAGCGCACGGGCGATCGCCACGCGTTGCTGCTGGCCGCCGGAGAGCTGGCCGGGATACTTCAGCGCCTGTTCCGGGATGCGCACCCGGGTCAGCAGGCTCATGGCGATTTCTTCGGCCTCCTTCTTCGGCATCTTCTTCACCCAGATCGGCGCCAGGGTGAGGTTGTCGAGGATGGTGAGGTGCGGGAACAGGTTGAACGACTGGAACACCATGCCGACTTCTCGGCGGATCGCCTCGATGTTCTTCACGTCGTTGGACAAGGTGACGCCATGCACCACGATGTCGCCGCGCTGATGTTCCTCTAGCCGGTTGATGCAGCGGATCAGCGTCGACTTGCCCGACCCGGACGGCCCGCAGATGACGATCTTCTCGCCTTCCTTCACGTCGAGGTTGATGTCGGTCAGCACGTGGAACTGTCCGTACCACTTGTTGACGCCTTTCAGCTGGATCACCGATTCGGCTTTCGAGAGATCGCGGGCGGTTGCGGCCATGAGTTACTCCCTGACGGCGCCTAGCGGCGCGTACCCTTGTTGAGCTCGAATTCGAGGTACTTGCTGTACCGCGACATCGAGAAACAGAAGATGAAGTAGACGAAGGCGGCGAACAGGTAGACCTCGCCCGGGAAGCCCGCCCAGTTGGGGTCGACCAGCGCCTGGTTGGCGGTGTTCAGGAAGTCGAAGATGCCGATGATCAGCACGAGCGACGTGTCCTTGAAGAAGCCGATGAAGGTGTTGATGAGCGGGGGGATCACCACCCGCAGCGCCTGCGGCAGGATGATCAGCAGCGTCTTCTGCGGGTAGTTCAGGCCCATCGCGTCAGCGGCCTCGAATTGGCCCTTCGGCAGCGACTGCAGGCCGCCGCGGATGACCTCCGCGATGTAGGCGCCGGCGAACAGGATGACGGCGACCTGGGCGCGCAGGAACTTGTCGATGGTCGTGCCGGAGGGCAGGAACAGCGGGAGCATGACCGACGCCATGATCAGCAGGCTGATCAGCGGCACGCCGCGGATCAGCTCGATGAAACCCACGCACAGTCCCTTGATGAGCGGCAGGTTGGAGCGTCGGCCGAGCGCCAGCAGGATGCCGTAGGGGAACGCGAAGGCGAGGCCGTAGGTGGCCAGGATCAGCGTCACCGGCAGGCCGCCCCAGAGGCTGGTCTCGACGTAGCTGAGCGGGGCGATGGCGATGCTCCACTTCGGCAGGACGCCCGCGATGCGCAGGGCCAGGCCCACGACACCGATGCCGATGAGCGCGTAGTAGGCCATCCGCTCCGAGGAGGGCGCCAGGGCGCTGCGCAGCGTCAGGCCGATCACGCCGCCGGCGAGGGCGACGAACAGGATGAGGCTGAGCGGAATGTGGATCTGTCCGAACATCAGCAGGAAGGTGATGAACGAGCCGACGCCCCAGATCACGAGCAGGCGCCAGTTCCACATGCGGCGGTCGGCGCTGAGCACCAGCATGGCCAGCATGGTGATGACCGCGAAGAGCGGTCGCCAGTGCTGCTGATAAGGGAAGGAGCCGAAGAAAATATAGCGGAACTTCTCGCGGATGAGGGCCCAGCAGGCACCGCCGCCGCGACATTCGCTGCCGGTCGTGGCCGTGAAGTTGGCGGTGAACAGCGCCCATTCGAGGAACCAGTTCAAGATCCAGACGACCGCTGCGATCAGCACGATCGTGGTGATCCCGTTGCCCCAACTCGAGAACAGGTTCTTTCGGGCCCAGCCGACGACGCCGGTCTCGTCGACGGGAGGGGGGAGCGGCTTGCGGTCGCCGACAGGCATGGCGTCGGTCATGCTCAGCGCTCCCTCAAGGCGATACGTTTGTTGTACCAGTTCATGAACGCCGAGATCGAAAGGCTGACCGAGAGATAGGCGGCCATGATGATCAGGATGTTCTCGATCGCCTGGCCGGTCTGGTTGATGGTCACGTTGACCGAGGCGACAAGGTCCGGATAGCCGATCGCGATGGCGAGCGAGCTGTTCTTGGTGATGTTGAGATACTGGCTGGTCATCGGCGGAACGATGACGCGCAGCGCCTGCGGCAGCAGCACCAGGCGCATCGCCTGGCTGCGCGACAGGCCGAGCGCGGCCGCGGCCTCGCTCTGGCCCTTGTGCAGGGCCAGGATGCCGGAGCGGACGATCTCGGCCACGAACGCGGACGTGTAGAGCACGAGGCCGACCAGCAGCGCCGTGAACTCGGGCTGGATGACGGTGCCGCCCGCGAAGTTGAAGCCCTTCAGCTCCGGCCAGCTCATATGGTGCGGCGCGCCGCCGGCCAGCCAGACGATGGCGGGGAGGCCGATGATGACGCCGAGGCTCGCGGAGACGGTCGGGAACGGCTGTCCGGTGGCTTCCTGCCGCTTCTTCCCCCAGCGCGCGAGCATCCATGCCCCCAAGATGCCGACCAGCAACGCCACGCCCATCCACTTGTGGATGGGGTCGGCCATCGGTACCGGGAAATAGACGCCGCGGTTGCTGAGGAAGACACTGCTCCACAGCAGGGATATCGCCTGGCGGGGGCCTGGAAAGGCCTCGCTGATCAGCTTGTAGAAGAGGAAGAGCCACAACAGGAGCGGCACGTTCCGGAAGGCCTCGACATACCAGCTGCAGATCCGGCTGAGCAGCCAGTTGGGCGACAGCCGGCCGACGCCGATGATCGTGCCCAGGAGTGTGCTGAGGAGGATGCCGAGGACGGCCACGCGCAGCGTGTTGAGAATGCCGACCCAGATCGCGCGGGCGTAGGTGCTCGCCGGCGAATACTCGATCATGGTGTCGCCGATCTCAAAGCCGGCTTCGCGCTCCAGATAGTGGAAGCCGCTCGCGATCTTCTGGCGCTGCAGGTTGTCGATCGTATTGCTGACCAGATACCAGGCGAGAAATCCGACGAGACCGACCACGACGATCTGGAACACCCAGCCACGAATGACCGGATCGTTCCACGGAGCCACCTTCACCCGTGGCGCAGAGCCGAGAGACTCGACTGCCATACGCTATTCCCCCTGCCCGATGCGGTTTGCCCGCGCGGGCGTTAAGTGCCCGATATTGCCCTCAGTCTAGGTGGGAATTGCCCTTGTGCAACCGGACAAATCCCACCCGCCTGTGCCCAACTCCATGCCTCAGCGGATCGGCGGCGCGTATTGAAGCCCACCCTGGGTCCACAGCGCATTCTGGCCGCGGGCGATCTTGAGAGGTGAGCCCATGCCGACGTTGCGCTCGAAGCTCTCGCCGTAGTTACCGACCTGCTTGACGATGTTGTAGACCCACTTCTCGTCGACCCCGAGCGCCTTGCCCATGCCCGGCGTGACGCCCAGGATGCGCTTGATGGCGGGGTTGTCGCTCTTCAGCATCTCGTCGACGTTCTTCGAGGTGATGCTGTATTCCTCGGCCTCTAGCATGGCGTAGAGCGCCCAGCGCACGATGTCCGCAAATTGGTTGTCGCCATGGCGCACGACCGGTCCCAGGGGCTCCTTGGAGATGATCTCCGGCAGGATCACGTAATCGTCGAAGGTCTGGGGTGGCGGCACGTTCGCGGCGCGCGTCGCGGCCAGACTCGACGCATCGGTCGTGTAGACGTCGCAACGGCCGGAGAAGAACGCCGAGCGGATTTCGTCGACCTTCTCGATGACGACGGGCTTGAAGGTCATCTTGTTGGCGCGGAAATAGTCGGCGAGGTTGAGCTCGGTGGTGGTGCCGGGCGCGACGCAGACCGTGGCGCCGTTCAGCTCCTTGGCACTCTTCACGCCGAGCTTCTTCGGCACGAGGAAGCCCTGGCCGTCATAGTAGTAGACGCCGGTGAAATCGAGACCGAGCGCCGTATCGCGGGTCAGCGTGTAGGTCGCGTTGCCCATCACGATGTCGACTTCGCTCGACTGGACCGCCGTGAAGCGCTGCTGTGAGGTGAGCGGGACGTACCTGACCTTCTCCGCATCGCCGAAGATTGCCGCGGCGACGGCGCGGCAGACATCCACCGACAGGCCTTTCCACTTGCCCTGGCTGTCGGCCAGCATGAAGCCCGCGGTACCGATGCCGACCCCGCAATTCACCGAGCCCCGCGATTTGACGGCGTCGAGATCCTTGCCCGCATGAGCCGTTCCGGCGGCTCCAAGGACGGCCACAGCCAGACCGGCTGCCGCCGCCACGATCCTGTTGCGCATTTCACCTCCCATTGTTCTTGGCCCCCAGAATGCCGTCTTCTTCAGGAGGCTTGCAAGCCGCAGGCCAAAACCCGGGGATGTTCAGCGGATCGGCGGGGCGTACAGCATTCCGCCGTCACGCCATTGGCCGTTGAGGCCTAGCGGAATCCTGAGCACCGTGTTGGGACCGAGGTTGCGGTCGAAGCTCTCGCCGTAGTTCCCGACCTGTTTGACGATGTTGTAGGCCCACTTCTCGTCGACCCCGAGCGCCTTGCCCATGCCCGGCGTGACACCGAGGATGCGTTTCAGAGTGGGATTCTCGCTCTTCAGCGCCTCGTCGACATTGCGCGACGTGATACCGTATTCCTCGGCCTCGATCATCGCGTAGAGGGACCAGCGCACGATGTCGGCGAACTGGTGGTCGCCGTGGCGGACCGCGAGGCCCAGCGGCTCCTTGGTGATGGCGCGGGGCAGGATCGAATAGTCGTTGGGATTGGGCGCGTAGGCGGCCCGGGTCGCGTAGAGGTTAGACAGGTCCGCCGTGAGGACATCGCAGCGGCCGGCAAAGAAGGCGGCGCGAAGCTCGTCGATCTTGTCGATCACCACCGGCTTGTAGGTCATTTTGTTCAGCCGGAAGTAGTCGGCGATATTGGCCTCGGTGGTGGTGCCGGGCTGGACGCAGATGGTGGCTCCGTTGAGGTCGCTCAAGACGCGCTTGCCCAGTTTGCGCGGCACCATGAAGCCCTGGCCGTCATAGTAGTAGATGCCGGCAAAATCGACGCCGGCATCCCGGCCCAGCGTGACGGTGGAGTTGGACGCGAGGAGGTCGACCTCGCCGGCCTCGAGCGCGGGGAAACGCATCTGGGGGTCGAGGGGGATATATTTAACCTTGCTCGCGTCGCCGAACAGAGCGGCCGCCGTCGCCCGGCACATGTCGATCGAAAGGCCGCGCCAGACGCCCTGGCTGTCCGCGTGCATGAAACCGACGATTCCGGGGTTTACGCCGCAGTGTAGTTGCCCCCGTGCCTTGACGGCGTCGAGCACCGGGCCAGCCATGGCCGCCGTCGCCGCGAAGGCCGAGGCGCCGGCGATCATCGATAGTGCGATTTTGAGCATTGTGTCCCCCGACACTTCTCCAACCGGAGATTTCCGTATCGGCGGAGCGTTGGCAACGGCCAAACGAAAACCGCCGCCCTCGCGGGCGGCGGTTGGCAACGTCGTCCTGTCCGGATGCCTAGCGGATCGGCGGGGCGTACTGCAGGCCACCCTGGGTCCACAGCGCGTTCTGGCCGCGGGCGATCTTGAGCGGCGAGCCGGCGCCGACGGTGCGGTCGAAGACCTCGCCGTAGTTACCGACCTGCTTGATGATGTTGTAGACCCACTTCTCGTCGACCCCGAGCGCCTTGCCCATGCCCGGCGTGACGCCCAGGATGCGCTTGATGGCGGGATTGTCGCTCTTCAGCATCTCGTCGACGTTCTTCGAGGTGATGCCGTACTCCTCGGCCTCGAGCATGGCGTAGAACGCCCAGCGCACGATGTCGGCGAACTGGTTGTCGCCGTGGCGCACGACCGGACCCAGCGGCTCCTTGGAGATGATCTCCGGCAGGATGATGTAGTCGTCCGGCGTCGGGGCGTTCGCGGCGCGCGTGGCGTAGAGGCCCGAGGCGTCGGTCGTGAACACGTCGCAACGGCCGGCGAAGAAGGCGGCGCGGACTTCATCGATCTTCTCGATGACGACCGGCTTGAAGGTCATCTTGTTGGTGCGGAAGTAGTCGGCGAGGTTGAGCTCGGTCGTGGTGCCCGGCTGCACGCAGACCGTGGCGCCGTTCAGCTCCTTGGCGCTCTTTACGCCGAGCTTCTTGTTCACCATGAAGCCCTGGCCATCGTAGTAGTTGATGCCCGTGAAATCGAAGCCGAGCGCGGTGTCGCGGGTGAGCGTGTAGGTCGTGGTGCGGACCAGGAGATCGACCTCGCCCGACTGGAGCGCTGTGAAGCGCTGCTGGGCGGTGGTCGGGATGAACTTGACCTTGTCGGCATCGCCGAAGATGGCGGCGGCGACGGCGCGGCAGACATCGACGTCGATGCCCGTCCACTTGCCCTGGCTGTCGGCCGACGCGAAGCCCGCGACGCCGGTGCTGACGCCGCAAAGGAGCTGGCCGCGCGCCTTGATGGCATCGAGATCCTTGCCCGCGTACGCCGTACCGGCGGCGCCGACCAGGCCGGCGGCAAGAACGCCGGCCATGACTTTCTTGAACATTTGACTTCCCTCGTGGTTGCCTCTGCCGTCCCGTCGGCTGCTGTCTGCAACCGTTCAGGATCGATGACACAATTCCTAGGCGAACATCCGGACGCGCGCAACGGCGCCGCACGCCCAACTATGGCGCCTTAGAGGCGGTCGGCGGAGCGCGAGGAGAAGGGGTTGGACGACCACGGTTCGGCGCCCTGCAGGCCCGGATAACGGCTCTCGCCGCTGCTCCGGCCGCGGTCCGCCGCGCGCTTGATCTCCTGCTGCCACTGGCGATAGGAGACGAGCTGCTCGCCCGACAGAGCATTGTTGCCGCCCTTTTCCGAGATGTAGGGCGCGGGATCGACGAACTGGCCGTTCACGATCACGGAGAAGTGCAGATGGGCGCCGGTCGAACGGCCGGTCGATCCGACATATCCGATCAGGTCGCCCTTGCGGATGCGCGAGCCCGGGCCGACGCCGTCGGCGAAGCGTGACATGTGGGCGTAGAGCGTTTCGAAATTTTCGGCGTGCCCGATCTTCACCGTGCGGCCGTAGTTGAAGTACCAGCCCTGGTGATTGATGACGCCATCGGCCGCCGCATAGATCGGCTCGCCGGTCTTGCCCTCGAAGTCGATGCCGTTGTGGAAGGCGTTGCTGCTCTTGCGGCCGTAATAGTGGCGCGTGCCGAAGGGCGACGACATGCGGGCTTCCGGCCGCGGATTGGCCAGCGCCGTGCCGCCGAGGCGACGGCCCTGGTCGTCGAACCAGCCTTCGGGCTGGTTGGAGGGGGCGAACCACCAGAACGACTGCTTGGCGGCGCCGTCACCCAGGCTGGCGACGAGGACGCGCGGCGTCCCGTCGACAGTGCGTCCCTGGACGACGTCGATCTTCGCGGCGGCAGTCGAAAAGCCGGCGAGCGCCTGGGTCAGTTCCTTGAGGGCGGCCGGGTTGGCCCCGGTCGGGGCGAGGCTGGACGCCAGGGTGGCGCTGCTCGTCTTCATGGTCTTCACCGAGTCGGCGACCACGGACCGGGCGCCGACGCCCGCCGTGGGGGCCGAGCCCGGCAGGCTGGAGACACGCTCGTCATCGTCCTCGGTCGCACCGGGGGCGAGCTTGAAGCCGAACGAACCGTCGGCGCCGCGCGCAAGATCGACCGCGAGAGACTTGTTGGAATAGAGCTGGAGGGAAACGAGGCGCTTGGGCTGGCCGGCGCCCTGCGGGGCGAGCACGGCACGGCCGGAACTGGCGGCCTTCACCTCGGGCTGGCTGAGCGCCTTGCTGACGGCATCCCCGGCAGACTGGGCATCGACGGGATCGACGCGCAGGAGGATGAGCTGCTGGACCACCGTGCTGTCAGCCGCGATCGAAAAAGCCTGGACGTCTTCGCTGGGCGCGGAGGAGGAGGGGGCGGCGGCCCGGGGCGCCGGCTTCTTGAGCTGGTTCTTGGACGGTGCCTTCACCTGCGCCATCGCGCCCGCGGCGCTGAAGATCGACGAAACTGCAAAGGTCGCTGCCACGAGGGTGCGGACGGGTCGCCAGCAATAGGCGCGTTTGGGACGCGTCATGTTGGACGTCATCAGTCGGCCTCTCCGTTCATTGAACGCTACTAATTGACAGTTGAGGCGACTAGCGATCCATCGACCTCCCCCGGTCGATGCCCCCCGCGTGCCCCGCTTGGCCGGATACTGGCCACGGAGTATCCACAAGTCCAACAAAAAGTTGCAAAAATGCAACACCCGTGAAAACCCCGTAACATGTTGAAAATGCTAACATTTCCACGGGAGAGGGATTTTTTGCCGTGAAAGGTCACAGTGGGCAACCTTTCGGTTTTGCTGCATTCGCGAAGAGCGCATTCCCACTCAGGACGATCATCGCTACGGGATTGACCGTCGCGACCCTTCCGAATTAACCGATGCGCGTGGCGTAGAGGGAGAACAGCATGGCCGATCCGATCGAGCTTCTGGTCCAGGGACGGGCCCACGATCTGGGAGGCGGCTTCGCCGTCCGACGCGTGTTGCCCAGCGTCAAGCGCCGCACGGTCGGGCCGTTCATTTTCCTCGACCATTTTGGCCCGATGGACGTGCCGCCGGGTGGGGGCATGGAGGTCCGGCCGCACCCGCACATCGGCCTGGCGACGGTGACCTATCTCTTCGACGGCGGCATCTATCACCGAGACAGCCTGGGATACTCGCAGGCGATCCGGCCGGGTGACGTCAACTGGATGACCGCCGGCAGCGGCATCGTGCACAGCGAGCGGACCGAGCCGGAGATGCGGGCCACCGGCTTCCGGATGCACGGCGTGCAGACCTGGGTGGCGCTGCCGAAGACGCACGAGGAAACCGCCCCTTCCTTCGAGCATGTCGAGAAGGCGCGGCTGCCGGCGTGGACGGAAGGCGGCGCGGACCTGCGGCTGATCGTCGGCACCTATGCCGGTCGCACCGCGCCCACCAGCCACTTCTCGCCGATCTTCTACGTCGGGGTGGAGATGGCGGCCGGTGCCGCACTCGCCGTGACGCCGGAACACGAGGAGCGGGCGATTTACGTCGCGGACGGAATGATCGTCGTGGGCGAGAGCCAACTCGGCGTGGGGGATCTCGCGGTGCTGGCGCCCGGCCAGACGGTGGAGGCGCTGGCCGGTCCGGACGGCGCCAAGGCCATGCTGCTGGGCGGAGCCACGATCGACGGTCCGCGTCACATCTGGTGGAACTTCGTCTCCTCGAGCAAGGAGCGCATCGAGAAGGCCAAGGAAGACTGGCGCGAGAAGCGCTTCGCCATGGTGGCTGGAGACCCCGAATTCATTCCGCTGCCGGATCGGTAAAGCGTTCCGTCCTCTCGACCGGAGCGCCCCTCGAATACCCAGGTCAGGCCCCGCCCGAGTGGAGAAATTTTCTCTCCGCGATCCGCGGCTTTTCGGCGAGCGAGGGGCTCTCCATTACGCCTCGCCGGGGAGGCTTCGCTCGAGACGAGGGGAGTTACCTCTTCTCGACGTTCCAGAAGACGGTGATGGGCGACTCGATATTGCCTGTCACGCCCTTGCGCCGCGCCATCGGCTGGAGGAACTGCCCGAGCGGGACGGTGACGCCTTCCTCGAGAATCCGCTTCTGGACCTGCTCGGCGATCTGCAGCTGCTTCTTCGGATCGCCTTCGCCCACGAACGCCAGGCGCAGCTTCTCGATCTCCTCGTCGAGCGGCCAGCCGAACTGCGCGCGATCGCCGCTCGCTTCGGCATAGTGGTTGTTGACCGGGTCGATCAGCAGCACCGCGGCGGCGGCCGTCATGGCGATGTTCCAGCCGCCCTGGGCGACCGGATCCTTCTTGGCCCGACGGGCGACCAGCGTCTGCCAGTCCATCGACTGCATGTCGACCTTGAAGCCGCCGCGCTCCAGCAGCGTCTTGGCGACAGGCGCGAGGTTGGTCAGGACCGCGAGGTCGGTCGACTGGAGCAGCACGATCGGCGTGCCGTCATAGCCGGCCTCCTGCAGGATCCTCTTCGATTCCTCGAAACGCGATTCCAGGATTCCGTCGGTGCCGGCCGCGTTTTCGAGCGGAGTGCCGCAGCCGAACATGGCCTTGCAGACCTTGTAGTAGCGCGGATCACCGATGACGGCCTGCAGGAAGTCCTTCTGGTTGAATGCCATCATTGCGGCACGGCGGTAGCGGACGTCGTTGAACGGCGGCTGCTTCCAGTTGAAGCGCAGGATGTAGGTCGAGCCGAGCTGGTCGGGAATGACGATCTCGACGTTCTTGTCCTTCTCGATGACCGGGAGCAGGTCGTGCGAGGGCTGCTCGATCATGTCGATCTCGCCCTGCTGCAGGGCGTTGATCGCGGTTTGCGTATCGGGGATCGAGACCCATTCCACGCGGTCGACCTTGGCGACCTTGCCGCCGGCCAGCCCTGAGGGCGGCTCGGTGCGCGGCTTGTAGTCAGGATTGCGCAGATAGACGACCTTCTCGCCGGGTTTCCATTCGTCCTTCTTGAAGATGAACGGCCCCGACCCCGTCGTATCCGAAATCTGCTGCGTGACAGGCGTCTCGGCGACCCGCTTGGGCATGATGAAAGGCGGCACCGAGGACGGCTTGGCCAGCGTCTTCAACATCATGCCATAGGGCTTGTTCAGCACGATCTGGAAGCTGCGGTCGTCGAGGGCCTTCATCTCCTGGGTCTGCTTTCCCAGCAGGCCGCCCAGCGTATCCTTGCTGGTGAAGCGCTTGATCGACGGCAGGACGTCCGCCGTCGTCACCGGTTGGCCATCATGCCATTTCAGCCCTTCCCGGAGCTTGAAAGTCCAGGTGAGCTGGTCGTCGCTCACGTTCCAGCTCTCGACCATCTGCGGCTGTGCCTCGAGCCTGGCGTCGAGGGCGAACAGCGTGTCGTAGATGAGATATCCGTGATTGCGGACGATATAGGCCGTCGTCCAGACCGGATCGATGATCTTGAGGTCCGACTGCATGACGACCTTCAGCGTCTTGCTCGGCTGGGCTTGGACGGGCGCCGCAGCTAGAAGCGCGGCAGCAGCAATAAGGGCGCGACGCAGCATGAAGGGCTCCCTCAAGTGGATGCCGGAGGAGTCCAGCTCGTCTCTTCGTCGAGCGGGTAGACGGGCCTCGGCAGCTTGGTCCAGGTGAAATTCGCCAGCACCGGCGAAGTCAGGCCCGGGCAATCGACTTCGTAGATCTGTTCCGGCTTGAAGAACTCGTCGAAGCCGCCGCGGAAGTGGCCGCGGCTCTTCACGACGACCGTTCGGGCCTGAGCAATGTCCAGACCAAACATCTCGAACTGGCGCGGATCCATGCACTGGCAGCGAATGCTGATGACCACGATGAGAATGCCGCCGAGATCGAGAAGCGCCGACGGGCCCATGTCGGCCGAGACGTTCCTGAGCACGCCGCGCCGCCCGACATACTGGCCGTCGGACAGCTTCACGACCTTGGCCTCGCAGTCGAAGGGCAGGGAGAATTCCTGGTGCTCCTGCGTGTTGAACGAGGCGTTGAAGATCGCGCCTTCGCCCAGTTCGTGCGCCCTGGCGGCGAGCGCCGCATCGTTGAAAACGCCGAAATACACGCCCTGCGCCCGCGCGCCCTTCAGCGCGCGCAGAAGATAGGTGGTGTTGCCGCGCCCGCCGCCACCGGGATTGTCGGCGACGTCGGCCAGGATGATCGGCTTGCGGCGACGGTCGCGCCCGACCGAGACGGCGAGCTGGACCGCGTCGGCCAGGGTCGTTGCCTCGCGCTTGAAGCGTTCCCTCATGCCCCAGGCGCGCTGGGCGATGTCGAGCGCCAGGTCGGCCGCCGCCCTGCGGTTGCCGTTGCGCGCGGTAACGACCGCGGTGAGGCCGTTCTTGGGACTGTCGCTGTAGGCGAACCCTGCCATGACGGAGACGTTCAGGATGTCGCCGCCGACCTTCGTCTGACCGTACTTGATCAGGTCGGCATAGGGGCCCTTCGCGGTCAGCAGCGCGATCTGCGGGGGCACCAGCGGGATCTTCACCATCTCGATGGCCGTGCGCGTGCCGGCCAGCAACTCGCGCATGTGCTTCGCCGCCTCGACGCCGCGCTCGTAGATGTCGACGTGCGGGTTCTCGAGATAGCCGACGAAGACGCTGAGATTGTCGGTCATCCGGCGCGAGACATTGGCGTGCAGGTCGAATACCGAGACGATGGGCACGTCGGGTCCCGCAACGCGGCGCAGGATCTCGAACAGGTCGCCGTCGGGATCGTCGGTTCCCTCGGCCAGTGCCGCGCCATGGCAAGAGACGAAGATCGCGTCGACCGGCAGGACCGACTTCAGGCCGGCCTCGATCTCGGCCAGATAGGCCTTGAAGAACTGCTCCTCGACGGGGCCTCCGGGCTGTGCCAGCGACACGCGCAGCGGCACGGGTGTCCAGGCGCCGGTGCGATCCATTTCGTCGAAGAAACCTGGCAGGTCGGGCATGGTGATCGACTTGCCCGAGCGCGCCTCGCTCACGATCCGGTTGCCGCGGATGTCGACGTCGTGTTCGAAATCCTCCGCCGTCGTCACCGGCGAGAACCGGTTGCACTCGATGGCGAAGCCGAGAACGGCGATGCGCGGATTGTCCTGGGACACGAAACCTCCTAGCGCTGGCGCGCGAGGAACGCGTCGACCAGCGCGTTGAATCTAGCGGCCTGCTCGAAATAGGGCGAGTGTCCGGCGTCCGAAATAATCTCGGCTTCGCCGCAGGGCAGGCTTGTCGCGATGGCGCTTGCCAGAAAGGGCGGGAAGACGACGTCCTCGCCGCCCGCGACCAGCAGGGTCGGCACGCGAAACGTCTTGAACTCGGCCAGCGTGCGTGTCGCGGTGCGGCGAAGGCCGGCGCGCAGTTTCTCCTTGTCGAGCGTGCCGGCCATCTCGTCGATGCTGCGATAGAGGAGATGCAGCGCTGGAAAGCGCTCCGCCGCGCGCTCGCCCATCGCGGGATGGATGCCGCGGGTCATGCCGTCGGCGATCGCGGCTTCGGCCTTCGCGAGCCAGGCGTCGTAGGCGCTGCCCTCCGTCGGATCGGCGCCTCGCCGGTCGATCGTGCCCGACGTCGAGCTCAACACCAGCGCCTTCACGCGATCCTGATGCGCGAGCGCGTGTTCCAGCATCGTCCAACCGCCCATCGACTGCGCGACGAGGCAGACATCGGAAAACCCGAGATGCTCGATCAGGGCGGCGATGTCGCCGGCATAGTCGGCGGGATCGACACCCGACGGCACCGGATCGGACGGCGCGAAGCCACGATGGGCAAAGGTGACGCAAGTGTATCGGGGCGCGAAATGCGCCACTTGCTGCCACCAGCTCAGGTGATTGCCGCCCAGCCCGTGGGCGAAGAGCATTGCCGGCCCGCTGCCTGAGACCTCGTAGTAGAGATCGCCGAACGGGCGCTTCAGCCGCCCGACGGTGCGGCGCGGGGCCGTGTAGGAGTTCATGGGTGCCTCTCCTTCACAGGACGAAGGGATCTGCAAGCTGGCTGCCGAGCTTGCTGGCGATGTCGCCCGCGAGCGCATCCGGTGCGCCTGCTTCGAGGCGGGCGACCGGCCGCGGCTGGCCGAACAGGAAGACCTCCCGATCGCGCACGCCCAGCAATTGGCCGGTGATCGGACTGCCGGCCGGTGAGCAGAGCGCCGTCACCAGCCGCGCGACGTCGGCGGGCTCGATGCCTGCGAACGGCAACACGGCGTTGGCCGTGATCTGCGCGTCGGCGAGGTCCATCGCCGCGACGCGCGTCAGGCCGAGCAGGCCGGCCTTGGCGCTGGCATAGGCGGCCTGGCCGAGGGCGCCGGAGAGGCCGGCCGACGAGACGATGTTGACGATGCGGCCCGGCTTGCCCCGGTAACGCAGGATCCGGGAGGCCGCGCTCGTCAGGTAGAAGGCGGCGGAAAGATTGGTGCGGATCACCGCATCCCAGTCGGCGGCGTCGGCACTGAAGACAGGCGCGTTGCGCTGGATCGCGGCGTTGTTCACGACGATGTCGACGCCACCGAACGCCTTCAACGCGAGGTCGACGAGTTGCCTTGCCACGCCGGGCGATGCGACGCTCTCGGTGAAGGCGAGGGCGCACTGGCGGCCCGCCTTGTCGTTCAGCTCCCGGGCCGTCGCGCGGGCCACTTCCGGATCGCTGCCGTCGCCCGCGCTCGAGGTGCCGTTGTCGGCCACGATGATCTGAGCCCCTGCGGCCGCCAGCTGGTCTGCGATGGCGCGGCCGATGCCGCGGCCGGCACCGGTGACGATGGCGACCTGGCCTTGAAGAAGGCCGCTCATTGGTCCGCGCCTGTCTTCTTGCCCGCGTTCGCCATCTCCGCCGCCGTGTAGAAGGCGTCGGCGTGGATATCGAGACGCCGCATGCCCCGCTGTTCCAGCAACCGGGTCGCGGCCTCGACCATGACCGGCGGACCGGCGATGTAGGCCTTGCAGCCATCGACCTCATCGAAGTCCTGAGCGACGGCTTCGTGGACCAGGCCTTGCCGCAGGCTGGAAGCGCCGCCTTCGCTCAGCACGGGTACGAAATGCAGGTTCCTGTGCTTCCCGGCGAGGGTCGCGAAGTGGTCGTGCAAGTAGAGATCGCGTTCGCCGCGGACGCCGAAATAGAAATAGATGTGCTGCGGCAGCGCCTTCTGCAGCGCGCGCTCGACCACCGATTTGATCGGCGCCATGCCAGACCCTCCCGCGACGGCGATGATCGGGCCGCGATGGGCCTCGCGCAGATAGGAAGCGCCGAACGGTCCTTCGACATGAACGGCATCGCCGACCTTCAGCCTTTCCGAGACATGCGCGCTGGTGGCGCCGCCCGCGGTGCGGCGGACATGGAATTCGAGGATCGGATCGCCCGGGACGTTCGCCATCGAATAGTCGCGCGGCGGGCAGCCCTCGAAGGTGACGGACGCGAACTGTCCGGCCGAGAAATCGAACGGACCGCCCGAGACGATCTCGAGCCGGATACGCTTGACGTCGTGCGTGGCATCGTCGAGGGAGACGACCTTGCAGGCGAGGAGGCGGCGCGGATGGACGATCAGGTCGTCTTCCTCCATCCAGGCGACTTCGCTCTCACCGGCCGGGACGGCACGGCAAGCAAGGATCAGGCCTTGCGCCTTTTCGTCGTCGGAAAGCGCGAACTCGGAATAGCCGCCCATCGTCACCTCGCCCTTCACGAGGCGCGACTTGCAGGCGCCGCAGTTGCCGGACTGGCAGCCGAACGGAAAGGAGATGCCGGCATCGAGCGCGGCCTCCAGGATGGTGGCGCCGGGTGGCACGTCGATCGTGCGGCCGGCGGAGGCGATGTGGACCTTGAAGCTCATCTCTTGCGGTGAAATCGTATGATCCCCGGGGCAGGTGTTGTAGCGCATGCGCGCCGCGGTCGTCGCCGGTTTCCCGGCGGTGCGGTCTATGCCGACCTTTCGACCGCCGAAACGTGAACCTCGTCGACCCGCTGCGGAGGGTGCAGCCGGCTGCCCCTCCGGTATAGTCCGGCCGCAATGAGTTCAGCCCATCCCGACTTCCATCATGTTCCCAAGGATTTCGTCCACGATTCGGAAATCCTGGAAATCCTGCGTGCCAATCCGCCGGAGGCGTTGAAGACGCTGAACGGCGAGTTGCTCGATATCGACTCGACGCGCGGCTACGCACGTTTCCGCTTCGAGGTCGTGCCGGCCTTCTGCCACTCGCAGGGTCGCATCTGCCAGGGGGGCTTCCTCACAGGCATGGTCGACACGGCCATGGCCAACGCCGCCATCGTCAAGGGCAAGCTCGGCGTCGCCGTGCCGACTCTCGAACTCAAGATCAGCTTCTTCGAGGCGATGGGACCGGGGATCGTCTACGCCGAGGGCCGCGTGATGCGCTGGGGCGGGACAGTCGGATTCCTCGACGGCGACCTCAAGGACGAGAAGGGCCGCCTGATCGTCCACTCGACCTCCACGATCAAGATCGTTCGGCCGAAGGTGAAGGGTTAGAGTCTCACGAAAGATCATGCGCTGGGAGCGCGCCACTCCAGTGGGGCTCATGATCTTTGCGAGTACCGAGGAAGAGCGCCACTGGAGTGGCGCGCTCCCAGCTATGAGTCCTTGAAACGCGCGATCCAGTGCTCGGCGATCTGCCGGCGCGTCGCGAACCAGGCGCCGCCCTTCTGCTTCATGTGCGACACGATGCGGTCGAGGGCAGCGATGCGGCCGGGGCGGCCGATCATGCGCAGGTGGAGGCCGATCGACATCATCTTCGGAGACCGCTCGCCCTCGGTCCACAGCGTGTCGAAGGCGTCGTTCGTGTAGTCGGCGAAATCGCGCGCTGACACGAAGCGGTGAAAGCCCTGGTGATAGTGCATGTCGTTGGTGTCGAAACTGTAGGGCAGCACCAGGTGCCGCTTTCCCTCGACCTCGACGTGGAAAGGCAGGTCGTCCGAGTAATCGTCGCTGTCGTAGAGGAAGCCGCCTTCCTCGACGAGCAGGCGGCGCGTGTTGGGCGAGGGCGTGGACCGCGTGTGCCAGCCGACCGGGCGTGTGCCGGCGATCTCGGTCAGCGCCTTGACGGTGCGGGCAATGATCTCGCGTTCCTGCGCCTCTTCCATATGGGCATGCTTTTCCCAGCGCCAGCCATGGCAGGAGATCTCGTGACCGCGTGCCACGGCATCCTGGATCAGCCAGGGCGAGAGTTCGGCGGCGAGGCCGCAGGTGCTGACGGTCGCCGGCACACCGAGTCGCTCAAGCGAATCGGCAATCCGCCACCAAGCGGCCTTGGTGCCGTACTCGAAATGCGATTCCATGCATCGGTCGGGCACGCCCACGACCTCGTCGGTGACTTCGTAGACCTTCTCGTTGTGGGCGTCGCCCGCCGACAACGACATCTCCGCGCCTTCCTCGAAGTTGATCACGAAGGAGACGGCCACGCGCGCGTTGGTCGGCCACTTCGGGTCGGGCGGCGTGCGGCCGTAGCCCTTGAGGTCGCGCATCGTGCTCACGACTCCTTGTGGCCGATCACATCGGCCAGCGGACCGGCGAGGCCCTTGGAGTCCTTGGCGGCGGGACGGCGGTATGTTCCCAAGGTCGCCTTGCGCGGATTGAGGCGCACCAACCCCTCGGCCATCGTCACCGCGGCCTGGATGCCGTCGACCAGCGGCACCGGCACGCGATCGCGGATGGTGTTGGCGAGACCCGCGAGCGGGGCGCCGGCGAGGATGACGACGTCGGCGCCGTCGTTCTTCACCGTGCCCAGCGCGAGATCGATCAGCACCTGTTCCTTCTCGTGCTGAACGTCGTCAATCGAGCGGAAGCCCTCGTCGGGCGTGCGGATGGAGGCGCAGCGGCCGGACATTCCGTGCCAGTCGACGATTTCCGCGAACCACGGTTCGAGTGCCTTGGCGAAGCTCACGATCGCGAACTTCCGCCCGAGCGTGCAGGCCACCAGCATCGCCGCCTCGGCCATGCCGACGACAGGGAAGTCGAAAAGCTCGCGCGCACCGCCGAGGCCGGGATCGCCGAAGGCCGCGACGATGGCGGCATCGAAGGTGCCGCGCCGCTCGGCCAGCATCTCCAGCATCATGGCGCTGCCGATCGCGGCTTCGGCGCGCGTGGCGATATAGGGCACGCCGCGCGGCGCGGTCATCGGCTGAAGTTCGGTGCCGGCGCTGGCGACCAGCTTGCCGGCCGCGACCAGGCGGTCGGTCACGCCCGTGGACGTGTTGGGATTCGCGACGAGAATTTTCATGAGGCCATTCTTAGAAGTCGGCGAGCTTGCGCAAGCCCACGAGTCGGTCGCCGATCACCAGGGCCACGATCGCCAGGAGGACGAGGCAAGCCGAGATGGCGGCGATGGTCGGATCGGGCCGCTCCTCGACATATTGCAGCATCTGGATCGGCAGAGTCTTGGTCCAGGCGTCGGTGAAGAAGATCGAGATCGGGTAATTGTCCATCGAGGCGAGGAACGCGAACATGCCCGAGGTGAGGAACGCCGGCGCCAGCGCCGGCACCAGCACGCGCGTCAGCGCCGCCGGATAGGAGCAGCCCAGGGTCCGTGCGGCATCGATCAGCGAGAAGTCGAACAGCGACAGCGCGCCGACGACGGTGCGCACGACATAGGGCAGGGTGATGACGACGTGTGCGACCAGCAGGCTGCCATAGACGTCGCGCAGGCCCATCGCCTTGAAGCCCTGCAGCATCGCGATGCCAATGACCAGGCCCGGCAGCATCAGCGGCGAGACGAGGAAGGTCGAGATCGTCTCGCGCCCCGGGAAGCGGCCGCGCACGAGGGCGATGGCGCACAGGGTGCCGAGCACCATGGCGATGGCCGTCGAGACGGCGGCGATCTGCAGCGAGACGACGAGCGCGGGCAACAGGCCGCGCATGTTGGCCAGGCGCTCATACCAGCGCAGTGACCAGTCCGGCGGCGGCAGGGTGAAGACGGTCGAGGAGCCGAACGACACCGCCACGGTGACAATCAGCGGCGTCATCAGGAAGACGACGGTGAAACCCGCGATTGCCCAGACGACATACTGCGAGAGGCGTTCGAGGACGGTCATGTGGCGCTGCCTCCGAGTCGACGGGCGAGCCACGTCGATCCGACGACGATTGAGACGGCCAGCACCAGCAGGATGACCGCCGTGGTCGAGCCGAGCTGCTCGTTGCGCATCAGCAGGAAGGAGCGGCCCATCAGGGTCGAGAGAGTCTGGAACCGGTCGCCGATCAGCAGCGAGGGAATGACGAACATCGAGACGCTCATCGAGAAGACGAAAGCGACGCCTGACACGACGCCCGGCAGGGTGAGGGGCAGGGTGACGTGGGTGAAGCGATAGAGAGGCGTGGCGCCCAGGGTCGCGCCGGCCTCGCTGAGGCGCGGATTGATCAGCTTCACCACGGAATAGATCGGCAGGATCATGAAGGGCAGGAAGATGTTGGCCGCGCCCAGCACTAGCCCGGTCTCGGTGAACAAGAGCCGCTGCGGCTCGTCCCAGATGCCGACGCCAACGAGCAGCTGCGCGACGACACCATCGCGACGCAGGACGATCTGCCAGGCGAAGGCCTTGACCACCGCGCCGATCGAGAGCGGCAGGATGATCGACACCAGCATCACGATCTGGAGTAAGGCACCGGCACGCGCGAGCGCGAACGCGGCGGGATAGCCGATCAGGAAGCAGACGAGAGTGACCCAGCCAGCGACGCGCAGCGTGTTGCCGACGATGCGCCAGTTGAAGGGGTCGCTCAGGAAGGAAACGTAGGGCTGGACCGTGAGCCCGGTGGGGCCGGTCAGGCTCTTCATGAAGAGCCAGAGCAGCGGGAAAGCGTAGACGACCAACAGATAGAGGACGGCGGGCACGGCGAGGAGTGCCACGGGATCCCGCCAGGGCGAGGCAGCGCCTTTCGTCGTCATGACGCCGGATAGATCAGCGTGTCGGCGACGGCCCAACTCAGACGCATCTCCGTGCCGGGCGGGGGTAGTCCGTCGGAAAGATCGGCGGTCTCGACCATGAGGTGGTCGCCGTCCTTCGCCTCGAAATGAAGCTGGACCTTGGATCCCTGGAAGACGGCGTCGCGCAGGCGGGCGACCAGCGCGTAGTCGCCGCCGGTGTTCACCTTGATGCGCTCGGGCCGCACCGCCAGCACGACCGGCGCTCCGGTCACGAAGCTGCCTGCCGCGCGCAGGGGTCCGAAGGCGGTATCGACGATCACATGGTCATGGTCCTGACCCACCACCGTGCCGTTGAGGCGCGAGGAGAGGCCGACGAATTCCAGCACGAAGGCGGTCGCGGGCGAGCGGTAGATCGTGGCCGGCTCCGCCAGCTGCTCGATCGCCCCCCTGTTCATCACCGCGATCCGGTCCGACATGGTGAGCGCCTCGTCCTGGTCGTGCGTGACGAAGACGGCGGTGATGCCGAGCTCGCGCAGCAGGCGGCGCAACTCGATCTGCATGTTCTCGCGCAGCTTGCGGTCCAGTGCGGAGAAGGGCTCGTCGAGCAGCAGCAGCTTGGGCTTCACCGCCAGCGCCCGCGCGACCGCGACGCGCTGCTGCTGGCCTCCCGACAAAGCGCGCACGGAGCGGTCGGCGAAGTCCGTGAGACGGACCAGTGACAGGAAGCGACGCACCGTCGGGCCGATCTCGCCAGCCGGGTGCTTTCGCGCCTTGAGGCCGAAGGCGATGTTCTCGGCGACCGTCAGGTGCGGGAAGAGCGCATAGTTCTGGAACACGACGCCCACGTCGCGCCGGTGCGGCGGCCGGGCGCCGATCTCTTCGCCGTCGAGCCGGATGGTGCCGCGGTCGGCTGCGAGAAGGCCGGCGACGATGCGCAGCAAGGTGGTCTTGCCGCATCCCGAGGGGCCGAGCAGCGAGATGAACTCGCCGGCGGCGACCTCGAGGTCGACGCCGCCCAGCACGGTCACGCCGCCGAAGGACTTTTCGGCCCCGGCGACATCGAGAAAGGAGTCGGAAGTCACGACGCGGCCTCTCGACTACATCGCCATGTCACGGTCCCAGCGCTTGACCCAGTCGGCGCGATTGTCGGCGACGAATTTCCAGTCGATGCCGAAGATGGTGGCGTTGGTCGGCGCGCCGGCCGGCACGGGTGTGTCCTTGTTGGTCGGCAGCGAGTAGGTGGCCGCCGAGAGCTTGGCCTGGATCTCCGGCCCGATCATCTCGTTGATGTAGCCGGCGGCCAATTCGGGCTGCGGTCCGCCCTTCACCAGCGCGACGCCCGACGGCATGGCGAAGATACCTTCCTTCGGGACGGCGATCTCGACCGGCGCGCCGGCGGCCTTGCGCTCGAGCGCGACCTGCGAGATCGCGCTCGAGATCATGAATCCCTCGCCCTGTTCCAGCAGGTTGTAGGCCTGCGGCATCTGCGTGTAGGCGGTCAGCAGGTTGGGCTTGATGGTCACCAGCTTCTTGAAGCCGGCGTCGATGTCCTTCTGCGCCTCGGCCATCGGCTTCCCGGTGGCGAGGAAGGCCGCCATGAACAGGTTGGCGAGGCCTTCCGTGTTCTGCAGCGACGGCAGGATGACCCGGCCCTTGTACTTGGGATCGTAGACATCGGCCCATGAGGTCGGCGCCGTCTTCATGGCCTTTGGATTGTAGGCGATACCCAGCCAGGGCTGGAGGTAGTTGCACCACATGCCGTCCATGTGGATCGTGCCCGGCTTCAGGGCAGCAAGGTTCGGTACCTTGGCGGCGGTCAGCGGGGCGAGCAGGCCCTCGGCGACGGCCGGGATCATGACCGGATCGTCCATCATGACGACCGACAGGTACTGCTTGTCCTTGTTCTTCTGCATCTTCTCGAGGTTGACCAGCGAGCGGGAGCCCTCGAACACGACCTTGCAGGAGAACTTCTTCTCGACGACCGGGGCAATGATGGTTTCGACGAAGCCCTTGTGGCTGGCGGCGCCGCCGACCACGAGTTCCTTCCCCTGCGCGTGCAGGATGCGCGGCGCGGCGAGGGCGGCCGTGGCGGCGCCCGCGGCAGCGAGGATGGTGCGGCGGTTGAGGACGGCGGTCCGGGACCTGGTCGTGGGCGATTTGTTCATGAGGGCTCCCCTGGGTCGAAATCGAGGGAAGCAAGGACTGTGCCTAATTATTGGCCTTTCAGCCGAGCCACTTCTTCTTCCAGCTCCTTGATCCGCTTCGCGAGCTGGTCGATGGCCGGCGCGATTTCAGGCTCGCTGTAGCGGGGCAGGATATGCTGCCGGCAATTGATATCCCAGGCCTCGATGGTGAAGGCGATCGCCCGCTGCGGCCGCGCGCGGTAGCGCGGGTCGACCAGCCGCTCCATCAGTTCGAGGTCGCCCTCGACGATGCGGGCTCGGCCCCAGAGCTTCAGCCGCTGCTGCGTGGCGAAATGCAGGATGAAAATGTGGGCGCGGTCGTTTTCGCGCAGATGACCGAGCGAAATGTACTGACGGTTGCCCGCGAAGTCGGCGAAGGCCAGCGTGCGGGTGCCGATCGGCTTCAGGAGGCCGGGAGGCCCGCCGCGATGCTGTACATAAGGTCGGCCGTCGGCGCTGGCCGTTGAGAAGAAGAACGTGTCGATGACGCCGAGGAACTGGCGGAGATCGTCGGTGATCTCCGTGTTCCAGGTCCGGCCCTCGAACTGGGCGCGCGACCCGAGACGCGTCTGCTCCGCCTTCACCGCGGGCGAGAACATCACGTCTTCGGGATCGCTCATCCCGGTTGCTCCCTCGTTACCCCAGCTTCTTGCCGAGCCGGCCGGCGGTTTCCTGGATGAACTGCCAGGCGACGCGACCCGAACGCGAGCCGCGGGTGATCGACCATTCGACCGCCTGCTTGCGCAACTCGTCCTTCGGCACGTCGAGCCCGTAGAACTCGCAATAGCCCTCGATCATCGAGAAGAACGTGTCCTGGTCGGCATTGTGGAAGCCGAGCCACAGGCCGAAGCGGTCCGACAGCGAGACCTTCTCCTCGACGGCCTCCGACGGATTGATCGCCGTCGAGCGCTCGTTCTCGATCATGTCGCGGGGCATCAGGTGGCGCCGGTTCGAGGTCGCATAGAAGACGACATTATCCGGCCTTCCCTCGATGCCGCCATCGAGCACGGCCTTCAGCGACTTGTAGGCGGCATCCTGGCCGTCGAACGAGAGATCGTCGCAGAACACGATGAAGCGACGGTTCGAGTCGCGGATCATGGTCAGCAGGGCGGGCAGGGACGGGATGTCCTCGCGATGGATCTCGACCAGCGCCAGCGGGCCCGGTGGTCCGCCCATCTCGCGGTTCACGTGGGCGTGCACCGCCTTCACGATCGAGCTCTTGCCCGCGCCGCGCGAGCCCCAGAGCAGGGCATTGTTGGCCGGGAGGCCCTTGGCGAAGCGCCGGGTGTTCTCGACCAGCGTCTCCTTCTGGCGGTCGATGCCGACCAGGAGGTCGAGGTTCACGCGGTTGACCTTCGGCACCGCCTCGAGGCGATGGCCGGCCGCGTGCCAGACATAGGCTTCGGCGGCGTTGATGTCCGCGCCGGGAGGAGTCGGGGGCGCCAGTCGGTCGAGGGCTGCCGCAATGCGTGAAATAGTGGCTTTAAGGTCTTGATCCATCGTCGCCGGCCGCAGAAAAGGGGGGCGACCATATCGCCCCCCGCTTGCGTTGCAAAGCGGGGCAAGACCGCTATAGTCCGCGCGCTTTTTCGACGGCCGGAAGATTCGGGAGCAGAAGATGTTCATTTCGCAGGCGTGGGCGCAGGGTGCAGGCGGCGGTGGCGGGGATTTCCTCGTCCAGCTCTTCCCGCTGGTCCTCATCTTCGTCGTCTTCTACTTCCTGCTCATCCGTCCGCAGCAGGCCAAGGTTCGTGCCCAGCGCGAGATGCTGGCCGGCGTGAAGCGCGGCGACCGCGTCGTCACCGGCGGCGGCATCATCGGCCTCGTCACCAAGGTGATCTCCGACAACGAGGTCCAGGTCGAACTTGCCGAGGGCGTGCGGGTTCGCATCATCAAGCAGACCATCACGGACATCCTGACGCGCGGTGAATCGGTGCGCGGTCCGAAGGACAGCAGCGAAGAGGACGAGAAGCCCATGCTGCCGCCGCCGGCCCCCGCGCCGGAGCGCAAGAGCCTGCTGGGCAGCCTGTTCGGCGGCGGCAAGAAGTAACGGCCGCAGAAGGGCTTAGGTCGGCATGCTCAATCTTCCGCGCTGGCAGACGATCGTCATAGCCGGCATCACGCTGTTGTCGGCGCTGTTCGCGCTGCCCAACCTGCTGCCGTCCAGCGTGCTCGACCACATGCCGCACTGGTATGCGAACAGCCGCATCAACCTCGGCCTCGACCTGCGCGGCGGTGCGCACTTCCTTCTGGAAGCCGATCTGCGCTCGGTGATGAACGAGCGCCTGACCAATTTGTCCGATTCGATGCGCGCCGAGCTGCGCAAGCAGCAGGTCCCGTTCAAGGACGTGACGGTCGAGCCGGGCCGGGCCCTCGTCATCAACCTGCGTGACGAGTCCAATCGCAGCAAGGCGATCGAGGCGATCCGCGCCGTCGATCCCTCGCTCGCGATTTCCGGCGCGGGCGACACGATCCGGGTTGCCTATTCCGATCAGGAGATGGCGAAGAAGAAGAAGGAAGTGATCGACCAGTCGATCGAAATCCTTCGCCGCCGCGTCGACGAGACCGGCACGCTCGAGCCCACCATCACGCGCCAGGGCGACGAGCGCATCCTGCTGCAGGTGCCGGGCATCAAGGACACGACCGACCTCAAGCGCAAGATCAACCAGACCGCCAAGCTCACCTTCCATCTGGTCAACGAGGATGTCGCCGCGACCGGCCAGAACATCCCGCAGACCGTGCCGCCCACCACCTTCCTGGTGCCGACGCGCGAGGGCATGCAGGAACTGCGCCGTACCAATCCGAAGGCGTGGGAGGACATCCAGGCCGCCAACCCGCGCCTGTCGCCGGAACAGATCTGCCGTCGCTACCAGCCGCAGTGCCTTCCCGTGCTGAAGCGCGTGGTCGTGGGCGGCGAGGACCTCGACGATTCCAAGGCCACCTTCGAGCAGCAGCAGGGCGGCCGCCCGATCATCAGCTTCACCTTCAATTCGGCCGGCGGCCGGGCCTTCTGCGCCGCCACGCGCGCCAACATCGGAAAGCGCCTTGCCATCCAGCTCGATGGCGAGATCATCAGCGCACCGGTCGTGCAGAGCGCGATCTGCGGCGGCAGCGGCATCATCACCGGCAGCTTCACGACCCAGCAGACGCAGGAACAGTCGCTCCTGCTGCGCTCCGGCGCGCTGCCCGCGACGCTGACGATCATCCAGGAAAGCACCGTCGGCGCCGACCTCGGCGCCGATGCCATCCAGGCCGGCACGGTCGCGGCGCTCGCCGGCACCCTCTTGGTGGCGATCTTCATGTTCGTGGCCTACGGCCCGGTGTTCGGCGGCTTCGCCAACCTGGCGATGCTCGTGAACCTCCTGATGGTGTTTGCCGGCATGTCCATCCTTGGCGCGTCGCTCACCCTGCCGGGCATCGCGGGCCTCGTGCTGACGGCCGGACTTGCGGTCGATGCCAACGTGCTGATCTACGAGCGCGTGCGCGAGGAGAAGGCCCTGGGCCGCTCCCCGTTCAGCTCGCTGGCCACGGGCTATGAAAAAGCCATGTCGGCGATCGTCGACGCCAACCTGACGACCCTCATTGCCGGTGTCCTGCTGTTCGGCTTCGGCTCCGGTCCGATCCGCGGCTTCGCGACGACGCTGACGCTCGGCATCATCACCTCGATGTTCAGCTCGACGATCTTCACCCGCATGCTGCTCGCGGTCTGGGTGCGCTGGCGCCGTCCGACAGAACTCGTGATCTGAGGCGCAGCCATGTGGAAGCCCGTCCGCCTATTCGCCTTCAAGAGGAAGTTCGATTTCCTCGGCCAGCGCCGCGCCGCGCTGGTCATTTCGACCCTGATCAACATCGTCTCGATCGTCGGCGTGCTGACGATCGGCCTGAACTTCGGCATCGACTTCAAGGGCGGCATCGCCATCCAGGCCAAGGCCAGGGACGGCAAGGCCGAGCTCGACCAGCTGCGCAACACGGTCGGCGCCCTCGGTGTCGGCGAGGTCTCGCTGCAGGAATTCGGCGATCCCAGCACCGTGCTGATCCGCGTCCAGCGCCAGGAGGGCGACAACCAGTGCGTCGCGGGCGCCCAGCGCGTCATGCAGAAGCGTGCCGGCCAGGGCTGGCAGGTCAAGCCGGGGGCCGCCGGCACCGGCGACGTCGAGTTCACCTCGCCGACCGCGCTCGACGCCGCCAACTGGCGCGATGCGGTGAGCCGTGCGGGGCTGACCCTCCAGGAGCGCCAGCTTCCCCGCGGGACGACCAACACCGCCAAGATCGACATGTCGGTCGAGCAGCGCGCAGAATGGTGCCAGCAGGTCGCGATCAAGCTTGTCGAGGATGCGATCGGCGCCAATTACGAGCTGCGCGGCACCGAGTCGGTCGGCCCGAAGATCGGCGACGAGCTGATGCGGAGCGGCATCTGGGCCGTGATCGCCACGATGGTCGCGATCGCCATCTACGTGTGGGTGCGGTTCGAGTGGCAGTTCGCGATCGGCGCGCTGATCGCCATGCTGCACGACGTCATCTCGACCGTCGGCATCTTCGTGCTGTTCCAGCTCGATTTCAGCCTGACTGCTCTGGCCGCGGTGCTGACCATCGCCGGCTACTCGATCAACGACACCGTGGTGATCTTCGACCGCGTGCGCGAGAACATGCGCCGGTACAAGAAGATGCCGCTGCTCGATCTCCTCAACCAGAGCATCAACGAGACGCTGTCGCGCACGATGATGACCTCGGCAACCGTCTTCGTCGCCGTGGGAGCGCTGGTTCTGTTCGGCGGGCCGGTGCTGCACAGCTTCTCGGTCGCGATGCTGTGGGGCGTCATCGTCGGCACCTATTCTTCGGTCTGGGTCGCCTGTGCGGGCCTCGTCTATCTCGGCCTGCGCGCCGACCAGCTTCGCCCCGCCGACGACAAGGCGGACAAGGCCGACAAGACGGAGCAGGCCGGGGCGTGAAGCCGCCGCTCCCGGGACCCGCCGACAAGAGCCTGCCGACACCGGACCCGAAGCAGGTCCAGTACATTCGCAGCTACGGTCCCGGTCGCTTCCTGATCAGCGAGCGGGAATGGCAGTCGCCGGTGCTCGTGACGCCGTCGGCGACCTATCCCTGGAGTGTGACGCGCGCCGAGGGCCTTTCGCTCGAGAGCCTCGCGCCGCTGCGGGAAGCGGCGACCCCGACGGAGATCCTGGTGCTCGGCTGCGGCGCGCGTGCGGTCTTCGTGCCGCCCGATCTGCGGGCTGAGCTGAAGGCGGCCGGCATGGGGATCGAAATCGTCGACACGGGATCGGCCTGCCGCATCTACAACGTGCTGCTGGCCGAGGGCCGTCGGGTGGCGGCAGCACTCATCCCGCTGTAGGGCGTGGCTGGAGGCGCCGTGACATGAAAACGGGGCCTCCCCAGGCCCCGTTTATTGTTCGTGTCGCCGCCGGTCAGATCGGCGCGTTCTGCTGCGCCACCATGCAGTAGAGCATGCCGATCGAGAACATGGTGTTGAAGCGGCTGGCATAGAGCGCGCGCGGCGCGGCCGCGGCCTTTTCCTCGGCAGTCGCCTCGACGAGGCCCAGGATCTTCTGCTGGTTGGGCCAGATGATGAACCAGACGTTGAAGGCCATGACCATGGCCATCCACATGCCGATGCCGATCATCACGAAGCCCGGACGCAGGGTGAGCGCGTCGACGATGTACTTGTTCATCGTGGCCAGCAGCAGGCCGGTGATGACGGTGGCGAGGGCGGCGTAGCGGAACCACCAGAGCACGGTCGGGGCGATGAACCTGGTGATCGCGGTCCGGCTTTCGGCCGGCTGGATCTTCGGCATGGTGGGCACCTGCACGAAGTTGAGGTACCAGAGCAGGCCGATCCACATGATGCCGCAAACAACGTGCAGCCATCGCATGATCACCGTCGCATAGGAATGATCGATCTTGATCGCCGTTCCGGTCATGGCACCGGCACCGACGACGATCAAAATCAGAAGCACGATGCCTGCGGAAACGGTGCGCCCCAGAGAGGTAAACAAGGCACCCATGTTGAACATCCCCTTTTATCTTATTGAGAGGATTGAAGAATCCCCGATGGTCATATTGTAAGCTGAACCTCGCCTGCGTTCAACGGTCGCACCCCCAGCCCAGTCGCCATGCCCGAAACCCAACCGAACAGCTACCGCGCCTCCGAGGCCTCGCATCGCTACGTGCTCGACCTGGTGCGCGGCGCGGACCGCGAGCGCTTCCTGGCGGCCCTTTTTGCCCCGGAACCGCAGCGCGGCGGGCTGCTGGCGTTGCTGGCCTTCGATCATGAACTGGCGCGCACACGGAGCGTGACGAAGGAGCCGATGCTGGCGCGTATTCGCCTGGAATGGTGGCGCGAGGCGATGGCCGAGGCCGTCGGCATCGGAAAGCCGAGGGCGCAGCCCATCGTCGATGTGCTCGGCGAAACCGTGCGGCGGCACGGACTCGCGCTCGAAAGCCTGGTCAGGCTGATCGACGCCCGGGAGGAGGAGATCGAGGGTCCGCTCGACGTGATGGTCGCCGGGCACGCGCTGGCCGATCTCGAACTGGCGGTGCTGGGTGTCGAGGATGCCGTTTCGCGGCAGGCGGCGCACGCGGTCGGCGCGGCCTGGCTGATGGGCGAGGGGGCCGAGCGCGACCAGCTCGTGGGCGATGCGCGGGCGCTTCGCCGCAAAGTCGATTCCCGGACGCTCCCGATCCTCCTGCCGGCATTGTCTCTCGACCGGCCGATGGGGCCGCTGCGGCGGCCGCTGGCCTATTGGTGGGCGGCCAAGCGCGGGCGATACTGACGGACAACCCCGGAGGAAGCGTGGCGAAGACGAAGGCCAACGGCATCGAGATCGAATACGAGACATTCGGCGAGAAGGGCGACCCGGCCCTGTTGCTGATCATGGGCCTGGGGGCGCAATTGACGCTCTGGCCGGAATCGCTGTGCGAAGGGTTGGCCCGGCAAGGCTTCTTCGTCGTGCGCTACGACAACCGCGATGTCGGCCTGTCGACGGACTTCGACAAGTGGGGCGTGCCCGACTTGATGGGGGCCTTCGCCAAGCTGATGAAGGGCCAGAAGGTCGAGGCACCCTACCTGCTGAGCGACATGGCCGCCGATGCGATCGGCTTGCTCGATGCGCTCGGCATCGATCGGGCGCACATGGTCGGCGCCTCCATGGGTGGCATGATCGCCCAGGTGGTTGCCGCGACCTATCCGCAGCGCACGCGGTCGCTCGTCTCCATCATGTCGACCAGCGGCCGCCTGGGTCTGCCGATGGGCAAGCCCGAGGCTGTGGCGATGCTGTCGGCGCTGCCCGAGGGGCCGGCCCGCGAGCAGCTGGTCGCGCACGGCATCAAGCTGCGGACGGTGATTGGCAGCCCGGGCTATCCGACCGACCCGACGAAGATGCGTGAACTGGTCGAGCGCAACATCGATCGCCGCTATTACCCGCCGGGCGCCGCGCGGCAGTATCTCGCGATCATGGTCTCCGGCCCGCGCGTGGATCTCCTGAAGACCGTGAAGGTGCCCACCCTGGTGCTGCATGGCGACGACGACCCGCTTCTGCCGGTCGAGTGCGGTCGCGACGTGGCGAGCCTCGTGCCCGGCGCGAAGATCGAGACCTTTCCCGGCTGGGGCCATGACGTGCCCGAACAGATGGTGCCGAAGCTGGTTTCGAGTATCTCCGGTTTCTGCAAAGCCGCCTGAAGGAAGCGCCCAATGAAGTTCGGCATCTTCTACGAGCATCAGCTGCCGCGGCCGTGGGGGGAAAAGAGCGAGTATCGGCTGCTGCAGGACTCGCTCACCCAGATCGAGCTCGCCGACAGGCTCGGCTACGACTACGCCTGGGAGGTCGAGCATCACTTCCTCGAGGAGTATTCCCACTCCTCCGCGCCGGAAGTGTTTCTCGGTGCCGCCAGCCAGCGCACCAAACGCATCCGGCTGGGACACGGCGTGATCCAGCTCACCACCAACAACCCGCACCGCGTTGCCGAAAAGGTTTCCACGCTCGATCTCCTTTCAGGCGGCCGGGTCGAGCTTGGCATGGGCGAGGCGGCCGGGCCGGCCGAGCTGCATCCCTTCAATATCCGGGTGCGCGACAAGCGCGAGCGCTGGGAGGAGGCCGTGAAGGCCATCGTCCCGATGTTCTCGAAGGAGAGCTGGGAGTTCCACGGCCAGTATTACGACTTCCCGGCGCGCAACGTGATCCCCAAGCCGTTCCAGAAGCCGCATCCGCCGCTGTGGGTCGCCTGCTCGAACATCGCCACGATCGGGAAGGCGGGCGAATGGGGCATGGGGGCGCTCGGCTTTACCTTCGTCACGCCGGAAGCAGCGCGTGCCTGGGTGCACAAGTACTACAACAACCTGCTGAACAACTCGAACAAGCTCGCCGACTATCAGAGCAATCCGAACGTCGCGATGGTGTCGGGCTTCATGTGCGCGCCCACCGACGAGGAGGCCGAGGCCAAGGCCGCCGGCTGGACCTTCTTCATCTTCGCGCTCTCCTATTACGGCCGCAAAGGCGTCGATGCGCCGGGCACCTCGAACCTGTGGGACGAGTACCAGGCGTGGCGCGGCGGGCCGGAGGAAAAGAAGGCGCTCGACTCGGGGCTCATCGGCTCGCCCGAAACTATCCGCCGCAAACTGCGCCAGTTCCAGGCCAGCAGGGTCGACCAGGTGATCCTGCTGAACCAGGCCGGCAAGACGAGCCACCAGGATATCTGCGACTCGCTCGATCTCTTCGCCCGCGAGGTGATGCCGGAGTTCCATGCCGCCGAGGCCGAGCATGCCATCTGGAAGCAGAAGGTGCTCGACCGCGAGATCGTGCTCGAGGACCTCGACGTCGCCAAGTACGACATCTTCAGCCATCAGAACGAACACATCGTCCGTCTCACGCCCGAGCAGTTGAAGCAGAAGATGGCGGAGAAGGAAGCGGCGGCGAAGCGCGCGTGAACGCGCTTCGGCCGGCTACCGCGTCGCCGGCACCTGCGTGCGGTACCAGTCGAGGATCTCGGCACCGGTCCACATCACGACGCCCTGGTGGCCGAGGATGTAGTCGTAAAGCATTTCGAGATACTTGATCCGGTGCGGCACGCCCGTGAGATACGGGTGGATCGAGATCGCCATGACGCGCGGCGCTTTCAGCCCGTCGAGATAGAGCCGGTCGAACTGGTCGCGGCCGCGCCGGTAGATCTCGTCCGAGGGCTGCTGCTGCACGGCACTGATGACGACGTCGTTGATCTCGACAGTGTAGGGAACGGACACGATCTCGCCGGCGCGCGTCCTGAGCGGCAGCGGCTGCTCGTCCATCACCCAGTCGGCGACATATTCGATGCCGGCTTCGGCCAGCAGGTCGAGCGTCTCATCGGTCTCGGTGAGGCCGGGGCTCTCCCAGCCGCGCGGCGGCTTTCCGGTAAAATCCTTGATGGCGCGGATCGTGTCGGCGATGGCGGCCTTTTGGTCCTCGACCCGGTGCATCGGCTTCTGCACCCAGCCATGGCCCATGAAGTCCCAGCCGGCCTCGTGCGCCGCCTGGCAGGCCTCGCGATAGAGTTCACAGGCCGTGCCGTTCACGGCGAACGTCGCCTTGAGCTTGCGCGCGCTCAGCGTTTCCAGGAAGCGCCAGAAGCCGACACGCATCCCGTATTCGTGCCAGGCCCAGTTGGGCACGTCGGGCAGAAGCGGTTGCCCCATCGGCGGCGGCAGGACGGTGCGCGGCATCGCACCGGCCGGACTCCAGTTCTCGACGTTCACGATCGTCCATACGGCGACGCGAGCATTGCCCGGCAGGACGAGCCTCGGCCGCTTGTGGATCGGCAGGTACGGCGCGCGGCCGCGGACACTGTCTCCGGTTTCGCGCGCCATGTCGCGGTTACGCCTTGTTCGGATTGATCAGGAACTTCTCGCCCGTCGCGCGCTTGGAGTAGGCGGCGAGGTTCTGGAGGTCGAGCGCTTCCTGCAGCGAAATGGTCCGGGTGTAGTGGCTGGCGAAGGTCGTCTTGAGCGAGTTCACCACCCGCTCGCGCAGGCGCGTCTGATCGGGGCGGCCGATCTTCTGAAGGAACGGCGTCAGCAGCCAGCCGCCCACGCCCCAGGCCATGCCGTAGTTGCGCGTCAGCTCGACCGGGCCGGTGTTGAGGCTGCCATAGACATAGACCTGCTTGTGCACGGACGAGCCGTAGCGGTTATAGGTCGTGGCGGTCTTGTTGATGGCGATTTCCATGGCGGTGAGGATCTGGCTGGCGAGCTTGCCGCCGCCGATCGCGTCGAAAGCGATGGTGGCGCCGGTCTCGACCAGCGCCTGCACGAGATCGTCCTGGAACGTTGCGGCGCTCGAATCGACGACATGCCTGGCGCCGATGCCCTTCAGCAACTTGGCCTGCTCGGGGCTGCGAACGATGTTCACGAGGCCGATACCGTCCTCGTTGCAGATCTTGTTCAGCATCTGGCCGAGGTTGGAGGCTGCGGCGGTGTGGACCAGCGCCTTGTGGCCCTCGCGCTTCATCGTCTCGGTCATGCCGAGTGCGGTCAGCGGATTGACGAACCACGAGGCGCCTTCGGCGGCCGTCGTACCGGCGGGCAGTGGCTGGCAGTCGCGCGCGTTCAGCACCCGGTACTGGGCGTACATCGAGCCGCCGACCATCGACACCAGCTTGCCCTTGAGCGCCTGCGCGGCCTCCGATGAGCCCGCCTTCACAACGGTGCCGGCGCCTTCGTTGCCGACGGGCATCGATTCGCCCAGCCGGGTCGCGAGGAATGGTAGCGCCGCGGCGGAAACCGGAGCCGTGACTTTCACGTCATCACCGCTTCCGCTGGACGTGGCCTTCGACAGGTCCGCGGGACCGGTCAGCAGACCGAGATCCGACGGGTTGATCGGCGTCGCCTCGACCTTGACCACGACCTGGTCGGGGCCGGGTTCGGGCACCTCGACCCTGGCGAGCGAGAGTTCGAGCTGGCCTTCCTTGGAGATCAGGGAGCGAAGCTGCAGGCCCGAAATCTTGTTGGTGTCGCTCATATCCGATCTCCGATGTTTGAAGGCGCGCACGATGCCAAGCGATCACCGGCCGAACAAGCGTCAAACACCGGTCTTTCGCAGCAAATATGTATCCATGATCCAGCCGTTCTTCTCGCGTGCGGCATGCCGCCGACGATGGATTTCTCCGGCGACGTCGGCCAGCCGGCCCGCGATCAGGATCTCGTCCGGCGTACCCAGATAGGCACCCCAGTAAATCTCCATCTCCTCTTCGGCAAAGTGCCTGTAAGTGTCCTCGCCGTCGAGGAGGACGGCGGCGCTATCGACGCCGTCGGGAAAGCCTTCCGCGAGCTTGCGCCCCGTGGTGAGCAGGACCGGCTCGGCGATCCGGTTGAGGGGGATCCTGTGCCGCGCTGCAAGGGCCTGGACGGCGGTGACGCCGGGGATGACCTCGAACTGGATGGCATGCGTGCCGCGCGCCTCAATCGCCTCGATGTTGCGGATCGTGCTGTCGTAGAGCATGGGGTCGCCCCAGACGAGGATGCCGGCCGTTTCGCCATCCTCCATCGCCGCGATCATCTGCTCGAAGACCATCTGCTTGGCGGCATTCAGCTCATCCACGCTGGCGCGGTAGTCGGCCGGCCGAGTGTCGCGCGGCGGGCTCGGGGCTTCGACGAAGCGGTGAGGGTGGCCCGGCGCGATGTGGCGGCGGCAGATTTCGTCCCGCAAGGCGCGCAGCTTGGTCTTGGCCGGACCCTTGTCCATCAGGAAGAACACGTCGACGCGGTTGAGCGCCTTGACGGCCTGGACCGTCAGATAGTCCGGGTCGCCGGCGCCGATACCGATGATGAGGATCGTCTTCACGCTCCGCCCCGTTTTGCGCGGCCCGCGGCCGATGTGCTGAAGTTTAGCCGGTCGAGATAGGCTGTGAACATATCGCCCATCGCCGAGGCGAGCCGGTCGACCTCGGCGGTCGGACGGCCCTCCTCCGAGATTTGAGCACCGACGGCGCCCATCGACATGATCATGATGTCGGCGGCGGCGCTGCGTTCCCGTGGCGGCAAGTCAGGCAGCGCTTCGCGCATGAACAGGGCGACCCGGCGGCGGCCTTGGCGGCGATGCTCCCGGGTCTCCGGTGCATCGCGATAGAGCGGTGCGGCGTCGTCGAGTGCGACGCGCAGCGCCGCCTCCTCGACCTCCGACCGGAAGAAAGCCTTTACGACCGCGCGCAAACGCTCGGGAGGCGGCAACGTCGGATCGGCCAGCATGTCCTGCATCAGGCCGCTGGTCTGCCGCCACTCGTCGGTCTGCAGACGGAAGAGGATCGCTTCCTTGTTGGGAAAATATTGGTAGAGCGAGCCGACGCTGACGCCGGCCGTCGCGGCGACGCGCGCGGTCGTGAAACGGCGCGCGCCCTCCCGCGTCAAAACGCGAATGGCCGCCTCGAGGATGTCCGACACGAGCTGCGTGGAGCGCGCCTGCCGGGGCTCTTTTCGCGAGGAAATACGGGCTGTTTTTCGAGTAGCCATGGCGAGCTCGGGGAACGCGAATCGAAAATGCGACGAATCATTCGTATTTTAGCCGCATGGACACCGACAAGGAAAGACCGATGAACACGCTTCATGATTCACGAGTTGCGCCGGTCCTCGAACGCCTGTTTGCCGAAGCGTCTGCTTCGACCGGCGCCGTGCGGCAGGAGATGGCGACGCTGTCGCCGGAAGAGCGCGCGGCGATGATGGCCAGCAAGACGGACTACCGCGCCTTCTACGAGCGGGCGAAGGAATTTCCGCTGGCCGTCTCACGCGAGACCGGCACGTTGCTCTATATGCTGGCACGCTCGTCAGGTGCCCGAACGATCGTCGAGTTCGGAACGTCGTTCGGTGTGTCGACCCTGCACCTTGCCGCAGCGCTGCGGGACAATGGCGGCGGCCGCCTCATCACCTGCGAGTTCGAGCCGTCGAAGGTCGCGCGCGCTCGTGCCAACGTCGAAGCCGGCGGCCTCGCCGATCTGGTCGAAATCCGCGAAGGCGATGCGCTGGAGACGCTGGCAAAGAACCTGCTGCCGGTCATCGACCTCGTCCTGCTGGACGGTGCGAAGGGGCTCTATCCGGCGGTCCTCGCCCTCCTGGAGCCAAACCTGAAGCCGGGCGCGCTCGTCCTCGCGGACAATGCCGACTGGAGCCCGGAGTACCTGGAGCGCGTGCGCTCCCCGGCGCAGGGCTATCTGTCGGTGCCCTTCGCCGACGATGTCGAACTGTCGATCCGGCTAGGCTGAGCTTCGGCCCGTCCAGGCGCGGCGCGTGGTCGAGAAGGCGAGCACTGCCGAGAAAGCCACGATGCCCATCGCCACACAGGTATAGAGGCCTGAGACGCCCCAGCCGAAATGGTCGAGGGCGAGCAGGCTGCCGCCGCCTGCAATCGTGATCCGGGTGAGGTTGGCGGCGACCGGCCAGATCATCTCGCCGGTTCCCTGCGAGGCGAAGTAGAGCGCCATGGCTAGGCCGAAGAAGCCGTAGGCCGGGCCGACGATGCTGAGATAGTGGCGTCCCGAGGCGAGCGCGGCGGGATTGGACGTGAACAGGCCGAGCCACAGGTCGGGCCAGATCGCGACGATGATGCCGATCGTGGCGGCGACGGCGCCGGCCATAAAGGCGCCCGTCCAGGCCATGCGCTGGGCGCGGGCATACTGCTTGGCGCCGATGTTGGTGCCGACCAGAGCCGTCAGCGTCGCGCCGATGCCGAAGCTGATCGGGATCAGCATGTATTCGAGGCGCGAGCCGATGCCGTAGCCCGCGATGGCGGCGTCACCCTCACGGCCGATCAGGCCGGTGACGACCAGCACGGTGCCGTTGGTCAGGATGACCACGAGGCAGGCGATCAGCCCGACCTTCAGGATGTCGCGGAAGGCGCGCCAGCGGAAGCCGTCGACCGGCCAGCGCAGCCTGAGCGCCGCCTTCTCGCCGGTGAGCTTCGACAGCATCCAGACCGCGGCGAGGGCAAAGGCGATCACCGCGGCGATGGCGGGACCGCGGATGCCGAAAGCCGGCAACCCGAACCAGCCCAGGGTCAGCGCGCCGGTGAGCGGAATCTGGATGGCCGCCGTCACGACCAGTGCGAGGCCGGGGGTCTTCATGTCGCCGGTACCGCGCAGGACGGAGGCCATGGAATTGGCGACCCAATGCGCGACGCAGCCGGAGAAGAGAATGGTGGCGAAGGCTTCGGCGCGGTCGAGCGCCGCGCCGCTGCCGCCCAGCGCGCCATAAATCTGGCGGCCGAATCCCACGAACAGGATGCCGAACAGCATCGCCATGCCGATCGCGATGGCCAGCGCGTGAGCTGCGGCAGCTTCAGCGCCTGCCCGGTTGCCCGAGCCCAGCGCGCGCGCCACCGACGAGGAGATGCCGCCGCCCATGGCACCGGCCGACATCATGCCGAGTGTCATCTGGGTCGGAAACACCAGCGCAAGGGCGGCGAGGTCGATTACACCCAGCTGCCCGATGAAATAGCCGTCAGTGATGCTGACGAGGCTCTGCATGGCCACGTTCAGGACGTTCGGCGTTGCAAGTGTGAGGATGGTGGGCACGATCGGCCCGGCCAGCATCATCTGCCGGCGTTCTGCGGGTGTCATTGCAGGCGATGTAGCACGCGCCACACCGCGTGCTCGCGAACTTATCTCATGAGGTCGGGAGTTTTAGCGCCGGCCGCGCTGCGAGACGACGGCTTCGGCGAGCTGGTCGATGGTGACGATATCGGCCGCGACGTTCATCGGGATGGTGACGTCGAACCGGTCTTCCAGCTCCATGATCACGTCCATGATCGTGAGCGAATCGACGGTCAGGCCCTTGGAGATCACCGTCTGCGGCGTGATCGGCTTTCCGCCGAGATTGTAGGGCGCCAGCAATTCGAAGATCTCGCGCATCACGTCGTACTGCAGCGAGGGGGCGGCGGGGGCGATGGTAGCGGGGGCGACCAGTTCCTGAACGGCCTGCATGTTTCACTCCGTCGAGGGTAGGGGATGAGGCCATTTCACTCCGCTGACGCCCGTATGTGAAATAACGTTTGATTACCCACTGTTGCGGGACGTTACGGAATGTTTCCGTCGTTCAGGCTGCGTGAACGATATTGAGCCGGCGCCGGGCTTCTTCGATCGGCATATCGACGTAGGGCCAGTAGTCCCATTTGTCCGAAAGATCGGTACTCACCAGGGCGCCGCGTTCGATTGCTGCGAACATTCGCTCGGCGGCTCCCGCCTCGCCCAGTACGCCCACGGTCGTGAAGCCCCCGGAGGTGGGTCGGGCGTTGACCCCGGCGCTGAAAATCAGAACGGCGAACAGGATCAGGTAGTAGGGCCGGTTCTGCTTGAAGCCGGCGGTGAACGAGGCGACCTGGAGTTCGCCCTGCGGATCGGTATCGTAGCCGCCCAGCACGTGACAGAAGTCGTGATAGAGGCCGGCCTCGGGAAAGCCGAACCGCTCGCCCGGCATGCCGAACCCGTTGCGCTGGAAATACTCCCACATCGACCGGCCGACCGTGCCGTCCGGCAGCTTCTCCCAGGCACGGTAGCGGCTGGCGAGTCCGGCGTCCTCGATCAGCCCGCGCATGCCCAGGATGCTCTTCGCCAGCGCCATGACACCGTGCTGGTCGAGCTGGTTCCTCATGATGTCGCCGACCTGGCTGCGCCGCAGCAGGTCGAGCTTGAACAATGTCATGTGCTGTTCGGCCAGCCGCCGCAGGTTCGTGAGTTCCGGTGTGGCGATGCCCAGTGCTTCGGCAAAGGCCTTGACCCTGCCGACCGTCTCGCGCGAGGGCACGCCGTCGGCGAGGGCAAGGACCATCAGCCCGTGGACGAACTGGTGGCGAAGGTCCACCGATGGAAAACCCGCGGCCAGTTCCGCAGGCGTGACAGGGAGCAGCGTGGCGATGTCGGCGTCGATATGGAGGATCACGCGCCGCGCTGCCTCCATCAGGGCGAGTTGCGCCTTTCCGGGTGCGCCCGACGCCGATGCCACCGTCTTCATGGCGCGCAGCCCGAGGAGGGCTGCGGCAGGGTCGGGTTGCATCAGGCGCATGATCGTCCCCGTCTCATTCCGCCGCGAGGGGAGTGGGCTTCAGCCACTCGTCGAAGTCGCGCAGCGCCCGCACCGCCATCGCCTGCTTGCGCTCCTTGCCCTTGAAGCTGCCGGCGATGGGCGGGAACAGGCCGAAATTGATGTTCATCGGCTGGAAGGTCGTGGCGTCGGCGCCGCCGGTGATGTGGCCCAGCAGTGCGCCCATCGCGGTGGTGGGCGGAGGAGCGGCCTGCGCGCGGCCGAGCCTCTCGGCTGCCGCGAATCTCCCGGTCATCAGCCCGACCGCGGCGCTTTCGACATAGCCCTCGCAGCCGGTGATCTGGCCGGCGAAGCGCAGCCGTGGCATCGCCTTCAGGCGCAAGGTTCCGTCGAGCAGGAGCGGACTGTTGAGGAAGGTGTTGCGATGCAGACCGCCCAGCCGCGCGAATTCGGCGTTCTGCAGGCCGGGGATGGTGCGGAAGATGCGCGTCTGCTCACCGTGTTTCAGCTTGGTCTGGAAGCCGACGATGTTCCATAGCGTGCCGAGCGCATTGTCCTGGCGAAGCTGCACCACTGCCCAGGGGCGATGGCCGGTTCGCGGGTCGCGCAGGCCGACCGGCTTCATCGGCCCGAAGCGCAGGCTCTGCGGCCCGGTCGACGCGATGACCTCGATCGGCTGGCAGCCCTGGAAGTAGGGCGTGTTGTGCTCCCACTGCTTGAACTCGGTCTTCTCGCCGGCAAGCAGCGCGGCGACGAAGGCCTCGTATTGCGGCTTGTCCATCGGGCAGTTGAAATAATCCGCGCCGTCGCTGCCCTCGACATTGCCAGGGCCGACCTTGTCGTAGCGCGACTGCTTCCAGGCGATCGATTGGTCGATGCTCTCGTGATGGACGATCGGCGCGATGGCGTCGAAGAAGGCAAGCGAGTCCTCGCCGGTCAGCCTGGCGATCGCCTCGGCGAGGGCGGGTGAGGTGAGGGGACCGGTCGCCACGATGACGCTGTCCCACGCCTCGGGCGGCAGGCCGGCCACTTCTTCGCGCTCGAGCGTCACCAATGGATGCGCAAGCAACGTTTCCTGCACCGCGGCCGAGAAACCGTGGCGGTCGACCGCGAGCGCGCCGCCGGCCGGGAGCTTGTGCGCGTCGGCCGAGCGCATGATCAGCGAGCCCGCGCGGCGCATTTCCTCATGGATCACGCCGACGGCATTGTTGGCGGCATCGTCCGAGCGGAAGGAGTTGGAGCAGACCAGTTCAGCGAGGTTGTCGGTGAGATGGGCCTCGGTCCCGCGCACCGGTCGCATCTCGTGCAGCACCACCGGCACGCCCGCCTGCGCGAGCTGCCATGCCGCCTCGCTGCCTGCGAGACCGCCGCCGATGACATGTACGGGCTTGATGCTTGACGCCATGCTCTCCGACCTGAAACCGTGCGCCTCCCTTACAATGGAGAGCCCGGCATGACCATCAAGTTTCATAATCCCAAGACCGTCTCCGTCGCGGGCAAATACAGTCTCGGCGTCGAAGTCCCGCCGGAAGCGCGCGTGCTCTACGTTTCGGGCCAGGTTGGAGTCGATTCGGCAGGCAAGCTGCAGGAGGGGATCGAGGCGCAGAGCGAGCAGACCTGGAAGAATATCGGCGAGGTCCTGAAGGCCGCCGGCATGGATTTCCGCGATATCGTGAAGCTCACCGTCTTTCTGACCGACAGCCGCTTCATCCCGGCCTTCCGCGAGGTCCGCGGCAAATATGTCGGGCAGGAGCCCTATCCGGCGTCGACTCTGCTCGTGGTGGCAGGGCTTGCCGATCCCTCGATGCTGGTCGAGGTCGAAGTGGTAGCGGCGAAATCCTAGCGACGAGGCGTCGTGCTTCGCCTCGAAGCCGTCGCGCGAGACGGCTTTCATACAAGCGTGAATGCGGCGTCGGAGGCGATCACATGCGTGGGCGGCTGGGTCTCCGATCATTCGCTTCTGTCGGACGCGATGGCCGTCCTCCGGTTCGAGGTTCCTGCCGATCGCGTCCACGCGCTGTTGGACGAACTAGCCGCGCGCGGTTTGAAAGCGGAGCTTGCCGGTGAGGTCCCGGCCCACGGGAAGGATATGGTGGGGCGGCTGACGCTCCATTTCAGCCGGGCCAGCGGAGACCTGAGGCGCGACGTGCCGCCGTTGCAATGAAGCGGATTGAGAAGCGGAAGCGAACGCCGGGAGCGGCCTGGTCGGGGTCATGCCCTACTGATGCGACCCGCTGGGGCCGCTCCCGCCGTGCCGTTCGTGTCTGCCGCTATGCCGTTGCCCGAACGATTGCCTCGGCAATCCTTGCGGCACGTTGCTTGGGTGGAAGCATCTAAACCTCCCTGCTGCACGCGATGCCAGATTCACGCACCCGTGAGTGCCTCTGTCAATGCAAACCGGTGAAGGCAGACTCGCCCCTCGCCGGGGCTGGTGCCATTATCGACGATCTCATGGCTCAGGCAGGTAAGCGTTGATTTCAAGCACCAGGAAGCCCGTGGTCGGGGTCATCGGCAATTCAGGCGTCGTGAACGACCGGCATAACGTCCAGCTCGTGGGGCAGCGCAACCTGAGGGCGGTTGCCGAAGTCGCCGGTGCCCTGCCGCTGATGTTCGCGGGTACGCCCGACATCACCGATATCGAGGCCCTGCTGGGCGCCGTCGACGGCATTCTGCTCACCGGTGCGCGTGCCAACGTCCATCCGACACGCTTCAACACCGAGCCGCATCCCAGCCACGAGCCCTATGATCAGGATCGGGATGCGATGGCGCTTTCGTTGATCGACGCCTGCGTCGAGCGCGGCGTGCCGATCTTCGGCATCTGCCGCGGCTTCCAGGAAATGAACGTGGCGTTCGGCGGCTCGCTACATCCCGAGATCCGCGACATTCCTGGCCGCATGAACCATCGCATGCCTCGCCTGGAAAACGGCGAAGTCCATCCCGATCCGACGGTGGTGTTCGCGGACCGTCACGAGGTCAGGCTCGCGCCGCAAGGCTACTTCGCAAAGCTGCTGGGCTGCGAATCGATTCGCGTGAACTCGCTTCACGGCCAGGGGATTCTCGATCCCGGCAAACGGATCGCGATCGAGGGTGTGGCGGAGGACGGCACGATCGAGGCGATCTGCATCGCCGAGGCGCCGGCATTCGCGGTCGGCGTCCAGTGGCACGCCGAGTACGATCCGCAGAGCAACCCGATCAACCGCAAGCTGTTTCAGGCATTCGGTGCCGCCCTCCGCGAGCGCGCGCAGATTTGACGATCCAGGTCGACGTTCTGATTTGCAGAGCGCGTGAATTTGTGTAGCGTTCACTACAAGAATGGAATGCAAAATTCCGTCAGACCCTGTGGGGAGGGGAGTTGTCGCTGGTGACTGGGAGACGACGATGAGCGAACTCGAACTGCGGCGAACCATCCGGTCTGTCTCGTCACGTTTCTTGAAGTCGCGTCAATCTGCGTTGCGGCAAGGCGAGGCACGGCGCAGGTGAGCGGGGTCTACCCGTCGTGGAACAGCGTTGTCGAGCACGCGCTGCGCCGCGCACAGGAAGCCTGTCTACTCGTCGCCTTGCAGTGCCGGCGCCTCAAGCGTGCTGAACCGGAAGAGCCCCAGTTGGCCATTCGCGTATGGGCCGACATCCGGATGCTGATGGTCGCGCTGCGGCAGTTGCGGCGCAGCGTCGAACTGGCGGCGCTCTCTCCGCCGCTCCAGGATGGTCTGGTCCGGGCGCTGGCCGAGTTCGACGGTCCCTTACCCGATCTCTGGCGCATGCGCAGCGTCGAGGAGCATTTCGAGGCCCATCCCGTGCCGGAGGCCGACGCCTGGGATGGCCGCATCTTCACCTGGGCGGACGGCTCCCTGAACGTCGACGAGGCCTTGAAGGCGGCCGAGCGGCTTTTCGCGACGATTATCGGCGTCCGGACGGCAGATCCCGAAACCATGCCGTCGATGGGATAGGCCGAGTCAACGCCGCGCCGAGGCCAGGACGGCCGGATTGACGACATGGCTCGGTGTGCCGGCGACGTAGTCGACGATCTGGTCGAATATGTCGCTGAACTGCACCTCGTATTCGTCGCGCGACACGTAGCCGATGTGCGGCGTGGCGATGACATTGGGCATGTTGAGCAGCGGATGGTCGGTCTCGAGTACGGGCTCTTTTTCGAACACGTCGACCGCGGCCATCCCCGGCCGTCCGGCCTGAAGGGCGGCGACCAGTGCCCCCGGCTCGATCAGCGGCGCGCGGCTGGTGTTCACCAGGATCGAGGTCGGCTTCATCTCCGCCAGGTCGGCGCGGGTGACGATGCCGCGGGTCGCATCGACCAGCCGCATGTGGAGAGAGAGCACGTCGCATTCGCGGAAGAAGGTCAGCTTGTCCGGCGCGACGTCGTAGCCGTCGCGCTTTGCGTCCTCCCGCGTCTTTTCGCGCGCCCAGACGAGGACTCGCATGCCGAAGGCGCGGCCGTAGCCCGCGACCGTCGCGCCGATGCGGCCATAGCCGTAGATTCCCAGCGTCTTGCCGCGCAGCGTCGAGCCGACGCCCATCTGCCACCGGCCGGCCTTCAGCGCGTCGATCTGCTGTGGCAGCAGTCGCGAGGCGGCGAGCGCCAAAGCCCAGGTAAGCTCCGCCGCCGCGTAAGAGGGCGTGCCGGCGTGCTGGCTGGAAGACACGACGATGCCGAGCCGCGTGCAGGCATCGATGTCGATATGGGGATAGACGCTGCGCTGGCTTATCAGTTTCAATTTGGGCAGCCGCTCCAGCAGAGGAGCACGGATCTGGGTGCGTTCGCGGAACAGGACCAGCACCTCCGTATCGGCAAGCCGGTCGGCCAGGCGATCCACGTCCTGCTCGTGGTCGTTCCAGATCCTGACCTCGTGGCCCGCGAGCTTCGCGAAACAGGGAAGGGTTCGCAGCGTGTCGAAATAGTCGTCCAGGATCGTGATCTTCATGTCGCGATGCTGACCGCCGGGACGCGGCTTCGTCAAATACGCAGCAAATCGCCGTGGCATATTCTCCGTATATGCCAGCGTTAGGGAAATGAGGATGAACGTCGGGTTGAATCCCGGCACACTCGCCGCGATATGACGGACACACTCAAAGTCGGGTTGGCGCAGCTCAATCCAAAGGTCGGCGACGTTGCGGGCAATCTTGCGAAAGTGCGCGCCGCACGGGCCCAGGCGGCAAAGCAAGGCGCCGACCTTGTGCTGTTCTCCGAAATGGTGCTGGCCGGCTATTTCCCGGAGGATCTCGTCCTCAAACCCGCCTTCCAGCAGGCCTGTCACGATGCCGTAGAGGCGCTGCGCGCCGATACGCGCGATGGCGGACCCGCGCTGTTCGTCACCACGCCGTGGCGCGAGGAGGGCAGGCTCTACAACGCCGTCGTCGCTCTCGACAAAGGCGAGATCGTGGGCAAACGCTACAAAGTCGACCTGCCGAACTACGGCGTCTTCGACGACAAGCGCGTCTTCTCACCCGGACCGATGCCGGGGCCGCTCGTCTTCCGGGGCGTGCGTATCGGCGTGCCGATCTGCGAGGACGTATGGACGCCCGACGTCGTCGAGTGCATCGCCGAGACAGGCGGAGAAATCCTGCTGGTGCCCAACGGCTCGCCCTACGAGGCCGGCAAGACCGACATCCGCGTGCAACTCGGCGTCAAGCGCGTGGTCGAAAGCGGGCTTCCCTTCGTCTACCTCAACCAGGTGGGCGGACAGGATGAGGTTGTCTACGACGGCGCGTCGTTCGTCCTGGGGGCCGACCGCTCGCTCAAGGCCAAGCTCGCCTCCTTCGCCGAAGAGGTCGCCACCATCGAGTTCCGTCGTACCGGGAGTGGCTGGGAGTGCCAGCCCGGGCCGGTCGCACGCGAGATGGACCGGCTCGAATCGATCTACCAGGCGATGGTGCTGGGCCTGCGTGACTACGTGAACAAGACCGGCTTCCCTTCGGTGGTGATCGGCCTGTCGGGCGGCGTCGATTCGGCGATCACGGCGGCCGTCGCGGCCGATGCGCTGGGCCCCGAGCGCGTGCATGCGATCATGATGCCGTCGCCTTACACCAGCAGGGAGTCGCTCGAGGATGCCGCCGCCTGCGCGAAAGCGATCGGCATCCGCTACGATGTGGTCGATATCGGCCCGGCGATGGACGCGTTTCGCGGCATGCTGACGCCGCTGTTTGGAAACCGTGCTGAGGATGTCACCGAGGAGAACATCCAGAGCCGCGCTCGCGGCGTCACCCTTATGGCGGTTTCGAACAAGCTGGGCGGCATGGTCGTCACGACAGGCAACAAGTCGGAGATGGCGGTGGGGTACGCCACTCTCTACGGCGACATGTGCGGCGGCTTCAACGTGCTGAAGGACGTCTACAAGACGACGGTGTTCGAGCTTTGCCGCTGGCGCAACGAACACCTGCCGGTCGGCGCACTCGGCCGGCCGGGCGCCGTGATCCCCGCGCGGATCATCGACAAGCCGCCCTCGGCCGAGTTGCGGCCCGACCAGCAGGATTCGGATTCGCTTCCGCCCTATCCGACGCTCGATGCCATCCTGAAGGGGCTCATCGAACGGGATCTCGACACCGCGGCGCTGGCAAAGGAAGGCCACGATCCTGCGATCGTCGACCGCGTGTGGCGCCTGCTCGAAGGCGCCGAATACAAGCGTCGGCAGGCGCCGCCCGGCGTGAAAATCACTTCTCGCAATATCAGCCGCGAACGCCGATATCCCATCGTGAACGGATTCAGAGGATAGAGGCAGGAGTTTCGACGTGAAGGACGAGCTCGGACGGCTGGCCACCCGCGAATATGACGTGACCCTGCCGGACGGCACACAGGGAAGGCTGGCCTTCGCCCTGTGCGATATCGCCCGGGACAATGCGCTCGCCCAGCATGCGAAGCGGCGGAAGGCGGTCGCCTTCGGATTGTTGAGCTTCGAGGGACTGCCCGACGCGCCCCGGAACACGCTGCTCTGGGTGCGGACGAAGGACGGCATGGAGATGACGACCGCCGACGGCGACGACCAACCCGGCGGCGAACTCCAGCGCGTGGTAGCGCGTCACTTCATCGTGTTCTTCGACGAGATCAAGGACCTGGCGCCCGAACTGGCAGTGCTGCCCTTTCATCTCAAGGACGGCGCCTGGGGATCGAGACGGATCGAGGATTGACATGCTGATCGTACAAATCTCGGACATGCACCTGAAGAGCGAGGGCGAGCTGCTTTACGGTCGTCTCGACACGCAGGGCTTTCTCGAGCGCGCCGTCGCGCATGTGAATGCGCTTGATCCGAGGCCCGATGTCGCTCTCGTGACGGGAGATCTCGTCGACAAGGGCAAGCCCGAGGAATATGCGAACCTGAAACGGGTGCTGTCGGCGCTGTCGATTCCGTTCCATCTGATCCCCGGCAATCACGATGCGCGTGATGCGCTGCGCCAGGCTTTTCCCGAGCATGACTATCTGCCCGGCGATGGCTTCCTGCACTATGTCATCGAGGACTTGCCGCTGCGGTTGATCGCGCTCGACACGCTGGTCGAAGGCAAGGGGCATGGCGCGCTTTCCGCCGGCCAGCTCGATTGGCTGGAGGCGCGGCTGGCCGAAAGCGAGCGGCCGACGCTTCTCTTCATGCATCATCCGCCGTTCGACGTCGGCATCGCGCCGCTCGACGCGGCCCGGCTCCACGAGGGGGCCGAGCGCCTGGCTGAAATCGTGCGGCGCCATGGCAATGTCGAGCGCGTGCTGTGCGGGCACGTCCATCGCCCGATCCAGGTGCGCTGGGCGGGGACGCTTGCCTCGATCGCGCCCAGCACGGCCCATCAGGCGTCCCTCGACCTTCGCGAAGGTGCCAAGCTCTCGATGACCATGGATCCGCCCGGCGTGGCGCTGCACCTGTGGCGGCCGCCCACGGGCCTCATCACCCATGTGAGCTATGTCGGCAATTACGAGGGGCCTCGCCCGTTCGCGTGAGGCCCGGCTCGTTTCGCCAGAGACCTCGAAGAAAGGCGGCTCGAGTTGCAGGTGTTGGCGCAGGTTCGAGTCGACCTGACTTTGGCGGCTGCTCCAATTCACTACGACTGAGAGCGACTTGGTCCTCTTGTCCCTTCGCAAACATTGCGGCAGGGGACAGGAACTTGCGGGGCAGACCCGGCGTTTGCGAGGTCCATGGTGGCGACCAATACACAAGGATTGATCAAGAGGCTCGGTCCCGGTGTGATCACCGGCGCGGCCGATGACGATCCAAGCGGCATTGCGACCTATTCCCAGGCGGGCGCCCACGCTGGCTTCGGGCTTCTGTGGACAGTGGTCCTCACCTGGCCGTTGATGGTGGCGGTACAGTCGGTCAGCGCCCGCATCGGCCGCGTTACGGGCAGGGGACTGGCTGCCAACATGTGCCGGAGTTTTCCGCGTCCGGTCGTTTTGGGTGCCGTGCTGCTGCTGTTCATCGCGAACACGATCAATATCGGTGCCGACCTTGCGGCGATGGGCGCGGCGTTGGCCATGCTGGTCGGTTGGGGGCAGGTGGTCTTCACCTTCCTGTTCGCCCTCGCTTCCGTCCTGGCGATCGTGTTCATCCCCTACAGCCGCTATGTCGGCTTCCTGAAATACCTGACCTTCTCCCTTTTCGCCTATGTCGGCGTGGTCTTCACCGCGCATCTCGATTGGCGGGCGGTCGGACTTGGTGCCCTGGTGCCGAAGTTCGCCTTCGATAAGGAGACGTTGACGCTGGTCGTCGCTGTGCTCGGCACCACGATCAGCCCGTATCTCTTCTTCTGGCAGAGCTCGCAAGAAGTCGAGGAGGAAGAGGGCGACGACGAAGCCGGACCGCTCAAGGAAAATCCCGCTCAGGCGCCGGGCGAGTTGACGCGCATCGGCTGGGAAACCGGCATTGGCATGGCGATGTCGAACCTGGTGGCGTTCTTCATCATCCTGACCACCGCGGCGACGCTCAACGCCAACGGCAAGACCGACATCGAGAGCACGCAGCAGGCCGCCGAGGCGCTTAAGCCGATCGCCGGGGAGGCGGCCTTCCTGCTGTTCAGCCTGGGAATCATCGGCACGGGCCTGCTCGCCGTGCCGGTGCTGGCCGGATCGGCCGCCTATGCGCTGGGCGAGGTGCAGCGCTGGAACGTCGGCCTGGAGCACGAATTCGGCGAAGCGAAGCCCTTCTATCTCACGCTTGCCGCGGCGATTCTCGCCGGCCTCGGCGTCGTCTTTCTGCCCATCGATCCGATCAAGGCCCTCATCTGGAGTGCGGTGTTGAACGGCGTGATCGTGGTGCCGATCATCGGTGCGATGATGATCGTCGCGTCGCGCCGCGAGATCATGGGCGACTTCACGGCGGCTCCCTGGCAGCGTGTGCTGGGTTGGTTGACGCTTGCAGTGATGGCAGCCGCTGCCGTCGGCATGTTCGTGTTGATGTAGAACGGCGACCCCGTAAGGTGGCCGGCATGAAGCTCTATTCCGGTCCTCTCAGCATGTTTGGCGCCAAGGCCGAGATCGCCCTCCGCGAGAAGGGATTCGCCTTCGAGCTCGAGATGGTGCCTTTCGGGATGAAGACGCTCTACGAACCGAAGCATCCGGAGGTCGCGCGCATCAATCCCAAGCGCCAGGTGCCCGTGCTGATCGATGGCGACCTCGAACTCTTCGATTCGACACAGATCTTCGAGTATCTGGAATCGCTGAAGCGGAACCCCGCGCTGTGGTCGTCCGAACCGCGCGCACGTGCCCGGGCGCGGCTGCTGGAGCACAAATCCGACGAAGTCTACTTTCCGCAAATCATTCGGCTGATGAGCGATCCAAAGGCGCCCGGAGCGCATGATGCCGCTGCGCGCTTCTATGCTGAGATGGAGCGCGCGCTCGGCGAACAGGAGTGGCTGGCCGGTGCCTACAGCTATGCCGACATCGCTTTCTACATGGCGCAGCTCTTCGGCGAACGGATGGGCGCGCCGATCGCGACCGACCTGACGCGCCTCCACCACTGGCGCGACCGCATGAGCGCGCGGCCGGCTGTGAAGCAGGTGGCGGGCGCCATGGGCCGGTATCTTCTCTCGATCGGACGAACCCTTCCGCCCTTCATGAGCAAGCTGGGGCTTTGACCATGTCCAGAAACAAGATCCTGTTCCTGCCGGGTGCCGGCGGCTCGCCGCACTTCTGGAAGCCGGTCGCCACGGCCCTGCCTTCGGACTGGCCAAAGGAGCATTTCGGCTGGCCGGGCCTCGGCGCCCAGCCGCACGATCCGGCGGTGCGGGGCCTCGCCGACCTGAAGAAGATGGTCACGGACCGGATGGACGGCCCGGTCGACCTCGTGGCCCAGTCGATGGGCGGCGTGCTGGCGGCGCAGATCGCGCTGGAGCGTCCCGAGTTGGTGCATCGGCTGGTCCTGTGCGTGACGTCGGGCGGCGTCGACATGAAAGGCTTGGGCGCTTCGGACTGGCGCGCCGACTATCGCCGGTCGTTCCCGAAGGCAGCGGCGTGGATCACCGACGGCGTCGCGGCGGCGCCAATACCGGTGGAGAAGATCGCGGTGCCGACCCTGCTGATCTGGGGCGACAGCGACCCGGTGAGCCCAGTGGCCGTCGGTGAACATCTCGTGGCGCGCCTGCCCAATGCCCGTCTCGAGATCGTGAAGGGCGGCGATCACGACGTGGCCAGCACCCATGCCGACCTCGTCGCGCGCCTGATCGTGAGGCATCTTTGATAGTCAACCACTTCCCCTTTGCGGACTCCGCAAAGGGGAAGTGCCCTCGTCTTACGAGGGCGATGGGGGCATGACCCCTCCGCCCTTCAGGGCACCTCCCATTTGAATGGGGAGGATGGCGCTACGGCTTGACCGTCTTCTTCAGCACCGACTCGTAGACCTGCAGGATCGCCGAGCTGTCGTTGTTGCCGAGGCCCATGCGGCGGGCCATGCGTTGCAGGTTGTGCGTGGCTGAGCCCTGTGGCAGCGGCACGTCCAGTTCGTCGGCCAGCTCCATCGCGAGGTGCAGGTCCTTGTGCGCGAGGTTGAGCGCGAAGGAGGGCGGCGAGAACTTGCCCGACAAAGCGCGCTCCGAGAAGGCCTTGAAGACTGAGGAGTTGCCGCTGGAGCTGGCGATCACCTGCACGAGCTTCTGCGGATCGAGGCCGGCCGTGACGCCCAGCATCAGCCCTTCGGCGGCCGCCGCGGCATTGCAGAAGGCCATCATGTTGTTGACCAGCTTGGCCACCGTGCCGGTGCCCAACTCGCCCATGTGGATCACGTTTGCACTGAACGACTGCAGCACCGGCAGCGCGTCGTCGAACACCTTCTTGTCGCCGCCGACCATGATGGCGATGGTCGCGGCCTCGGCGCCGACCGTGCCACCGCTGACCGGCGCGTCGAGCATGGCAATGCCCTTGGCGGCCATGGCGGCGCCGATCTTCTTCACCATCGAGGGCGCGTTGGTACTGAGGTCGATGTAGGTCTGGCCCTTGGCGGCATTCGCCAGGATGCCGTTGTCGCCCAAGGTCACCGCCTCGACGTCCCGGGGCATGGGAAGCGATGTCATGACGATGTCTGCGCCCTTGGTCACGTCGGCGATGGACCTGCCGGCCGTCGCGCCGAGGTCGGTGCAGGTCTTCACGGCCTCGGGGTTCAGGTCGAATACCGTGACCGAGTGATTGCTGCGCTTGATGAGGTTGCGGCACATGGGGCCGCCCATGTTGCCGACGCCGATATATCCAACTTTCAAGGCTTCCTCCCGGGAATCTGCGGTTGCGGGACTATACGACAGAAACCCCGGTCTCTTGCTATAACGACCTCAAGACAGGGAGGAACGACGCCTCATGGCGCGAAACAAGCTGCACCCGATTCCCCATCCGCCGCGCACGCCGCTGCTGGGCAACATGCTGACCGTGGATGGTGGCGCGCCCGTCCAGGACCTCATGCGGATCGCCCGCGAGCAGGGGCCGATCTTCTGGCTGGACATGATGGGCACGCCGCTGGTCGTCGTGTCGGGCGCGGACCTGGTGGCCGAGCTGTGCGACGAGAAGCGGTTCGACAAGGCGGTCCGCGGCTCGCTGCGTCGGGTGCGCATGCTGGGCGGCGACGCGCTGTTCACTGCCGAGACGCAGGAGCCGAACTGGCAGAAGGCGCACAACATCCTGCTGCCGACTTTCGCGCACCGCATGATGCAGACCTATCACGAGGGTATGCTCGATATCGCCGATCAGCTCGTGACCAAGTGGGAGCGGCTGAACGCCGACGAGGAGATCGACGTGGTGCGGGACATGACCGCGCTCACGCTCGACACGATCGGCCTGTGCGGCTTCAACTACCGCTTCAACTCGTTCTACCGCAGCGACAACCATCCCTATGTGGAGTCGCTGGTGCGTGCGCTTGAAGCGGTGATGAAGATGCGTGGCCTGCCGCTGGAGGACATCACCCAGCGCAAGACCCGCAAGAAGCTCGAGGAAGATGTCGGCTTCATGAATGGCATCGCCGACCGCATCATCAAGGAGCGCCGCGAGGTCCCGGCCGACGACGATGCCAAGCCCGACCTGCTGGGCTTCATGCTGAGCGGGCTCGACAAGCAGACCGGTGAGCGGCTCGACGACGTCAACATCCGCTACCAGATGAACACCTTCCTGATCGCCGGTCACGAGACCACGAGCGGGATGCTGTCCTTCGCCGTCTACTTCCTGCTGAACAATCCGCATGTGCTGCAGAAGGCCTACGAGGAGGTCGATCGCGTGCTGGGCCGCGACGTGAACGCCAAGCCGACCGCGCAGCAGGTCAACCAGCTCGTCTATATCGGCCAGATCCTGAAGGAATCGCTGCGGCTCTGGCCGACCGCGCCAGCGTTCGGCCTCTACCCGTATCAGAACGAGACGATCGGCGGGAAATACAAGCTGCGCAAGCGCACCTTCGTGACCGTGCTGACCGCGATGCTCCATCGCGACAAGTCGATCTGGGGACCGCAGGCGGAAGTCTTCAACCCCGACAATTTCGCACCCGAGCGCGAAGCCAGGATGCCGAGCCATGCCTTCAAGCCGTTCGGCAATGGTCAGCGCGCCTGCATCGGCCGGCAGTTCGCCATGACCGAGGCGACGCTCGTCCTCGGCATGATCCTGCAGCGCTTCCGCCTGGTCGATCACACGCGCTACCAGCTGAAGATCAAGGAATCGCTCACCATCAAGCCCGAGGGGCTGGTGATGCGGGTGCGGCTGCGTCCCGACATCGTGCGCGGCAGCGGCCGGACGGTTGCCGCCGCCAAGCCTGCGCCCAAGAAGGCGGCGCGCAAGGCGGCTGCAAGCCATGGCACCAAACTCGCCGTGCTCTTCGGCTCCAACATGGGCACGGCCGAGGAACTCGCACGAACCATTGCCGAAGATGCCGAAGCGGCGGGTTTCGCCACGACACTGGCGGGCCTGGACGACATGACAGGAAAGCTGCCCACCGAGGGCGCGGTGGCGATCGTCTGCGCGTCCTACAATGGCGGCCCGCCGGACAATGCCGTGCAATTTCTCGCCAGCTTGAAGGATGCCGCGCCGAGAGCGCTGGAGGGCGTGCGCTACACCGTGTTCGGTTGCGGCAACCGCGACTGGGCCTCGACCTACCAGTCGATCCCGCGCCAGATCGACGAGCTGATGGCGGCCAGGGGCGCCGAGCGCCTGCATGCGCGCGGCGAGGGCGATGCGAAGGAAGACCTCGATGGCAACTTCCAGTCCTGGTACGAGCCGATGCTGCCGGCCGTTGCCGCCAGACTCGGCGTCGAGCTCGAGGCCGACAGCGGTGCGGCACACGAGCCGCTCTATCAGGTCCAACCTGTCGACAAGCCGCCGGTCAATCCGATCATCGGCGGCAGCGGCGCCTTGCCTATGCAGGTTCTGACCAACCGCGAATTGCAGAACCCGGAGACGTCCGGCCGCAGCACGCGGCACATCGAGGTCCTGCTTCCGGACGGCGTGAGCTACCGCGCCGGCGATCATCTCAGCATCGTGCCCCAGAACGGTGCGGCGCTGGTCGAACGGGCGATCCGCCGCTTCGGCTTCGCGCCGGGCGCCCATGTCGAGCTGGCGGCTGCCGAGGGCCGCCGCGCCTCGCTGCCGATCGGCGAGGCGATCTCGGTCCATCGCCTCCTGTCCGACTTTCTGGAGCTGCAACTGCCGGCGACGCGCAAGCAGATCCAGATCATGGCGCTGCATACGCGCTGCCCGTTCACGCGTCCCAAGCTCGAGGCGCTGATGGAGGAAGAGAACTTCCGGGCCGAGATCCTGGCCAAGCGCAAGTCGGTGCTCGACCTGCTGGAAGAATTCCCGGCCTGCGAGTTGCCGTTTGCGGCCTTCCTCGAAATGATGCCGCTGATGGTACCGCGCTACTACTCGATCTCGTCCTCGCCCGTGGCCGACGGCGCACGCTGCTCGGTGACGGTCGCGGTGGTCGAGGGACCGGCCCGGTCGGGCTCGGGCGTCTATCATGGTATCTGCTCGAACCACCTGGCGCGCCAGTCGGCCGGATCGACGGTGCAGGCCTTCGTGAAGGAAACCAAGGTTGGCTTTCGATTGCCGGTCGATCCGGCCGCGCCGATCGTCATGATCGGACCGGGCACGGGCCTCGCGCCATTCCGTGGCTTCCTGCGCGAGCGGGCGGCACTCAAGGCGCAGAGCCGGACGCTGGGGCCGGCCCTGCTGTTCTTCGGTTGCCGGCATCCCGAGCGGGACTTCATCTACTCAGATGAGCTCAAGGAACAGGCCGAAGCGGGCCTCGTTGACCTGCAGGTCGCCTTCTCGCGTCACGATGGAAAAAAAGCCTACGTGCAGGATCTTCTCAAAGCCCAGGCCGACAAGGTGTCCGCCCTCATCGAACAAGGCGCAATCGTTTACATCTGTGGCGATGGCGGGCGGATGGAGCCGGATGTCAAGCGGACGCTGATCGAGGTGCATCGAGCGAAGACGGGCGCCGACGAGGCAGCGGGTGAGGCCTGGATGGCGAAGCTCGCGGCCGACAATCGCTATGTGTTGGACGTGTGGGCGAGCAGCTGACCCGCGACGCCGAACGCGCCCGCTCGCTGCGGCGGGTCAAGTTCGCCGCGACCTTGCTGCTGGTGGCGACGGCGGTCCTGTTCGTGGTCGCGCGGCACTTCGAGCCCGTCCACTGGGTCTGGGGCTATGTCGCGGCCTTCGCGGCAGCCGCGACGGTCGGCGGGCTGGCGGACTGGTACGCCATCGTGGCGCTGTTCCGGCGGCCGCTCGGCCTGCCGATCCCGCACACGGCGATCGTGCCGCGCAACCATCACCGCATCGCAGAGAACCTCGGCGAATTCATCGAGACCAACTTCCTGGCACCGGAGCCGGTCGAGGCGCGCCTGCGCGAGGTCGACTTCGCCGCCCTTGTGGCCGACTGGCTGAACGATCGCGAGCGCAGCGCGGCGCTGGCCGGCTTCATCCTGCGCCTCGTGCCGCAGGCATTGTCCGCCGTCGACCAGTCCGGCCTGAAGGGATTCCTCGGCCGGCGCGCTATGGCCGAGCTGCAGCGGATCGAGCTGGCGCCGCTGGCGGCCGGTCTGTTGAGCGCCGTCACCGAGAAGGGGCGGCATCAGCGCCTGCTCGACGAGTTGCTGGTGGCGCTGGAGAAGGTGCTGGCCAACGAGGAGACGCTGGCGGCGATGCGCGAGAAGATCCGGCAGGAACTGCCGGCGCTGTTCAATCTCTATCGCGCCGATGCCTACCTGCTGCGCAAGATCGTGGCGTCGACGACAGCCTTCATCAAGGACGCGCGAGCCGACAAGAGCCATCCTTTGCGACAGGAGTTCGACACTTTTGTTGCAGGCTTCATCGCCAACTTGCGCACTTCGAAGTCCTTCGCGCGGCGCGCCGAAAGTCTGAAGCGAGACCTGCTGGCGCGACCGGAGATCGCGACGATGGCCGAGGGCGCGTGGGACAGCGTGCGTTCCTTCCTGGAACAGGATGCTCGCGCCGAAAGCAGCCAGGTGCGGCAACAACTCGAGGCCATGCTGGTCGATGTTGGTAGCCAGCTGGCGCGCGATCCGGCGATCCGCGCCGAGATCAATCGCGGCATGGTGAGGGTCCTCGCAGATTTCGTGCAGAGCCAGAAGAGCGGCGTCGGACGCTTCATCGCGGATCAGGTGAAGTCTTGGGACATCGACGTGCTGATCGGCCGCATCGAGCTCACGGTCGGACGGGACCTGCAATATATCCGTTTCAACGGTGCAATGATCGGCGGCCTTGCCGGTTTGGTCTTGCACGCGCTGGAGCAGGGGTTGAAGCTGCACCTGTAACGCACAGGAGGTTCAGATGGCCGATGCGACGCAGCCCTTCACCGACATGTTCAAGAAGCTTGGCGAGCAGCTGAAGGTGCCAGCCTTCGACGTGTCGAAGATCATGGAACATCATCAGAAGAATCTCGATGCGATGACGCGCTCCTGGCAGGCGATGGCCGGCGGTGCGAGCGAGATTGCCACCAAGCAGCGCGAGATCTTTGAGGCCGCGGTGAAGGACGTCACCGAGATGGCAAAGTCCTACAAGCCGGGCGGCAGCCCGCAGGAAGTGATCGAGAAGCAGACCGAGTTTGCCAAGAAGGCGATGGAGGCCGCGATCTCCAACACCAGGGACATCGCCGAACTGGTCCAGAAGTCGAGCACGGAAGCCTTCAAGATCGTGCAGGACCGCATGAAGGAGTCCTATGAAGAGATCCGCGCGACTGTTGAGAAAAAGTCGTAGAGGGAGCTATCCCACTCTTGTCATCCTGAGAGCTTGTGAGTTTATGGGTCGGAGATCGTTAGAGGTTGG
>CAMFGZ010000014.1 GCA_945952105.1 uncultured Rhodospirillaceae bacterium | reverse complement strand
CCGAAAACAGCACGCGGATCTGGCGCTCGTTCACGATGGTGGCGAGCACGCCCGAGTCCGGCCCCACGATGTTGCCCGGCGAGACGGCGGCGCGGCCGATCAGGCCGGCGATCGGCGCAGTGATCTTCGTGTAGGAAAGCTGCAGTTCGGCATCCTCGAGCTGGGCCTCGGCGTCGTCGAGCGTCGCCTTGACCTGGAGCTGCTCGCTCAGCCGCTGGTCGTAGGCCACCTGTGAGACGTTGTTGGTCTTGAGCAGGTCGGCGGCGCGCTTCAGCTGCGCGTCGGCGTTGATCAGCGCCGCCTGCGCGCCGTCGCGCAATGCCCGCTTCTGGTTGACGGTGATGCGGTACGGAGCGGGATCGATGGTGAAGAGCAGCTGCCCCACCGTCACTTTCGCCCCATCCTCGAACTCGCGCTTGCCGAGCACGCCTTTCACACGAGCGCGCATCTCGACCTTGTCGAACACCGCGATACGGCCGATATATTCCGACTGCGGCGCCAGAGTCCGCAGTTCGGCGGGCTGCACCAGCACGACCGGCGGCGCATTGTCCCCGGCTTTGGTCTGGGCGCCGGCCGGCAGGACAAAGCCGAAAGCCACCAGACCTGCGACCGCCCAGGCTGCCCGGACGCCCAGCCGGCGACGCAGCGGCGTCCCGGTCTCGTTGCGGGAAACACGCGGCAAATGGGTCATCATCTCAACTCCGGGAATCGTCGAAGCCATTTCTCGACCGGCCCCCGGGTATCGCAGGCTTCATCACCCGTGCCGACATTGCGCATGCCTGCTTCAGTATCGCTTAGCCTTGAGGGAGATCAAGCCGGACGGGACTTTGCCTCGGGTGTTACGGGACGATAGTTGTCTTGTGACATGACGACGACGGATGCTCCGACCTTCGATGAACTTCCGGTGCCTCTCGCACTGGGCTCGAGCTTCTTTCAGCCCGTGATCGAGCAGGTGCGCAAGTTCGCCTACGCCGTCGAGGACGACAGCGGCTGGCTGGTCGGCGGCGCGCCAGCCGTCGAGGCGGAAGCGCTCGTCCATCCCCAGTTCCTGTCGACCTATATGTGGTGGCCCTCGGGCTTCTATCTGCGCGCGCCGGGGGAGATCGGGCATTTCGGGCTGTTTCGCCGACGCTATGACCATTTGATCGGAAGGCCGTATCTGCACGGCAAGTCTTCGGCGCGCTTCCTTCGGCCCTTTCGCCTCGGCCGCCCGATCCGCGCCGACGTCGCGGTCATCGAGAAGTCCCGCAAGCGCGGCCGCGATTTCATCGTGATGCGCGCTTCGTTTTTCGACGCCGACGGTGCGGCACTCGCGGTCTTCGACCATGGCTGCGCCATCCGCAACGACAGCGTGCAGCGCGCGGCGCCAGCCTCAGGTGCGCAGTATTCCACGCTCCCCGATCCCTGTGCCAAGGCCGTCGTCGAGCCCGCGACGGCCCTGCCCGCACGCCGCATCGAGCTGTCGCTGGAGAAATCGCGGCTGTTCAGCCTGCCCGCCGAGAACTATCATACGCACGATCACCTGGCGCAGGCGATCGGCGCGCGGGTCGCGATCCCGGCAGCGATGATGTCCTTCGCCTACCTTTCCCGCTACGCGCAGGACATTCTAGGGAGCGACGACTGGATCTCGCGCGGCGAGCTCCACGCCACCTTCACCCGCATGCTCCAGCGCGACGACGTGCTGAGCGTGGAGGGCTTCGAGCGTGCCGGTGTCCTCGATCTCGCGATCTACAACGCACGCCGCGAGCCCGTCGCAGTGGCCACGGCGGCGCTCGCAATATGACCTAGTTCCGGGACAACAACCGATCGAAGTATCGGCAGGCACCTACGGATCCGTCGAAGTCGTAATCCTGCACGATATCGCTGCCGTCGACGATCAGCCTGATCTCGCAATGCAGCCTTCCTGAATCGATTAGGAGGGACGTGCGCCAGATATAGACTTTCCGGTTCATGATGATCTTCTCATGGTTCGGAAAGCCGAGCTTCCTGGCTGCCACGCTGACGGGCAGCCCGACGAATTTCGGCAGTTCCGTATCCATCGATGTCGACGCCGGCGCCGATGTGCACGCACCCAGGACGAGTGGGGCCATCAGCAGCAATTTCTTCATGTTCTCTCTCCTGACCGTAGAGCCGGAGAGAAGATTGATGTGGTTGTTTGTCTTAAATAAGTTGCACGTTTTAGTTGTGCACCGCTTGCCGGAAGGCGAGCGAGGTTAAAATGGCGACGACAGCGAAAGCGGCGAGGACCAGCAGGCTGCCGGCGACGGCGTCGATGAAGGTCGGGCCCATGCGCGCGGGATGGTCGGTCTCGGCGAGCCGCCACGACAGCATCGACGAGGCGGCGGAGACGCCGACACAGCTTCCCAGCACACGGCCGAGATTGACCAGCGCGCCGGCCGAGGCCCCGTGTCCGGCGGGGGCGGCGTCGATGGTGGCGTGGCTGTTGGGCGCCAGGAACAGGCCGAGGCCCGCCCCGAACAGGGCCAGCGCCGCGAGACGCACGACGAGCCGATCCGGCCCGAAGGAGATGACGACCAGCGCGACGATCGCCAGCAGACAGAGCGCCATCCCGGCCGCGCCGGTGCGCCGCGCCGTGAAGCGCGCGCCGAGCCGGGCGCCGAGCGGCGCGAGCAGGCCCAGCAGGATCGGGATGGTCGCGAGCTTGAGCCCGGCGACGCGAGCGCTGTTGTCGAGCCCCTTCACGAAGGCGAAGGACATCAAGAACAACATGCCGTAGAGCAGCGCGTAGCCCGTCACGACGCCCACGAAACCCATCGTGAAATCGCGTGCGCGGAACAGCACGATATCGACGACAGGCCAGCGCGCCCGCCTCTCGCGCCACAGGAACAGCACCAGGAACAGGATCGATGCGCCCGCCGTCGTCAGCATTGCAGGCGACGCGATCGGCCAGACCGAGACCTGCGTCAGCGCCAGCACGCCCAGCCCCAGTGCGGGCACAAGCAGCACTGCGCCGGCGACGTCGAAGGTTTCCCGGCTGTCGCGGCTGGCGTCGGGCGAGCGCGGCAGGACCAGCCATCCCATGACGAAGGCCAACAGCCCGAACGGCACGGCGGCCCAGAAGATCCAGCGCCAGCCCAGCCCGTCGAGCAGCAGGCCGCCGACGATCGGCCCCAGGCTGACGCCCACCGCCTGCGCCGTGGTGAACCAGCCGATCGCGTGCGGCCGCTTGTCCGCCGGTACAGAGCTCACCAGGATCGTCATGCTGTTGGCGCCCAGCAGGCCGCCGCCCACGCCCTGCAGCGCGCGCAACGCCACGAGCTGCTCAAGCGTCTCCGCACGGCCGCACAGCAGCGAGGCCAGCGTGAACAGCGCAAAGCCCAGCAGGTAGGGTAGCTTGCGTCCCATCATCTCCGAAACGCGGCCCGACACGGCGAGACTGCAGGCGAAGGCCAGCAGATAGGCGATGGCGACCCAGCGCACCGCATCGACCTTCGCGTCGAACCCTCGCGCCAGCGCCGGCAGCGCGAGCTGAACGATGCTGGCATCGAGCTGCCCGATGAATGCACCCGCACAGGTGATGCCGACGATCAGCCAGGGATGGATGGCAAGTCGTTCGAGGACGCGCAGAGGGGGCGGTTCGAGGGTACGCATGGAGGGTACCTGTGTAGCCGCCCGATGCGCCGGCGTGAAAGCCCTCCAATGGCCACATCCGGCGGGCGGAACACCACGATTGCAGCATTGGCCTGCCATCGATAGCACTAAGGGCGACATAACGCGCCGCCGGCTCCACCGGTCGAGAAAGCGGGAATGGGAAACAGAGGAAACGCGGCCTGATGGCGGGCATGGATCCCGGCATCCGGCGGCAGGCCATCATCATCGTGGCGACGCTGGCGACCGCCTATGTCGCGAGCCACTTCTTCCGCGCGGCCAACGTCACGATCGGGCTCGACCTGATGCGCGACCTCGGCATCGGGCCGGAGGCACTGGGTGCGCTCACGGGTGCGTTCTTCTTCGGCTTCTCGGCGATGCAGATCCCCTGTGGCTTCCTGTTCGACCGCTACGGGCCGCGCCGCACCGTGACCGGCATGCTGGTGGTCGCGGTGATCGGTGCCACCCTGTTCACGCTGGCGCCGGCCTGGCCGCAGCTGCTGGCGGGACGCGCGCTGATGGGCGCGGGCTTCGGCGTCATGCTGATCGGCAGCATGGTGGTGATCTCGCGCTGGTTCGCGCCCGACCGCTTCGCCACGCTGGCGGGCATCGTCCTGTCGGTCGGTCTCCTCGGCAACCTGCTCGCCACCACACCGCTCGCCTGGGGCACCGGCGAGATCGGCTGGCGTGGGGTGTTCGCGATCATGGTCGTCTTCACCGCCCTGACCGCCATCGCCGTCTGGACCATCGTGCGCGACGCACCGCCGGGGCATCCTTTCCTCGAACGCAGGACCGAGACGGCGGCGGAGATGATGCGCGGGCTGGGCGAGGTCCTGAAGAACCCGCAGCTCAAGTTCATCCTCGCGCTCAATTTCTGCAACTATGCCTGCACCTTTACCGTGCAGGGACTGTGGGGCGGCCCGTTCCTGCGCGAGGTCCACGGACTGACGCGCGTCGAGTCCGGCAACGTGCTGCTGGTCGCGGTGATTGCCTACCAGATCGGCATGCTCACCATCAGCCCGCTCGACCGCGTCTTCGACACGCGCAAGCGCATCGCCATCACCGGCACCCTGCTGATCGCCGCCATCCTCGCCACGCTGGCACTATGGGCCGATGCGCCGCTTTCGGTAGCCATGGGCGCCATCGTCGGGATCGGCTTTCTGAGCGCGTCGAGTACCATGGTGATGACCCACGGGCGCGGCACCTTCCCCGACCGGCTGATCGGCCGCGGCATCGCCACCATGAACACCAGCGTCATGCTGGGCGTCGCCTGCATGCAGACCCTGTCGGGGGTCATCGTCGGCGCCTTCGCCCCGCTGCCCGACGGCGCGCGCTCCGAGGAAGCCTATCGCACCCTGTTCGGCTTCATGGTCGCGGTGCTGCTGGTCGCCGTCACGATCTACAGCCGCTCGCGCGACGTCCGCCCCAGCGACGAGCTGCGCGCCCGGCAGGCGGCGCTCAAGACCTGAGACGGGCTTGCCCCTATAGCCGGGGCAATTACTCTCGCGGCATGATCCCTCGCAGAACTCTCCTTGCCGGCCTCGCCGCGACCGCAGCCGCCGGCTGCACCCCCAGCCAACCCGTCTCGACCGCCAGGCCCTACCCGATCGCACCGCCGCCGCCGGACCGCGCGACAATGGGGCTCGACGCCGTGATCGACCTCAGCCGCAGCGTGGCCGTCTCCGATTTCCGCGCCGTGCGGCAGAGCGGCATGCTGGGCGTGATCCACAAGGCGACCGAGGGCGGCGACTATCTCGACACCGCCTATGCCGGGCGACGGCCGCAGGCCGAGGCGGCCGGCCTTCTCTGGGGCGCCTATCATTTCGGCACCGGCCAGACGCCCGGCGCCCGTCAGGCCGCCTACTTTCTCTCCGTCGCCCGTCCCGGCCCGCGCACGCTGCTGGCGCTCGACCTCGAGGCCAACGAAAACAACCCGCGCAACTCGATGCGGGTCGACCAGGCCGAGGAATTCGTGCAGGCCGTGGCCGCGGCGACCGGCCGACTGCCGGTGGTCTACGTCCATCCGACCTGGGCCAACGGCGATCCCCTGCCGAACTCCGGACTCAGTCTCGGCGCGCGCATCACGCCCGATTCGATCCTGGCGCGCTGTGGCCTGTGGGTGGCCGACTATCACGATTCGCCCGAGGTTCCGCAGGCCTGGGAAACGACCGGCTGGCGGCTCTGGCAGTATGCCGGCGACGAGAGCGAGGGGAAGCCCGCCTACGGCCAGACCAACATTGTGAAAGGCGTCAGCCACTGCGACCGCAACCTCTTCAACGGCAATGCCGGGGAGCTGCGCCGCTTCTGGGGCGCCGCCTAGCCCGAATTCCCGCGCCATGCAGGAAGCGTGAAAAGAGGCGGCGGGGCCGCGCCCGAGCGGCTAGACTGAAGCCATGTCCGCCATCGAAGCCCTGCGCAAGTCGCTGTCCGTGTCCTCCGACGACCTGTCTTCCGAGGACAAGAAGAAGATGGCGGTCGAGGCCATCACCAGGATCCTCGATGCGCTCGGCCGCGGCGTGGCGCCGTTCGGCGAATGGGAGCAGCGATGCCTCGCGGCCGCGATCATCGCGTTGCGCTCGAGCAAGTTCGACGAGGCGCGGTCCTTTGCGCGGCGCGCGATCTGGCCGGAGGAAAACCGGCGCAACTCGGGCGTCGCGCGCTTTCCCTTGCGGCCCGGCATGTTGAGCCTTGCGGAACTCGCCCACGAACTGGAGACCGCGCGCAAGCTTCCGCCGCGCGGCAAGCCGCGCACGGTCGAATAGGCGGCGGGAAAGGACCGGCTGCGCGGCGGCCGAAATTCGACAAACCAATCCATTGCCGATCGGCCCGGGCGGGCGCATCTCTCCACGCATGAGTCCGGCTCCTGCCTCTTCCGTCCGCCAGGCGCGCTGTCGACGCGGCCCTTGCCGCTGAGCCGATCCTTCCTTTCTCATAAATCGAGCTGCCAGAACCGGTCCGCGGACCGGCGGGAGCGAATCATGGTCTATCTACACAAGATCGCCGGGGAACCGCTGCCGGTTTCGTCAGTTAAAGAGGGCGCAATGCCCCACAACGCCACCGCGGGAGGTCAGGAAATGGAACGGAAGCAGACGATCCAGGATCTGGCGGTCCGCGTCTGCCGCGCTGTCCGCGGCGTCCGGGGCGACCGCCAGGCCTGGATCGGGCTCGAACTGATCCATCGGGAAATGCACGGCGAACGTCCGTCGGCGATCGATGCCGCGGTGGCCTTCGCGGCGGCCAAGGGTTGGCTCGCCCTCGGCGGCCGCCCCTCCCACAGCGTGATGCTGGGCCAGGGCGCCCCCTGACATCACGCCGGCGGGATGAGTGCGCTTCCGCGAGGGAGAGTGGCGAAGCCGCTCAACGCCGTGGGCGCCGTCTGCTCGCTCGTGCGACGATCTTCGGGTCGAGCAGTTCCTCCAGCCGGCCGATTCGCGGATGCCCGCCGGGCTCTACCTTTCCCGCCGGATCGAACAGCAAGGTGCGCAGGCCGAGCTTTTCCGCCGCGTCTAGGTTCGCCACCCGGTCGTCGACGAACAGGATCGAGTCGGGCGGCCCGCCGAGATGCACGCGCATGTGACGGTAGATGCCGGGATCTGGTTTTCGCAGCCCGATTTCGCCGCTGACAAACCAGCGCGGGATCGCGGATTCGAGCGCGTGCAGCCGTCGTAGCTTGGCCGACCAGGTCGCGACGTCGTTGGACAGGCAGCAGACCGAATCGAAGAGTCGGCCGACCGCCCCGTCGAGCAGCGTGTGCACGCCCGGCGATAGGCGATGGCTCGCGAGATACTCGTCCTCCAGCGCGGGCGCGAGGCCGACCTGCTCCCAGAAGGACGGCGCATCGATCTGGCCAAAGCTCGCAGCGAGATAGGCCCGCTCGATTTCCATCGCCGTCGCCGTCGAGCCGCGTGCCTTCGCGAAGGGAACGAGCAGTTCGCCCACGTCGTCGCCGGTTTCGAAGAGCACGCCCATCGCGTCGAGCGCGAGGACCGGCCGCGAGCGGCGCACCCGGGTCATGGCCCGGTCCTGTCATGACGCAACAAGCGCCGGCTCATAGCGAGCGCTGACCCAGCGCGATCCGCAGCGCCGCCTGCACATGTGCCGCGGTCGTGTTGACGAAGCGAAACCCGTCCGCAACGAAGCTCGCCGCGTCACCATGCTCGGGGAAGGCGAGCGGCAGTTCGGTGCAGGCCAGCATCACGATCGTTTCCTCGGGATCACCGACGTGACGGCTGCAGAAGTCGAGCAGTCCAGCCCTGCCGGATGGTGTGCAGCCCGAATAGAACTCCGCATCGATCAGCGCCTGCAGGGTATCGACCGCTTCGCCCGGCAGCTGCTCGTTGGGCTCGATGCCTCGGTCGCACAGCACGGCGGCATAGTCACCGGCGCGCATCGTGACCTGCGTGCCGAGCACCAGTGCCTTGCTGGCGCCGATCCGGCGCGCTGCATCGGCAGCCTCGTCAAGGATGCTGACCACCGGCAGGCGCAATCCCCTGGTGATCGAATGCAGCCGCGTGTGGCAGGTGTTGTTGGCGATGATGCCGAAATCGCAGCCCCCCGCTTCCAGCCGCAGCAGGGCATCGCGGAAAGCGCCGTCATAGCGCGCCCAGGCCGCGTCGCTATCGCCGGGCTGCGCGCGATAGCCGCGCGTCTCGTGCATATCCAGCGATTCAATGGTCATCGGCGGCGTGGGATAGGGCAGGCTCGTCCCAATCGCCTCGAAATGGGCGTTCGCCGCGGTGCAGAGCAGGCGGTAGTAGTCGAGGGTCGACGGCCAGCCGACACCACCCACGATTCCGATCTTCTTCATGACGCCAGCGTGTGCGGCCGGCTGTGGTGCCGGCAACCTCGAACCCTTCACCCCGCACGAAGAGAAGTCAGCCGAGAGAAGGCAGGCGAAACTGGCCAAGAGACCGAGATTTCTGCAAGACCGGCGTGAGCAGCCTTCGTGTGCGCCGCGGCGCACGGTCCCCTAGCGTCACTTACCTATCGGGAGAGAATCCATGAGCAGTGCCCCGCCGGTCAGGCGGACTGACAAGCTGATGTCCGTGGAGGATGCGCACCGGCTGCTTGCGCGCGGTCATTGCGCCCGCGTGGCGACCGTCGGCGCCGACGGCGCGCCCTATGTGACGCCGCTTCTCTATGTCTGGATGGACGGCGAGATCTTCATGCACAACAGCGCCACGCCCGGTCACTTTCGCGCCAACGTCGATACCGAATCGCGCGTCTGCCTCGTCGTCGACGAGCCGGGCGAGATCTTCGACTATGGCCGCTTCGAATGCGACGTCTCGATCGCCCATGCCAGCGTCGTGGTGCATGGACGCATCCGTGTCGTCGACGACCGCGCGCTGAAGCAGAGATTCTGCGACGCGCTGATGGCCAAGTACCACGGCCGCGACGTCGGGCGGCCCAAGGGCTTCTATCCGCGCCTCGACCACATCACCGTGTATGCAGTCACGCCAGCGCGCATCACCGGCAAGGAGACCAAGCTGCCCGTCGTCGCCGACCAGTGGCCAGCGCGCGACAATACGAAGACGCCGGACGCCGTCGCGCCGTCCCGCTAGCCGGCGCGGGCGGACCGCGCGGTACCTGACGAGGGCACGAAAGCTGGCCGACGACGAAACTCTCCCGGCGAGCGCTGTGTGTCGCTGCGCATCAGGCGGCGCAGAGTCGAGCCGTCGGCATAGCCCACACGGCGAGCCACCTCCTCCACCGGAAGCTTCGTCGTTTCGAGCAGGAAGCGGGCCGTCTCGATGCGGATGCGGCGCACGAAGCGGATGGGCGACAGCCCGCAGGTCGAGGCGACGCGGCGGGCAAAGGTGCGCGGCGTCATTGCCATCGCCCTCGCCAGATCCTCGACGGCGAAGTCGCGCGCGACATTGCGGCGGACCCAGCTCTCGGCTTTCGCGATCACCGGGTCCTGCCCCGCCAGATAAGTGATCGCCATGTAGGGCGCCTGCGAACGGCGGTCGTCGAGCAGCAGATAGCCGGCGCATGCCCTGGCGAGGCCCGCGCCCGCGAAGCGCGCGACGACGGCCAGCATCAGGTCCATTTGCGCCATGGCCGCGCCGGCCGTGGCAACGGGCCAGTCGGCCACGACGATCTGGTCGGTCAGCAGCGTCACTCCAGGATAGCGACGGTGGAACAACGGCGCGAACCACCAGGTGGTCGTCGCGCGCCGCCCCGCCAGCAGCCCCGCTTCGGCAAGCAGGAAAGTGCTGGCACAGGACGCGGCGACTGCCGCTCCGGAGCGCACCGCATTGGCGAGCATATGAGTCGCGCGCCGGCAATCCTGCGCCGCGAGCCGCGCCAGCAACGCCTCTTCGGTATCGATGCCAAGGCCCGGCACGACGACGAGATCGGTGCGCGCCGGGACCAGCCTCGTCCCCGGCCCATCGCAGGAGAGAGTACGCACCTCGAAGGGCGCGGGTCGGCCTGCAGAAAGACTCACGCGATTGGCGGTCGCCAGCACGTCCTGGGTGATGGCGGCGCTCGACGCCATCCGGCCAGGCAGTTCGAGGACGGTGATTCTCGTCATGGCAGAAATTGCCTGTTCAATACTGATTTCGACATCTATCGAGTTCCCCCGCCGGCGGCAACGATGGCAACGGTTCGACGCCGGACATGTGATGACAGGATGCACTCGCTCTTCATGTCACCGGATCCTTCCTGGTCTCGCAGCGCGGCTCGGGCGTTTGTTGCACGCGATGGTTCGCGGGCTAGTATCGGCGCCGCCCGATTGCAGAAGGAAGAAGAATGGCCGCGCTGCTGAACGAGACCGACCTGATCGATCGCATCCTCGCGCACATCGACGGCAAGACGACCGACAAGGGCACGACAGTGTGGCGTGAGCCGGTCGGCAACTATCATTCGCCCGAGCGATTTGCGGCCGAGATCGAGGTGCTGCGGCGCGTGCCGATGGCTTTCTGTCCCTCGGCGGCGCTGCCGGAACCCGGCTCCTACATCGCGCGCACGACGGTTGGCACGCCGCTTCTGGTGGTGCGCGGTACCGACGGCGTCGTGCGCGGCTTCCGCAATGCGTGCCGCCATCGCGGAATGAAGCTCGAGGAGGGCGAGGGCTGCAAGCGCGCCTTCGCCTGCCCCTATCATGCCTGGACCTATGGGCTCGACGGTTCGCTGCGCCATGTCCCCGGGGAGGACGGCTTTCCCGGCCTCGACAAGTCAGCGCACGGGCTGGTGCCGGTGGCGGCGGTGCAGGAGAAGAACGGCATCGTCTTCGTGACTCAGGATGCGCCCCTGTCGGATGGGCCGCTCGGCGACCTGCCCGAGGTGCTCACCGACGACTACGTGCTGTTCAACAAGATCGAGTTCGACGACAAGGCGAACTGGAAGGTGCTGGGTGAGACCTCGATGGAGGGCTACCATATCAAGGCGCTGCATAATCAGTCGTTCTTCCCCTACGGCTACGACAACCTCAACGTGGTCGAGCTGCACGGCCGCAATTCGCGCATCGTCTTCCCGTTCCGCCGCATCGAGAAGCTGCGGGCGATTCCGCGCGAGGAATGGAGCACGCAAGGCCGCATAACCGACGTGCACCAGCTCTTTCCCAACACCCATGTCAGCGTGCTGTCGAGCCATGCGATCCTGATCATCCTCGAGCCGGTGTCGCCCTCCGAGACGCACTGGGTCGTCTACCAGCTCGCGCCGCGCATCAAGAACGGCAAGCCGCTCGACATCGAGCAGGCGCGCAAGGATGCGAACTTCGTGCAGGAGAGCGGCATCCTCGAAGACCGCCACGCCGCCCGCGAGATCCAGGCGGGACTGGCTTCAGGCGCCAACACCCATTTCACCTTCGGTCACTACGAACAGGCGATAGGTCACTTCCACCGCCACCTGACCGAGCACGTGGAGATGCTGAAGACGACGCCTTTGCAACGAAAGGAAGGGTGACTGGTCGGGCAGAGTCACTTCTGTCACATTTGCGGCCGACAAACCTCCGGGGGGAGCGTGGCGAGCCGATCGGTCTTTCTCATCGGAATGGCGATCGCGCCGATGCTCGCGGCCCCGTCCGTGGCGCAACGAGCCTCGATCATCGAGGTGCGGGACCATGCCGAGCTGCAGGACAAGTTCTGCGCCGCCGATCCCAACGTCGAGCATGTGCTGGCCGCGCCGGCAAAGCTGTTCGTCGATGCCAGGCAGGTGATCTGCGACAGTGGCCCGTACAAGCTCTACCGGATCGTCAATGCGCAGGACACCGACGATTTCGATTACTTCCTCGATCCACCTTTCTACGCGAACGGCAAGCGCCTGGGCTGCGACGGCAAAGCCGGACGCTCGATGCATGTCGTCGCGCTGAACTGCCGGCCGCTGTAGGACGATGAGACGGCGGACGCTCCTGGCGGCCGCGGCGCTGACATCAGCCCTTGCCGAGGATCGGGCGGCGCATGCCAGCGCATTCACCGCCGGCTTCGTCTATATCGGGCCGCGCCTCGACGGGGGCTGGAACCAATCGCACGCCGCCGCCGCGGCGGCCTTGTCGCGCCTGTCCGACGCGAGGCTCGTCGAAGCGCCCGACCTGCCCGAAAGCACCGACTACGGCAGCGGCAGGGACGACGCCGAGACCCGCGCCTATGCAGCTGCGATCGAGGGGCTTGTCGCCGCCGGCGCCAGCATCGTCTTCTCGACGTCGTTCGGCGACGATCCCTTCCTGCAGGCGGCGGCACGACGTCATCCAGGTGTCGCGTTCCGGCAGGCCTCCCTGCTGGCCCTGCGGAAAGAGCAGGCCAATCTCGGCAGCCAGAATGCCCTGATCAACCAGGGCCACTTCGTGAACGGCGTCGCCGCCGGCCTCAGTACCCTCAGCAACCGGCTGGGTTTCGTGGCAGGCCTGCCCTGCCCGGCGGTGCTGCTGAACGCGAACTCCTTCCTGCTGGGCGCGCGTCGTTCCAATCCGCAGGCAAGAGTGCATGTCACGTTCACCGGTGGCTGGGAGGATGCGACGCGCGATGCGGCAGCCACCAGCGCGCTGATCGATGCGGGCTGCGACGTGATCGGCTGCCATCTCGATGCCCCCGCACCGGTCATCGCGGCGGCCGAGAGCCGGGGCGTAAAGAGCTGCGGTCACGCCTTCGACCAATCGCCCCTCGCACCCAAGGGCTACATCACGGGCGCTGACTATCACTGGACCGCCATGTTCCGGGGCTTTCTGGACGCCGCCCGCGGCGGCCGCGCCCTGCCCCCTTTCGAGACCGGCGGCTACGACATGGACTATGTGCGTTCGAGCCCGTTCGGCGCCGGTGCAAGGCCCGAGGCCATCGCGGCCGCGACACGCGCCATCGCTGCCATGAAGGCGGGCGAACCGATCTTCACCGGTCCACTCGACGACAACCGGGGCCGGCGGATCCTTCAGGCGGGCGCCACGCTCGCCCCGACGGCGGAAGCACTCCAGCACACCCACTATTTGCTCGACGGCATCACCGGATCGATCCGGTGATGTGATAAGAGGAAGAAGAACGCTCAGGCGTAGCAAGATCCACTTCAACCGTACGGAGTTCCGGCATGACGACCTTTATTGTCTCCACGCTCGACGACGCCGGTCCCGGCTCACTCCGGGCCGCCATCACGGCGCTCAACTCGAGCAACGCGGCGACCAACTCGATCGTCTTTACCGTGGCCGGCGAGATCGTCCTTGCCAATTCCCTGCCCACCATTCTGAAGCCCGTCACTCTCGACGGCATGACAGCGCCCGGTTTTCTGGGTACGGGTGTGCCGACGGTCGAGATCAACTTCGGCGGCCATTCTGGCCTCACCTTCTCCGGTGGATCGAGTGGTTCGGCCGTGTTCGGCCTGGCGCTGGGCAATTCCGGCAGCAACGGCATCACCCTCAACGCCTCCGACATCACGCTGAACGCCAACTACATCGGCATCCATTCCGACGGCAGCGCATTCGGCAACGCGCTGGACGGCATCCACGTCAATTCGACGTCGTCGGGCAATCTGATCGGCCTCAATCCGGAAAGTCATCCCGACACCGTCACGAACGTGATCTCCGGCAACGGCGGCAACGGCATCGCGCTCTGGGGCTCGTCCGGCAATACGGTGGTCGGCAATCATATCGGCACGAATGTCGACGGCACCGCGGCCATGGCGAACGGCCAGAACGGCATCCTGATCACCAACGGCGCGCACGACAACATGATCGGCGGCACCGTGTACGTGAATTCCCAGACCGGGGAGGCCAACGATCCCACCGGCAACAAGGGCACGATCGTCCCGCCGGTGCTGGTGACCCCGCCGCTCGGCAACCTGATCTCGGGCAACGGCCAGAACGGCGTGCTGATCCAGAACGGATCGGAGAACAACGTTCTCAGCGGCAACTTCATCGGAACCGATGCCGACGGCACATCGGCGATCGGCAACGGCGCCGACGGCGTGCACATCCTGAACGCCGACAACAACTCCCTGCTCGGCTGCGATTTCTATACCGAGCCTTTCGTCTACTACAACGTGCTGAGCGGCAACGGCGGCAACGGCGTCCACATCACCAACTCCGATAACGCCACCATCCAGGCCAACTTCTTCGGCATCGGCGCCGACAACGCAACCACGGTGGGCAACGCCCAGAACGGCATCCTGGTCGACGGCGATTCGCGCGACACGACGGTCGGCGGTGTCATCCCGCTCGGCAACGTATCGGCCGGCAACGGCCAGAACGGCATCTACGTCACAGATACGGCCAGCGGCTTCACGACCTTCAACACGTTCGGGGGCCTGCTCGCCTTCCAGGGCTCGGCACCCAACGGCAACGACGGCATCCTGATCGACTCCACCGGCGGCAACATCCTGATCCGCACCAACGTCTTCTCCGGCAACACCAACAACGGCATCGAGATCACCGGCGACGCCTGGGGCGTCACCGTCGATCCCAACATCGTCGGCCTCGACACCGAGGGCACCAGCGCCACGGTCAACACGGGCATCGGCATCCCGAGCATGGCCAATGGCGGCAGCGGCATCGTGATCAGCGGCACCGCGCACGACAACATCATCGGCGGCTACAACGGCTCGGTCATCCCGCAGAATACCTTCTCCAACAACGGTGGCTACGGGATCGAGATCACCGGCAGCGCCTACAACAACCAGGTGTTCAACAGCGCGGTAGGCACCAGTTCGACCATCACCACCGGTTTCGGCAACGGGCAGGGCGGCATCCTCGTGTCCAGCACCGGCACCGGCAACCTGATCGGCGGCGTCGAGGCGGGCCCCGACGAGCCGCGCGCCAACTACATCAGCGCCAACAACGGCAACGGCATCACGATCGATGCCGGCGTGACCGGCACCCAGATCGTCGACAATGTCATCGGTCAGAACGCGCTCGGTGCGCCGCTGCCCAACGCCGGCGCCCAGATCGACGACCAGAGCGGAGCGACCAACTTCATCGTCGGCAACGAGCCGGGACCGACGCCGCCGGGAACGCCGCCCGACATCACCTCAAATGGCGGCGGACCGATTGCCAGCATCACCCTGGTCACCAGCCAGACGATGGTGACGACCGTGACCGCCGTCGACGTGGATCCCGGCCAGACGATCTCCTACGCGATCACCGGCGGCGAGGATGCGGCGCTGTTCGACATGGTGGGCGGCAACCAGCTGAGCTTCATCACCGCCCCCGACCTCAGCCACCTGCCGCCGGCCGGCGCGACACCCGGTTACCAGGTGATGGTCTCGGCCGCCGACACGGTCGGCGCCTTCTCGAGCCAGTACATCACCGTATGGATCTCGGCAAATCCCGTCCTGTCCAGCGGCGGCGTCAGCTACTACGACGCGATCGGCGGCGTCTATGTCGACCTGCCGGCCCAGATCGGACAGCGCGGCGACGTCGGCGCGAGCTACTGGGACGGACCCTCGACGGTCACGCCCATCGCCGTCGATTACTTCGCCGGCAGCATCCACAGCGCGACCGGCTCGGCGTTCGACGACCTTCTGGTCGGCGGCAACACGAGCGGTCGCCTGAACGGCCTGGACGGTAACGACCTGCTGTACGCCAGCACGTCGCAGGCCGCCGCCGACGCCGGCATCGTCACGGTGCTGAACGGGGACGGCGGCAGCAACGCGCTCTATGGCGGCGGCGCCTTCAACACCTTCCTCCTGGGCAATGTCGACGATGACGGCGTCAACCAGGTGTGGGGCGGAGCGTCGCAGATGTCAGGTGTTGCGGGTTATGCGAACAACACGTTGTCCTTCGCCGAAATGGCGGTGGGCCGAAGCATCTATGTCGACCTGCTCAACGGCCACAATGCCTATGTCAACGACGGCGCAAACAACGACGGCGTCTTCACGCTCGAAGCCTCGATCGCGAACGTGCCGAACGTCATCGGCTCGTCGGGCGGCGACGTCATCATCGCCGGCAACAGCGGGTCCATCATCCAGGGCGGCGGCAGCGCCGATTCTCTCTATGCCGGCACCGGCATAGACACCTTCGTCTATGCCGACTATCGCGACAGCAACCTTGTGACCGGCTACGACACGATCGTCGGCTTCCAGCTCGGCAGCGACAAGATCGACCTCTCAGCGCTCGGCATCACAGCCGACAACCTGCTCATCCAGACCTCGGGAACCTCGAACACGGTCTATGTCGAGCACGATCCCGGGCACTTCAACGCCAACACCGACCTCGCACTGATCGCGATCACCACCACCACGGGCGGGTTGCAGCTCTCCGACTTCATCCTCTGACGCCGCGGCGTTCAGGAATAAAGGATGACAAAGGCGGTCAGGCCATGACGGGCCTGACCGGCGCCGGGCGGCGAAGCTGGCGGGCGCTCAGGTCGACGAGCCTCTCCATGTCGAAGAGAGACATGCAGTTGTCGATCTTGCGGCAATCGCCATAGCAGCCGAGGCAGTCCAGCGTATCGACCGAACTCTTGAGAACCAGTCCGTCGAAATCGGCCAGTTCGGCGGAACTCGTCGGACCGACGAGGCAGACGGTCGGGAGGCCGATTGCCGTGGCAATGTGCAGCGCCAGCGTGTCGCCGCACAGCATGGCGTCGACCTGGCGCAGCACCGCGACGAATTCCGGCACCGAGTGAGACGTGAGGGCCGAACGCACCGGTGTGCCGGGCCCGCAGGCGGCCAGGATCGCTTCGGTCTTCTCGATCTCCGCCGGTCCACCGACCAGGAGGACGTCCACGTCGAGCCGTTCGCGCGCGAGGCGGGCATAGGTGGCGATCTGGTCGACCTCGAGCATCTTCTTGGGCCAGCGCGCGCCCGATCCGACATTGACGGCAATGCGACGTCGCCCGCTGCCATCGAACAGGTCCCCTATCCAGCCGGCAGCATGGTCGAGATATTTCCGCTCGACCGTAAGCCGCGGTGGCTCGATCGGCCCCTCGACGCCGACGATGTCGAGCATGAGCTTCTGGTAGCTCTCGGTGTTCGCCCGCTTGAGCCTGTCGAAGGCCGCCATCTCCAGCCAGCGCTCGGCGGCGCGGTTGCTGGGGTGCAGCCGCCCCTCCTTCATCGAGTAGCCGACCGGCGGATTTGCCGCCCGCGCCGCCGTGGCGAGCGAAGCCGTACTGTGATCGTTGGACAGCGCATAGACATGGTCCCAACCGCCCTCGGCGATGCGGGCCAGCCCGTCGACGTTCAGCGGAACCACCTCGTCGACACCCTCGATCATGCGCACGATCTCGACGGCCTCGGGCCGCGTGATCCAGCAGACATAGGGCCGGGGATGGAGCCTGGCGAGGATCGGGACGAGGCTGCCGGTCCGCAGAACGTCGCCCAGCGCGTCGAGCTTGACGATCAGCACGCGGCAGCCGAATTCATCCACCCGGGTGCAAGTCGGGCACTCCATGCCTTCGGTTTTGTTGAATATGCAGGGTTTCGAACCCTTATAGTGTCGGCAATGAAAATTGATCATGACCAGCAAAGGGCTCGGATACGGGGGCGGCGGCGCGGCTTACTGCTGAGGGCAGTGCCGCTTTTTGTCAACTCGCGCCGGAGCCACTGTGACGGACGCTGAGCCGCTTTCGGCGGCGACGCCGATCGAGGGAGTGCGGGCGCGGCTGTCCTCGGACGAGGCCGCGGTCGCGCTCACCGTCGACGAACTGCTGATCGCCTCCGAGGTCGCCTATGTGAACCGCGACATCGCGACGTCGGTTCGCGCCATGACGCTGCTGGTCGCGCGTGAGCCGGGTTCGGCGCCGTTCCATCATCGGCTGGCCATCCTTCTGTTCGAAAGCGGCGACGCAGCAGGCGCGGCGGACAGTGCCGCCCGAGCGGTCGAGCGCGATGCGGGCCTGGAGCCCGCGCACGACCTTCTCGTCCAGGCGCGCCTCCAGGCAGGAGACGTCGGGGGCGCTATCGCCGCCGCCGAAGCGCGGGCCACGCTGTGCGGCCCGAGCCAGGCCGGCCAGTTGCAGATGGCGCGGCTGCTCGTGCAGGCCAACCGGATCTCGGAAGCCCTTCAGGCGATCCACTCGGTCAACGATGCGGGGACACCGACCGAGGAAAGCCTCCTGATGGAAATCGAGCTCGCCTACCGCTCGGGCGACCTGCACGCCGCTTCAAGCGCTGCGGCCCGCGCGGCGCGCCTGTGGCCCGATGCGTCGGCGCCCCGCGACAAGCTCGCCCGCATCCTGTTCGAGCTCAGCCATCACGGCCGGGCGATTCCGCTGCTGCTGCGGATGCGCGAGGAACAGCCGGACGACGCCTCGGTCTGCCACCTTCTGGCCGCCTCCTACGCCTCGATGGGCAAGAACCGGCTGGCGCTGGACGCGATCGTCGAGGCCCTGCGGATCGATGCCGAGAATGGCGAATATCTGTACATGGCCGGCGTACTTTCCAACCGGCTGGGTGAACGCCAGCAAGGGGTCCGGTACCTCCGCCAGGCCCTGGCCGCGGCGCCCGAGAAGGCCGAAGTCCATGTCGAACTCGCCCATGCGCTGGCCCACGCCAACGAGGACGAGGAGGCCGTGGAGGTGATCGAGCGCGCGTCCCAGCTGGCGCCCGCCAGCACCAGCGTGCGCGACCTCCGACTCTTCCTGCTGGCCAAACGCTCCGGGCGGGAGGCGGTGGCCTATGGCGGCGGCTCGGGTCTGTTCCCGCCGATGCCTCGGGCGCCGTGGCGAGACCGGCCCGAGCGTCCGCCTTCACGCCTCTCGGCACTCAGCGATCAGATCGTGACGCAGTCGCGCGTCCTGACGGCGCTGGTCCTGCGCGACTTCCGCCATCGCACGGCTCAGGGGCGTTTTGGCTTCCTGTCGCTGTTCATACCGCAGGCCATCCAGATCGTGACCCTGGGCATCGTGCTCAGCCTGTTCAATGGCGGCATGCCACCCATCGGCGGGCACCTGTTCTTCTTCTACGCAACGGGCGTGATGCCCTTCTACCTGTTCATCCACGTCATCGATCACTCTCAGAACCTCTTCCAGGACAATGTCGGCGTGCTGCAGGTCCCGGTGATCGCCCGCCTCGACCTCGTCCTGGCGATGGCTCTCACCGAGCTGCTGATCGGCTTCACCGTGATCGTGGTCACGTTCGGCACCTTCGAGCTGATCGACTACGGTCCGCGCTCGGACAACCATATCGAGGCGGTCTATGCCACGCTGGCGGTCTGGCTGTTTGCCCTGGGGCTGGGGCTGATCAGTGCCGTCATGAACAATCTGTGGAGGCCCTGGGCCAACGGCTGGATGATCACCCAGCGCTTCCTTTATGTCGCCTCGGGCGTGTTCTTCCTGCCGCAGAGCATGCCGGAATGGATCCGCGAGCCGCTGTCCTGGAATCCTCTGCTCCAGTGCATCGAATGGTTCCGCGCCGGGTTCTTCCGGGACTACGAGCCGCCTTGGCTCGACAAGACCTATGTTCTCTCCGTCGCCTTCGGCACGGTGCTGGTCGGCCTGATCCTGGAAAGGGCGCTGCGCCGCCGCATGAGGACGCAATGATCAGGCTGGAAAGGGTCAGCAAAAGCTACGCCGTCCCGGGCGGGCGTCACGTCATTCTCGACAATGTCAGCTTCGAGCTGCCGCCGCTCAGCCGTGTGGGCATCTTCGGAGTGAACGGCGCGGGCAAGTCCGCCCTGCTGCGCCTGATCGCGGGCAGCGAGATGCCCGATCGCGGGCGCATCGTGCGCGAAGGCCGCGTGTCGTTTCCGGTCGGCTTCACCGGCACCTTCCACCCCCACCTTTCGGCACGCGAGAATGTCGCCTTCCTGGCGCGGATCTACGGCATGAACCACGGCGAGGTCAGCGCCTGGATCGAGGAGTTCGCCGAGCTCGACCGTTATTTCGACATGCCGGTGGGCACCTACTCGTCCGGCATGTTCGCCCGCATCGCCGTCGCCACCAGCTTCGCCTTCGATTTCGACCTGTACCTCGTCGACGAGGTGATCGAGGTCGGCGACGCGGCCTTTCGCAGGAAGTGTGCGGCAGCCTTCGGAGAGCGCATGCACGCGGCATCCCTAATCCTGGTGTCGCAGCATGTCGAGACGATCCGCCAGTACTGCAATCTTGGGGCGGTCCTGCATCGCGGCAGACTGAGCGACTTCACGACGATTGACGAGGCTCTCGAGACCTACGAACGTTCCCTCCGGGCGACGTGACCGACATGCACAGACCATGACCCAATCCCAGAGGCCCCCCGTGAAGCTGGTCCAGCCCGCGCCCCTGCCGGCGCGAGCCGGAGAAGGCGCGCTCGTTGCCGGCGAGGACGGGCAGGCAACCGCCACGGCGGTCCCGACACGCCGATTTTCGCGGCGCTGGACGCCCGTGGACGACCGCGCAGGGAAGCCGGCGCGCTGGCTGTCATTCCTCGTCTTCCTGCTGGTCGTCGGCCTGCCGACAGGGCTGGCCTCCGTCTATTACGGCTTCTTCGCGTCCAGCCAGTATGCGACCGAAATCCAGTTCGGCGTGCGCTCCGCCGACGCCCAGCGCAACGACGCCACGTCGATCTTCCAGGGCATGGCATCGGCCTCGCAGATCGGTCTGCAGTCGAACATCGTGGTGAAGTACATCAAGAGCCGCTCGATGGTCGACGCGATCAGCCAGAAGATCGATCTGCGCAAGATGTTCTCCGGGCCCGAGGTCGACGAATTCTCGCGGCTCGATCCCAATGCCTCGATCGAGGGGCTGGTCGACTACTGGAGGGGCAAGGTCGAACCCTATTTCGAACTGACCACCGGTATCGTCAGCGTCCAGATTCGCGCCTTCACGCCGGAGGACGCGCTGACCATCGGCCGCAACGTGCTGGCCCTATCGGAGAGCCTGGCCGACGACCTGTCTAAGCGCGCGCGAGCGGACTACGTGAAGTTCGCGCAGGAGCAGGTCGAGGAAGCGTCCGAGAAGCTGCGCCAGGCGCGGCAGGCCATGCTTGAGTTCCGCGACCGTGAGCGTTCGATCGACCCCAACAAGGAGGCCGATTCCGCGCGCCTGGGCCTCGCCAAGCTGCGCGACGAGCTGGGCCGCGTCCGCGCCGACTACCTGACGGCCCGTGCCCGCACCGGCGAGAAGTCCACCGTCCTCGTGTCGTTGCGCGACCGCATGGCCGCCCTGGAATCGCTGATCCGCGACGCCGAGGCCCGGATGACGGGCGAGGAGTCCAAGGACAACGTCCCGATCAGCCAGAACATCCGCAGCTATGAAAGCGTCGAGACCGAGCGGCAGCTGGCCGAGAAGTTCTACGACGCGGCGATGCAGTCGCTGCAGCGCGCGCAGTTCGAGGCATCGCGCCGCGCCATGTACCTGGAGGTCTTCGTCACGCCCTCGCTGGCCCAACACCCGGTCTATCCGCGCCGCGTGGTGTCCGTCCTGATCGTGGCGCTGGCATCCTTCGGCGCCTGGATCTTCCTGCTGATGATCTACTACTCGGTCAGGGACCACGTCTGAGGCGGTTGGATCTTTTCGCCCGCACAGAACGCCGTCTTCTCGACCGCAGTCACGCGCAGCGAGGCGCAGCGGACAGTCCCTCTCTTCAAGATTGGCGGACCTTTCGGTCGCTCCGCTGCGCGCTCCGGTCGAGACGACGGAATTCCTACGCCTCGATGAGGCGCCGGTAGGCGTCGACCATGCCCTTGGGATTGTAGGTCTCGATGGCGACGCGGCGCTTGGCGTCGAGGCCCGGCACGAAGCCGTCGAAGCGCTGGAGCTGGTCGGCCAGTTCCATGAAGTTGCCGATGTTGAAGTACTGCATCGCCCCCTCGAAATACAAACCCATCTCGCGGAAGACCGGCGCGTTCGAGAAGAGTGCGCGCGAGCCGAACTCGATGGCAAAGGTCGCCGGGCCCGAACCGCTCTGCCCCTCCTTGGTGCGCATGTAGGGATGCACCACGTAGTCGAGCATCGCGTAGAACTTCGGCATCTCCTCGTCCGATGCCTGGCCGAGATAATGGATGCGGTGCTTGATCTCGGAGGTCGGGAAGAAATACTTGAACTCGGAGCGGGCAAAGAGCTTGTCGCGCAGTTCGCGCCGATAGACCTGGTCGGAGCGCACCACCGGCCCGCCCAGGAAGGTCTTCAGGCCGCCCTCGACCTCCAGGCTGGCGTCCGCGGAGGGCCTGTCGACGGCGAGCGGGAACGACAGGAGCTGGCGCACATAACCGCCGATGTCGCGCCCGGGCTCCAGCGCCTGCGGATGCTCGCCGCCCACCAGCACCAGGCGCCAGTCGTCGGGCAGGAACTCCAGCGCCTTCATCGCCGTCAGGTGTCCCTTGTAGGCGGCGAAGAAGCCGCAGACCGCAAAGTACTTGTACTTCGGGTCGAGCCCGTACTGCGCCAGGAACCGTTCGCGGTCGAGCGAGGCACGCACCTCTCCCACTTCCTCCTGGTCGAAGTAGCAGATCGGATAGTTCGTTACCTGACCGAGATTGAAGAACCGTTGCAGCAGGGTCTGGTCGCCGCGATTGAAGGTCATGACCTTCACGTGGGGCGACCTGCGAACGTAGCTCCAGAAGCTCTCGTAAACCGGATCGAGGGCCCCCTCGATCAGGCCCATCACGGCGGCGCCCGGGCGCAGGTTCAGCATGTTGCTGCCGAAGGCGGTGAGCGACCGGCTCGACATCTGGCGGTCGAATCCGTGGATGGTGATCACGGCACACTTGGCGGCCTTCAGGAGGCGAAGGACCCGGGTATAGGAGGTCTTGGGACGGGTGCCATACAGGCCCGGCTCGAATTGCAGGAAGACGGCATCGAAATCAGCAATTTCCCGCGCGATCCGGGCAATTTCCTGATCGCCCTTGCGCCGGAGAAAGGTCGGAGACTGCAGGCGCAGGAGCGAGACCGGGAGCCGCTTCACCTCCACTTCGTAGCCCTCGGCAAGGAGATGCTTCAGCAGACGCGAACTGTAATACGCGGCTCCGCATTCCTCGTTATAGCTGGATACGATCGCCACACGCTTCTTCATCGCTCACTCCGGTCGGCCTATTCGGCGGACCGGACATTAGCAGCGATCAAGGGAATTTGCGGCCTGATTCTCCGAAGAATCCGGCCGCCCGCAGTGTTTCTCGACGAACAGAAAGTCCGACTGCTGCAGCGTCGTGATGCCGTTCAGCGTGACGCCGCCGACAACGGTGCTGCGGGCCGGGACGCAGGCAAAGTTCGCGAATTGCGAGGTCGCGAGCTGGATGAAGTCGGTCCCGCAGATGAAGCACACATGGCGTCAGCGCCTTCCAAGGCGGACGGCGGCGCGGCTCAGCCAAACCGAAAATACTACGGGTTCGGGTCGCTCGGAGCAGGATGGAAAGTCCATCTGTCGCGGTAGCCACCGTCACCACGCGTTGTTCCCTGTCAACTCCGCGCGCCCTGCCCAACGTCGACACACTTGCAGCGTCCTGAAATTCGGCGGCCGGCCACCATGGCTCGACACGGCGACGGCAAAGGTCAAGACACCTATGCGAACAGGATGTGGGAACTGTCTGGAAGCGTCTGAACGCCTTGCAGCGTGAGAGTGTCGCCGTTCGACGCGTTCAACACCAAACCGCTGCTTGAGGATGTCGCCGTAGCCTGGGCATAGGCGTATCCGGACAGGAAGACGTGATTCACCGTCCCCTGGAACTCCGACAACGAGAGCGTGATCGTGTCGCCCTCGGTCGCGTTGAAATCGGTGATGGCCGAGGTGCCGAAGAAAGGTGCATAGACGAAGCTATCGGCACCGCCGCCGCCGGTCGTCAGGTCGTTGTAAATGCTGTTGATCGTTTGGCTGATGCCCGAGCCGATGATGCGGTGGCTGCCGTCGTTCATGTTGTAGGTTTCGAGCGCCAGTGCGTTCGATGCCGTGTAGCCGTATTCGTAGGACGAATAGCCCTGGTTCACGACGTTGGTGAAATAGAACGTCGTGCCCGTCAGCACGCCATTGCCGTTGGCATAGTCGTACTCGTAGGACGTGCTGGTCTGGTCGGTGACACCGGTGAAGAGCTGACTGACGAGTTGGCCGGCCGTGTTGAACTCGTGAACTTCGCCGGTCCAGCTCTTGCCTTCGATGTTGGTGACGTAGCCGGTATAGGCGCCAGAGAGGCTGCCGCCGGAGTAGAAATACTCCAGCGACGAATAAGGCTGCGTCGCTGTCACGGAGTAGCCGTCGTAGACGATGCTCGTCAGCCCACCGGAAGCGTCGAGGTTGACCTCGTAGGACAGGTACGACTGCCCCTCGACGTTCGTATAGCTGTAAGTCTGCGCGACCACACCGCCGCCACCCCAGGCGCCGTTCTCGTATGAATAGTTGTACGTGTAGGACGAGTAAGGCTGGCTGGTGACACCGGTATGGAGGATCTGCGAGATGTGGTCGTTCACATCGAGGCTGATCTCGAGGCCGGTATAGGCCAGCCCCTCGATCGAATTGGAGACGTACTTGCTGCCGCTGTACGTGCCGCCCATGAAGTCGTGCTCGTAAGACGAGAAGAACTGGCCTTCGAGGCCGAACAGGCCGGAAAAGACATGGGTCAGGGCTTGACCCGATGAGTCCACCGTCTCCTGGGCGAGCGTGTAGTGGTTGCCGTTAAGCGGAATCGAATACTGATAAAAATTTGTGGTCGAAGTAATGACTTGCGCGCCATTGATTACCGCGTAGGCGGTCTCCTTCGACGCAACGCCATTGTTGATGCTGGGATTGAAGCCCGTGAATGTCTGGCTGACGAGGTTGTTGTTCACGTCGAAGACGTCGATTTCACCCGTCGACCCGCCCGGACCCGGGTTGGAGAAGGTGAAGGTCGACAGGAAGGGCGTCGCGACGCCGTTGGCGTAGTCGTACTCGACGGACGTGAACGTATCGCGGGCTTCGCTGCCCCCCGATTGATAGACCGACGGCAGGGCCGTCTGGACCATGGTGACGCCGTTAGTGGCGCCGGGTCCGCTGGAATAGATGTCGCTCACCACCCGGTTCATCGAATCGAGATCGTGTTGCCAGACAGGAGCCGTGGTGACGTTGCCGCCCGAATAGTTGTCGGTGATCTGCTCCGTCAGGGAGAGCACGCCCGCACTGTCTGCACCGTTCGACAGCACGCCGTGCGTATAGACCTGGTTGAACGAGGTGTAGCTCTCGCCGGTGACGCCCGTGACGGCAATGGTCCGGGCCCCCATCATCTCGCCAATCGCCGTGCTGTAGGTCGTCGTGTACTCGTCGTAGGTAAAGTTGAGCGTCGGCGCAGTGGCGTCGGTGAAACCGATGCCGACCACCTTGGCATTCCCGTTCAGCGCCGCGATGTTGGCCATGATGGTCGTCGAACTGTCGACGACGTCGAGCGTGTAGGCGCCGCCGGCGATCAAGCCCAGCGCCGCCGCATCCGCGGTGATGTCGGCCCAGCTGATGGTGAGCGGCTGGCCGTCCGTTATCGTGATCGAGGTGAGCGAGCCTGCCACTGCCTGATAGGCGTCGAGCGCGCCAGAGATGTGCGCCGCGGTGTCGGAGATGGCGCCCGTCGCCGAGATCACGATGTACACCGGCGAGCTGGCGTTGCCGTAGGGCGTGACCAGGTCCGAGAGCATCTCGGTCATTGTCACGGCGTAGGCGCCATCGGTGAAGTTGAACGCCGTCGGCGTCAGCCACTGGCCGTCGATGTCAGGCGCCACATACCAGCTCGTGGCCGACAGGCCGGTGGCGAGGTCGATCGCATTGACGAAAGCCAGATTCGCGGCACCGACCTTGTTGGTGACGGCCGAAATCCAGCTGCCGGTGTTGGGAGCGTTGCTCGATCCCGTCCAGCCGAAGCCCAAGGACGTCGCGGCCGTGAGATAGACGGACGAGTCGAGATTGACGGACTGGCCATCCGGCGTGCCGGGGGGCGTACCCGTCTGCAACGGCGTCAGGACGCCGCCCGACAGCGTACCGGCAACCGGAGAGGTCGGTTGTGGGAGGGCGGCCAGCGTGGTCGCCGTCGAATAGGACACCAGGACCGACCCGGGCAGCGCGTCCATGAAGCCCGGCACGACCGACAGCGAGATCGATTGCTCGCCGCTCGTCGGCTGCGTCACGCTTGCCAGCCCGTCGGCGGCCACCACCGTCACGTCGGAGGACCCGTCCAGCGTCGCATAGAAGTTGAAGGTCTTGCCACCGACGATCAGCTGATACCAGTTGGTCGCCCCCGCCACCGCCGGCAGATTGTCGAAGGCCAGCGCGCCGACCTGTCCGGACGACGTGTAAGGGACATAGGCGGTGGGCGGGTCGGCGTTGAAATTGCCCGGGATCGCGATCGATTCGATCGCATACTGCTGCCCCGCCGGCTTCGAGCTGTCCTGCGTGATCTGCCAGGTCTGCCACGGGCCGCCATCGTTCTGCGCCGTCGTGCCGATCGGCAGCGACAGGTACTGGAAGTTGCCGGCGCCGAGATAGATGCCGAGCTGGATATCGGCAACGTAGGGATCCACCACCATGCCGTTATTGGCAAAGTTGATGCTGAGATTGTTGCCGGAGCTGGGAGCCGTCGGTACGGCATAGTCCGCCGCGCCGGGCGCGATGTAATTGTCGATCGTGTATGGCGCGTAGAAGTTCGTCGTCGTGCCAGGTACCGTGGTCATCGTCTCGGTCGCGCCGAAGGCCCACAGGTCGATGTTGGAGACGTTGCCGCCGCCGCTGACAGGGCCCGTGTAGACGGGCAGCGTGACCGACGTGTTGAAGTTGGCGGTCAGCGCATCGCCGTAGGCGGTGCCATAGATGTTCGAATTGTCGAAGAAGATCTTGGCGTAGGGATCGTAATGCTGGCCGGGGAGCACCGTGCCGCTCACGCGCGCGCCGTCGAACGCGTAGGTCGGGTCCCAATTGTAGTTCTGGTTGAGATTGACGGTGTAAGTCGGCGCGTTGGGGCTGCTCTCGCTGGTCGGGATCGACTGGCCGGTGCCACCGTAATAGCCACCCGTGAAGCCCGTGAAGAATTGCGTGAAGATATTGCCCCACTGGTTGTTGGCGCCGGTGTTCATCTCGCCGGTGGGGGAACTGCCGTCTATATTGTACGGGTTCTGCAGCGTCGCATCGCTGAATATGAAGGCAGGCGTGGTCGCAAGGCCCGGTGAGTACAGATTGCCCATCAAGCTGGCCTGGCTGATGACCATGTAGCCCTTGATCTGGCTCTGCGAACCGGGCGACAGGACGAAGTAGTTTCCGTCGTCGAGTACCGAATTTCCCGTGATCGTCTGCAACGCGACCGTGTAGTCGTAATAACCGGCGCTGTGGTAGACGCCGGCCGCGTCCTTGGCGCCGTTGAAGTGGCCGACCAGCTCGATGCCGGAGAGGCCGCCGACCGTCTGGACATAGTCCTGCCAGTTCGCGGCCTCCCAGATGCTTCCATAACCGGCCGGCGCCTGGTCGCCGTTGTCGGTTGCCGGCGTGATGGCGATCATCCCCGTCCCGGCCAGCGTGCTGCCGGTCGGGAAGTTGACGACCGGCGCGGTGCCACCGGAGCCCGCGCCCGGAAGTGCCGCGGCGGCATCGTTGATCTGCGTGCCGATGTCCCCTGCGTCGTAGGTCGACGTGTAGCCGCGCGCCAGGGTGGCGCCGTTGACCACGGCGCTGATGCCGAATTGATGGCCGAAGCTGTTGATCGCGCTGAGATCGGCGACGTCGCCCGTGCTGTTGGCCAGCGCGACCTCGAACGTGTCGTAGCTGAAATTCCAGGCGACGGCGTTGGCCGGGTTGATGTTGCCTTCCGTGGTACCGATCAGCGTCGTCAGGTCATTGGCCGTCGGCGTCGAGGTCGGATTGCTCTGGATGATAAGATAGACCTTGCCACCCGAAACGGGGTTGGCAACCGAATCGGTCGTGAGCGCCAGATCCCAATCGGTCGTGCCGGTGGCGCTGTTGAACGTGCCCCCGGTCGCCTGGCCATTCGAGATGATGGTCGTGAAAGGAGATGAAGCACCGGCAGCGCCGTAGCTGTTGTACCAGAGGTAGGCGTTGACGCCGTTGCCGCTGCCGTTCTGCGTGAGCTCCGAAAGGAGCGCCGCCGAGACATGGTAAGTCAAGTTTACCGGAACAGCCATGATCCCCCGCTCCCGCTCCATGGAGCGGCTCCAGTTTCACACCGGATGATTGGGTAGAAGGAACTCGACGTCAATGCGCAGGAAACGCCGCTCACATTGATAATCTGCAACGCTCGCCGCCCACGTGCCGGCCTGTCCGTCGCACAATCCGACAATCAGTCCCGTCCCTGAAACAGGCCGTGCAAATCAGGACTCGCAAACGCGCCATCCGGAACGGCATTCTCCGCCTACTATGGCCCGCCTTCAGCCGCCGTCCGGGGGCGGGATTGGCACAGGACAGCAAATGAAGAGTAACAGAGAGTTTGGTTCACCGGCCGCCGATGGCACCGATCGCGCGGCCTCTTTCCGGCAGCATCTGACCCGGCGGTGGGCTCCGACCGCGGAGCCCATCCTGATCGTCGGCGACTGCATGCTGGACATCTACGTCTTCGGGACGGTCGAGCGCATCTCGCCGGAAGCGCCGGTGCCCGTCATGCGCCAGCAGGAGACGCGCGAGGCGGCTGGCGGGGCGGCGAATGCGGCAGTCAACATCGCGAGCCTTGGCGGCAGCGCCCATCTCGTCTCGTGTGTTGGCGCGGATGCCAACGGCGAGCGGCTGGCCGAGGTCCTGACGGCGGCCGGCATCAGCTTCGATCTCGTGCGCTCACCCGCCAAGCCGACCACGGTCAAGACGCGCTTCGCCGTGGGCCAGCACCAGATCCTGCGGCTCGACCGCGAAGATGCGTCCACCGCGACGCCCGACTGCGAGCGGCAGGTGCTCGCGGCCATCGAGCGCCGCATCGCGACCTGCCGGCTCGTCGTTCTGTCGGATTACGACAAGGGCGTGCTCACCGACCGGGTCCTCGAGCAGACGATCGCCTGGGCGCGCGAACGCGGCGTGCCCGTCGTGGTCGACCCCAAGCGGCGCGACTTCTCGGCCTATCGCGGCGCCACGTACATCAAGCCCAACCTCGCCGAGCTCGAGCGGGCGACAAGCCTCTCGGTACCGTCCCACGACGACCGCGCGGTCGAGCGCGCCGCCGGCATCGTGGCATCGAACACCACGGCCAACGTGCTGGTCACCCGGTCCGAGGCCGGCATGTCGCTCGTCCCGCCCGACGGGCCGGTCCTCCACATGTCGACGCATGCACAGCAGGTATTCGATGTGACGGGCGCGGGCGACACCGTGATCGCGGCCTTCGCGCTCGGGATCGCGTCCGACCATTCGACGGCCGAGGCGATGGCCTTCGCCAATCTCGCGGCCGGCATCGCCGTTTCCAAGCCCGGCACGGCCATGGTGCTGGCCGACGAGGTGGAGGCCGAACGCTCGCTGCTCGCCGACGGCGAGGTGGTGTCGAGGGGCGCCCTTGTCTCGGCCGAAACGGCGATGCGGTTGCGCCGGATCTGGAAACGACAGGGTCTCAGCGTAGGGTTTACCAACGGCTGCTTCGACCTGCTGCATCCCGGGCACGTTTCGCTGCTGCGCCAGGCGGCGGCGGGCTGCGACCGGCTGATCCTTGGCCTCAACAGCGACGCCTCGGTGCGGCGCCTCAAGGGCAGCGGCCGACCGGTCCAGACCGAAGACAACCGCGCCGCCGTGCTCGGCGCGCTCGAATCGGTCAATCTCGTGGTGATCTTCGACGAGGACACGCCGGCCGCGCTGATCGAGCTGCTGGTACCCGACCTGCTGGTGAAGGGCGCCGACTACCGGGTCGAGGATATCGTAGGCGCCGACACGGTCCTGAAGGCCGGCGGCAGGGTCATCACAGCCGAACTGGTTCCCGGCCAGTCGACGACGAAGCTGGTCGGCGCCACGCGGCCGGGCAAAGTCAATACGGAGGTGGACGCTTGATCCTCGTCACGGGCGCAGCCGGTTTCATCGGCTCGAACGTCGTCGCCGCCCTCAACGAAAGAGGCCGCAACGATCTGGTGGTATGCGACTGGCTGGGCCAGGATTCTCGCTGGATGAACCTGCGCAAACGGATGTTCCGCGACTTCGTCTTCCCGGACGATCTCGCGGGGTACCTGCAGTCGGCCGACGGGATCGAGGCCGTCATCCACATGGGCGCCAACTCCTCCACCACCGCGGTCGATGGCGACGCGATCCTGCGGACGAACTTCAAGTTCTCGCTCATGCTGCTGGACTGGTGCGCCGCGCGCGGCGTCCCGCTGGTTTACGCCTCGTCGGCGGCAACCTACGGCGATGGTGACAAGGGCTTCACGGACGGGCTTTCCTTCGACACGCTGCGCGCGCTTCAGCCGCTCAATCTCTATGGCTGGAGCAAGCACCAGTTCGACCTCGTCGTCGCCGAGCGCGTCGCCAGGCGCCTGCCCCTGCCGCCGAAATGCATCGGGCTCAAGTTCTTCAACGTGTTCGGCCAGAACGAATATCACAAGGGCGACATGATGAGCGTGGTCGCCAAGAACCACGCGACCGCGGCAGGGGGTGGCGAGGTAAAGCTCTTCAAGAGCCATCGCTCCGACTTCGTCGACGGCGGTCAGAGACGCGACTTCGTCTATGTCGACGACGTCGTGGACGTGATCCTGTGGTGCCTCGAGGCGGCCCCCCCGCACGGCCTGTTCAACGTGGGCACCGGCAGCGCCGTCTCGTTCCGCGAACTGATCGAGGCGTTGTTCCATGCGGTCGGCCGCGCGCCCAACATCTCCTATGTACCGATGCCCGAGCCCCTGCGCGCGAAGTACCAGTATTTCACCCAGGCGCCGCTCGACGGGCTGCGGGCGGCTGGCTATCGCGCGCCGTTCACCGACGTCGGCCCCGCCGTGAAGCGGTACGTGAAATACCTCTCGGGCAGCGACCGGTATCGGTAGCGCGCCCGTTGCAACCAGCCCGCCTCAAGCCGGCGGCAACTCACCCTTCTTCTTTACGAAGCGGATGAAGGTGTTGGGCGCGATCCGGTCGCTGTCGAAGACCATTTCCAGGGCGCCGGCCGCGAGCAGCCCGTCGAGCCAGGGGGAAACGGTCGGCGTCTCGGGGCGGCCCACATCGTCGATGCCGATGATCGTGTCGGGCCCACACTTCGACCAGATCGTGCGCAGCACCGGATCCATGAGCACTCCCATGTCGAGGTCGAGCCAGACGAAACTGAGCGGCGCCCGCAATTGGGCGCAGGTCTTCGTGGCGTCGCCCTTGACCGGCGTCAGGGGAAGGATGCGCGACCATTTGGTCAGGAACGTGAATGCGTCGAATTCGTCGTCGCGGAACGACCCGATGCCCAGCGCACCGCCGGCCGGATCGTCGATCTCGAAGCCATGGAACGTGTCGAACGCATAGTAGTGCTTGTCGGCGCCCAGCGCCTTCAGCATCCAGGCGAGCTTCACCGAGAGGATGCCGCGGAAACAGCCGAACTCCGCCACGTCGCCCGCGACTGGAAGCGACTTCTCCAGGAACGGTAAGATGAGCGAGATGTTGGCTTCCTGGCGCATGCCGGCGATCTCGGTCGGCATCAGCGACCTGATACGGGCCTGCGTGTAGTCGACCAGGCTCTGATAGGACTGGGCCGGCTCGGAGAAGGACCGGAGATGGCCCGCGATCTCGTCGACGACCTTGGCAATCGTGGTGTTGTCGTCGCTCTTCACCGCGTTTGACGGCCAGTCCTCCCGCCGGTTGGCGCGGAACTCCACGACTTTCTCGTCAAGATAGCGGTCGTACTCGGCGCACTTGGCGACGAACGTATAGGTCTCGGGCGTGGCGCCCTGGCCGGAGGCGCGTTTCAGGCAGTCGAGGAAGGCGCAGACCGCCTCGTGCTGCGTGCGCGTGTCAGCCAGCGCACCACCGCCGGCCGCCTCCTTCAGCAGACCGAAGGACGGGCCACCGGCAAGTCCAGGTCCCATGCGACCGGCATGCTCCACGAAGACCTGGGCCGTCGACCTGAAGGCCTCGGCGTCGGCAAGCCCAAAACCACGGCCCGACGCCACAACGCTCGATCTCGAATTCACCGACAATCCTTTCCGGACCCGACTGGCGACGATGCTCGCACGTTCCTCCGCTCCGTAGAAGGGCGCCTGCGGCAGCGACCGACCTCAGGCGAAGAGGATGTCGCTGAGCGCGATGGCGTTGGCGCCGACGAAGGAGATGGCGAGGTCGGTCGGCGCATTGAAGACGTCGACCGTCGCGTGGAGATAGAGGCTCGTCGAGGCGCCATCCGACTGGATCTGGATGTGCGAGGCGTTGGTGTTGAACGCCGTAAGGTCGAGCTTGCTGGTGCCCGACATGAAGTCGAAGATCGTGTCGTAGCCGGTGAGCAAGTTGCTGTCGAGGAACTTCAGGTAAACGAAGATATCGGCGCCGCCCATGCCGTAGAGCGCGTCCGCGCCGCCGGCGCCCGTCAGGACATTGGCCCCGGCATTGCCGATCAACGTGTCGGAGGACGAGCCTCCGATCAGGTTCTCGACCGAGTTCATGGTGTCGAACAGCACGCCGTCGACATAGCCGGCCTGCGAGCGCAGGTCGGCATAGACGTGGCCGGTCGTGCCTTCATAGGACGCGGTGTCGATCCCGCCCTGGCCCCAGAGCTGGTTGGGCGTACCGGAATTGATGCCGCCGCCGATCAGCACGTCATCGCCCTCGCCGCCATAGAGCAGGTCGCTCGACGCGCCGCCGGTCAGACGGTTGGCGCCGCCATCGCCGATCAGCGTCGCCCGGCCGAGGCCGGCGGTCAGGTTCTCGATGCTGTCGTAGGTGTCCGCCAGCATGTAGTTCACCATGCCGTAGCCCGCCGAAAGGTCGGCGTAGACGACCCCGCTGCGGCCGGCGTAGGAGGCGGTGTCGGTGCCCTCGCCGCCCCACAACTCGTTGACGCCGAAGCTGCCCATCAGCACGTCGTCACCGGCGCCGCCGTAGAGCACGTCGTTGCCGATGCCGCCGTCGATGACGTCGTTGCCGGCGTTGCCGTGCAACACGTTGGCGAGTTCGTTGCCTATGATGACGTCGTTGCCGCTTCCGGCCACCAGCGTCCCGATCAACGAACGCATATCGCTTTCGAACAGCAGCGTGTTGTAGACGTTGCCGTGAGCCTGATACTCCGGCGTGCCCGCGGGCGCCGCGGAATTGAGGTCGGCGAGCTGGTCGACCGAGAAGCGCAGCCACTGGCCCGCCCGCAGATCGTCGTACTGGTCGCCGTTGAAGTTGCTGAGATCGTAGGTCGTGTCGGCGCCCTGGGTCCACACGGTCTGGAATATCTTGTGCGTTTCCGTCGTGCCCGTGTCCGGCGCTTCTACGCCGTTGATGTACTGCTGCCCGGTGCTGTTGCTCCAGGTGTAGACCGACTTCTGCGCCGGGGCATCGTCGGTCTTGCCCTTCTCGAAGTTCGCGCCATACATCGCCTGGAGAGCGGCAATGTCATACATCATGTAGCCCGACACGGACGACCCGTCCGGCGCGGTGGTGTTGGCGTTGACGGATACTTCCCCGGTCAGGAACGCCGAGTAGCTCATCACCGTGAATTCAATGTCGCTGCGATCGGCCGAGATGGCGCCGTTCGGATAGGGTTCGAACGGGTGCTTCAGGCCCATCGCGTGGCCGATCTCATGGATGATCGTGGCGAAGGTATCGTTGCCATAGAGCTGGTCGGAAGTCGGATCGCCGTTGTCGCCCAGGAAGACGTCGCCCGAGCTGTTCGAGATCGCGCCCTCGTAGTTGGACGGGTAGCTCGCGTGCGAGCCGCCTTCGTTGCCGGGGAGGCTGGTCGCCCCCGCGACGCGAATGGCCGCGTCCGACGTCTCGGCCAGCGTGAAGGTTACGCCCGTGAACTGCGTGATGAGATTGAACCCGATCACCGACGCGTCCTGCTGGTACTGCGTCGTCGGCTTGAAGGCGGCCAGCCCCTTGGGGTCCTGGTAGTTGTCAGGGTACTCGTCCGCGGAAGTCGGGAAGAAATAGGTGAAAGCCGTGGCCGCTTCCAGGCCGTCGGCATCCGATGTCCAGTAGTCGTTGGACAGGAGCGCCCGCACGTTTGCGTTGACGAGCGTGTAGGAAGCGAAGGTGCCGGCGTAGAGGCCGCCCTTGGTGATCGCCGGATCGGCCATGTTCAGCATCCTCGTGGGAAAGGCAGGAACGTGAGCATCGCGTCTACTATCCACCCACATTCATGACAAGATTCACAGCGCCCGCAGGACGCAGAATCTCGACGGGTGCGACGCGAAGTGGCAACTCCGCGGCCTCGAGAGGCTGGAGGACGGTTCGACAGTGCACCCGGAGCCGGCTCACCCCCTGACAGGTCGCGAGCGGATACCTATATTCTGTCGTCTCAGGCAGGTGGAGACAGGAGCAGGGACATGCAGGGCTACAAGAAGACTCCCGAGGCCGTGGCGAAGCTCACGCCGGAGCAATTCTACGTGACGCAGGAAAGCGGCACCGAGCGCCCCGGCACCGGCACACTGCTCCACAACAAGGAGCCCGGCATCTACGTCGACATCGTGTCTGGCGAGCCGCTGTTCGCCTCGTCCGACAAATACGAGTCGGGTTGCGGCTGGCCAAGCTTCACCAAGCCTATCGAGCCCGCGAACGTCGCCGAGCTTAAAGACCACTCCCACGGCATGATCCGCATCGAGGTCCGGTCAGCGCATGGCGACAGCCATCTCGGCCACGTGTTTCCCGACGGTCCGCGCGATCGCGGCGGCCTTCGCTATTGTATCAATTCGGCCTCGCTGCGCTTCGTCCATCGCAACGACATGAAGGCACAGGGCTACGGCGATTATCTCGACCAGGTGGAGGACGTGAAATGAGCCAGGAACGCGCGGTTCTCGCCGGCGGCTGCTTCTGGGGCATGCAGGATCTGATCCGCCGCATGCCCGGCGTCGTTTCGACCAGGGTAGGCTATACCGGCGGCCATGTCGCCAACGCGACCTACCGCAACCATGAGGGCCATGCCGAGGCGATCGAGATCGTCTTCGACCCGGCGAAGACGAGCTACCGCAAGCTTCTGGAGTTCTTCTTCCAGATCCATGACCCCTCGACGCTGAACCGCCAGGGCAACGACCGCGGCACCTCCTACCGCTCGGCCATCTTCTACACGAGCGACGAGCAGCGTCGGATCGCCGAGGATACGATCGCCGACGTCGATGCCTCCGGCCTGTGGCCCGGCAAGGTCGTGACCGAGGTGACGCAGGCGGCGGACTTCTGGGAGGCCGAGCCGGAACACCAGGATTATCTGGAGCGGATTCCGCACGGATACACCTGCCACTTCGTGCGTCCCGACTGGAAGCTGCCGGTCCGCGCCAAGGCCACTCAGCCGGCCTGAATCCTGATCCTTCCAGGCCTCGACCGGATCGCGCGAGACCTCGTCCAGCCGGCCGGCGGACCTGCCTTCGACTTCACGCAGCCGGCCGGCGAGGAAGCCCTGGTGCCTCCGGACTCTGTGTCGTGGCGGGTCTTCAAGAACCCGGTGGCGCTGTTCGTGGGCGGCGTGGCGGCAGTGATCCTCGAACTGGCCGATCCCGCCGTGCGCACCGGTGTTTGGGAACACTCGTCCTTCCGCACCGATCCGCGGCGCCGTCTGCAGCGAACGGGCCTCGCGGCCATGGTCACCGTCTACGGCGCGCGCGGTCAGGCCGAGGCCATGATCGCCGGCGTCGTGCGCATGCACGATCGCGTCAGAGGCCGCACGCCCGCCGGCGAATCCTATCGCGCCAACGATGTCGCGCTCCTCACCTGGGTGCAGGCCACGGCCGGGTTCGGCTTCTCCGAGGCCTATCACCGATATGCACGACACCTGCAGGATGAGGAATTGGACCGGTACTACGCGGAAAGCGCCCCGGTCGCCCGCCTTTACGGCGCCGTCGATGCCCCAACCAGCAGGGCCGCCCTCGCGGCGCTGTTCGAAAGCAAGCGCACGCGGCTCGAACCTTCACCCATCGTCTTCGAGTTCCTCGACATCATGCGCCGGACGCCGGTCTTCCCGTGGCCGCTGCGACCACTTCAGGGGCTTCTCGTACGGGCCGCCATCGGGATCGTGCCGGACTGGGTGCGCGAACGGCTGAACCTCGGCACGGAATACGATCTCTCACGCTGGCAGGCCGCCCTGGTCCGTCGGGCGGGCGCCTTGTCCGAACGGCTCCTGCTGCGCTCCAGCCCCGCCGTCCAATCCTGCCGGCGCCTCGGTCTTCCCGACGACTATCTCCACCGCGCGTGAGGAACATTCCCGTCCGCGAAACCGCGTGACGGTTCATCGGCCCGCGAGGCTTGTCAGCGTGCCCCGAGGCTGCTCCCTTCCGGCCAAGGGAGATATGAAAATGCAGAGCGCCTCGACCTATGACTACATCGTCGTCGGTGCCGGATCCGCGGGCGCGGTGGTCGCGAGCCGGCTCTCGGAGAACGGCCAGCACCGCGTGCTGCTGCTCGAGGCGGGAACGCAGGGCTCGAATTTCTTCTGGTCGAAGGTGCCGGTCGGCGTCGCCAAGATGATCGACGATCCGGCAGTCAACTGGTGCTACTCGTCGGAGCCCGACGAAGGCTCGGGTGGGCGTCGTATCGCCGTGCCGCGCGGCCGTATGCTGGGTGGCTCAAGCTCGATCAACGGCATGGTCTATATCCGCGGCCAGGCTCAGGACTACGATCATTGGGCGCAGCTCGGCAATCGCGGATGGAGCTGGCAGGACGTGCTGCCGGTCTTCAAGCGTATGGAACGCTTCGAGGGCGGATCCGACGAGTTCCGCGGACGCGACGGCATCCTCCCCGTCACTCACACGCCGCGCAACAAGGTCCCGCTGCTGGAGAAGATGATCGAGGCGGCGGAGAAGATGGGCCTGCCCTACAATCCCGACCAGAACGGCGCCACGCAGGAAGGCATCGGCATGTCCCAGGTGACGATCACCAGGGGCCGCCGCCAGAGCACCGCCTTCTGCTATCTCGATCCCGCGCGCGGCCGTGCCAATCTCACCATCGACCAGGGCGCGATCGCCGAGTCCCTCATCCTCGAAGGCAAGACCTGCGTCGGCGTTCGCTATTCGGTCGACGGCCGGAAGCGCGAGGCCCGCGCCACGCGAGAAGTCATCGTCTCCGGCGGCTCGATCAATTCACCGAAGCTGCTCGAACTCTCCGGCATCGGCCAGGGTGAGCGGCTGCGGGCGCTCGGCATCGCACCAGCCCATGAGCTGCAAGGCGTCGGCGAGAACCTGCGCGATCACTATTCGCCGCGCATGAAGTTCGAGATCACGGCTAAGAACCTCACATTCAACGACAATGCGCGCGGCTGGCGCCTTGTCCGCGAAGCGGCGAAGTATGCCCTGTTCCGCGAGGGCTTCCTCGCCTCCACCTCGGTGCCGATCCGCCTCTACTTCCGCACGAGGGTCGGCCTCGACTCGCCCGACGCCACCATCTCGATTGCGCCCTTCCTCTACGAGATGGTCGGCAAGGAGCGCCGCGTCTCGGCCCAGAAGGGCATCACCATGAACGTGAACGTGCTGCGCTCCGAAAGCACCGGCTCGGTCCACATCAAGTCCGCCGACCCCAACGAGCCGCCGGCCATCCGCTTCAACTTCCTCTCCACCGAGCACGATCGCACCGGCATCGTGAACGTGCTGCGCAAGGGTCGTGAGCTGATGGCGACGTCGCCGCTCAAGGAAGTCACCGGCAAGGAAATCGCGCCCGGTGCCCATCTCCAGGGCGACGCCGAGCTGCTCGAATGGGTGCGCAACAACGCCGAGACGACCTATCACCCGGTCGGTACCTGCAAGATGGGCAACGACCCGCGCGCCGTGGTCGACCCCGAACTCAGGGTCCACGGCATCGCCGGCCTCCGCATCGCCGACGCCTCGATCATGCCGACGCTCACCAGCGACAACACCAACGCGCCGACCATCATGATCGGCGAGAAGTGCGCGGCAATGGTGCTGGCGGCAGCGGACGTGGCGCGTGTGGCATAGCGAAGACGGCCGTCATCACACGCCGGGAGCGTTGCCTCTCATACGGTTCAACAGCAGCAGAACCGCGAAGGCCGTGACGCTGAGACCACCGAGGACCGCGAACGTCGCCTGCGCTCCGATACCGGCCATCAGCTCGGCCAGGACAGGCGGCGCCAACGCGTTGATCAGGTTCATCGGCAAGGCGATGGTCGCCATCGCGGCCGCATAACCCGCTTTCTGGAAGAAGACGAGCGGCATCGTGGCCCTAGCCACGGCGAAAGCGCCGGCTCCCAACCCGAATAGCCCGAGATAACCGGCCACGGACCATGTTCCCGCGCCGCCGATCCAGATCGCAGCCAGGCCCATCGGGATCATCGCACACGCGACGAGCCCCGTGGACAGCCCGTCCCATCTCTGCCCGCCCAGAAGATCGATCAAGCGGCCACCGACCTTGAAAACACCCAGGAGCGAGGCGATCGCGACGGCGCCGGCGAGATCCAATCCCATGGCCTGCAGGAGCTGGATACCCACCGCATCGATGCCGAAGGTGACGAAGCTGTTCAACGCGATGGCGGCGACCATCAGGATGAAGACCGGCCCCTTGCGCAGCCGTGCCGTGGAGGGAGCGATGGCGGTCGCCGCGTCGATCGCGGGCAGGCCGAACCACACCAGAGGGGCGATGGCCAGGACCATGATGGCCGCATAGACGGCGCCGACGCCGCGCCATCCTGCCAGATGTTCGAGGAAGGCGGTGATGGGCCAGAAGACGCTGCCCGCGAGGCCCGTCACCAGCATCAGTGTTCCGATTAGGCTTCGTGCCCGATCGTCCGAATACTCAGCGATGTAGGCGTAGGCCGCGGTCGTCAGGAACAGGGCGCCCGCCCCGCCGATCAGCGCCCACGCGCCCCAGAAGACGATGAGGTTCGGAGAGAGCGCCAGCAGGCAAAGACCGAGGCCGATCGTGGCCGCGCCCACCGCCATCGCCTGACGTGTTCCGAAGCGACGGAAAGCGTGGCCAGCCCACGGTGCCGCAAGCCCCATGGCGACGAACATCACCGAGGTGCCCAGGAAGATCGACGGCAGGGAGCTCCCGAACTCCGCGGCCACCTTCGGCGCGATCACCGGCAAGACGCCGATGGTGCCCCAACCGGCAATCTGGGTCAGGGCAAGAATGAACAGAACTCGCAAATGACGTCGCATCGTCCACTCGTTGGTCCGACGGGCGAGCACTCTGGCAGCAGCCGCGACCGGCATAATGCGTCGAACGAGGGGCGGTGTCGCGCAATAGCTTTCGAGAGAGGGAGAATGGGAAGACTTCCCCGGAGGACGTCCTTGAAAGCTCCATTGCGGTGGCGCACGCTCATGCGCGATGAGGCACGCTCGGGAGAATCGAGCCGGGCGATCGCCGCCATGATGAGAGGGCCGGTCTTGTTTCTGGTGATGACATGCTGACGGACCGCTACGGCCTTCCCCTCTCCACCACGAACGTCATCGCGCGCGATGCCTACGTGGAGGGCGTCGATCTTCTGCTGACGGTCTATCCCGGTGCTGCCGCCGCCTTCGAGCGAGCGCTCGCCGCCGATCCCGGCTTCGCGCTCGCTCATGCCGGCAAGGGTCGCGCCGCGCAGCTCGCGGCCAATCCCGAAGCGATGCGCGCCTCGCTTGCGACGGCGCTCTCGCTCGACGAGGACCTGTCGGCGCGCGAGCGGAGCCACATCGACGTCTTCCGCCACCTGTTCTCGGGCCAGCCCGTGGAAGCGCTCGCGGCGCTGCGGGCCCATGTGAAGACGTGGCCGCGCGACGTGCTGATCCTGAGCCTCGCGGCCAACCAGGGGGGCCTGATCGGCATGTGTGGGCTCGCCGGCCGTGAGCAGGATCTCGTCGAGTTCCTTGGCGGATTTGCGCCTGAATACGGCCAGGACTGGTGGTTCGAGGCGCATTACGCGATGGCGCTGTCGGAGGTCGGCCGGCATGACGAGGCGCGTCCACGCATCGAACGTTCGCTCGCGCAGTTCCGGCGCAATGCCTACGGCGCGCATGCCTTCGCCCATCTCTGCTACGAAACCGGCGAGCGTGACGCCGGCATCCGCTTCCTGCGCGACTGGCTGCCTGACTACGATCGCGGCGGCGGCCTGTTCGGCCACCTGAACTGGCATCTGGGACTGTTCGACCTGCATGCTGGCGATATCGAAGGCGGGCTGCGCCTTTACGGCGACGCCTTCTGCGCCGACGATCATCGCGGTGCCGTTCACCAGAAGCTCTCCGATTCGGCGTCGTTCCTCTGGCGCTCCGAACTGGCGGGCCATCCGCGCGATCCCGCGCGCTGGGCGAAGCTCAAAGACTATGCGCGTGAGAAACTTCCCCGCCCGGGCATGTCCCTGGCCGACTGGCATGTCGGCCTCACCTACGCCGCCACCGGCGAAGACGCCGCTCTCGAGGACTGGGTCAAGGCCATCGAGGATCTCGCGAGTGCCGGCCGCTATCCGTCAGGTTCCCTCATTCCCACCCTCACGCGTGCGTTCGCGGCCTACCAGCGAGGCGATCACGCGACGGCGATCGACCTGATCGAGGCGATCCTGCCGGAACGCGAGCGTATCGGCGGCAGCCGCGCGCAGGGCGATCTGGTGGAAGCCACGCTGCTCAAGTCTTATCTCGCAACTGGACGCGTGGCCGAAGTACGGCACTTGGTCGAGCGCCGTCGTGCAGGACCGGCGAGCCTGCCGGTCGCCGAGTCCAATTCAGTTCCCGCATGATCGGCCCCGCCGCGTCCTGACCGATTTCGAATAGTTCGGCGCATCGCGCGGTCGAGCTATGCGCCGGGCGCGATTGTCCATAACTTTACTGTAAGTATGCTGAGGCGCTGTCTGAGGAGAGGTATCCATGTGCAACGCTTGTCTGTCGCGGCGCGGCCTGTTCTCGGGAATGGGAGCGCTCGCCTTCGCAGCCGCCGCGGGTACCGCGTTGCCACGAGCGGCAATGGCCCAGCCTTCGAGGTCGGCGGCGACACCCGACGCGGCGCTGTCGCTGCTCATGGAGGGCAACGCCCGCTATGTCTCCGGCAAGATGGCCGAACGTGATTTCTCCGCCAGCCGGGCGGCGCGTGCCCTGGGCCAGGCCCCCTTCGCTGCGATCCTCGGCTGTGCCGATTCGCGGGTCGCCCCGGAACTGGTGTTCGACCAGACGCCGGGCGAACTGTTCATCGTGCGCGTCGCCGGCAATTTCGTCACGCCCGACGGGCTGGGCAGCCTCGAATACGGTGCCGCGGTGCTCGGCACGAAGGTCATCATGGTGCTGGGCCATACGAGCTGCGGCGCCGTGAACGCCACCGTCGAGGCCCTGCAAAAAGGCAACACCTTGCCCGGCCACATCGCGGACCTCGTCCGAGCCATGAAACCCGGTATCGAGCCGGTGCTGAAGACGACGGGCGACGATCTCCGGCAGCGCGCGGTGGTCGCCAATGTGCAGGCCAACGTGCGTCGCCTGCAGACCGAGAAGCCGATCCTGGGCGACATGGTCGCCGCTGGCAAGCTCAAGGTCGTCGGCGCCTACTACGACCTGCCGACCGGCAAGGTGATCATGGTCTAGCGATCCGGCGCCCGCCGCGGAAAATCGCGGTTTCGCCGGACGAGCTGCTTCCCGGAGACTATTCGAGTTTTTTTAACCCCGGCGATGGCCTATCATTTCCGGAGCGGGAGTTTTTGACGTCTGTTATCCGGGAGTTTTCGATGGATCTGGCCGCGCTCGACGGCGCGACGCCATCTGGAGAGGCCTTCCGGCGCATCCATGACCATGGACGCGCGCCATGACTCTCGGCCTTCGCCTTCGCCAACCCGTCTACCTAGCCGCCGGTCTTGTCGTCGTCGTCTGCTTCGTGATGCTCTTCTTCAGTTCCGTCCGCGAGCTGGGGCTGCGCCGCGATGCGTTGAAGGCCGCCGAGATCGACGTCACCAATCTCGCCCAGTCGCTCGTCCAGCATGCCGACGATTCCTTCGAGATGGCCGACAGCCTGGTCATCGGCCTTGTCCATCGCTTGGAGGCGGAGGGAACCGGCCCCGTAGCGATAGCGAGGCTGCAGAGCGACATAAACTTCCGTAAAGGGGCAATGGGGCGCGTCCGCGGCCTCTTCGTCTATGACGACAAGGGCCGCTGGCTGGCGACCTCCGAGAATGTCGACCTGAACGCCTTCAACAACAGCGACAGGGACTATTTCAAGTACCACAGGGATTCCAACGCCCCCGGCCTGCTGGTCGGCAATCCCGTCAAGAGCCGGTCGGGTGGTCAATGGATCATCCCGGCATCGCGGCGCTTCAACAATCCGGACGGTTCGTTCGCCGGCGTCGTCCTGGCAACGATCGACGCCAGCTACTTCGCCGACTTCTACAAGCGTTTCGACCTCGGCCCCTCCGGGATCATCACGATGCTGCAGAAAAACGGCGTCGTGCTCGCCCGGAGCGTCGACAACGAAACATCGGTCGGCCGCGACCTGTCGAATTCGGCCCTCATCAAGGACATGCATGGTCGGCCCTCGGCCAGCGTCTACTACTTCCATTCGACGTTCGACGGGTCGTGGCGCCTCGCCTTCTACAAGATGAGCGACCGCTTCCCGATCATCCTCGTCGCCACGGAGTCGAAGGACGAGGTCCTGGCATCATGGCGCCAGGAGGCGATATTCCGTATGGCGCTGGTGCTGTTCCTGATTTCGCTGATCGGCGGCACCGGGTTCTACCTCGTGCGCCAGTTGCTGGAACGACAGCGGATCGGCGCCGTCCTCGCGGCCAAGGAGGCGGACTTCCGCCTGCTGGCCGAAGAGTCGAGCGACATGGTGATGCGTATCGGGTTCGACGAGCACATTCTCTATGTGTCACCCGCCTGCCTTCGAATCCTGGGGTGGAGCGCGGAGCAGCTCACGGGAACGCCCGCGCTGGCAGGCGTCAACCCCGAGGACCTGCCGCATGTCCAGGAGACCGTCCGCTCCCTCAAGCTGGGAGAGATCGAGGAGACCAAGCTGATCTATCGGACCCGGCATCGTGGCGGCGGCGAGATCTGGCTGGAAACCGCCCTGCGTGCGACCCACGACACGAACACCGGCAGGATCAGCGGCGTTGTGGCGATCTCGCGTGACATGACCGAACACAAGCATTTCGAGGCAAAGCTCGCGACCCTTGCCAGCCAGGACGGGCTGACGACCCTCGCCAACCGCCGGCACTTCGACGAGCGGCTGCACACGGAATGGCGCCGTGCCGCCGGCGACGAGACGCCACTGTCCCTGCTCATGATCGACGTCGACAACTTCAAGAAGTTCAACGATCAATACGGACACCAGGCCGGCGACGCCTGCCTCAAGGCAGTGGCCAAGGCGCTCGCAGCGGAAGCCCGGCGTCCGGGAGACCTCGCGGCGCGCTATGGCGGCGAGGAGTTCGTGTTGCTGCTGCCGAATACCGACGAGGTGGGCTGCGCCAGTGTGGCGGCCCGCCTGCGCGAAGCGCTGGATGCCCTTAACATTCCCCATGCCCTCAATCCGCCCACGAAGCGGGTGACGGTCAGCGCCGGCGGTGCCACGGGCTGGCCGAATGCAGATGCCGCCAACACCCATCTGTCGCTTGTCGCGGCGGCGGACCGTGCGCTTTACGCAGCCAAGCATGCCGGCCGCGATCGCTTTGTCATGTCGGGCCAGGTCGTCGCCTGGCGTGGTGCCGAAAGCGCCTAGAATTCGCTGCCGGCGATCGAGAAAAACGGCCCGCCGAGACGGCGTTCGGACTAAACTCGGCGGCACCGCAGCGACCAGCCAGGCAAATCCAGTCGATGTCGATCGACGTTCTAACGATCTATCTGCTGAACTTCGTGATCGCGTTCGCGATGGCTGGCCTGTGCTTCTTCTCCTGGTATCACAGTCGTGACATCCTCGGCTTGCGGGGCTGGGCCACCAGCCTCCTGCTGGGAGCGATGGGATCGCTCGAGCTCAGCCTGCGCACGAACAGCTCGCCGCTCTACATGGTCGTCATGGCCAATTCGCTGATCGTCGCCGGGTACGCCACCGTCTGGATGAGCGTTCGGCGGTTCAACAGCGGCGAGCGCGGCATCAAGTTTGCCGTCATTCCAACGGCCATATTCGTCATCGTTTTCACGGCCGCGCTCCTCGCCGGCATCGACGTCAACAACCGTGTCGCCCTCTGTTCCCTGGTGATCGCCATCCTTTCATCGCTGGCCGCGTGGGAGGTCCTCCGCGGCAGGGTCACGGAGCCCCTGAGCAGTCGCCAGCCGACGGCGATCGCACTGCTCCTCATGGCTTTTTCCATGGTCGTGCGCCTCGTCTTCTCGCTGCTCAGCGACGCGCCCGGAGACGACACGACACCTTTCTACGACCCGACCCAGGGCGTCACGCTGTTCATCAACACGATCTGCGTCGTGGCGATGACGCTCGGCTTTCTGCTCATGGCCAACGAACGCCTGAGACATCACTACGAGAAGCTGGCGTCGACCGACCAGCTGACGCATCTACCCAACCGGCGCTTCTTCCTCGAGGAAGTCGAACGCCTCGCCAGCCGGGGCGCCATCGGCATGTCGCGGGCTTGCGTGCTGATGATCGATCTCGACCATTTCACCAACGTGAACAGGACCTTCGGACATGCCGGCGGTGACCAGGCGCTCGTGGCTTTCGCCCAGCTGGCGCGCCAGCAGCTTCGTCCCGACGATCTGATTGCGCGCTATGGCGGCGAAGAGTTCTGCGCGTTGCTGCGCGACGTCGACGAGCCGGAAGCGTTGCAGATCGCGGAGCGGCTGCGGGCGGCCATCGCCGACCTGTCGGTCGACGCGGACGGCCGCACCCTTCGCATCACCACCAGCGTCGGCGTCGCAAGACTGCAGGGAGACCTGCAGGCCGCGATGCGCCGGGCCGATGCCGCGCTCTACCGGGCCAAGGAACGCGGCCGCAACCGGGTCGAGAGCGCGGAGGAGTCGCCGGCCGCCGCCGCTTAAGGCCGGTCAGTCTCGGGCGGCCGGTATTGCCCGGCCTTTGCCATACGGGAGATCCAGCCGGTGACTCGTTCGCCGGGCATCGGCCGGGCGATCAGGAATCCCTGGCCGTAGTGGCAGCCCAGCGCCTCGAGCGCCTCCCACTGTTCCTGCGTCTCGATGCCTTCGCCCGTCAGGGTGACGTGCTCATGTCCTGCAAGAGACACCAGCATGGACACGATGTCCCTGCCCTCCTGGTCGCCGGGCAGGCGGGCCACCAGCCCGCGATCCATCTTCAGGTCGCTGAACGGATAGTATTGCAGCCGGCCGAGATCGGAGTAGCCGACACCGTAATCGTCCATCGAGATCCGGACACCGGCTTCGCGCAAACGTCCCAGCAGGGCACGTGCCACCGCCGGGTCGGGCGCCCTTTCTGTCTCCGTGATCTCGAGGATGAGTGTGCGCGGATCGACCTTCTTGGTCCGCAGCAGATCGAGGATTTCGTCCGCCGTCTGCACCGATCCGAGAAAGAGCGCGGATATGTTCACCGCAATGGATAGCGGCAGCCCTTCCCTGTTCCAGGCCGCCTGCTGTTCGGCCGTTCGCGTCAACACATCCCATGTGAGCTGGATGATCGCGCCGGAACGTTCGGCAAGAGCGATGAACCCGTCCGGTCCGATCAGCCCGTATTCGGGATGCCGCCAGCGCACCAGCGCCTCCGCGCGGGAAAAAACGCGATCGCGTATGGAGACGATGGGCTGGTAATGAACCTCGAGTTCGTCGCTGGGAATGCGCGCAAGCTCACGCGCGGCGAGATCTGCGTTCGTATTGTCCTTTTCGCGCGCCTCCAGCGCGGCCAGCCGTGCCGAAAGCGCTGAAAAGGAAAGAGGCTTCGCGAGAGCACCCACGATGTCGAGGCCGCCGCGAATGGCGCTCTGCCTTATGTCGTGGAGCGCGTCGGGCTCGATGTTACCGACCAGGACGGTTCGCGGCCGCCAGCCGGTGCCCAGCGTTTCAATGATCTGCAGACACTGAGTGCGCCCCAGTTCGACGTCGAGAAACAACCAGTCGAAATGGCGCCCCTGCAAGAAGTCGGGCAGGTCATCCACCGAGCGGATGGCTCGCACGGAAAAATTGAGCGTAATGGCCCATTCGACCAACTCCGCCCGAAAATCATCGTCTCCGCTGGCCACGAGCGAGCGGAACCTGCGTGACCCGGAAGGGGTCTGATCAGGGTTGGCCAAACGACATCCTCGAAGCCACAAAACTCAACGTAACGAGCCAACCATGACTGGTGCAAAACTCTCCCGGGCGCAACCCGCTATGTGCGCTTCGCACGCGCGGCTTCCTGTCCTGCCAGGTTTGCAAGCAGCTTGAGGCTGGCGGAATAGTAATCGTCGTCATCGCCTATGGTTGCGATGGGCGCGGCCCCCTTGTTGCCGTCCGCCACGTATTGCGTGACCGACGAGACCGCGACGTAGCCGCCGCTGGAGGGGTACGGCGCCACGCCGCCCGTATCGAGATCGATCCACGCCGGCGGACGTCCGCCGAAGCGCGGCGTCCGCCAAGCCGTCAGGAAGCGGCCCAGTCGCGATGCCTGGTTGTGCCACGCGAGATAGAGCGGGATGCGAATGGCGTCGAAGCCGAAATAGGGCTTCCAGTCATCGGCCACCCGGAAGGCCTGGTTGCCGAACAACAGCCAGTCGGGCGGCAGCCGGTAGTCGCCGAAAGCTGCATTGTCGAGCAGCCACAGGCCGTCGGCCTCGAGGCGCCGCCAGCGGCCCTGATCGCCTGGCTGGGCGGCGAAATCATGGAGGGCCGGCCAGACATAGTAGGACAGGTTGACCACATGCCGGTTGCCACGGGCGAATCCCTGTGCGCCCGGCAAAAGGATCAGCTTCCCCTGCGATTCGATCGCCAGCCGGTCGAGGATGGCGGACTGGATGCGCTTGGCGGGCGCCAGCCAGCGCGGCTCGTTCCATTGCGCGGCCGCGCGGATGAGCGCCCACGCGATGAGGATGTCGCCGTCGGCGGCATTGTTCTTGTCGGCAACGGGATCGCTCGTATTGGGCGACCAGCGCCATGAAAACAGACCGTCGCCGCGCTGCAGGGACTTTGAGGTCCAGTCCCAGATCTTCTGGAAGGTGTCCTTGTCGTCGTAGCTCTGCGCGAAGAGGAGTCCCCATCCCTGGCTTTCGGAATGGCTGACATTGTTGTTGCCGCTGTCGATCACGCGCCGGTCGTCGACGATGAACCGGCGTTTGTAGGTTTGCCAGTTCTGGTCTGCCCGCACGATGGCCGGCCAGAGCGAAAACGCGGCGAGACCGACGCCCGCCGCCAGAAGACGCCGGCGCGAGCCGTAGGGCGACCGACGCAGGTCCATGGCTAGGCGCCGGACCGTTCGTAGCGAAAGACCAGAGGCGGATAAGGACCGCTGCCGCGTTCGACGAGGCGCATCGAGAGGCCGGATCGCGCCGCCTGCTGGGCGAGCCAGCCCTCGAGCAGCGCTTCGAGAATGGCGGCAAACGCCGTCTGCGCCTCGACACCCTCGAAACACGGATAGCCGATGACGACGAATTCGAGCGCCTTCTCGGCCTCGTAGATATCGACCTGGCCCCAGTCGAGGGTCTGCAAACCGGCATTCATCGCCGCCTTGAGGTCTGTCAGCGAATTGCAGACCGGCACCGGCTGTTCGCGGGCGATGGTCGCCCCCACTGCGGCCAGCACGCGAAGCGCCTGCTCGTCGCCCGCGACCTGCGCCAGCGCCGTCCCCAGGGCCTCCATGAAGATCCGCCAGTGCGGTGGGCTGGAGCGCCGGGCGGCGGCGGCCAGGGTCATTGCGTCGAATGAAATGTTTGCGGGGCGGACAGCCATCGAAAGACCGTTGTGGGGCGACTTAGTTGAACGAGCTTTTCAGGAATAGCAGAATTGTGCCCTGATCGTACTGGTATGCGTTGTCGAAATTGGCCTTCGCACCGATCGACGTCCGTTCGGTCGCCGCATATTCGAAGCCCAGTCGCAGGCCGAAGGCGATGCCGGTGTTGCTCTGCGACGGGAAGATCGGCGAGATCGCGATGGCGCCGCTGGACGCCAGGATGTTCGCCGCGTTCTGCAGGTAGTAGTTGTTGGGAAAGAAGAGCGCCGAACTCTGCTGGATGCTCTGGACGCCCAGCGTGGCGCCCGCACTGTAGGTGAACTTGCCGGAAGTCTCCGTCCAGTCGACCGGGAAGGTCAGGCTGTAGAAGCTTTGCGGGCTGAAGTAGCCGCCCTGGCCGAAGGTGAAGTAACTGAGGTTCTGATTGTAGCTCAGGTAGGTCGCAGAGATGCCGACCTTGAGTTCCTGGCTCTCGTCCTTGATGGGGCGGAAATAGGCGCCCGAGGTGAACTCGTAGGACTGGTTGGTCGGTACGTTGTTGCCCGTGTAGTAGCCGTAGGCGAACTTGGTGTAGATGCCGAGCGTCTGATCGTCGTAGCTCACGATCGCCTCGCCGCCGTTGCGGATCACGCCGCCCCAGGTCGTGCCGGTGATGGGATCGGTCACGCCAGCATAGGACAGCACAGAGTCCGTGACGGCCCGGCGCGATGCCTCGAGCTTCATGTTCATCTTGTCGCCCAGCGGCTGGTTCCAGACGATGCCGCCGACGATGTTGGTGATCGGGAAGCCGAGCGGCGTGCTGCCGACGTCCGCGGTGAGGCGGCCCCAATCGATGCCCATGCCGAAGGCGATGCCCGTCGCCCTTGCGTTGTTGGGTTGAATTACGCCGGCCAGTCCGACGATCGAATTCGCACCGTAGCGTGCCAGGGTCGATGGATCGGCCGCGATCGTGCCGGCATCGAGAGTCACGGGCATGATCGTCGGCACGAGGGCGGCGTTGCCAACGGGAATGCGTGCCTTGATCGGCACATTTAGCTCGTTTACACGGCCGAGGCCCGATTCGCCGGACCGGCCGCGGAAGCCCAGCCCGCCGTCGACGATGATCGCTGTCTGCTTCTTCAGCGAATTCAGTTCGCGGTCGATCTCGCGGCTGAGCGGATCGTTGTCGCTCATCGAGCCGGCTGGCGCACCCGGCGTTCCCGGCAGGGGCGGCGGCGTCATGGCGGTCACCGAAGTGCTGGCACTGCTCTCGCCACCCGGCCGGCGCAGGGGCACCAGCGGATTGCCCTGGGCGACCTGGATAGGCTCGGCGCGCACCGGCCCCGCCTGTGCCGTCAGCACGGCCGGCGTGGCCAGCGACGGACGGTCGAGCGACATGACGTCGGACCGGCTCGGCGCGCCATCGGTGCTGGTGGCAGGCGACTTCTTCGCGGCAACGCGCCGTTCGAATTCATCCATCAACGCGGCGTCTTCGTTCTTTCCGACCGGTCGAAGTGCAACGACGTCCGGTGCGCCGGTGTTCGCGGATGCACTTTGAGTCGTGCTTTCGGCCGCGGTCGAACTCGCCCTGGATACGGTGTTGCGCGCCGGCTCCGCGGCCGCTCGCTGGACAGGCGCGCCGCCGGACGGGGCCGGTGCGGGGACCGGAACGAGCTCGCTTTGGCCCAGGCCTCGATTGAGCTGCTGGGCGGTATCGAGGGCGCGCTTGGCGCCGGTCGTGTCGCCGCGCGCGCGCAGCAGCCGTGCCTGCACCATGTAAAGGCGCGGATTCTGCGGCTGCAGGCGCAGCGCCTCGGCCAACCATACGTCGGCCCGCTCGTAACGCTTGAGATCGACCGCGATGTTCACCGCCTGCTGCAGCGTGTCGGGATCGGCCGGCGACGACACCATGATGCCGTCGAGCACCTGGATCGCCTGTTCGCTGAAGCCCGAGTCCTTGTAGACGCGCGCCAGCGCCAGCCGGGCTCCGACACTCGGCGACGGACCGGAAACGTACGGCAGCAACACGTCGTAGGCGGCCGTGAGGTTCTTTTGCTGGCGCAGCCGGTCGGACTGCTGGATCGCCAGCGATTCCTGGAGGTTCGCGACGTCGCGGCCGCCGGTGTTCTTGGAGATGCGTGCCAGCAGCGCGTTGGCCTCGGCATCCTGGCCCGCCTCGGACGAGGCGTAAAACAAGGTGCGTAGGGTATCGGCGCTGAGGTCGTTGCGGACCTGGAGGCGGCGGACGACGGCCATTGCCTGCGCGCGCTCGCCGACCTTGGCCAGCGCCAGGGCCGCATTGGCCTGCTGCGCGGGCGTCGCGTTGGCGGCATTGGCCCGTGCGGCCAGCGTGGCACGCGCGCCTGCATCGCCCGCCTTCGCCGCGGCGATGAGCTGGTCGGTATCGCCGGCATTGCGCAGATCGTTGCGCAACGTGTTCATCCGCGCCGAGCGCTGGTTCGCGGGAATACGATCGAGCAAGGCGACAGCCTCGCCGGTGCGCTGCTGTTCGGAATAATAGACGGCCGCCGCGTAGATGCTCTCTGACCGCCCGCTGGCGACCAATTCGTCGATCAGCGCCTGCGCTTCGGGCGCCCGTCCCCGCTTCACCAGGAATTTCGCGAGGTCGTAGCGGATCCAGGGGCTGGACGGATCCATGCGCATGGCTTCGCGGAAGAGCTGTTCGGCACGCTCGGGCTGCGAACGCTCCAGGCCGACGGCCTGCGTGCGCAGACGCTGCGCGGCTTCCTGGCTGCCATCGGACTGGATGCGGTTGCGTACCGACGGGTCGAGGTTGGCAAGAAGCGGCTCGGTGCGGGTGTCCCGGCCCTGCGCGGTCAGGACCTGATAGAGGCCGGCCTGTGCCTCCTTGTTTCCGGGATCGCGGTTGAGTGCGTCGCGATAATAGCCCTCGGCCTCCCGCGCCTTGCCCTGGCGACGCAACAGGTCGCCCATCAGGGCCTGTGCCATGCCGCGTTCCTTGGGGGTGCCGGTATGGTCGGCCAGTGGCCGGACGATCTTTTCCGCCTGGGCGAAATCGCCCCTGTCCCGCATCGAGACCGCGTCGCGGTAGGACAGCCAGAAGTTCGCCGACTCGAGGGCCGGCGCCCAATCGGCGGCCCGGCTGGGCGCCATCTTGATGGCTTTGTCGAGCTGGTCGCGGGCGTCGGCAAACCGCTCCTGACGCAAGCGCACGATGCCGATGCCGGCCACCGCGTCCGCGTTGGTCGGATCCGATTGAAGGATACCCTCGAACCGCGCCACGGCCTGGTCGTTCAAGCCCTGGTCGGAGAGCCGGTAGGCTTCGTTGAGCGCCGCGCCGATCGGATCCTGCCGCACCGGCCGCTGCGAATCGACCAGCCTGTCGCGCACCATCGTGTCGCCGGGGAAGCGCTTGAGATAGGACTCGAAGAATGGCTTGTCCTGAGGACCGACGGTCAGCCAGAGCATGGCCTGGCGCATCGCCTCGAACGAGGCCTGCCCGACCGCGGGATCGCTGGCCAGTTCGGCCAGCAGCACGATGCCCTCGCGCCGGGTCTGTTCATTGTAGGTGAGCACGCGGGCATAGGCGAACTTGGTGCGGGACGTCGCGTAGCTGCGCTCGGCCAGCGCCTTCAGCCGGATCCGCGCCTCTTCCCAGCCGGTGCCCGTTCCGGCCAGGGTCTCATAATATTCGACGGCGAGGTCGAAGGGGGGCGGGCCGCCCCGGAAGGCACGCTGGTAGGCAGCGATTGCCCGGTCGTAGGCACCGGCGGCGGCCAGGCGACGCGCCTCGGCCAGGGCCACCTCGTCGGTCTGCCCGACCGCCATCGCGCGCTCGAGCTCGGCCGCACGGGCGTCGTTGGGATCAATCTGGCGCAGGCGCTGGATCGTCGAGCGGACCTGGTCGAAACGCTGGCTCTGCAACTCGATCGAGCCCAGCTGGAAAAGCGCCTCGGTATTGTCCGGCTGGCTCTCGAGTATCTTGCGCAGGGATTGAGCGGCGAGGTCGGGACGATTGCGCTCCCGCCACATCGTCGCCTGCTCGAACAGCAGGCCGTAGGCCGAAGACGACGGATCGGCCGATGCCGGCGGCGCCGCCAGAGCCTGGCCGGAAGCCGACAGGACGACGACCGCGCTGGCGAGCACGCTCTTCAGGGCGCCACTTCGCTCGGTTCGATCACTCCTCGTCATAAGCCCCCGGGCTCAAACGGTTTCCTTCGGTCGGTTCGGCAATCCCCGCACCAGAATCCGGTTCGCCCGGTGCGCGGAGAAACGCTCAATCGTCACTGCGAAAATCAATATAACACAAATAACGCAAATGAATGCAGCAAGCTCAAAAGAACCTGCAAGCCATTGAATTCGCCACCAAATCGGCAGCCCTCCAACGAACTTCCTGATTCCGGACGTGTAGAATTCGCCCTTACCGCTTGTCAGATAATAGAAATCGCCCTGCACGTTGGCGACCTGCTCGGGATCGCCGAGCTGATTGCTCATTTCGACCAAGTTCGCCGGCTGGGTGCTGCCGACCATGACGACCAGCCGGTCGGCGTTGAGCGGCGACCAGAAGCTCGTGAGGTAGGCGTAGGGCTTGCCGAGATTGGCCTTGGCCAGTTCGGGTGCGGCGCCGCGATAGTAGGGTGCACGCGGATCGACCGGCTGGAGCTGACGCTGCAGGAAGGTGAGACCAGGGCCCGCCGTGACGCTGGTGCTGGTAATCTGCACCGAGCTGTTGCCGCCCCATTCCTTTAGCAAAGGCTGGGACGACTGCAGTCCGATGACGATCAGGTCCCGGTCTGCCACCTGGTCGACGCGGGCAGCGTCGGTGACCTTGAAACGGGTCGGCGCCACGCCGGTGGCATCGGCCATCATCCCCAGCAGATTGAGCATCGCCTGGACTTCTTCCGGTGCGGAAGTCTCCGGCATCACGAACGCGGTGGTGGCCAGATCGGCGTAGCGGGTGAAGGGGAAGCCTGCATTGGCGAACAGCGCCAGGTTCGGGAAGGCGGCGAAGTGTGCGACGCGGCTGAGATCGATGGTCGAGTTCGGGTCGATGCCGGTGCGATCGCTCCAGTCCAGCATCTCGCAGTCGGCATCCGCCTTGGCCCGCAGTTCGAACAGGAAATCGAGATGGTTCTGGCTCGCGAGCTGGAAGCCCGGCAGCAGCACCTGACTCACGCGGTCGTCTGCCTTGCCAGGAAACATCCATTCCTTCAGGCGCGACAACACCTTCAGCTTCGGCTCCAGCGGAATCTCGCCCACCACGCGCTGATTCAAGTCTACGAACACACGCGAGTTGCCGGCATCGATCCAGCTTTCGTCGGCTCGACGGATGTGCAGATACATCGTGCCGCCCGACAGGGCGCCGAAGAACAGGTCAGGCGCGGTGCGGAACGAAATCTGCGGCGAGTCGATCAGCCGGCGGCCGTTCAGCGCGCCGCCATCGGCGAGTTCGCCCAGCCGCACCGGGCGATTGCTGGGAATCCATTTCGGTGCGTCATAGGCCCGGCGTGGCGGCGGCAGGGGTTCCGTGGCCGCCGACCAGCCACCGGTCAACCGCGCGGTCGCGGTGGCAAGGGTTCCGGCGGCGGCCTGCAGTTCCTCGGCATTCTCGCCGATGATCAGCAGCAGTTTGCTGTCGACCTGCGAGGGATTGGCGATCACGGCCACCCGCGGACCCTGTCCGGGGATGGCGGCGATCCCCGCGGGATAATGGCCGCCCTCGACCAGCACGACGGCATTGCCGGCCGGCAGGCCGGTGTACTGCACGGGAAAAGTGGCGCCCTTGGCGCCGGCGATGAGGCCGAAATAACCGGCCACCATGCCCGCCGCCTGGATGACGCCCGGCTCGGGCTTGGCCGGCAGGACGAACGGCAGGCTGAGCGGGAGAGGATCCTTGGGATCGGCGAAGGGCCGCGGCAGGAAGGACAGATCGTCGGCCAGCGGCAGCCGCGTGGTGCTGAGGAAGATGAACGTCGCCGGCTCGATGTTCACCCAGATGGCCTTGTCGCGATCGAGCTTGCAGGCGGTCGCGCCCTGCCCCTTCAGCGTGAAACGGAATTGCAGGCGGTTGTCGGTCGTCAGCAGCGCGGGGGTGAAGGTGAACTCGGCACGCGCCTTGGGGCCCCGCGACTTGCCGAGGGGAACGGTGCCGATCGGCTCGTTGTTGAGGAAGACAGCGAGTTCGCCTTCGTCCCGCGCAACCGCATTGGAATAGCTGAAAACGAGGCTGATGCGGGCGGCGACGAAGGCATCGTCCTGGCGGGTGGTGAACGTGACGCCACCCTCGGCGACGGCGCCCTCGAGATGGAGGGCCCTCCCCCTGATGTCACGCAGGCGGATGAGCTGGCTGCGCCCCTCTCCGGTGCCGGTGAACATCGGATAGCCCGCCGTCGGAAGCGGCGAGGGCACGGGCAGCACATCGGGCCGGCCCGATCCGGCCGACGGCACGGGCGTGGTGGTGACCGGTGAGGCCGCGGGCACCGTTCCCGCGGCAGGAACGCCAGCGACGGGCGGCGCCATCCCCGGCGCCGCCGGCGCGGCGGCGGCCGGAGGGCTCTGCGACCGTTGGGCACCCGCCGGAACCGGGCTGACAGGAGCCGGGCCTGCGGGCGTCGCGCTTCCGGGAGCGGAACCGGCGGCCGGCGGAATCGTCGGGGGAACGATCGGCGTCGCGACATTGGCCGGCGGCATCGGGGTGGTGGTCGGCAGGGGCGTGGACGGCGCCGGGCCCAGCGGTCTCTGGCCCTGCGACTCCGTCGGCGGGATGACCGCCACGCCGGACGGGATCGAGGGAAATGTGGACGGCAACTCGAACTTCGGCGTCACCGGGGTGGGCTGTGTGAGCTGAACCTGCGGCGAGTTCGCCTGCGGCGGGAAATAGGTCGCGGGCGGCGCCCCCGTACCCGCCGACGGATCCGCGGCCCGTTGCGCCGCGGCCGGGGCCACGAGCGCGAACACCAGAGCCACCGCCGCGTGACGGACGGCTGCAGGCCTCACGCCGGCCTCGACGGCGCCGCCAGCGGTTGCTGTACTGTCTCCCGCGACCGGCGCATGTTGCGGAACGCCATGCCGGCTAGTCCCCGAATGGCACCCGACAGGTCGACCAGTGACTTGCCGACTGTATCCGGCGGCCGGTCGTCCCAGTTCAGCCAGGCATCGGCGCGCCCGAACACGGCGCTGACGATCGTACGTTCGTCGTCCAGCGACTGGGGCATGAATTCGAGGCGCACTTCGCGCCCTTTGACCGCGACGACGCGTGCGGGAACGCCGGAGTCGCCCTCGATCTGCTCGAAGTTGATGAACACTTCTTCGTTGATCGTCACGTCGGTCGCGACGTCGTCCATGCGCAACAGGCCGCCGCCCAGCGAAAGGTCCTCCGTCCGGCCGAGCAACGAGCGCCGGCCGTCGAAATAGAGCGCGACCGGTTGTCTGATCCGCACGCGCGGCTGTGCACGGACCTGCCGCCTCTCCCGCCCGACGGCCAGGGCGGCAAAGACGGTGAAGGCGCTGTAGAAGCACCAGAACAGGTTCATCCAGAGCACGGGTGCGTCGCCAGGGAACAGCTCGGTGAACAGCAGGCGATAGACACCGACACCGATCGCTCCCAGCAGCACCACCGCGAGGATCATCAGCGGCCGCATGATCGGCGTGTCGTAGAGCTCCTTCTCCAGCACGCCGCCCTTGCTGGTCACGTTGAAGCTGCCGGCCTTCGGGTTGATCAGCGCCAGTAGCGTCGGCCCCATGATGTGGAACAGCAGCACGTTGTCGTAGATCTCGCCCCAGAACGAATAGCGGTACTTTCCGTCGAGCCGCGATTGCGTACAGAGCGTGTGGAACATGTGCGGGCCGGCATAGGCCATCACCATGAGCGCGCTCGCAACGATGATGTTCTGCGAGGTCAGCAAATACGCCACCGGCGCTGTCAGGAAGACGAAGCGCGGCACCGGGAACAGGAAGTACATCATCGCATTGAGGTAGCAGATGCGCTGGCCGAAGGTCAGGCCGCGCCCCAGCAGCGGATTGTCGGTGCGGAAAATCTGGATCATCCCGCGCGCCCAGCGCATGCGCTGGCCGATGTGGATCGAGAGCCGCTCTGTCGCCAGGCCGGACGCCAGAGGCCACCGAAGATAGGCCGTGTTCCAGCCCTTGCGATGCATGCGCAGCGAGGTGTGGGCGTCCTCGGTCACCGTCTCGACGGCGATGCCGCCCACTTCGTCGAGCGCCTCGCGACTCAACACCGCGCAGGAGCCGCAGAAGAAGGTCGCGTTCCAGAAGTCGTTGCCGGGCTGGATCAGGCCGTAGAAGAGCTGGCCCTCGTTGGGCACGCGGCCGAAGGTGCCGAGATTGCGCTCGAACGGATCGGGCGAATAGAAATGATGCGGCGTCTGCAGCATGCCGAGCTTGCGGTCGCGCAGGAACCAGCCGACAGTCATCTGCAGGAAGGCCCGCGTCGGGATATGGTCGCAGTCGAAGATGGCGATCAGCTTGCCCTTGGTGATCGTCAGGGCGTGATTGATGTTGCCGGCCTTCGCATGCTCGTTGGACGGACGGATCAGATAACCGCAGCCCGCCGCCTCGGCGAAGCGCTTGAATTCCGGCCGGCGGCCATCGTCCAAAATGTAGACCTTGAACTTGTCGGCCGGGTAATCCATCGCCATCGCCGCCAGAACGGTCGGCTTCACGACATCGAGACTCTCGTTGTAGGTCGGGATGAAGACGTCGACCGTGGGCCATTCCTTGACGTCGGCCGGCAGCGGCGCCGGCTGCCGCTCGAGCGGCCACAGAACCTGGAAATAGCCAATCATCAGCACGATCCAGGCATAGACCTCGGCAGCGTAGAGGCCGTAGCCGAACATCATGTCGAACGGATCGATGAAGCCCAGCGTCTCGGTCGTTCGCCACCACAGATAGCGGGTCGAGACGATCGCCGACAGCGAGACGATGACCAGGGTTGCGGTGCGACTCTTGAAGCGGTTGACCAGCAGGAAGATCGCGGCCGTGAAGACGGCAAAGATGGCCTGCGTCTGGAGATCGAACGGTGTGATGATGACGAAGGCGGCGGGCACCAGGGCGACGATCGAAACCAGCAGATAGAAGAGCCTCGTGACCATCGAGACAGGCCGCGTTTCGTTCGGCAGCACGTCGCTGGCAGAGGTCATGTCAGCCCCGGATCCCCGCTGGAAACAAGAAGTCCCTGGACCGCCGCGGCCACACCGCGCACGTCGGCCGCCGCCTTGCTGACCGGCGCCCGGTCGACCAGCAGTTGCTGGTGGGCCACGGAATCGCCGAAGCTGTCGTCATAGTTCACGATCCCGATCATCGACGGGCCGAGCCTGCGCCGCAGCAGTGTGAGAACTTCTCGTGTCAGCTTGCGACGCATGTCGACGAGATTGAACACATAGCGCACCTGGCGCGCGCTACCCGCCTGTCTTGCCCCGAGGAAGCTCTGCGTTTCCACCGTCGACAGCAGGGACACGGAGGTGGCGTCGGCCTGCAGGATGACGATGTCGAGCGTCGAGATCGCTCGGGTCTGCTCGAGGAAAACCGACGGGCCGGGCGGCGTGTCGATGACGATGACGAAACCGCGCTCGATGAAGGGGGCCAGCGTGTGGGCCAGCCAGTCGCCGTTGCGGGCGAGATGGTCGGTCACGGCATGGAGTTCCGACGCATTCACCTGACCGAACGGGAGCACGAGCAGATTGGTGCCGGCCGTCAGGACACCCTCGCGGATGGAGCGGCCGTGGACGAGGCAAGGCGCCCAGCCGCGGTCGTCGGCGAGCTGGATGCCGGCATGCAGCCGCATCGAGTTCTGGACGTCGAGATCGACCACCAGCACCCGCAGGCCCGACCGCGCCAGTACGCCCGCCACGTTGATGCTGAGGGAGGTCTTGCCGACACCTCCCTTGGGCGAGCAAAAGCAGACGACCGACATCAACGTGCCAGTCGGTCGAATAGTCCGTTGAGACTGTCGTTCGAGGGGGGGCTCGCCGCCTGCTCGACCGGCCGGGTGATGATGCGGCGAATGTCGCCCAGCGACCTTACGGGTCCAGCCGATGCCGCTGCCGGCGCACGCATGGCCGCGATCGGCTGAGGCCGGGGTGCCGGATCGCGCCACCCTCCCCGATCACCGCCGAGCACCACGGGCGGGGCTGGGGTCCGGTCGAAAACGTCGGCAAGGAGATCGTGCCCGGGTGCCTGCGAAATGCCCAACGGCACCTCTTCCCGGTCGGGAATGGGCGCGTCCTTGCCGAATATTGCATCGATCAGGGGTGCTGACATTTGATCCGCCGAGCTTTCGAATTCCCGATAGGGCGTGCCGGTGCGACCTGTCGCATCCAGGAGATGGGAGACGTCGTCGTTGTTCTTGATCGCCATGTCCGTATCTCAACCCTTCGATTTCGATACACCATCCTTCGCGATTCGTCACGTGTGCGGACACAATATACGCGATATATCAGTAGATGTTAGCGTCCATTGCTAAAGCGCCACCATCGCCGGGGCGGCAGCCGCCGCGAAGATCGAGCGACCGTCATCTACCGGACGATGCGGCCGAGCGGGCCGCAAGGGCGAGATCGGGCCGATCGGTGGTGATGCGCCGGATGGGCTGAGAGAGCCAGAAGGCGATGTCCTCCGGCTCGTTGGGCACCCAGGCTCCCAGACGGTCAGCCCCCAGGCTCCGGCGGCAGAGATCCAGACTGTCGGCCAGCAGCCCCTTTTCGACGGCGACCACGCAGTCCGCGATCCTGCCGAAGCGGGCGAGAGCGCCGTCCAGCCCACCCATCAGTTCGGCTGATCGACGGTCGAGCGACCCCAGCACGCGCTGACGGGGAGAGAGGTGGTGCACCGTTTCCAATATCTCGGGGACGAAACAGGTCAGGATCGCCGTCTGCTGCAGCCCGCGCCGCGCAATCAAATCGAGCAGCTTCGCCTCCAGTCCCGGATAGGGGCGGCCGAGGAAGTCGGTCTTGATCTCGATGTGCAGTTCCATCGCGCTGCCAGCATAGACGTCGAGTACGGCATCGAGCGTCGGCACGCCCTCCCCGTCGCCATCGCGCAAGCGGGTCGCGGCAAGTTCCGCCGCCGTCCGTTCCGCGACGGGGCCCCTGCCCTCGGTCGTCCGCTCCAGCGAGGGATCGTGAATCACCACCATCTCGCCATCTCGCGAGAGGTGGACGTCGAATTCGACGCCATCGATGCCGAGATCGCGCGTCTTCACGAAGCCCGTCAGGCTGTTCTCGGGCCAGAGGTTGCGCGCGCCGCGATGGCCGACGATCAGCACCATGTCTTGCTCTCTCCTACTTGCCGCTGTCGACCAACCCCTTCACGAGCCAGCGCTGCAGCGCCACGACGACCAGCGCCGGGGGCAGCATCACCAGCAGCGCGGCGTTCATCGCCACGTTCCAGGCCGGTTCCGAATCCGACTGCGGGATCAGGTGCTTCAGGCCGATCACAGCGGTCGCCATGTCCTTGTCCGTGGTGAAGAGCAACGGCCACAGATACTGGTTCCAGCCGTAGAGGAAAAGAATGATGGACAGCGCGACCATGTTCGAGACCGAGAGCGGCAGCAGCACGTGCCAGAAAAAGCGCAACGGCGAGGCGCCGTCGATGCGCGCTGCCTCGCAGAGCTCCTCCGGCACCGTGAGGAAGAACTGGCGAAACAGGAAAGTTGCCGTGGCCGAGGCAATCAGCGGAAGGATCAGGCCGCTGTAGCTATTCATCATGTTCCATTCGAGGCCGATCTCGACCGTCCGGCCCGTCAGCGCCCCTATCCAGCGGCCGACATCGAGCGCGTCGAGCGCCCATTGCAGCGGCAGCGCCACGTTGGCCACGGCCTCGTAGGTCGGCAGGATGCGGACCTCGACCGGCAGCATCAGCGACGCGAAGATCAGCCAGAAGGCCACCATCCGGAAGCGGAAGCGGAAATAGGAGATGGCAAAGGCCGAGAGCAGCGACACCGCGATCTTGCCCACCGTGATGCCGACGGCGACGACCAGCGAGTTGAACAGCAATCGCCCCAGATTGCCCTTTGTCCAGGCCGTGCGGGCATTCTCGAAGAACTCCCGTCCGGGCAGCCACGGTGGCGGCACGGCCAACACGTCGCCCACCGTGTGCGAGCCGACGACAAAGGCGAAGTAGATCGGTACGCAAACGAGAAGTCCGCCCAGGATCAGGACTCCGTGGCAGGCAATGTCGAGGCCGCGCGTGCGCTCGATCATGTCAGACGTCGTAGTTCACGTTCCGCTCGACATAGCGGAACTGCAGGAGGGTAAGCGCCACGGCGAAGATCATCAGCAGCACCGACTGGGCCGCCGAGGAGCCGAGATCGATGTGGACGAACCCGTCCTGGTAGACCTTGTAGACGAGGATCATGGTGGCCCCGCCCGGCCCGCCGCGCGTAACCGCGTCGACGATGGCGAAGGTTTCGAAGAAGCCGTAGACGAAGTTCATCACCACGAGGAAGAAAACGGTCGGCCCGATCATGGGCAACGCGATCTTGTAGAAGCGCAGGCCAGGACCCGCGCCATCGACGGCCGCGGCCTCCAGCAGGGACGGCGGCACCGCCAGAAGTGCCGCCACTAGAAAGATATAGTCGTAGCAGATGTGCTTCCAGGCGGCGGCGACGGTAACCAGCATGAAGGCATCGAAGCCGCTGAGGCTCGGGTCCCAGGCGATGCCCAGCGCCTTCAGCACATAGGCCAGCGGACCCACATGGGCGTTGAACAGGAAGGCCCAGAGGATTCCGGCGATCACCGGCGCGATGGCGTAAGGCAGCAGTACGACGGAGCGGTAGAGGCCGCGGCCGCGGATCACGCGGTCGGTCGCAAAGGCCAGGAGGCCCGCGACACCGATCGTCAGGACGTTCTGGGTCAGCGTGAACCAGACCGTAACCCAGATGGAATCGCGATATTCGGGGCTCGCGAGCAGGGCGCGGAAATTGTCGAACCAGACGAACTGGACGCTGTTGCCGAACGGATCGGTGATCACGAAGGCCTGGACGAGCGCCCGCACTGCCGGAATGAAGAAGAACAGCAGCAGTATCAGGAGCTGCGGCAGCAACAACAGGAGCGGCAGGCGCGAGTTGCGATAGTGGGCGCGTTTTAATCCCGCGGTCCCGCCCGCACCGGCCGCACGTCGCCGGCGGGAGGTCGCGGGGACCGCCGCCGGCAACGATTTCTCGGCAAGGCTAGTACTTGCCTGCATAGATCTTCTCGAACTGCCGCAGGATCTCGTTGCCGCGGCGCACCGCGTCGTCGAGCGCTTCCTGCGGCTTCTTCTTGCCGGCCCACACGGCTTCCATTTCCTGGCGCAGCGCGAAGGTCGACTGCGTGTAGTTGCCGAAGTGGAAGCCCTGCGAATTGGCCGTGGGCGTGCCGCGGTTGAGCTGCAGGATGGCGATCTCGCGGGTGGGGTTCTCTTTGTAATAGCCCTCGGCCTTGGCGACCTGGTAGGCCTTGTTGGTGATCGGCACATAGCCTGTCACCTTGCTCCACCAGACCTGCAGGTCGGGGCTGGCGACGAAGGCGAGGAAGTCGGCGACGCCGTCATAGTCCTCGGCCTTCTGGCCCTTCAGCGCCCAGATCGTGGCCCCGCCGATGCTGCTGTTGCGCGGCGTCGTGCCCTCCTCCCACGGAAGATAGGTCGCACTCCACTTGATCTTGGCGTTGCGTTCGACGCTGCCGTGCGCCGCGGTCGAGGCAAAGAACGTGGAACACTTGCCCGAGGTGTAGAGCTGCTCGGGGCTGAGGCCCTGACCGGCGATCTGCATGATGCCGTCGTCGATCCACTTCTTGAGGCGCGTCACCTGCTGGACGACCTTCGTCTTGTTGTAGACGAAGACGGTGTCGAGCCCGTCATAGCCGTTGGCCCTGGTGCCGAACGGCTGGTCGTTCACGGTGCTGTAGTTCTCGATCAGGCTCCAGAAGAAGTCGCCGGCAAGCGACGAGCCGCAATCGGCGATGCCCTTGCTCTTGATCGCATAGAGCTGCTTTTCGAGTTCCTGCCACGTCTCGGCCGGCGCGCTGTAGCCCGCCTTCTCGAAATGCTCCTTGTTGTACCAGAGGATCGGCGCCGAGGAGTTGAAGGGCATGGTCATCAGCTTGCCCTTGTACTGGTAGTAGCTGGCGACCGGCTTGATGAAGTCCGCCCAGTCGATCTGCTTCTTCTTCTCGGTCAGCAGGTCCTGCACCGGCACGATCGCGTCCGACAGCAGCATCGTCATGAAGCCGCGCTCGTAGATCTGCACGAGGTGCGGCGCCTTCTTGGCGCGATAGGCGGCGATGGTGCCGTTGATCACCTCGTCGTAGTTGCCCTTGTTGGTGGCGACCACGGTGTACTTCGCCTGCGAGGCGTTGTAGCGGCTCACGATCTCGTCGACCCGCTCGCCCAGCACGCCGCCCATGGCATGCCAGAACTGGATCTCGGTTCGCTGCTGCGCGACCGATGGAGCGGCAAGCCCCGTCATCAGCCCGAGGGCCAGCAATCCACCGAACAGTGTCCGTCTCGTCCTCTCCATCTCACCCCTCCCTTTGTCGAACCGGTCGCCTAGGCCACGGCCCGGGACTCTCTCCAAAATCCGCTGGCGCCGAACATCTCGGCCACCGCGACATCCAACAATCCAATCTCGTGCAGCACGTCGAGGCCGGTGAACCGCCGGCGAATGAGACGCGCCCGCGCATAGTCGCGTGCATGCTTGTTGCGCGAGACGCCGATCGCCTCCGCTGTCGCCGGTGCGCCAACCGCTTCCAGCCAGCGTCGCACCGTCTTTGGCTCCGGCAGGCGTCCGCGCAGTCCGGCGGCGATCCGAGGCCATTCGCGCACCAGCAGTTCCAGGCGCTTTTCGACGGCCTGTGGCTCTGCCGACTTGGCGACGACCTCCACCGAGGCATTCTCGGCCATGAAGGACAGTGGGAATGATGCCTTCACTTCCGCGTCGAGCGTCGCAGGTGCCGGCAACATGGCGGCGCACTCGATCGGGTCGAGGTGCGACAGGTCCCGGCCGAGGAGCCATTCGTACGCCGCGAGCATCGACAGGCAGCCGATACCGACACAGGCGCCGTGCGAGACCGGCACGCCGCCGACCGCCACCTCTTCCATTTCCCAGAGATGCGCGAACTGGTGGTCGCTGCCGCTGGCCGGTCGCGAGTTGCCGTGCGCCTGCATGGCGAGCCCCGACATGACGAGACCGTGCATCAGCCCGCCGAGCGCCCCCGCTTCTCCTCGCCGCACGCCGCCCGGATCGGCCAGCCAGTCGCCGAGATTGTCCTGCACCATCGCGAAGGGACCCGGATTGAGCGCCTCGACGCCCAGGGCATCCGCCAAGATCCAATCGGCGCCCGCGACGATCTTGCCCACCAGGTCGCCATAGCCCCAGCCGGCCATCGCGGCCGGTGCCGTCGCGATCACGTCGAGATCGGCCACAATCGCGACAGGCGCCGCGCAGGCGAAGGTGCGCTTGAAGCCGCCGTCGCGCAGGGCAGCGCCCGAGGCGGCGTAACCGTCCATCGAGGCCGCCGTCGGCACGCAGGCATAGGCCGTGCCGGCCAGCTCGGCGGCGTACTTCACGAGATCGTTGATGACGCCTGACCCGACAGCGACCGGCAGGGCGGACTCGGCCTGCACCGACGCCGCGAGGCGCCGCGCCGTCTCAGCACTCGCCTTAACACGCGGCTGGCCTTCCAGAATCACAGGATCCGATGTCGCAAGCCCGTCCGCGTTCAGAAGCGACAGCACGCGGGCACCGGCCGCGGCCCAGGTTTGATCGTCGGCAACGATGACGTAGCGGCTGGCGGGAGCACTGCGTTTCAGCACGGCAGGTACGGCGCCGAGGCTTCCCGCGGCGATCCTGACATCGCGGGTCGTCGAAGCGGCCGCAAGCGCGGTCGATAGCGTCTCGTCCTGCCCGTCCATATCCTGCCCGCTTTGCCTTGGGCCCTCATTATCAACCCTAGAAACATTTGTATATAATCAGATACAAATGTTTCCACACCATGACAGACGGCCGCCGGCGCGGCATGGTCCGGCCGGGAGGCAATGAACGGATGTCGGACGACGACGAGCAGCTTCGCGTGCGCGTGGCATGGCTCTATTTCATGGAGGGGCTCACCCAGGCGGATATCGCGGGCAAGCTCGGGATCACGCGCCTGCGCGCCAACCGGCTGCTCGGCGAGGCGCGCGAAAGCGGCCTGGTGAATATCCAGGTGAATTCGCCCCTGACCGCGTGCGTCGAACTCGAGCGGCAACTGGTCGCCGAGACCGGACTGAAGGACGCCGTGGTCGTCCCGACGCCGAGCGATGCGGACCACATCGCCGTCGCGATCGGTCGCGCCACCGCCGACTACCTGTCGCGCCATCTCGACCAGACGCGCGTGCGCGGCCTCGGGCTGGGCTGGGGCACGACCTTGCGCGAGACCATTCGCCACCTGCGCGGCGGCAGTTTTCCCGACCTCAGCATCAACTCGATGATGGGCGGCCTGACCCACGGACTCGAACTCAACACTTTCGAGATCGCCAGCGAGTTCGCGCGACGTATCAACGGCCAGTGCAACTACCTGGCGGCCCCGATCTACGCGGGCAGCCCGAAGTCGCGCGACACGATCCTGGCACAGGATGTGTTCCGCGAGACGTTCCAGCGGCTGGCGACCTGCGACGTCGCGCTGATGAGCGTCGGCGATCTCAGCCGCCGCTCGCTGCTGATCCGCTATGGCCTGCCCCGCGACGTGACTGTCGATTCGCTGCGCGCCGCCGGCGCCGTCGGCGACATCATGGGAACATTCCTCGATTCCCAGGGTACGCCCGTCAAACACACGCTCAACAGCCGTGTCATTGCCACGCCGGTCGGCATGCTGCGCGACATCGCGACCGTGATCGTCGCCTCGGGCGGGCTGAACAAGGTGGCCATCCTTGCCGCAGTGCTGCGCGCCGGGCTCTGCTCGGTCCTGGTGGTCGACGAAGCGGCCGGTCGTGCCGCGCTCGGCCTGTTGCGCGGATCGGGTTGACGGTTGGCGATGTATCTCGGCATCGACATCGGCACGTCGGGCGTCAAGGCCGTCGTCATGGGCGAGGACGATCGCGTGGCCGCGGAAGCCGTAGCGCCGCTTGCCTCCTCGCATCCGAAGCCGCTTTGGTCGGAGCAATCGCCGCGGGACTGGTGGAGCGCCGTCGTTGCCGCGCTCGATTCACTGGCCGCCAGCTCGCGCGAGGCAATGGCATCGGTCCGCGCCATCGGCCTGTCCGGCCAAATGCTGGGCGTCGCCCTGCTCGATGCCGCCGACCGGCCGCTGCGTCCCGCCTTGTTGTGGAACGACGGCCGCGCCTTCGCCGAATGCGAAGAACTGCATGGCCGCTTCCCGGATTTCGCCGACATCGTCGGCTGTCGCGCAATGCCCGGTTTCTCGGCGCCCAAGATCGCCTGGCTGGCGCGGCACGAGCCGGCGCTGCTCGATGGTGCGCGCCGCATCCTGCTGACGAAGGACTATGTTCGGCTCCTTCTCACGGGCGAAGCGGCCAGCGACCGCGCCGACGCCTCGGCGACGCTGTTGATGGATACCGGACGCGGCGACTGGCACGACGGCATCCTGGCGGCCTGCGGCATCGATCGGGCGCGACTGCCGCGACTGGTCGAATGTGCCGAGGTGTCCGGCACGTTGCGTGACGAGCTCGCATGGCGCTGGCACCTGCCGCGCAGCCTGCCAGTGGCGGGGGGCGGCGGCGACAATATGTGCGCCGGCATCGGCGTGGGCGCGGTGCAGGCCGGCGCCGCCTATGTCAGCCTCGGAACGTCGGGCGTCTGGTGCGTCGCCAACGACCGTTTTCTACCGGCGCGCGACAGCGGCATGCACACGCATCGCCATGCCGTGCCCGGCCTGTTTGCGCAGCATGCCGTCGTGCTGAGCGCCGGCGGCGCGCTCGCCTGGATCGCGACCCTCCTCGGCCGGCACGATGTCGGCGCCTTGCTCGCCGAGGTCGAGGCGGCACGGCTGTCACCCGCCGACACGCCGGTCTTCACGCCCTATCTGGCCGGCGAACGCACGCCGCACGACAACCCCGAACTTACGGCCGCCTTCTCCGGCCTCACCCATCGCACGGGTCCGCTGCATCTCGTGCAAGCGGTGCTCGAGGGTGTCGCGCTGGCGCTGGGCGACGGCCATGCGGCGCTGATCGCGAGCGGTGCGCCGATCCATCGGATCGTGCTCACGGGCGGGGGCGCGCGCAGCGAGCTGTGGGCCCGGCTGGTCGCCGCCGCGGTGCGCCAGCCGCTCGGCCTGACGTCGGACCGGCAGGCCGGACCGGCCATCGGCGCGGCGCGGCTGGCGCGATCCTCCGTGGGCGGCCCTCTGCTGGCTTCGCAGGCAGTGCAAGACGCGCCGTTGGTCGTCACCGTCGATCCCCTGCTCGCCGAGCAGCTTGCCCGGAAAAAGCCCCGCTACGATGCTCACCTCTCGCTGTCGGCAACGGAGGCCGGCTAGATGAAGGCCAAGTCGAATCTTGTCCGCCGCCGCTTCCTCGCGGGGTCATTTGGAAGTGCCCTGATCGCAGCGCCCTTCGCGATCTCGCGGGCGGCGCCCGCTGGCTTTGCCAGCGATCCCTTCACGCTCGGCATCGCGTCCGGTGCCCCCCGCGAGGACGGCGTCGTCCTGTGGACCCGCCTCGCGCCACAGCCGCTCGAGGGTGGAGGCATGCCGGATGCACCGGTTGCCGTCGACTGGCAGGTTTCAGAGGACGAATCCTTCTCGCGGATCGTCGCACGCGGCACCGAACAGGCGGTGCCGACCCTTGCCCATTCGGTGCATGCGGAGGTGCGTGGCCTGAAGCCCGGGCGTCCCTACTGGTACAGGTTCCGCGCCGGCACCGCGCAGAGCCCGACCGGCCGCACGCGCACCGCCCCCGCGAGTACCAGCGCCGCGCAGAGACTGCGCTTTGCCTTCGCCTCGTGCCAGCAATACGAACAGGGCTACTTCGCGGCCTATCGCGACATGGCGGCGCGCGAGCTCGACCTCGTGATCCATCTCGGCGATTACATCTACGAGAAATCCTGGGGCTCGCGACTCGTGCGCCGGCACGAAGTCGGCATCCCGACGACGCTGCCGGAGTTCCGCGACCGCTATGCGCTCTACAAGCTCGACGGCGACCTGCAGGCCGCGCATGCCGCCGCGCCGTGGCTGTCGATCTGGGACGATCACGAGGTCGCCGACGACTATGCCGACGATCGGTCCTATACGACGCGCGATCCGGTCCGCTTCCTGAAGATGCGGGCGGCGGCCTACCAGGCCTACTACGAGCACATGCCCCTGCCCGCCTCGGCCCGGCCGCGCGGCCCCTCCGCCACGATCTACGAGCGCTACCGGTTTGGCGACATTCTCGACGTGCTGCTGCTCGACGACCGGCAATACCGCTCGGCGCCGGCCTGCGTGAACGGCGCGCGCCCCACCACGGTGCCCGATTGTCCCGAGCGCACGCTGGAAGAGCGCACCATGCTGGGCCGTGCGCAGGAAGCCTGGCTCGACACGCAGCTCCGCAGTTCCAAGGCCCGCTGGACCATCGTCGCTCAGCAGACCCTGATGGCGGAACTCGACCGGCCGGCCGAGGGCGCGCATCGCTTCTGGATGGACGGATGGGACGGCTATCCCAACGCGCGGCGCCGGCTGCTCGATTCGATCGCCACGCACCGGCCGCGCAATCCCATCGTCATCGGCGGCGACCGCCATGCCTTCTTCGTGGCCGATCTCGCGCGCGATCCCGCGCGACCGACCGCACCGCCTGTCGCGACGGAGTTCGTCGGCACCTCCATCACTTCCGAAGGCCCGGGCGCAAAGGGGCTGCGCGATGCGCTCGCCGCCAACCCGCATGTGAAGTACGCGCGCGGCGACCGTCGCGGTTATGCCACGGTCGACCTCTCCCCGGCGCGCTGCACCGTCGGCTTCGAGGCGATCGACGACGAGAAGAGGAAGGACGGCACGGTCCAACGGCTAGCGACCTTCGTCGTCGAGGACGGCGCGGTGGGCGCTCGCCCGTCATAGGACCGTGTTGCCTTCAGGCCGTCGCCGACGACAGCCTCTTGCCGAAGAAGGAGAGGATTTCGTCCCGGGCGGCCACGGTCGGTTGTCCGGCTTCGTCGATCAGGTGCACCGTGACGACGCTGTGCGGCGTCGGCACGAACTGCCTGAAGAATGGCGGCAAGTCCTTGCCGGCAGCCGAGTCGGGCAGGACACGAGCGACGAAGCGGTCGCCGAGCGCCTGGGAGAAGGCGGCGAATCGCTCCGCCCTGCAGTAGGCGTCGCCCGCGAAACGATAGCCCATCACGGTCAGGTCATCGCGTTCCAGCCGCTGGCGGACCGCGGCAAGCTCGGCTGGGGTGATGCCGGTGCCGGCGGGATCGTCGAGCGGCAGGGACGGTTGCGACAGCACCGGCGCCAGGACCGACGGCTCCAGCATCATCGAAAGCGCGAAGTTACCCGTGAAGCACATGCCGATCGCCCCGACACCCGGTCCGCCACACTCTTCGTGCGCGAGCTTCGCCAGGGCGCGCAGCCACAGGATGGCCGGGCTCGCCTCGCCGCCGGGCAGCGTGCGGAACTCCGCGCTGATGCAGGCCTTCCTGAAGATGGCGCCGCCCTCCTCGGCAGTCACCACCGCGCCGTCGCGCCCGAACAGCGACGGCATGTAGACCGTGAAGCCCGCATCGCGTACCCAGCGCGCAAAGCGCGCGACGTGCGGGCTGATGCCCGGCATCTCCGTCATCACGATCACCGCCGGCCCGGTGCCTGCGACATGGACCGCTTTCCCAATCTCGTTCAGCACGATGTCGCGGCGGCGAAAGTCGTCGAGCGGATCGTCCTCTGTCACCTTGCGGTTCGTCATTGTCGATACTCCATGGGTGGAAGGTCAGGCGGCGACGAGATGATGCAGGTGCTTGTAGCCGGCCGCCTTCACGAAATCGGGGAGGTGCCACAGCGTACCGCTGCCTCCCCACGTGCCATCGGGGACGTCCGAAACGATGACCGATGTCAGGGCGACCCGCGGATCCTTCTCTTGCTTGGCCGCCGCGACGGCCTCGTGAACCAGCCGGACCGCCTCGGCGCGCGCGCCCGCGTCGAGAACGCCGGCCGGTGCATGAAAGAACACGATCACCGGCAGGACCCGGGCAACGGGATCTTTGCCGCCTGCAAAGAAATACCCGGCCTTGATCTCTTCGATGGAGAGCCACGTCGTGAACTCATTCCGGGGGTCGTCGCCGATTTTCTCGGCCGCCTTGGCCGCGGCCGTTATGCCCTTCGCGAGCCGCTCGCGCCCGGCTTCGTCGAAAGCGCCCTCCGGTACCTTCACAACGACGGTCGGCATGATGCTCACTCCCCTATTCGATGCAGGGCTGCGCGACGGGTCACGCAGCCAGTCCTTCTTCATCGACAAGATCGCGACTTGGCGGATCGCGGGCTAGCGTCGTAATCGACATTGTTCGGGGAATTTTCGACATGAAGTCGTCCCGCGCCCGGTTCACGATCCCCGTGGCCGCCCATCGTTCGCCGGGATGAAAGATCTTCACGTACCGACGAAGGATACGGCTTTGTCGATGAACCCTTGCGCCTGTCACGGTCCGCGCGCGGCGATGCCCTTCCCCGGCTCGCTTCGGGATGAGCATCGAGATGAAGGATGCTCACCTGGCAAATCAGCTTAGTCGTTTGTCAGCTCTCCACCGCGAATTGAGATTGGGATCGACGACTGCCCCAAAGGAGAACGACATGTCGACAACCGTGCAGTGCGAAGCGTCCGGCGGCATCGCGATCCTGACCCTCAATCGTCCCGACAAGCTCAACGCCATCAACTACGAGATGGCGGACACGCTGCTTGCCCTGATGGACATTCTGGAGGCCGACGCGGCAATCGGAGCGGTGATCATCACGGGTTCGGGCGACAAGGCCTTCTCCGCCGGCGCCGACATCGCGGAATTCTCCGAAAGCGTGCGGCGTGGACCCGCCGTTGGCGTCCGCGACTTCGTTCGGCGCGGACAGTCGATGACGGCCCGCATGGAGGCTTTCCCGAAACCCATCATCGCCGCCGTCAACGGCATCGCCTTCGGTGGAGGCTGCGAAGTCACCGAGGCCGTCCACATCGCGCTGGCGAGCGAGCGGGCCACCTTTGCCAAACCCGAAATCAAGCTCGGCATGCCGCCGACCTTTGGCGGGACGCAGCGCCTGTCGCGGCTGGCCGGACGCAAGCGCGCGCTCGAGTTGCTCCTTACTGGTGAGACGTTCGGTCCCGCCAGGGCGCTGGAGATGGGCCTTGTGAACAAGGTGGTACCGCATGAGGAGCTGCTGCCGGCCGCCCGGGCGCTTGCCAGCCGGATCCTGCACCATTCGCCGCTCGCGATCGCCAGCATCATCGCCGCCGTGACGCGCGGTCTCAACGTGTCGATTGCCGAGGGTCTTCTCGTGGAAAGCGAGCAGTTCGGCCGGATGGCTCCGACAAACGACCTGCGGGAGGGAATCGACGCCTGGATCGCGCGCCGGCCAGCTGTCTTCCAGGGAACCTGACCCAGGGTCCTCGGTCATGGCGTATCGTCCGTCAGCCCTCAACTCCCTGCGCTTGTTCGAGGCGGCCGTCGCGGCTGGCACGCACAGGCGGGCGGCGTTGACCGGCGCAGCACGACGTTCATGACGCGCCGGCCCGATCAGGGACAGGCCGCCGATGAAGGGCGCAGGGCCTACAGCTTTGCCGTCGGCCTCGGCTGCGCGCTGCTGGTCGTCCTGATGTATGCAAGCTTCACCCTGGTCTCGCGCCTCGGACTGAAGTCTTCGCTGGGAGTCGCCGACCTTGCCGCGATCCGCTTCGGAACGGGCGGCCTCCTGTTGTCGCCGGTCCTCCTGCGCAATGGCCTGCGCGGCCTGGCGCCCTGGCAGGCTTTGGTGCTCGCTCTATCGGGGGGCCTGGGGTTTGCACTGCTCTGCTACGCCGGCTTCTCACTGGCGCCCGCGTCGCATGGCGGCGTGCTGCTGCACGGTTGCCTGCCGCTCTTCACCTTCGCGATCCTCTGGTCTACCGGCACCGGCAAGCGCGATCGCAGCACGATCGCCGGCGTGACGCTGATTGCGATGGGCGTGGCCGCCATGATGGCGGACACATTGGCCGACAGCAGCGTGCGTCAGCTCGCCGGCGATGCGTGCCTGCTGGCCGCGTCGCTCTGCTGGTCGGGCTATGGAGCCGCCGCCGCCCGATGGCACGTTTCACCGCTCCATGCCGCTTCGCTGATCGCGGGCCTTTCGCTGTGCATTTTCCTGCCTTTCTATCTGCTCCTGCCCGGCAAGCAGCTGCTTCATGCGCCGACCACCGACATCCTGCTGCAGGTCCTGTTCCAGGGCGTGCTGATCGGCGGCGGCTCGATCCTGGTCTTCACGCGGGCTCTGGTCTCGCTCGGGCCCGGCGGCATCGCGCTGTTCGCTGCCGCGGTTCCGTGTCTGACGGGCCTCGCCGCCATCCCTCTGCTCGGTGAGATGCCCGGACAGCTGGCATTCATCGGCATGGTGTCGACGACCATCGGCATGCTGGCCGGACTGACGGGAACCACCGCCATCGACCTCTCGCGTCTCGGCCGCAGGCTCGAATCGCTGCAGCGTCGCGAAACCTTGAACGGGATGCCGAAATCCGTGCAGCGTGACCTCGGTTTCGACGGGCTTGAGGCCGATCGCGCATCAGGCATCCTGCGGCGGCCCGCATCCCATGACGAGCCGCGACACTTCTGACGATGGGCGGTGGCTGGACCTGAGTCACGGCAAGCGCAAGGCGATGCCGCACGGGACCGTCAGCCTCACCCGGGCGGCGCCCCTCAGCCCGTCTTCGTGCCGTCGGCGTGAGGATCTGTATCCCGGCAGATGCCGGATCCACGGTTGCCATGACAGGGGCCTGTCGAGGATCGTCTTCGCCGGCGTCTCCGCATCTGCGACACGATCGTGCCGCTGCCCGTTAACCGGTCCTTCGAATGTCCGCCGGCTGGCCGTTGCAATGAAGCAGACGTCGCTCGGGAGAAGCAGTTGATCGCGATGTTTACCTGTGCGGCTCCGCCCCGATGGCGTTCGCCGGATCACCACGCGATGCGACGAACGAGTCCGGCGACGAGTTGGGCGGCCCGGATCTGGCCTCGGCGAAACGGACGTCGCGGCTCATCGCCTCCCCGGCAGGGTCACGCCGGATCGTGACAACAGACGCAGATCTTGTTGCCGTCGGGATCGCGGAAATAGGCACCATAATAGTCGGCATGATAATGCGGCCGAAGGCCCGGCGCGCCTTCGTCAACGCCCCCGAGTGCCAGCGCCAGGGCATGGCATCGGTCGACCGTGTCGCGATCGGTTGCCAGCAGCGCCACCATCTGGCCATTGCCCGACGATGCCGTACCGCGGTCGAACGGCAGCCCGATCAGGAACAAGGGGCGGGCAACGCCCGGCATCATCCATCCCGCCCACCCGCGCTCGCCATCGGCGAAACGGCGCTTCAACCCAAGCTCACCCAGGACCGCCGAATAGAACGCCAGGGCGCGGTCATAGTCCGAGACGCCGACATGGACATGCGAAATCATCTCAGCGACTTACCATTCGCCGCAACCGAACTTCAGCAGGTTGCCGTGCGGATCGTGGACATGGAACTCCTTCATGTTCCACGGCCGCACCTGGAACGGCGAGACGCGGGGAACGCCGCGCGCCACGAATTCCGCGTGCAGCGCGGCGACCTGCCCACCCCGGATGTAGCAAGAGGTGTTCTCCGGAAACCTCGGATCGTCGGCCTTCCAGAAGTGCAACTCCATGTCGTCGCGCGTGACGATGAGGTAGTTCTCTTCGAGGTAGCCGACCTTGAACCCCAGTTGCTCCGTATAGAAGGCGGCCGTCTCGGTGGTGTCGAGCGACGCGAGTATGGGGATGGAGCGGGCGTAGTCGGTCGTCATGTCGTCATTCCCTCGTGTTGCCTTCCCCGGTCATGATTGTTCTTGCGGGTCGGAACGCCGATGGCAACTGCGGTACGCGCCCGGCCTACTCCTCGATCGAGCCGCCGATCCGGCGGAGGTGAGCACGGAAGCTGTATTCAGGGTCCTTCCGCCGCAAGGTCAGGAAGTCCTCGAAACCAAGCTGCTGGCGGAGGCTGCGCCCTTCCCTCATGGTCGCCGCCTGCCGGTGCTCGGTATCGCGGATTACCGCCGCGACTCTCACGATTTCCTCGATCCCGTCCTCGGGCAGGAACAGCACGCCGTCGCAATCCGCGACGACGAGGTCGCCGGCGGTGATGCAGTTCGGCCCGACCATGGCCGCCTCGAACGTGTCGGCCGACCGCTCGTCGAGCCGCTGCGGACCGGCGGGCGTGACGCCCAGGCTGAACATTGGCAGGCCGATGCCGGCAACCTCGTCGTTGTCGCGGTGCAGGCCCCAGATCACGATGCCGGCCAGACCGGCCCTTTGGACCTCGAGGACGACCAGGTCTCCGATGCACGACTCGTCGAAGCGGCCGCCATTGTCCACGACCAGCACATCACCCTTTTCAGCGCCCTGGAGCGCTTCGAGGAAGACGTCGACGCTGCCCACATGCTTCACGGGCCGCGCGCGACCACGTGCGCTCATCCCGGCGACCGCCGGCCGCATCGTATGCGGCGCCACGCGCAGCGGCACCTTCAGCCGCAGGCAGGCATCGGCGAGGTGTGCGGTGATGAGATGCTCAAGGAGCGATACGGCGTTCGGACCCGTCACTGGTTCCTCCTCGGGAAATGGGAAAGGCGAAAACGCCCGGGCGACGACGCCGGATCAGCGCTTGGCGACCAGCGCCTCACTGTCTGCGACGACGCCCGCCCAGGCCGCCGGATCGAAGCCGTCGACCGCCACGAACTTCGCCTCGGCCGCGCCGTCACGGAGCCTCTTGGTCTCGGTGTAGTCCGCCGAACTGTAATAAGCCCGTGCGTCGTCGAGGGACGGAAACTCGATCAGTACCACGCGATGCGGTTCCTGCGGCCCTTCGAGCGTAAGCGTCTCGCCGCCACGCGCAATGAAGCGGCCGCCAAACTTCGCAATCGTGCGAGGGGCGTTCCTGCCGTATTCGCGAAACCTGTCCCAATCCTTCACGTCGAAGCGGGCGATGACATAGGCAACCATGAAATTCCGGGCTCCTGTTGGATGCGGCACGAACGGGCTCGCCAGCCGCCTTGGTAGGTGAGCGGGCGCTGCGGGTGCAAAGGAGAAGTGCTTTTCCGAGATGAGCGATCCTTGTCCGAGCGCCAGGCGCGTCCGAATGGCTTCGATGATATTTCTCTATCTCACGGTACATTTTCTCGACTCCAACCGGCCGGCATTGACTCTAAGGTCGAGGCGCCATGGGCTACCGTCTTCCTCCTCTCAGTTCGATGCGCCTCTTCGAGGCCGCCGGCCGGCATCTCAGCTTCAAGGCGGCGGCGGAAGATCTGAACATCACGCCGAGCGCCATCAGCCATGGCGTGCAGGCCCTCGAGGAATGGCTGGGTGTCGAGCTGTTCGTGCGCGGCAACCGGTCGCTCACGCTGACGGAGGCCGGCGCCGCGTATCTGCCGAACGTCCAGGCCGCGCTCGAGATGCTTGCGCGCGCGAGCGAAGGCGTCCCGGGCCGCAAGCCGACCGGACGGCTGGCCGTCAGCATCGCACCGACCTTCGGCATGCGCTGGCTCCTGCCTCGCCTCCAGCGCTTCAACGAACGGCATCCCGGCATCGAGGTGACCCTCGACACTTCCCATCGTCGCGTCGAGTTCTCCCGTGACGGAATCGACATCGCGATCCGGATGGGCGCGGGCGAATGGCCGGGCCTGCATTCGACCTGCCTGGTGCGCGAGAAACTCGTGCCGGTCTGCGCCCCGCGGCTGGCCGCGCGCATTCGCACGGCGGCGGACCTGCACGACGCGACCCTGCTCCATGTCACCCGCGCCAGCGAAGACTGGACGAGTTGGGGTGCACTGGCCGGCGTCGACGTTGCCGGCACAGCGCGCGGCCTGCGCTTCGATACCATCCAGATGGCACTCGAGGCTGCCGCGAACGGCCTTGGCGTCGCGCTGGGCCGCCTGCCGCTGATCGAGCAGGACCTCGAAGCAAAGCGACTGGTACAGGTGCTCGGGCCGCCCCGCTTCTGCTCAACCGGCTATTGGCTGGTGATGCAGCGCGAAACCCTCCTGCGGCCGGAGGTGAATGCCTTCCGCAACTGGATCAATGGCGAGCTCAGATCCTCGGCTGCCAGTACCATCGCAAGCGACACCCCCGTGACATCGCTGCGCGCACCCGCCTGACCCAGCCATCACCGAAGGCTCGTCCAGAACGCCATCGGGCGAAGCGGACGAATTCCACTCAACGCCACGTCAAAGGTTTCATCTCACGGGCCCGTCCGGGGCACCTAGATTGAGTTGGTCGCCACAGCGAGAGACGCGGCGTCGATCAATATCCAGGAGCCTCCACATGACACCTCAGAGCTGCCCGGGCGAAAGCGGATCCCGGCAATCGCAAGGGCCGGACGCACCGCTGCCGACGCGCGAGCGAATCCTCGCGGTCGCTCATGGCCTGTTCCAGCAATACGGCTTCGGGCGGGTCGGCGTCGACGCCATTGCCGCGACCGCCGGTGTCACCAAGCGCACGCTCTACCACCACTTCCGCAGCAAGGACGATCTCCTGGCCGAGGTCGCCGGCCTCCAGAGTTCGCTGGGCGCCAGCCATCTCCGCAAGAAGGCCAGACCTGCCGATGCGGGCGCGTTCGTCGAAGGGCTTTTCGATGAGATCGGCAACTCCCACGCGATCTCAAAATGGACGGGCGTGGGTTTCACGCGGATCGCTCTCGAACTCACGCACCTTCCCGGCCATCCTGGCCGGGCCATTGCACGCCGTCACAAGGCCGATATGGAAGCCTGGCTGTCCGAAGAATTGCAGGTTCGCGACATCCTTGATCCCGCGGGTGTCGCGCGGGACATCCTGCTCCTGCTCGAAGGCTGCCTGCTCCTGACCATAACCCATGGCGATCGCGCCTATGTCGACCGTGCCGCCGACACCGCCAGACTGCTCGTCGAGACAAGACGCCGGTCGGTGCAGGCTGGGTTGGCGCCACCCTCGCTCGTCGCCTCCGGTGGGGAACGAACGTCCTTCCCGCAATCCTGATCGCGGGATATTTCTCATGCCCGATGAGCATTGGTCGTTTGATCGCCGTATCATGCGCGCTTTCCCGTGTCGGCCCGGCGACCGCCGCGCGGGGCTCCCGATGACCTCCGCCAACGCCACCGTCACCTCGAGCGACGCTACGCGGATCGTCAAATGCCGCTGACAACGAGATGGCCGAGGCGCCCGCAGAGGCCTTCGACGCCCGCACTACGGCGTGCCCATGTCCACACCGAACAGGAGCATGTGCGGGACTTCGTGATGGTGCACAGGCAGGCGCGCAAGGCATCGGGCTGAAATGGTGTTCCTGCCTCGCGGCTGCAGATCGGGATCACGCTCGGTCTTTCGGCCGGAGCGGCACTCGCGCTGGGCCTCTCGCGCTTCGTCCGCGGGCTGCTGCAGCGCCCGCCGCCGCGAGGGTGAGGCCCGCTGCGGCAACGCGATCCGTCACTCGGAAACGAGATGGAATCCTTTCGACGTGATCAGCCACGTGCCATCGATGCGATGATAGATCAGGTGGTCGATGAACATCATGTTCGCGACCCGGACGCGCGCCTTGACGAGTGCCTGGGTTCGCGACGCGAAGTCGACGAGCAGGATCTCGTTGTCGCGCGGGGCATTCAGCGACTTCGGCGACTGGCGCTTGTTCAGAACGTCGATATAGACCCCCGCCGGCCAGGCCTGCATCTTGCCGTCGCGAAAACCGTGCAGGTTGACCGTCGGCAGGAACACCTCGCCGAAACGGGACGTGTCGCAGTCGTACATGAGATCGAAATATTTCCTCACCGCGACCATCAGGGATGCCATGTCGGCACCCTCGTCGGTCGGGTCTGCCTTGGTGTCAGGATCTTTCGTCGTATCAAGCGGGCTCACCGGCCGTCCTCCTCATGAAGCGAAGATATGTCAGGCATGAAGCGTAGAAGCCGCCTGTTCGGACGACAATTCACTCTCCGGTCGACTCCGCGGTGCAGCACGTGAGCGGATCGCCCTAATGAGGCCGCCGCCTCAATCGCGAACGCATCGCTCGACGGGACGACCGTTGCGCCGGCTTTCTCATCGCCACGGGATCATTGTCATGACGAGGGCGGATGGCGCGATGCGTCACGACTGGCCATCACCATCAGATCGCTCAGATGCGCTGGTCCATCGACAACGCCGGTTCCGGCACATCGACACAGCCGACGATACGCGCCGGCACGCCAGCCGCCGTACAGCCGGCCGGGACGGAGTCGAGAACGACGCTGCCGGCCGCGACCTTGGCGCAGGCGCCGATCTCGATGTTGCCCAGCACCGTGGCACCCGCACACAACAGCACGCCGCGCCGCACCTTCGGATGCCGGTCGCCGCGTTCGTTGCCGGTGCCGCCCAACGTAACGCCATGCAGCATGGAGACACCGTCTTCCACGACCGCGGTCTCGCCGATCACCACGCCAGTGCCGTGGTCGATGAAAAGGCCCTTGCCGATCACCGCGCCGGGATGGATGTCGAGCCCGAACAGGATGCTCGCGCGGCTCTGAAGGAAATGGGCGAGTGTCCGGCGGCGCTGTTGCCAGAGCCAGTGTGCGACGCGATGAGTCTGAAGGGCGTGATATCCCTTGTACCAGAGCAGCGGATGCAGAGGCGACGGGCAGGCCGGATCTCGTTCGGTAACGGCCATGAGATCGGCGCGTGCCGCGAGCCCCGTGTCAGGGTCCGCCGCCAGAGCCTCGTCGAAGATCTGGCGGATCAACGCCGCCGGGACCTCGGTCGTGCCAACGAGGCTCGCGAGATGATAGCTGAGCGCATTCTCGAACCCCGATTGGCTTAGGATGGTGGCGTGCAACATACCGGCCAGCACGGGCTCCGCCGAAGCAGCCGACCGGGCAGCCTCCCGGATCCTGCTCCAGCCCGGATCGACCGAATGCACATCGGTACAGCCTTTGGCGAATGCGTTGTCCATGGCGCTCTCCTCGCCTCATGCCCGTACCCCTCGGGCCATGGAGCGACTGAAACGCCTCCCGGAGAAGGCCTACGTGGATCGTGCTCCGTACGCAATTCACCAGCAGGGATACTCGCCCGGGTTCATCGGCTGGCCGGCACATCGTTCGTCCATCGATGATCAGCTTACCGTCACCGCAGAGTAGACCGAGCCGTACCTTACGCTTCGGATGAGTCCCGGTAGTCTGCCGTCCGTTTCAACGGGCAGCGCAAAGAGCGGCTCTCGCATCCATTGCGTGTCGCCGCCATGCTGCCCGGGATGATTACGATCTATGCGATAAGCGCGGCCTGGCTCGCCCATTTCATTCCCGTCAGTCAGCTTCTGACGGAGGGCGTCCTGTCGTTCCTGCGGGGCGACCTGACGAAAATCGCGGTGGTTGGGGTCGCCAGTTCGTTGCCGCCGACAGCGCTCAGTAACTCGTCTTGAAGCCTCGCGGAAAACGGCCTCCGTCCGAATTGCCGCGATAACCGACGGCAAGCGTCAACTCTTGAAGCGTTCCAAGCCGCGACAAGAGGGGCGGACTATAGGGCTTTTTGGTCCGCATCGACGAAGGCGCCCGCTCGGCTTCTTGCTCGCTGTCGACCATGTTAACTCCGCACAAATATATTGGAAAATAAGACTGGCCGTCATCCACGTCTAGGCTTCCGGGGGAGTCTTTCAGTCGCATGCCGTCAGGGTCATTTCCGGCCCGCACCAAGCCGGGCAGGCCTTCAAGGCCTTTGATTGCCTTGCATCATCTGATCGTGCGGGTGAGATCGACCGAGGGGCCAAGCGCCCGGGCCCGGAGTTGGTGCTTGCGGCCATTTTTGGATTGGACCGCGCCGTGCCTTCCCGCGGCCCACCGGCCGAGGCTCCTGCAGGCTCTTCTACGGTGCTGCCACCAAGTCAGTGACGCTGGCAAGCTCCGGCTCGCTCACCTTCGCGTCGATCGTTGAATACTCGTCAATCGGATGGTTTCGACAGTCGGGTGACGATCTTCTCGGCGATGTCGATCTTCCGCGGGCGGGGCTCGCGCGGCCCGGATTGACCGATCTCGTCGCGCAAGCAACCTTCTCAAACGAAGTGCAAAACGAGATGGTACCCCCGGTCGGGCTCGAACCAACACTCCGTGAGGAACCTGATTTTGAGTCAGGCGCGTCTACCAATTCCGCCACGGGGGCACATCGTCGTGCGCGGCGAATAAAGCCGATGGGCGGAACCGGGTCAACGCTTGCGAGCGACCTTTCTGTCCGCTCTTATGCGACCCCCATGCATCCCTATCATCACGCCCGCACCCATCCCGAGAAGCCCGCCTACGTCATGGCCGGCAGCGGCGAGACGGTGACCTATCGCCAGCTCGACGACCAGTCGAACCGCATCGCGCAACTCTTCCGGTCGCTCGGCCTCAAGCCCGGCGACCATGTCGCGATCTTCCTGGAGAACAACCCGCGATTCTTCGAGATCTGCTGGGGTGCCCAGCGGTCGGGCCTGATCTACACCGCGATCAGCTCGCGCCTCACCGCCGCCGAGGTCGACTATATCGTGAGCGATTGCGGCGCCCGGCTGTTCGTCACCTCGAACTACCTTGCCGAAAAGGCCGCCGAGCTGGCGCCGTTGATGAAGGACGCCCCCCACCGCTTCATGATCGGTGGCACGATCCCCGGCTACGAATCGTGGGAGGACGCAGTCGCACGCTTTCCCGCAACGCCGGTCGCCGACGAAACGGCGGGCCACGACATGCTCTATTCGTCTGGAACGACGGGCCGGCCCAAGGGCGTCATGCCCGTGGTGGAACCACAGCCGATCGACTTCGACAATCCGCTGCTGGCGATAAGCCGCAAGCTCTACGGCATCGACAGCAACACCGTCTATCTGTCGCCGGCGCCGCTCTATCACGCGGCTCCGCTGCGCTTCAACATGAGCGTCATGCGGTTGGGCGGCACCTCGGTGATCATGGAGAATTTCGATGCCGAGGAATATCTCTCGCTTATCCCGAAGTACAAGGCGACGCACACGCAGGTCGTGCCGACCATGTTCGTGCGCTTCCTCAAGCTGCCCGAGGAAGTCCGCGCCAGGTACGACGTCTCGTCGCTGAAGTGCGCGATCCATGCCGCGGCCCCCTGCCCGATTCCCACCAAGGAAGCGATGATCAACTGGTGGGGGCCGATCGTCTGGGAATATTACGGCGGCACCGAAGGCAACGGCCTCACCATGTGCAATGCCGAGGAGTGGATGGCGCACAAGGGCACGGTCGGCCGCGCCATCGTCGGCAAGCTCAAGATCTGCGACGACGAGGGCAACGAGCTCCCGAGCGGCGAATCCGGCACGGTCTATTTCGCCGACGGCCGGCAGTTCGAATATCACAACGACCCGAAGAAGACTGCCGAGTCCCGCCATCCCAAAGGCTGGAGCACACTGGGCGACGTGGGCTACGTCGACGCCGACGGCTTCCTGCACCTGACCGACCGCAAGGCGTTCATGATTATCTCCGGCGGGGTGAACATCTACCCGCAGGAATGCGAGAACCTGCTGATCAACCATCCCAAGGTGATGGACTGCGCCGTGTTCGGCGTGCCCAACGCCGACTTCGGCGAGGAGGTGAAGGCCGTCGTGCAGCCGCGCGACATGTCCGACGCCGGGCCGGCCCTGGCCGAGGAGCTGATCGCCTATTGCAAGCAGCACCTCTCCGCCATCAAGTGCCCGCGCAGCATCGACTTCGAGGCCGAACTGCCCCGCCACCCGACCGGCAAGCTTTACAAGCGCCTGCTGCGCGACCGCTACTGGCAGGGCCGGACGAGCAGGATCGGATAGGCCACCGCGAGCACGGGGCATCGCCGCGCACCGTTCAACATTCCCAGGGAGATTCGCCATGAAGGCAGCCGTCGTCACCGACAAGGGCGTCCAGTACACCGATGCACCGAAGCCCGCGCCCAAGGGCAACGAGATCCTGATCAAGGTGAAGGCCGCGTCGCTGAACCGTGCCGATCTCGCCGTGGCCTCGGGCCATGCGCACGGCCGCATCGGCGGTCCCGGCACGATCGTGGGCCTGGAATGCGCGGGCGAGGTCGAGGCGGTCGGTCCCGACGTGAAGGACTTCAAGCCGGGCGATCGCGTCATGAGCTCGGCCGCCGGCGGTTTCGCCGAGTTCGCCCTCACCGATGCCGGCCGCGCCCACAAGATCCCGGCCAACAACATGAGCTACGAGCAGGCCGCCTGCATGCCGGTCGCCGTGCAGACCATGCACAACGCGCTGGTCGGCGCCGGCCGCCTCAAGAAGGGCGAGAGCGTGCTGATCCAGGGCGCCAGCTCGGGCGTCGGTCTGCTCGGCATGCAGATCGCCAAGATCATGGGCGCCTCGGTGGTACTCGGCAGCTCGACCAACGACGCCCGCCGCGCGCGGCTCGGTGAGTTCGGCTGCGACGTGGCGATCGACACGCGCGATCCGAAGTGGCCGGAGAAGGTCAAGGAAGCGACCGGCGGCAAGGGCGTCGACCTGATCGTCGACCAGGTCTCGGGCGGCGTGATGAACCAGAACATGGAGGCCGCCGCCATCCTCGGCCGCATCGTCAATGTCGGCCGCCTGGGCGGCATGAAGGGCGAGTTCAACTTCGACCTGCATGCGCTGAAGCGCATCGACTATATCGGCGTCACCTTCCGTACGCGCAGCCCCGAGGAAGTGCGCGACATCGTGCAGGCCGCCCGTAAGGACCTGTGGACGGCCATCGAGGAAGGCAAACTCAGCTTGCCGATCGACAAGACCTTCCCCCTGTCCGAGGCCGCCGCCGCGCTTGCGCACATGAAGGCCAATGCCCATTTTGGAAAGATCGTTCTCGTCGTCTGAGGGCGAAAAAAAGGCAGGGCCGCAATGAGCAAGTCGATCAACCATCTCGCCACCGCCGACAACCTGTTCTTCGGCAAGAACGGGCTCGACCAACGCAAGACCGCCAAAATGGTCGACGATGCGCTGGCCGGCACCGACGACGGCGAGCTGTTCCTCGAATATGTCCAGAGCGAGAGCCTGTCCTTCGACGACGGCAAGCTGAAGAGCGCGTCGTTCGACACGTCGCAGGGCTTCGGCCTGCGCGCGGTGGCGGGCGACGTGACCGGCTTCGCCCACGCCTCGGCGCTCGACGAGCAGGCGCTGAAGCGGGCGGCCGAGACGGTGAAGACCGTGCGCGCCGGCCGCGGCGGCAAGTCCGATGAATCGCCGCGCGGCACCAATCACCTGCTTTACGCCGACGACAATCCGATCGACGGCGTGCCTTTTGCCCAGAAGGTCGCGCTGATGCAGGAGATCGATGCCTATGTCCGGGCTAAGGAACCCAAGGCCCGCCAGGTCTCGGTCTCGCTGTCGGGCTCGTGGCAGGTCGTGGAGATCGTGCGCGCCGGCGGCTGGCGCGCCGCCGACGTGCGCCCGCTGGTTCGGCTGAACGTCAGCGTCGTCTGCGCGGACGGCACCCGCATGGAAGCCGGCGGCACCGGCAGCGGCCGACGCGCCGCCTATGGCGACATTTTCCTGCCGGGCTACTGGCAGAAGGAGGCCGACGAGGCGATCCGCCAGGCGTTGGTCAACCTCGATTCGGTCGACGCGCCGGCCGGCGAGATGCCGGTCGTCCTGGGCGCCGGCTGGTCGGGCGTGCTGTGGCATGAGGCGGTCGGCCACGGGCTGGAAGGCGACTTCCACCGCAAGAAGACTTCGATGTTCACCCACCTGATGGGCGAGATGGTCGCCTCGCCGGGCGTCACCGTGGTCGACGACGGCACGCTGAACGACCGCCGCGGTTCGCTCACCATCGACGACGAGGGCACGCCGACGCAGCGCAACGTGCTGATCGAGAATGGCCGCCTGGTCGGCCTGATGCAGGACCGCATGAACGCCCGCCTGATGGGCGTGAAGCCGACCGGCAACGGCCGCCGCCAGGGCCACGCCTATTCGCCGATGCCGCGCATGACCAACACCTTCATGCTGGGCGGCGACAAGGATCCCAAGGAGATCATCTCCTCGGTGAAGAAGGGTCTCTACTGCGCCAACTTCGGCGGCGGCCAGGTCGACATCGTCTCGGGCAAGTTCGTGTTCAGCGTGACCGAGGGCTACCTGATCGAGAACGGCAAGCTCGGCCGCCCGGTGAAGGGCGCGACCCTGATCGGTGCCGGCTCCGATGCGCTGACCCGCGTCGGCATGGTCGGCAACGACATGTCGCTCGATCCCGGCATCGGCACTTGCGGCAAGGACGGCCAGGGCGTCCCGGTCGGCGTCGGCCAGCCGACGCTCCGCATCGACGCCCTCACGGTGGGCGGCACCGCGACCTGATCCTTGAAAAGGATCTTCACTTCGCTCGGGGTGGCAAGTCTTTCTGCGTCGACGCACTCTGTCGATCCCATCACGGATGTCATCCGGATTGCAGCGAAGGACCATTGTGTCGCTCGGCGGGGAATTACCGCTTCTTCTTTTTCGCGGCGCGTTCGGCCAGCGCTTGCTTGTTCGCGGCCACGGCGACGCGGACAAGGGCCTTGAAAGCCGTCTCGTTCAGCTTGCCGCCTTCGGGAATGTCGATGGCGCGGCGGACGTTGCCGTCGAGGCTCGCGTTGAACAGCTTCTTCGGGTCCGGCAATGCCGCGCCACGCGCGAAGGTGAGCTTCACGACCTGCTTGTAGGTCTCGCCGGTGCAGACGATGCCGTCATGCTCGAAGACCGGCACGCCGCGCCACTTCCATTCCTCGATGATGTCGGGATCGGCCTCATGGATCAGGTCGCGGACGCGGGCGAGCGTCTCGCCACGCCAGTCGCCCAGTTCCCCGATCCGCTCGTCGATCTTCGCGGAAGCGGCTGCGCTCATGCTCAGGACTGGTAGAGCTTCTTCGATTCCGCGAGGCTGACGCAGATCGATTCGATGGCGTCGAGCGTGGGCGTGTCGAGGCCTGCGCTGCGCGCGAAGGCGAGCGGCGCCCGTACGATCGCCTCGATCTCCATCGGCCGGCCGCCCTCGTAATCCTGCAGGATCGACGGGCGATGGTCGGGATAGACACGCTTGGGGCCATAGCGGACCTCGGGCGAATCTTCGAGCACAACGCCGTGCGCGGCGGCGATGGCCAGGGCTTCGGCATGGGCGCGACGAGCAAGCCGGTTGACCATCGGCGTCGCCTGGATGGTCGTGGGCTGGCGCAGGATGAGACAGAGCGTCGAGCCGGTGAAGTTGGCCATCAGCTTGTGCCAGATGTCGTAGCGAATGTCGGTCGTCGAGGGCGACGCGATGCCGGCGGCGATCAGCGTCTCGCGCAGCTTCTGGATGCGCGGCGTCTGGCGATCGTCGGGCTCGCCTACCCAGAGCACGTTGCGCTCGGGCGAGATGTTGCGCACCACGCCCGGCTCGATCACGTGGTTGGACGAGGTGATGACGCCCCCCAGCGTGCGATCGAAGCCCACCGCCTTGAGCAGCGCGCCTCCCGGATCGAGACGCGACAGGTCCGGCGCCTTGGGCCGGTCCTTGCCGAGTCCGTGGCCGTACCACCACGGAATGCCGTTCTGCGCGAACACCACCGGTGTGCCCGGCCCCAGAAGCGGCGCAACGGTGTCGGCGATCGCCGACAGGCTCGAGGCCTTCAGCGTGGAGATCACGACATCCTGCGGACCGAGATCCGCCGGATTGTCGCTGGCCTTCACTTTGGCGACGATCTTCCTGTCGCCGGTCAGGAGCGTGAGACCGTTGGCGCGGATCGCCTCGAGATGGGGACCGCGCGCCACGATGGAGACCTCGTTGCCTGCATCCGCGAGGCGCGTCGCATAATTGCCGCCGATCGCGCCGGCACCGAAAACACAGATACGCATCCTAGTTTCTTGTCTCCGCAAGCCGCAGCGAGGCGAGAAAGCGGTTGGCCGCCGCCCGCGATTCCTCGTCGTTCTTCGCCGTGACGAGAAGGCGATAGAGACGGTCCTTCACGATGTAGGTCCGCATCATGACCAGCGCGTTCTCGTGGTCGGCGATGTCGAGCGCGTAGCCGTCCCAGCCCTGCAACGTCACCGGCTCGTCGAGCACGTACTTGAACTTCGCGCGAGGAAAGGCCTTCTCGGCCTCGCCGCGCCCCAGCTCGCGCGCCATCTCCTTGCTGTCCTTTGCCGAGAACCAGCCGGGCTCGTAATCGACATAGTCGAAGTCGAACATCTCGCCGTTTCGCTTCGACGCCCAGGCGACCCGCTCGCCGGCGTGTCCCTTTTCCTTCTCGGCCGCCGAGGTCTTGTTTGCCGGCGCCGGCATTTCGAGGCGGAAACGCAGGTCCGGACCGACCACGGTCTGCCATTCCGCCGGCTGGGCATGGGCGGCGAGCGGCAGCGCCGCGGCCAGGACGACGAAAGAACGACGCTTGATGTCCATGCTCATACCGGCGGCACCAGCTCTTCGCGGCCCGACCAGTCCCACGCAAGACCCGTGCGCGAGACGCCGAGCAGCAGCCCGTGAAGCTCCTTCGGGTGGATCCAGCCGCCATCGGGGTCGGTGACGGGATCGGAACCGCGCGGCGTGTAGCGCGCCTTGGCGTCGAGCAGGCGCTGGCGGACGTTGGGCCAGTCGTGGACCTCGACGTAGCACATGTAGAGCGAGTCGCCGTGCTTGTGGGCGTAGCGGCCCATCGCATGGACGTTGTCGGTGACCTGGCTGAGCTCGATGCGGTCGAGCCGGTTGGGCGGATCGAAAAGGGTCAGCGTGCCGATATAGCCGAAGCGTTCGCTGCCGATCTCGCTGAAGCGCGACGGATCGAGACCGAACAGACCGGCATAGACCGCGGCGACGCGGCGCCAGTCGCTCATCAGCGTGTTGGTGGTCTCGTAGAGGAACGACACCGGACCGACCCTCGGGCGGTAGGTGCTTTGGGAGATCACGATTGGCAGGCCGAAGGTCGCGTCGGTCGAGAGATAGAGCTGCTCGTTGTCGCGGTCGTAGCCGACGCCGAGCCCTTCCCAGCGCTTCACCATGCTGTCGAGGTCGGCGGTGCAGTAACCCGCCGTCATCAGCCCCTCGCCGCGCCGGTTCAGGAAATCCTGGGTGAGGCCCGCCCCATCGGCCTCGCAAAGTTCGAACTCGCTCTCGCCAACGGCAAGGATGGTGCGCTTCGCGGACAGGTGGCGACTATGGTCGTGGCGCGCCACCTGGCTGCCGAGCAACTGGCCGAAACGCTGCGCTGCTTTCGCAGCGTCGTGCACGGCAATCTGGACGCGGTCACACCGATCGAGCATGCCGCGACCTTACCTCAGTAGGCGTAGTCGCGGAACAGCGCCGCGAACGATCCTTTCCATTCGCCATTCCACTTGGCGAGCAGTTCGTCGGCCGGCGCCTGGCCGCTGGCGACGGCGCGATCGAGCGGCGCGAGATACATCGTCTCGTCGGCGCCCTCGGCATTGAGCTGCTTGCGCGCCCGCAGGCCGGCATGGGCGATCTCGACGACGTCGCGCGCCAGTTCCGAGAGCACTCGGCCACGGAACATCGTGGAGAGGCCCGACTTCGGCGTCTCGGCGCGCAGGAAGTCGTGATCGGCGGTGCTCCAGTCCTTCACCAGATCCCACGCCGCACCGAGTGCGCTCTGGTCGTAGAGCAGGCCGACCCACAGCGCCGGCAGCGCGTTCAGTGCTCCGAGCGGACCGGAGTCTGCACCGCGCATCTCGAGGTAGCGCTTCAGGCGCACTTCGGGGAAGGCGGTGGTGATGTGGTCGGCCCAGTCGTTGATCGAGGGCAGCTCGCCCGGACGCGCCGGCAGCTTGCCCTTCAGGAAGTCGCGGAAGCTCTGTCCGGATGCGTCGATGTACTTGCCGTCGCGATAGACGAAGTACATCGGCACATCGAGCATGTAGTCGGCATAGCGCTCGAAGCCGAACCCGTCCTCGAACACGAAGGGCAGCATGCCGCACCGGTCGGGATCGGTGTCGGTCCAGATGTGGCTGCGGTAGCTCTTGAAGCCGGCGTCCTTGCCCTCCTTGAAGGGCGAGTTGGCGAACAGCGCCGTCGCGATCGGCTGCAGGGCGAGAGACACGCGGAACTTCTTCACCATGTCGGCTTCGGAATCGAAGTCGAGGTTGGTTTGCACGGTACAGGTCCGCAGCATCATGTCGAGGCCGAGCTTGCCCACCTTGGGCATGTACTCGCGCATGATCTTGTAGCGACCCTTGGGCATCCAGTGCATGTCCTCGCGCTTCCACTCCGGCGCGAAGCCGAGGCCGATGAACGACGCGCCGATCTCGCCGGCGACCGTCTTCACCTCGTCGATATGCTGGCCGTTCTCGGCCGCCGCCTCGTGCAGCGTCTCGAGCGGTGCGCCCGACAGTTCGAACTGGCCGCCCGGCTCCAGCGTGATGCTGGCCTTGCCACGCAGCAGCGCGATCGGGTTGTTGCCCTCGACAACCGGCTCCCAGCCGAAGCGCGTCAACCCTTCGAGCATGGCGCGGATGCCATCGGGCCCGTCATAGGCCAGCGGCTTCAGAGTCCTGGTGTGGTAGCCGAACTTCTCGTGCTCGGTGCCCATGCGCCACTGCGCGCGGGGCTTGTTACCGGCCGCGAAGTATTCGATCAGCTGCCGCCGATTTTCGATCGGCGCGCCGCCGCCCGACGGAGGTGCGGACATACGATCATCTCTCCCTGAGCGCTCCCGGCCTTCTGAGGGGCTGGAGGAGCGGCGCGGTCGCATGAGGAAACCTCACGCGAGCCTGCGACTGGTTCATCCTGTTCGATTCCCCCTCTCCCACATCGCCGGGGGCCTGCGCAAGCGCTCAGACGGTAACCTTGGATGTGCGATAATCGCCGCTGAGACGGGGCGTCGGACGCCGCCAGTCGCCCACGAGCGCCTGCCAGCATGCCAGCGCTGCCAGCGCCGCCGTGTCGGCCCGCAGGATGCGCGGACCGAGGCCCACAGACGTTACATCCTTTATGCGACGCAGGGCCTGCAGCTCGACCTCGGCGAAGCCGCCCTCGGGCCCGATCGCGATTGCCCACGGCGCGGCGCGCGCAGCATCATCGAGTTGCAACAGGGCCTCGACGATGGGCGGGCCGCCCCCGGTCTCGTCGCACATCATCAGCCGCCGTTCCGCGGGCCAGCTATCGAGCAGCTTCGCGAGATCGAGTGGCTCGCGCACCTCTGGCACCGTCAGCCGCTCGGTCTGCTCTGCGGCCTCGACCGCATTCGAGCGCAGACGGGCGACATTGACGCGCTCCACGGACGTGTGCCGGGTCAAGACCGGCTGCAGCACGGACACGCCGAGTTCCGTGGCCTTCTCGGCGATGTAGTCGATGCGGGCGCGCTTCACCGGCGCAAAGCACAACCAGACATCGGGCTCAGGCGCCTGCTCGCGTGTGCGCTCGCCAACCTCCGCCACGGCTGCCTTCTTGCCGCGCGCCGACAACGTGCCGCGCCACTCGCCATCGCGGCCGTTGAACAGCAGCAGCGGCGCGCCGTCCGGCCGTCTCATGACGTGGCGCAGGTAATGGGCCTGGGCCTCGTCGAGCGGGACTTCGCCGCCGGCCGCGAGATCGGCCTCGACGAAGAGGCGTGCGGCACTCATGACGGTTCCTTCGATGGATCATTGACGCGCATCGCTGCATGATGACGCCATGACCACCGCCCGGACAACCGGCTTCACCGACATCGACACGACGCACTGGACGCTGCGCTACCTGCCGCCCTGGGCGCGCCCCTATGGACGACTGGCGCGCTGGGACCGGCCGATCGGCATCTGGCTGCTGCTGTTTCCCTGCTGGTGGTCCTCGGCGCTGGCGGCCGCGCCAAACTGGGCCCAGCTCGCGGGCTACATGGCGCTGTTCACGGTCGGCGCCATCGCCATGCGCGGCGCGGGCTGCACCTGGAACGACATCCTCGACCGCAAGGTCGATGCGGGCGTCGAGCGCACGCGGGGCCGGCCGCTGCCGTCGGGCGAGTTGAAGCTGCATCACGCACTGGTCTGGATGGCGCTGCAGGGCGCGGTGGGCGCGGCGGTGCTGTTCAAGCTCAACAAGTTCGCGGGCGGCGTGGCGCTGCTTTCGCTGCTGCTGGTCGCCGTCTACCCGGCGATGAAGAAGATCACCTCCTGGCCGCAGGTCGTGCTGGGCTTCGCCTTCAACTGGGGCGCGCTGGTGGGTTACGCCGCCGTCACCGCGACACTCTCCTGGGCCACGGTCGCGCTCTATCTCGGCGGCGTCGCCTGGACCATGGTCTACGACACGATCTACGCCATGCAGGACCAGCGCGACGATGCCGTAGTCGGCGTGAAGTCGACGGCCCGCCGCTTCGCCGCCGCGCCGCGCCGCTGGCTCACGCTCTTCGCGGTGCTGGCGATCGGCCTGTGGATCGCGACCGGCCTGCTGGCACCGCTGGGCATCGGCTACTTCGTGCTGCTGGCCTGCATCGCCGCACACTTCGTCTGGCAGGTCGCGCTGCTCAAGCCCCATGACCCGGCGGACTGCCTCATGCGCTTCAAGTCCAATCGGCTGGTCGGCTGGCTGATGCTGGCTGCGCTCGTCGCCGACAGGCTGTACTGAGGCGCATGTCGAGGCTTCCCCAGGATCCCGAGGGATTCATCCGCGCCAACACCGCGCTCGAGGCGCCGGCCATGGTGCCCGAGTTCAAGCTGTGGCTGGCCAGCGAATACGTGCCGATCTGGCAGGCGACCGAGGCGTGGCTGGAAGAGCAGAACGTCGATCCGCCCTACTGGGCCTTCTGCTGGCCGGGGGGCCAGGCCGTCGCGCGCTACCTGCTCGACAATCCGTCGCTGGTGGCCGGCAAGCGCGTGATCGACTTCGCCGCCGGTTCCGGCGTCTCCTCGATGGCGGCGGCGCGCTGCGGGGCCGCTTCCGTTCTGGCCAACGACATCGACCTCCTGTCGCTGGTCGCCGCCCGACTCAATGCCTCGGCCAACGGCCTGTCGATCGAGACGAGCCAGGAAGACTGGCTGGCCGGCCCGCCGGGCAGCCCCGAGGCCGACGTCGTGATCGCGGGCGACGTCTGCTACGAGCGTGAGATGTCGGTTCGGGCGCTGGCCTGGCTGCGCAGCCATGCTGCCCGCGGACGGCTGGTCCTGCTGGGCGACCCGGGCCGCAACTATTTCAGCGCCCAGGGGCTGGAGGAACTCGGCCGCTACGAGATCCCGACCACCCTCCAGCTCGAAAACCGGGGGATGCGCGAGACCGTGGTGTGGCGGGTGCTGCCGGTTTCGTGACTCCGGGTGTTATAATTCCGTCACTGTTCTTTCACAGACAACTCGGGGTACAGCTAGGCCATGCCCCCTGCCGCCCAGAAATCAAAGATAAAGCCCGCTGATTTCGCGAACCTCTACGAGGGCTTCAATGCCCCGGTCTCGCGGTTCGACTGCGGTCGCAAGTGCGCGCCGCTGAACGACGGCGAGCCGGTCTGCTGCTCGACCCAGAACGCGGTGCCGGTGGTGCACAAGGTCGAATGGGATCTTCTCAAGACCCGCACCGACCTGTGGTCGAAGTTCAAGCCCTATGACTACGCCACCAGGCAGATCGTCGAGGAACTGACGCCCGACTGCATGGCGATCCACTGCAAGGGCGCGCGTTACTGCGAGCGCGACAACCGCACGATCGCCTGCCGCGGCTTCCCCTTCTATCCCTATCTGACGCGCAAGAAGGAATTCGTCGGCATCGGCACCTATTGGGTGTTCGAGGATCGCTGCTGGATGATGTCCAACCTCGAGATCGTCGATCGCCGGTTCGTCGAGGAGTTCATCGCCACCTACGAGGCGCTGTTCGTCAAGGACCAGAGCGAGTTCACCACCTACGTCGATTTCTCGGCCTCGGCGCGCCGCGTCTACTCGCGCTGGAAGCGGGAAATCCCGCTGCTCGGCCGCAAGGGCGAACTGCTGATCGTGACGCCCTCGACCGGCGAGATCCGCCCCGGCAAGTCGAAGGACTTTCCCAAGGTCGAGCCGTTCAACTCCGAGAAAAACTATCGCGCCGCCATCAAGGAAGCAGGCGGCGAATACCCCAAGGACGGCCTCCGCCCCACTTGAGGCTGTCGCCGGCCGCGGACGCCGCTTAAAGGTCCCTCGCCGGAATCACACACCGCCGAGACGTGCTAGAAGACGGCCGTGTCGTTTTTCACCCGCCGTCGCATCGCCTGGGCGCTGCTGCTGCTGACGCCGGCGATGTTCTCCGTGAACATGCTGGGCGCGCGCTATGCCACGTTCGTGCCGCCGAATGCGCTGGCGCTTGGACGGTGGTTCTTCGTCGCCCTGCTGCTGCTGCCCTTCGTCTGGACCCGTCTCGTGCGCCATCGCCATGCGCTCGCCCGCGAATGGCGGGACCTCTTCATGCTGGGCGCGATCGGCATGTGGATCTGCGGCGCCTGGGTCTATATCGGCGCGCGCTCCGTGCCGGCGCTGAATATCGGACTGATCTACGCCGCCTCGCCCATCCTGGTCGTGGCGCTGGGCCGCCTCTTCTACCGCGAGCGGCTGACGCCCGGCCGCATCGCCGGCATCGTGCTCTGCCTCGCCGGCGTCGCCGCCGTGTTCGCCAAGGGTCGGATCGAGAACCTGCTGTCGGTTCAGTTCACCGAGGGCGACCTCTGGATTGCCGCGGCCTCGGCCTGCTGGGGCCTCTACTCGGTGCTGCTGAAGGCGCGGCCGAGCGCGCTCGATCCGCTGACGCGGCTCTGTGCCATCTCCTTCGCGGGCTCGATCGTACTGCTGCCGTTCACGCTGGGTGAGGCGCTGTTCTGGCAGGCGCCGGACCTCGCGGACTGGCGGACCTGGGCCTCGTTCCTCGTGCTCGCCGTGATCCCCGGGGTGGGTGCCTATGGCGCCTTCGCCTATTGCGTGCGCGAACTCGGCCCATCGATCACCAGCGTGTCGATGTATCTCGGGCCGCTTTACGTGGGCATCCTTGCCTGGCTGACCCTTGGCGAAACGCCGCAATGGTATCATCTGATGGGAACCATGCTGGTGCTGCCCGGCTTGTTCCTCGCGACCCGCCCACCCGCGCCTCCGTCCGCCAAAGGAGCCTGACATGACCCGCCTGATCCTCGCCGCTCTCGCCCTCCTCGTGGCACTTCCTGCCGCGGCCGAGGAAATCGGCTCCGTCGGCTACCGCTTCAAGTGGTTGGGCCCCAACGACAAGATCGTGGTCGAGGCGTTCGACGATCCCGACCTCGCCGGCATCACCTGCTATCTGGCGCGCGCCCGTACCGGCGGCCTGAAGGGCATGGTTGGTCTGGCGGAAGACCCGCCCTACGCCTCGATCTCCTGCCACCAGGTCGGGCCCGTCGACGGCGACAAGGCCGAGAAGCTCAAGAGCCCGCACGAGGTGTTCAGCGAGCGCGCCTCGCTGATCTTCAAGACCACGCAGGTCGTGCGCTTCTACGATCCGAAGCGGCGCGCGCTGATCTATCTCACCTATACCGACCGCGTGATCGAGGGCAGCCCGCAGAACTCGATCAGCGTCGTGCCCGTCGGCCTGCGCTGACACCTTCCGGAGAACAATGAAATGACGACCCGTCCCCAGCCCAACTGGCGCTCGCTGATGTTCGTGCCGGTGCTGGCCGAACGCTTCATCGCCAAGGCCCATACGCGCGGCGCCGATGCACTGATCCTCGACCTCGAGGATTCCATCATCCCGTCGAAGAAGGAAGAAGCGCGCGCCGCCATCGCCGCCGCCGTGCCGCGCGTGGCGCAGAACGGCGCCGACGTCGTGGTCCGCATCAACCGGCCGCTCGAACTGGCGGTGCCCGACATCGCCGCCGCGGTGATGCCCGGTGTCTCGGCGCTGATGCTGCCCAAGGTGATGGGGCCGGAGCATGTGCGCCTGCTGGCCGAGCTGGTGACCGAGCGCGAGACGCAGCTCGGCATGGAGATCGGCCACACGCGCTTCCTGGTACTGATCGAGACCACGGCGGCGCTGCCGCATCTCTTCGCCATCGCCGCCGAGCCGCGCATGGCCGGCATGTCGGTCGGCGGCGAGGACATGGCGACCGACATGGGCGCGACGCCCTCGGCCGACAGCATGTACGTCTTCGCCATGCACGGTCTGGCCGCCTGCCGTGCCGCCGGCATCCTGCCGATGGGCTCGATGGGCCAGCTCGCCAAGATCGACGACCTCGACTCCTATCGTGCCGGCCTGAAGCGCGGCCGCGAGCTGGGCTTCACCACGGCCTCGTGCATCCATCCCGCGCACGTGCCGATCATCAACGAGGAATACGGCGCCTCCGACGCCGAACTCGACCGCGCCCGCCGCCTGCTCGCCGCCTTCGAGGTCGCCAAGGCCAATGGCGAGGGCGCCGTCGCCTTCGAGGGCAGCATGGTCGACCTCCCCATCGTCATCCGCGCCGAGCGGCTGCTCGCGCGCGCGGCGTCGTGGAAGAAAGCCAGCTAACCAAAGGAACGCCGACATGTCGCTCGCGGTCTACGGCCATCTCTTCTCTTCGTACACGCAGAAGGTCCTGATGGCGCTCTACGAGAACGGCACGCCGTTCGAGTTCCGTGCGCTGGGCCAGGACGAGCCGGACAATGTCGGCACATGGCTGAAGCGCTGGCCGCTGCGGAGGTTCCCGCTGCTGGTCGACGGCGATCGCACGGTCGTCGAGACCAGCATCATCATCGAGTATCTGCAGCTCGAGCATCCCGGCCCTGTGAAGCTGTTGCCTGCCGATCCGATGAAAGCGCTCGACGTGCGCTTCCTCGACCGGTTCTTCGATCTGCATGTGATGAACATGATGCAGATCGCGGTGAACGGCGCGCTGAGCGGCGATCCGGTGAAGCGCAAGGACGGCCACGACGAATCCATCGCGAAGCTGGAACTTGCCTACGCCTGGCTGGAAGATGAACTGGCCGGCCGCACCTGGGCGTCCGGCGAGGATTTCACGATGGCCGACTGCGCCGCCGCGCCATCGCTCTTCTATGCCGACTGGGTTCACCGGATTCCGGAGTCGTATCCCGTTCTGCGCGCCTATCGCACGCGCCTCCTCGCCCGCCCCTCCTTCGCCCGCTGCGTCGAGGACGCGCGCCCGTTCCGCCCCCTCTTCCCGCTGGGCGCCCCGGACCGCGATTGACGCACTCCGTCGTCTCGACCGAAGCCGCGCATGGCGCGGCGTAGCGGAGAGACCTTTTCTCCACCATTTGCCGACTTTGGATTGAAGCAAGGTCTCACCGATACAGAAACGTCCCCAGCAGCACCCAGCGCCCGGCCTTCGGCGTGCCGACCAGCGGCGTCGTGTAGTGCCAGAACGGCAGGCGATAGGCGGTCACCGTCGCCGTGCCGGCGACCGAGACGATCTCGCTGAAATGGCCGGCGCGGCTGTAGACCAGCCATTGGTGATCGACCTCGGGGCCGCAGAGGCTGAGATGCAGGTCGATGTATCCGCCCTTCGCATCCTCGTTCTCGGGATGATGGTCGTTGTGCGGGCCGGCATAGTCGCCCGGCCCGTAGCGCAGCACCTGCAGGCCCCAGCCCGATCGCAGCCGGCGGCCGGCCAGCGCCTCGGCGAAGGCACGGAAGCTCTGGCTGCGCATCATGCGCGCAAGACCGATCCGCTCGGCGGCCTTGTAGCCGGGCTCGCGGCGGCTCTCGAAGTAGATGGTGCGGGCGCGGCTGCTCTTGGGCAGCAGCTCGCCATAGTCGTGGCGCATGCCGAAGATCGTGTCGGGCGGCACCGGCTTCTCGATCGGCTCCAGCGTGTCCGGCAGCTCGACCTCCAGAATGCGCCGCAGCCGCGCGGCCTTCGTGCGGTCGAGCAGGTCCTCGGCGGCGAGGAAGCGTGTGCGCGGATGGGCCAGCGCCCCGCACAAAGGATGCGTGCCCGCCAGCACGCGCTTGCCGGCACGGCTCAGCAGGTCCTCGAACTCGGCCGGAATGTCGTTTGATCTCATCGGTCCGCCCCTCTAAACGACGTGCCTAGCATGCCTTACGCTTCGCTTCGCGACTTCATCGACCGGCTGGAGAAGAGCGGCCGTCTCGTGCGCGTCTGCGCGCCGGTCTCGCCGCATCTGGAGATGACCGAAATCCAGACCCGATTGCTGGCCGAGCAGGGTCCGGCGGTGCTGTTCGAGAACGTGGTGCGGGAAGACGGCACGCGCTCCGACATCCCTGTGCTGGTGAACCTGTTCGGCACGGTCGAGAGGGTGGCCTGGGGCATGGATCGCGAACCGGGACAACTGCGCGCCGTGGGTGAGACGCTGGCCTTCCTGCGCCAGCCCGAGCCGCCGGGCGGCTGGCGCGAGGCGCTCGAGATGCTGCCGATGGTGCGCACCGTCATGGCGATGAAGCCGAAGACGGTCGGCTCCGCGCCCTGCCAGGAGATCGTGCTCACCGGCGACGAGATCGACCTCGCGAAGCTGCCGATCCAGACCTGCTGGCCGGGCGAGCCCGCGCCGCTCATCACCTGGCCGCTCGTGGTCACGCAGGGCCCGAACCCGAAAGGCGACAAGCAGGACAGTTTCAACCTCGGCATCTACCGCCTGCAGGTCACGGGCAGGAACACGACCCTGATGCGCTGGCTGAAGCATCGCGGCGGCGCGCAGCATCACCAGCGCTGGAAGGGTTCGGGCAAACGCGAGCCGCTGCCGGCCGCGGTGGTGATCGGCGCCGATCCCGGGACCATCCTGGCTGCCGTGACGCCGGTGCCCGACACGCTGTCAGAGTATCAGTTCGCAGGACTCCTCCGGGGCAAGAAGGTCGAGCTGGTCGAGTGCAAGACCGTGCCGCTCAAGGTGCCGGCCGAGGCCGAGATCGTGCTCGAAGGCCATGTCAGCCTCGAAGACTATGGCGACGAAGGTCCCTACGGCGACCACACCGGCTACTACAACAGCGTCGAGCAGTTCCCGGTCTTCACGATCAGCGCCATCACGATGCGGCGCAAGCCGATCTACCTCTCGACCTTCACCGGCCGTCCGCCCGACGAGCCGTCGGTGCTGGGCGAGGCGCTGAACGAGGTGTTCATTCCTCTCTTCCAGCAGCAGTTCCCCGAGATCGTCGACTTCTGGCTGCCGCCCGAGGGCTGCTCCTACCGCATCGCCGTCGTGTCGATGAAGAAGGCCTACGCCGGCCACGCCAAGCGCGTGATGATGGGCGTGTGGAGCTACCTGCGGCAGTTCATGTACACCAAGTGGGTGATCGTCGTGGATGCCGACATCGACGCGCGCAACTGGAAGGACGTGATGTGGGCGCTGTCGACCCGCATGGACCCCGCGCGCGACATCACGCTGATCGAGAACACGCCGATCGACTATCTCGACTTCGCGAGCCCGGTATCGGGCCTCGGCTCCAAGATCGGCCTCGACGCCACCGACAAGTTCCCCGGCGAGAGCAATCGCGAATGGGGCCGGCAGATCCGCATGGATCAGGCCGTGATCGACAAGGTCGATACGATGTGGAGCGCGCTCGGGCTTCCGGGATCCGGCAGGAAGATCTGGCGTTAAGACCAGACAGGCACGGCGGCGCGGGCCGCCGGCAAAAAGAACAAGGAGCGACGCCGGATGGACGATTTCATCAATCTCGAGAATGCGACCGTCGACGACCTGAAGGCCATCGCCAAGGGCCAAGCGGAAATCGCTCACAAGGTCGGCGATCACCTGATTGCCCATCTCGGCCTGTTGAAGGGCGATTTCGGCGGCTTCCCCATCGACCGCTACGACCACTGCCTGCAGGCCGCGACCCGCGCCTACAACGACAAGCGCAGCGCCGAGTATGTCGTGTGCGCCCTTTTCCACGATATCGGCGACACGCTGGCGCCCTACAATCATGGCGAGGTGGTCGCCGAGATGCTGCGGCCCTTCATCGACGACCGGAACTATTTCATGGTCCAGCGGCACGGCGTGTTCCAGGGCTACTACTTCTGGGGCAAGCTCGGCCTCGATAGGAACGCGCGCGACAAGTACAAGGACAGCCCGTACTTCAACGACACGGTCGAGTTCTGCGAGAAGTACGACAGCCCGTCGTTCGACAAAAGCTACCCGAATCTCCCGATCGAGACGTTCCGGCCCATGATCGAGGAGGTGCTGAAGTCGCCGAAGCAGGCATCGGTCTACTCGGCGATCTTCAAGAAGGCCTAGTCGTCGTCTTCGTGAAAGTTGCCGCTATTGAGCGAAGGATCCTTGTTCATGCCCATCTCACTCCCTGTGACAGGAGCCCGTCTGCCGCGCCGACGTTGAGACCCGCAGAAAAACCTCATTGCGCCCACAAAGAACCGTCGTGCTTCCCGCAAGCAACAATCTTCTCGAAGGTCCCATCCTCCGTTCGCTGCTGACGCTGGCCGTGCCAATCGTGGCGGCGAACGTGCTGCAGTCGGCTTATCAGATCATCGATGCCTTCTGGGTCGGGCGGCTGGGTGGCGCGGCGGTGGCCGCGGTGTCGATCAGCTTCCCGGTGCTGTTCCTCACCTTTGCCATCGGCTCGGGCCTGTCGCTCGCGGGCTCGACCCTGATCGCGCAGTATGTCGGTGCGCGTAACGACAAGATGGTGGCGCATGTCGCGGGCCAGACCCTGCTGATGGTCATGCTGGCCTCGCTGGTGCTGGGCACGATCGGCTATTTCTCCTCGCCCGCGCTGCTGCGGCTGATGGGCGTGGCGCCCGACGTCTATCCCGGCGCGCTCGGCTTCATGCGCGTGTCGTTCATCGGCATCGTCTTCAATTTCACCTTCTTCGTCTTCCAGGCGATCATGCGCGGCATCGGCAAGCCGACCCTGCCGGTCTATATCGTGCTGGGCACCGTGTTCCTGAACTTCGTGCTCGATCCGCTGCTGATCTTCGGCTGGGGGCCCGTGCCGGGCTACGGCGTGATGGGTGCAGCCATCGCCACGCTGGTGACGCAGGCAGTCGCCGCGGCGATCGGCATCGCCATCCTGCGGCTGGGCATGCATGGCATCCATGTGCGGCGACGCGATTTCATTCCCGACCTCAGTTACGTCAAGCGCGCCTTCTTCCTCGGCCTCCCCGCCTCCGTCGAATTGTCGGCACGGGCGCTCGGCCTGATGGTGATGACCTTCCTGATCGCGAGCTTCGGCACGCTCACACTCGCGGCCTATGGCGTCGGCTCGAACGTTTTGCAGGTCGTGATGGTGCCGGCGATGGGCCTGTCGATGGCGATCTCCACACTCGTCGGCCAGAATATCGGCGCCGGCAACATCGAACGGGCGGCACGGATCGGGCGGCTGGGCGGCTTGCTGGGTTTTGCGAGCCTGAGCTTCTTCGGCTTTCTGGTCTTCCTGTTCGCGCCTCAACTCGTCGCCTTCTTCGTACCGCAGGATCCGGCCGTGATCGCGGCCGGAACGGGCTTCCTGCGCATCATGTCGCTGGCGTGGGGCTTCCTCGGCCTGCAGTTCGCGCTGACGGGCGTCTTCCGCGCCTCGGGCAACATGGTTCTGACCATGGTGCTGACGCTCGTCTCGCAATGGGTCGTGCAGTTCCCGCTGGCCTACGTGCTCTCGAAGCACACCGACCTGCACGAGCAGGGCATCTGGTGGGCACTGCCGATCGCCAACATCGTGACGGCGCTGATCACCCTTTGCCTCTACGCAAAGGGTGACTGGAAGAAGAAGCGCCTGATCGAGCCGGATGAGGAGATCGCCGGGAAGGTGACGGAAGACATCCTTGTCGGCGAGGTCTCGCGCTAGCTCAGGCCCGCCTTCGTCAGGGCCAGACGGGCGCGCCGTCCAGCCCCGCGGTTTCGGGCAAGCCGCAGATCAGGTTGGCATTCTGCACCGCCTGGCCGGCGGCCCCCTTGCCGAGATTGTCGACCACGCCCATCGCGATCACCAAATTGCGCTCCACATCGGCGGCGTAGCTGACGAAGGCGAGGTTCGAACCGGTCGCCCATTTGGTCTGCGGCGGCCTGTCGGTCACTCGGACGAAGGAGCGGCGGTCATAGAAGCGCCGGGCGGCATCGAGGCACTGGTCCGTGGTGGCACGGCCGCGGCAATAGATCGTGGCGAGTACACCGCGCGTCATCGGCACCAGATGCGGCGTGAACACCAGACCGCTCGCACCGTCGCCGCTCAATCGTTCGATGGTCGTCGCCATCTCGGGCATGTGCGTATGCTTCAGCAGGCCGTAGGGCACGAGGTTCTCGTTGCTCTCGGCATAGCCGAACCGGCTGTCGGCGCCACCGCGGCCGGCGCCGGAGATGCCGGTCTTGGCATCGATCACGATGTTGCCGGGCTCGACCAGTTTGCCGGCCAGCAGCGGTGCCAGAGCGGTCAGCACCGCCGCCGGGAAGCAGCCAGGATTGGCCACGCGGCTCTTCCCCTTGATTTCGTCCGGCCAGACGTCCGCCAGGCCATAAGTCCATCCCTCGACGTAGCGATGGTCGCCGCCGATATCGACGATCTTCACCTCCTCGGGCACGCGCGCCAGCGCGTCGGCCGAAGCCCCCGTGGGCAGCGACGCGAACAGCACGTCGAGTTTCGGCAGCGTCGCCGGATCCCATTTCTCGATCACGAGCCCGGCCAGCTTCGCCGGCAGGCCGGGAAAGCGATCGATCAGGCGGCTGCCGGCGCTGCCCTCGCCCGCGGCATAGACCAGGTCGAAGGAAGGATGGCTCGCGACCAGGCGCATCGCCTCGCCGCCGCCAAAACCGCTGATGCCGACAATGCCGACGCGAATGCTCATGATGATGTCCTCTGGTGTTTGGGCAAAACAAAACCCCCGGAGCCGGGGGCTGCGGGGGTTCAGGAACGCGGGACCGTGGTTCCGCTCCGGTGGATGGGGCCTACGGTGAGGCCGTCACCACGTGGACGGACGCTGATCGACGCGCAGCCCGAAGAGCCGCCGCTTTGGGGCAGCGACGTCGGCGTCGGTCGAAAAGGGTCTCGTTCCTGAGCATGGGGCCGGACACTGTTTCGGCCAGTCGAGGTCGTCAAGCGGATTGTCTGCCGGACGCGCCAATACCGCGCCCGACGGACGCCGATGTTGCAGCGGCCGTCTTTAATGTAAAGTCCGTTAACATGAGCTTGAAGCGCAACGACCGTGAGGAGCGGAAGTATCACCACGGCAGCCTGCGCGAGGCGCTGATCAAGGCCGCCCGCGAGCTCATCAAGGAAAAGGGGCCGGCCGGCTTCACCTTCGCCGATGCCGCTCGATCCGCCGGGGTGAGCCCGGCGGCGCCCTACCGGCATTTCCGCGACCGCGACGCGCTGATGGCCGACGTGGCGCGCGAAGGGTTCGAGAGGTTCGCCGCCATGCTGTCGACCGGCTGGGCCAACGGAAAGCCGGACCCGATCACCGCCTTCCACAATATCGGCCGGGCCTACCTCGCCTTTGCGCGCGCCGAGCCCGCCTACTACGCCGCCATGTTCGAATCGGGCATTTCCGCCGATGCCAATCCCGACCTGCGGAGCGCGTCGGAGCGGGCCTTTGCCGTGTTGCGCGCCGCCGCCGACCAGCTCGTCACCCTGCTGCCGGCCGCCAAGCGGCCGCCGGCGCTGATGATGAGCCTCCACATCTGGTCGATGTCGCACGGCATCGCGTCTCTGTTCGGGCGCGGCGACGCCGGCCGCCGGCCGCTGCCCATGTCGGCCGAGGAACTCCTCGAATCCGAAGTGCTCATCTACCTGCAGGGACTGGGTTTTCCCTCCCCGCGCTGAAAGTTTTTGCTGGAGCCCTTGACTCCCCGGGTCGCCAACCCCAATGTAAATGTCGTTAACATTCACATCGTTAACATCAGCAAAGGGGGCTCCCTCATGGGCCTGATCGAAAAAATAGACGACCTCGGCAAGCCGGCGTGGATCGCCCTGACGGTGCTGAGCTTCATCCTGTTCTGGCCGGTCGGCCTGGCCCTTCTCATCTATCTCAAAGGGAGTGGACGCATGTTTTGCTCGAAGCGATATGGCCACTGGAACATGCCCGACGGGCGTTCGTGCCGGGAAGAGTTCCGCGACTGGAAGCGCCGCAATCGCTGGGGACGCCAGAGCAGCGGCAACGTCGCCTTCGACGAGTACCGCGAGGAGACGCTGAACCGCCTCGACCAGGAACAGCGCGAGTTCCGCGACTTCCTCGACAAGCTGCGGGCAGCCAAGGATCGCGCCGAGTTCGACCAGTTCATGGCCGACCGCCGCAACCGCCCGGCCAACGAACCGCCGGCCGCACCTCCGGCTCCCACCGCCGCCTGATCCGGACAAAGGCCTGTTCGACGGAACGCCCGCGGCTTGACCGCGGGCGTTTCTTTTCAGTGGTCGAGTTTCATTGGCAGGCGCTCGACTTCCGCCAGCCGCGCCAGTTCACATAAAATCGCGAAGGCGCGGCGGGCGCTCTCCTCAACCTTGCCTCCCTCCGCGCGCGTTCGACCCCAAGCCGCCACCTCGAGGGGCGATGCCTTCCAGGTCGCCGCATTCAGGTCGGCAAGCTGGCGTCGAAGGGTCGACACCGAGCCCATCACGACACGACGCCCATCGACATCCTCCCCCTCGAACGTGATCTCGAAGGCGACGGGCAGCCACATCTCGACATTTCGGACGAGATGGGAATAGCGCGACTTGAAGCCCTCCGCCGTCGAGCGAGTGAGGGCGATATCCTCGTGATCCCACTCCTCTGAAAGGATTTCCGGCAATCGCAGCGAGGGATGCTCGGCGTAGGCTGCCCACAGCACCAACGAACCGAAACCATCCCATCCCGGCCGATCGGCAAACCAGCGCGCCTCGTCCGATTCATTCCAATCGAGCGGTACACGGATACGCCCGCCCAGCGCCCTCGCCAGCGCCGACCGCCAGGCCAATATCTTTGGACGGATACGGGCCTGGGACTTTGCGGCCTGGGCAGGCCCCGCCGGTCGCACCGGCTGCGGCATCCCACGCTCGCGCGCGGCCTTCTCCATCGGATTTTCCCAGGCACCAGCGTAATAACGCGTAAGCGACCCGACATACACGTCGAGGGCCATGAAAAAGCGGATTCCCTTGTTCAATAACTGACGACGACACTTGCAGTTCACCTACAAGTACAATCCGGACGTGCAGTCGCGCAATCGCAAAGAGACGAACCCATGCGGGAAAGCCGGCCCGTGGCACTGCCGGGCCGCGAACAACCCGCGCGAGCAATGGTCGCGCGGGAGGCCGCCTGCGAAGGGAGCGCGGTAGCCGCTATTGCGGCTCCAGGTTCAGTCCTTTCACCAGTTCGATCCAGATCGGGCCCTCCTCGGCCACGATCTTCTCGAAGAAGACGTGGTCGCGCGCCGCATTGTCGATGCCGAAGGTGGCGAGGATTTTCTGGATACGTTCGCTCTTGCCCCCCTCGACCATCATGTCCGACAGCTTCTGGACGATCTCTTTGGGCATGCCGGCCGGACCGACCAACCCGATCCAGCCCTGGACCTGGAAGGCTTTGTCCGTGACGCCCTGCTCGTAGAAAGTCGGCACGTCCGGCAACTTGCTCATCCGCACCTTGGTCGGCACCGCGATCGGCCGGCCATTGCCCGACTGCAGCACGCCCGACGCGGCCGCCACGCTGCCGCTGCCTCCCTGCACCGCACCGGCGCCGACGTCCTGCCACATCGGCGCCTCACCGCGATAATGCACGGCCTCCATGCCGAGCTTGTAATGGCGGTTCAGCGCCTCGACGGCGACATGGCTGTAGGAGCCGGCGCCGTACGTGCCGAGGCTGGTCTTGTTGACGCGCGCATAGTCGGCCAGTTCGGCCAGGTTCTTCACCGGCACCTTGCTGTTCACGATCAGCGGCAGATGGCCGGCATCCATCCACGATATCAGCACGAAATCCCTGTCCGGATCGTAGGGCAGCTTCTTGAACAGCACCTTGTTCATGATCATCGTGGTGGAGATCGTCCACATCAGCGTGTAGCCGTCCGGCGCCGCCGCCTTGACCTGTTCTGCGGCGATCGCGCCGCTCGCGCCGGTCTTGTTCTCCACGGACACGGGCTGGCCGGTCTTCTGGGAAATGTACTCTCCATAAACCCGGGCGAAGGTGTCCGTGAGACCGCCTGCGGGATACCCGCAGATGATCCGGATCGGCTTGTTGGGCCAAGCGCCCTGTCCGATGGCGGGAGCCGGCAGGGCCGCCGCGGCGGCAGCGGCTGAACCATAACGCAGCACATCACGTCGCGACGCACGCACGATCATCGATTGCCTCCCTGCGGCGCGGTATTTTTTTTGACGGTCGGGCTGTCAGGTTCGCGCCTGAAGCAAGCATGGCCGCGATCCCGCATTGCGTAAAGACCGGCTCCAGGCCGGCCGCAACCCGCGGCGATGGTGGCCACGCGGGGGGGGACCGGCGGTGAAATAAACGTGAGGGGAGCGAATATGCTCGCGCGGCGTTCTAGCAGGGGTGGCAGAGTCCAGAACCGGAGGCATCCCATGCCAGCGTTAGGTTGGTCGATCCTCAAAGAAGCCGGGATCGTCATTGTGCGCGGAGTCGGCGTATTCGACCTTGCATTTCTCCGGTCGTACATGAGAGCCACGCAGGTGGGCGGCGCCGTCGGCTACGGCAAACTTTTCGACCTGCGCCAGACCGATATCGAGTTTAGCGGCGATGACCTGCAGGCCGTCGGCCTGCTCATGCGCAACACCGCCCCCACCACATCGGGTCCGGTCGCCCTTCTGGTGGGAAAGAACCCACCGCCGCTCATGCTCGACATGGCGATCCTGCTGAAGCAGCGTGTAGGCACGTCCCGACGCTTCCGCCTCTTCACCGACGAACCCGAAGCAAGGGATTGGCTCGCGAAGACTTCGAGGGCGTGAGCGCCCCTCATGTCCTCGTGAGCGCAGCGAAGGCCCCTCGCCGACCACGGATGCACCATTCGATTCGCTTGGTGCACCTCGCAGCACAGGGTGGCTCATTGAGGCTCGATATTCAGGCTCTTGAGGACCTCGATCGACACCGGGCCCTCCTGGTCGAGAACCTGGCGGAAGTAGGCCGCATCGCGCGCGCCCTCGTCGATGGCGAAAGTGTCGTTGACCCTATGGACGCGCTCGGTCCTCCCGGCTTCGACCATCAGTGACGACAGTTTCTGCACCACCTCGGGCGGAGTGCCGGCAGGCGCTGCGCAGCCGACCCAGCCGCGGATCTGGAACGCCTTCTCGGTCAGCCCCTGCTCGTAGAAGGTCGCGACGTCGGGCAGCTTCTTCATGCGCACCATCGTCGGCACCGCGATCGGCTTCACGCTACCCGCCTGCAGCACCGCCGCGCCGGAGGCATAGCTGCCGGTGGCGCCCTGCACTGCGCCGGAAGCAACGTCCTGCCACATCGCAGATTCTCCGCGATAGTGGACGGCCTCCATCTTCAAACCGTAATGCCGGTTCAGCGTTTCGGTGACGATGTGCGCGAAGGAGCCGATGCCGTAGGTGGCAAGCGAGACCTTTTTGCCCTGCGCCCAGGCGGCGAACTCCGCGACGTTCTTCACCGGAATGTCCTTGTTCACCATGGTCGGCAGATGGCCGGTGTTGAACCAGGCGACAAGCGCGAAGTCCTTGTCGGGGTCGTAGGGCAGCTTCTTGAACAGCGCCTTGTTCTGCACCATCGTCGTGGAGTTGGTGAACATCAGCGTGTAGCCGTCGGGCGCCGACTGCTTGACGATCTCCGCGCCGATCGCACCGGCGGCACCCGCCTTGTTCTCCACGATCACCGGCTGGCCGGTCTTCTCCGCGACGTACTCGCCGTAGGCGCGGGCGAAGATGTCGGTGAGCCCGCCGGCCGGATAGGTGCAGACGATCCTGATCGGCTTCGATGGCCAGGCTTGCGCGATGGCCGGTGCCGGCAAAGCGGCCGCCAGCGCCGACAACGATCCGTAGCGCAGCAGATTCCGCCGCGTTGCCCGCACGATCATGGTCGCCTCCCGATCCGGCAGCGACTCTTTGTCGATACGGTCTAGACCGTCCTGGTCGCGCCTGACTTGAGCATGGCGTCGATTTCGCCCTGCGTAAAGCCGGCCTCCCGGAGGACTTCGATACTGTGCTCGCCAAGGCGCGGCTGAAGCCGCGTGACCTCGGGCGGAGTCTTGCTGAAGCGCGGCGGGATGTCGGGCATGCGCAGCCTGCCTTCGGTGGGATGATCAACTTCCTTCCAGAAGCCGGTCGCCTCGAGCTGCGGATCGACGAACAGGTCGTCGAGCGTGTTCACCGGCCCGTGCGGCACGTTGGAATTCTTGAGCAGCTCCACCCATTCGGCATTGGTTCGCTCGGCGCACAGGCCGGCCAGGGTCGAGTAATACTGCTCGACGTTCTTCAGGCGGTTGGCCATGCCCTGGAAGCGCTCGTCCTTCGCCAGATCCTCGCGGCCGACCAGGGTGCAGAACTCGCGCCAGTGGCCGTCGGTATAGGGCAGCAGCGCGAAGTAGCCATCCTTCGACGGATAGGGACGGCGCTCCTTGTTGAGCACGCGCTTGTAGCCCGGCGTGTCGAGCGCCGGCTTGAAGGTCTCGCCGTAGAGATGCTCGACCATCACGAAGGAGACGAGCGTCTCGTACATCGGCACCTCTACGGCCTGCCCCTTGCCGGTGCGCTCGCGCGCGAACAGGGCCGCCAGCAACGCCGAGACGACGCCGTTGGAGCTCGTCTTGTCGGCCACGATGGTCGGCAGGAAGCGCGGCTGGCCGGCCACGACCGTCTGCAAGGCGGCGAGACCGGAACCCGCCTGGATGATGTCGTCATACGCCGCCTTCGGGCCCATCGGACCGGCCGAGCGATAGCCGTAGGTCGCGAGATAGACGAGGCGCGGATTGATCTTCTCGAACTTCTCGTACTCGACGCCGAGACGCTTGGCGGGCTCGGGCCGGTAGTTGTGCATGATCACGTCGGCAGTCTCGGCCAGCTTGAACAGCGCGGCGCGGCCGGCCTCCTGCTTGAGGTCGAGCACGATCGAGCGCTTGGAGCGGTTGCAGCCGAGATAGAAGGCGGCCATGCCGGGGTTGCGCGCCGGGCCCAGTACGCGCGTCGTGTCGCCCTCGGGCGGTTCGATCTTGATGACGTCTGCCCCGAGATCGCCCAATTGCTGCGCCGCCCAGGGGCCCAGCACGACGGTCGTGCAATCGAGGATGCGAACGCCGTCCAACGGACCTGCCATATGGAAATTCCTCCCGCTTTCCGCTTCGGCTTACCACAAGTTAGTCACCGTCCGAGGGCCAATTCGCTGGCAACATCGTCCTCCTGCAGGCGTTTCACCCTGCAGCAGAGGAGTTCGAAAAATGAATCTCGAGGTCCTGCGTCTGGCCGGTTCGCTCGCAGTGGCGGGCGCCATGATGCTCACGGCTTCGGCCGCGATGGCCGGGGACTGGAAGAAAGGCCGGGGGCATCACCACAAGCACCACCACCACCACCATGACGGCGAGGTCATCGTCGTTCAGCCCCCACGCCCGGTCTACTACGCACCACGCCCCGTCGTGGTCTATCCCGCTCCGGTCTATGCCCCGCCGGTCGCCTATGCGCCCGTCTACGGCCCGGCTTACCCGCGCGGCGGCAACCTGAGCATCGGCATCGACGTCCCGCTGCGTTAGTTTTTTGCCCCCGCGACGGTCGTGGTATCGCACTTGCTTCAAAAGGCCGTGCGGGTTGGCGTTCTGAGAAGGGCGAAAGGTCCCTCGCTTACGCTCGGGATGACAATGTGTCGGCATCGGCGCAGGGCGCCGATCAACGAACGATGTCATCCCGGTGGCCGCATAATCGTGCGCAAAGGGGGAGAGTCACTGTGCGGGTGCTCCCTTCCGTCATCGATGACCCTCTGAAATTCAGCGTACACTCCGGGTTGACGCCGTCGTCCAAATCAACGATGTTCGCGCCCAACATGCTGCGACTGACGACGCTACGACTTATTGGCTGATCCGCCGCCCGACCGGGACAACCGGAAGGGCCCTGCGGATCGCTTGTCGTTCGTCTCTGTTCTCACCCAACCAGTCGCCGCCTTTCTTTTATCCATCGCAGTGTTCGTTTGAGCCATACGGCCGTGCGCGGCGCGAGGAGCTACGTCATGTCATCCCATAATCCCCAGAAGCCGATGATGCCGTCCGCGGCCGAGAAGTACGTGCCCTTCAAGCCCGTGCCCCTCCCCGACCGCAAGTGGCCGAACGCCGTCATCACCAAGCCGCCGATCTGGTGCGCGGTCGACCTGCGCGACGGCAACCAGGCGCTGATCGAGCCGATGGACTCCGACCGCAAGACCCGGATGTTCAAGCTGCTCTGCGACATGGGCTTCAAGGAGATCGAGGTCGGCTTCCCCGCCGCTTCCGAGACCGACTTCGACTTCGTGCGCGAGCTCATCGAGAAGAAGATGATCCCCGGCGACGTCACCATCCAGGTGCTGACCCAGAGCCGCCCGGAGCTGATCGAACGCACCTTCGAGGCGTGCCGAGGTGCGAAGCGCGTCATCGTTCATCTCTACAATTCGACCTCGACCCTGCAGCGCCGCGTCGTGTTCGGCCTCGACTATGCCGGCATCATCGACATCGCCGTGTCGGGTGCGAAGCTGGTCAAGCAGCTGGCCGACGCCGACCCGCAGACCGAATGGGTGTTCGAGTATTCGCCCGAGAGCTTCACCGGAACCGAGCTCGAGTTCGCGCGCGACATCTGTGCCGCCGTCGCCGAGGTCTACAAGCCGACGCCGCAGAAGAAGATGATCTTCAACCTCCCGGCCACCGTCGAGATGTCGTCGGCCAACGTCTATGCCGACCAGATCGAATGGTGCCATCGCAACTTCAAGTATCGCGATTCGATCATCCTCAGCCTGCATCCGCACAACGACCGCGGCACCGGCGTCGCGGCAGCCGAACTCGGCTACATGGCCGGAGCCGACCGCATCGAGGGCTGCCTGTTCGGCAACGGCGAGCGCACCGGCAACGTCGACCTGGTCACGCTGGGCCTCAACATGTTCACGCAGGGCGTCGATCCCGAGATCGACTTCTCGAACATCAACGAGATTCGCCAGACCGTGGAATATTGCAATCAGCTGCCCGTCCATCCGCGCCATCCCTATGGCGGCGACCTGGTGTTCACCGCTTTCTCGGGCTCTCACCAGGATGCGATCAACAAGGGCTTCAAGTCGCTCGAGGCGTCGAACAGCAAGGTCTGGGAAGTCCCCTACCTGCCGATCGATCCGGCCGATCTCGGCCGCAGCTACGAGGCGATCATCCGCATCAACAGCCAGTCGGGCAAAGGCGGCATTGCCTACATCCTGAAGAGCGACTACGGCATCGACATGCCGCGCCTGCTGCAGGTCGAGTTTTCCAAGCGCATCCAGCAGATCGCCGACGAGACGGGCAAGGAGATCCAACCGGCTCTGATCTGGGACACGTTCCGCAAGGAGTATCTCGAGAACACCTCGCCGGTTGAGTTCGACAGCCACACCACGGTGCCGGATCCCGATCATCCCGACGTGCGTCTTCTGGATGCCAAGGTGACCTTCAACGGAAAGCCGACGACGGTCTCGGGCCGGGGCAACGGGCCGATCGCCGGCTATGTCGATGCGCTGGGCAAGAATTGCGGCATCCAGATCCGGGTCCGCGACTATCACCAGCACGCCACGGGCGCCGGCTCCGACGCCCAGGCCGTTAGCTTCATCGAGGCCGAGACGGCAGACGGCAAGGTCCTGTGGGGTGTCGGTATGGATTCGAACATCGTCGCTGCCTCGCTCAAGGCCGTCACATCGGCTGCAAACAGGGCCGCTGCCGCCAAATAAGCGTGGCGACGGCGTTGCGAACGATTAGCATCACGGGCGGGGATTTCCCCGCCCGTTTTGTTTGGAGTGAACGATGAAGATCAGCTCGTCCGTGAAGATTTCGGCCGTCAGCCTCGCGATCGGGGCCGTCATCGGCGCCTGCGCCGCCGGTGCCAACCAGCCCAACATGCAGGCGGCCTTGAGCTCCCTGCAGGCCGCCCGCGCCGAACTCATCCAGGCGCGTCCCAACAAGGGCGGCCATCGCGACCGCGCCATCAACCTGGTCAACGCGGCCATCAACGAGACCGAGGCCGGCATCAACTACGCGGGCGACTGATAGGCTATAGTGCGGGCATGTCCTCTGCCCGCCCTGGCGCCGCGCCGCCGCCGGCCGCCAATTCGAACATCTCCGTCCCATCGGGCCTCGGCTCGCCTCACCGGCGACAGGAAGGGCCGGTCATGCGCGGCGTCCGTCATGTGTGGAACGCCGCGCTGTCGCTCATGCTGGGCACGATGATCGGCATCCTCGGCCACCAGTTCGCGGGCGATGCGGTCGAACGCCTGTGGCCCGGGCATGCGACGCTCGCCGACTTCGTGCGTGCCGTGTTCTGGACACTCGGCATCGCCGCGACGGGTGTACTGTTCTTCTCCTACTATCTCGACGACACGGGCCGTTAGCGCGTAGAACGGAGCCATGGCCAAAGCGAAGAAGACCGCTCCGAAACCCTCTCCGAAAAAGCCGGTAAAGACATCGGCCAAGCCCGCCGCCCGCAAGGTGGCCAAGAAGGCCGCACCGAAGACGGCGGCCGGGAAGCCCGCGAGAATCACGCACGCCGCGCGGCCGGCCGGCGCGCCCGACGCCAATCTGCTGAACGATCTCATCAAGTGGGCGAAGGAGAAAGGTGCCGACGCGGCCGACGCGCTCTACGTCAACGGCGAGTCGATCTCGGTCGCGCAGCGGCTGGGCAAGCGCGAGAAGCTCGAGAGCAGCGAAGGTCGCGACCTCGGCCTGCGCGTCTTCGTGGGCAAGCGCCAGGCCTTCGTTTCCTCGACCGACTTCGCGCCCGCCTCGCTGCGGGAGCTGGCAAGCCGCGCCGTCGACATGGCGCGCGCCGTGCCGGAAGACCCGACCTGCGGCCTCGCGCCGGAGGAGCTGCTGACGCATGCGTGGCCCGACCTCGATCTCGACGACAGGACGCGCCCGACGGCCAAGAAGCTGCTCGCCATGGCAGGCGAGGCCGAGGATGCGGCGCGCGCGGTGAAGGGCGTCACCAACTCCGAGGGGGCCGAGGCCGGCTGGGGTCGCACCTCGGTGATGCTGGCGGCCAGCAACGGCTTTACGGGCGGCTATCGCCGCAGCGGCTTCTCGCTTTCCTGCTCGGTGCTGGGCGGCGAGGGCACCGGCATGGAGCGCGACTACGAATGGACCAGCGCGGTCCACCTCGAGGACCTGATGTCGCCCGTGAAGGTCGGCCGCAACGCCGGCAAGTTCGTGGTGCGCCGCCTCAACCCGCGCAAGGCACAGAGCGCACGCGTGCCGGTGATCTACGATCGTCGCGTCTCGGGCGGGCTGGTGGGCCATCTCGCCGGCGCGATTAACGGCCGCGCCGTGGCGCGCGGCACGTCGTTCCTCAAGGACAAGATGGGCGAGCGCGTGTTCGCCGAGGGCATCCGCATCCTCGACAATCCCTTGCGCAAGCGCGGGCTCGGCAGCCGGCCGTTCGATGCCGAGGGCCTGGCGACGTCGCGGCGCGCGGTGATCGACGACGGCGTGCTCACCACCTGGCTGCTCGACCTCGCGGCCGCGCGCCAGCTCAACCTGAAGCCGACCGGCCATGCCTCGCGCGGCGTCTCGGGTCCGCCCTCGCCGACCACGTCCAACTTCTATCTGGAAAAAGGCAAGCTCTCGGTCGCCGAGCTCATCGGCGACATCAAGAGCGGCCTCTACATCACCGACATGATCGGCTTCGGTGTCAACGGCGTGACCGGCGATTACAGCCGCGGCGCCTCGGGTTTCTGGATCGAGAACGGCAAGCTCGCCTGGCCGGTGAGCGGCATCACCGTCGCCGGAAACCTGAAGGACATGTTTCTCAACATGACCGCGGCGAACGACCTCGAATTCAAGAGCTCGACCAACGCCCCGACACTGAGAATTGAAGGGCTGACGGTCGCCGGCTCGTGATAAAGTCCCGGGCATGATCCTCATGCCCAACGCAAGAATCCTCGCCGCAACGACGGCGCTTCTGTGCATCTCAGCATTCTTTGGGGCCGAGAGCGCGCAAGCCCAGGATGGTGGCTTCCGCGACTGCCTGAACAGCATCAAGGCCGATGCGCTGAAGCAGGGCGTGCCGGCACAGATCGTCGACCGCGCCTTCCAGGGCCTGACGCCCGACCAGAAGGTGATCGACCTCGACAACCGCCAGCCCGAATTCTCGCTGACCTATGCGAAGTATGTCGGCGGCACCGTGTCGCTCGACCGCATCCAGAAGGGCCAGCAGAAGATGGCGCAGCACCGCGCGCTGCTCGACCAGCTGCAGGCCGAGTATGGCGTGCCGCCGCAGTACCTGATGGCCTTCTGGGGCATAGAGACGAACTACGGCACCTACATGGGCGATTTCCGCGTCGTGCGCTCGGTCGCGACGCTCGCCTGCATGACCAAGCGCCGGGAATTCTTCAGCAACGAGACGGTCCAGGCGCTTCGCATCCTCAACAACAACCACATGACCAGCGACCAGATGCGCGGCTCGTGGGCCGGTGCGATGGGCAACATGCAGTTCATGCCTTCCACCTTCACCAAGTGGGCGGTCGATCGCGACGGCAACGGCAGGATCGACATCTGGAACAGCCTGCCGGACGCCTTTGCCTCGGCGGCAAACTTCCTGCGCGGCATCGGCTTCAAGCCCGGCCTGCCGTCGAGCGAGGAAGTGATGCTTCCGGCCAATTTCCCGCTGGAACAGGCAGACACGACGGTCGAGAAGCCGGTAAAGGCCTGGTCGGCCCTCGGCGTCAGGAAGATGAACGGCGGCGCGCTGCCCGCGGTCGACGATGCCGCCTCGATCCTGCTGCCCGCCGGCTTCCGCGGGCCGGCCTTCATCATCTATCCAAACTTCAAGGCGGTTATGAACTGGAACCGCTCCACGCTCTACGCGCTTTCGGTCGGCATCCTCGCGCGCCAGATCGCAGGGGGCCCGCCGGTCCAGGCTTCCGCACCGGCCGACGATGCGCCGATCTCACGCGACACCGTCATCGACATGCAGAACCGGCTGGCGCGGCTTGGCCTCTACAAGGACGAAACCGACGGGCTGCTCGGCCCCAAGACACGTTCGGCGCTGCGCCTGTTCCAGCAGCAGCAGGCCCTGCCCGCCGACGGACATCCGACACAGGAATCGATCCGCCGCCTCCAGGCGGTGCGGTAGGCGCGCCGCACGTCCGCCCTTGGAAAGGGCCATGCCATCGAAGGCACCGATGCTCCACCTCGAATGGATCTCGGTGACTTGGCTGGATTCGAGCAATGCCCGAAGGGCGGCTGATCATGCCACCCGATCGTGGCCGCCCGAGATCCCGCGATAATTTTTCCATTCTACGCGCGATCTCGCCGGGCCGTCCCGTCCCGACAGGGTCAGATTCCTGTCCCCATCGGTCAAAGCCGAGACGCTTCGCCGTGCTCAACTTCGATGTGGCTGCAGCCAAAAAGGAGTTCGCATGACTGAAACGCCGTTCGTGCATGTGCCGGAAACCGTGTCGCCCGAGGCGCAGGTGTTTCTCCGTTCCTTGCGGGATCCGAAACTGGCGCCGGCATTTCCCGAACCCTCTGACTTCGCTGCTTGGCGAGAACTGCAGCAGCGGGCCGAAACGCAGGGGCGCGCCCGTTCTACCGCGCTCCTCGAACGGTACCCGGTCGTCGTGAGCGAACTGTTGCTGGGTGGGATACCGGCGCTTGACGTCCGGGCGCGAGGCACGGCGGCCAACGGCAACGTTCTCGTCTACACGCATGGCGGTGCCCACGTCATGTACAGCGCACGCTCGATGCTGGGCCGCGCAGCCGTTGCTGCACACGAAACCGGGCTCCGCGTGGTGTCAATCGACTACACACTTGCGCCGCAATGCAAATACGACCGGATGTCGGATGAAGTCGTCGCAGCCATTACGGCTCTCATCGAGCAAGGCACCCCTCTGGAACGCATTGCAATCTACGGCGATTCTTCCGGTGGTGGGTTGGCTGCCGCAAGCGTGCTCAAAATGCGCGACCGCGGACTGGGTATGCCGGCTGTAGCGATCCTTGCCTCGCCATGGCTCGACGTCACGCCAAGCGGCGACACCGAAACCACCCTTCACGACGCCGACCCTAACCAGTTGTATGAGAAACACACCCGGTTCGCCGCGGCAGCGTTCGCCGATCCCGCGGACCAGAAACATCCCTACGCTTCGCCGGTCTATGGCGACTTTTCCAAGGGATTTCCGCCAACCCTGATCCAGGGCGGCCTGAAGGAGACGCTGTTGAGCGGTTTCGTACGCTTCTACCAGGCGCTCGACGTCGCTGGCATTTCGGCAAAGCTCGATCTCTATGAAGGCATGGTGCACAATTTTCAGGACCGGATTCCCGACGCGCCGGAATCAATTCTGGCGCGCCGAAAGATGGCGGAGTTTCTGCGCCTGCATCTCCAGCCCTGAGAGTGGTCACGAGCGCCGTTCCACCTCGCTAGCCCATCAACGGCCCTGCGAGAACCGCCATAAGGGTGCGCGACCATCGGCGCGCTGTTTAACCCGGCCGCAGCAGCCGCACGGCCTCGGACGAAACCCCGATCGACACCGGCAGGGTCAAGGCATCGTCGCCATCGATCTGGACCGGCTGGCGACGGCTTTCTCCAGCATCGTTCTGGACCGAGATCGTGACCTGGTGACCGGCCACCACGCGATAGCCTGACGTGCGGGGGAGCGTGCCGCTCACGAGAGCGGCACCGAAGCGCAGGGCCTGGGTCCAGCCCCAGCGTTCGAACAGACAGACGTGAAGCAATGGCATGTCCAGCGACGCTGCCGGTGCGACGACGTAGGGGCCGGCATAGTGACGGGCGCGTGTCACGATCACCGACGCCGCCTCGCAGCGCATGCCGTCGACGACGACGGCATAGCGCACCGGCCGGTAGCGCCGCGCCTCGACCAGGGAGCGCCAGACATAGGCGCCCTTGCCCCAGCGACGCTTCAGCGGGGCGGTGACGCCGGCCACGACCTTGGCGTCGAATCCCGCGCCTGCCATCAGTGAAAAACAGCGGTGTGCGCCGGTCTCGCTCGCCCAGCCGGGATGCATGAGCACCTCGCGGCCCGCGGTCATCGTCCGCGCCAGCGCCGGCGCGGTAGCGCCCAGCCCGAGTTCTTGCGCCAGCACGTTGGCCGTGCCGAGCGGCACCAGCGCGAGCGGCGGAGCGGTCGCGGCGCGGACAGCGAGACCGTTCACCACCTCGTTGATCGTGCCGTCGCCGCCCGCCACGGCGACGACACCGTACCGTGCCGCATCGCAGCCCTCGGCCAGGCGCCGCGCATCGCCCGCCGCCTGCGTCTCCACCACATCCACCGTCCAGCCCGCGTCACGCACGCAACGCACGACGGCATCGACCAGGCCATGCCGTCGCCGGCCCGCGACGGGATTGAGGATGAGGAGAACGGAATGCATCACCGGGGCGAATGTCATCGAAACGTCACAACCGAGACACCTCCACGCAATGCCTCCCTTACACAATCCAATGCGTACCGCGCAATCGCGCACAACATATTTTGTGTCGGTCCAGTCCTTTTCCACATGACCGTGCCTCCATGAACCATAACGAGCGAAACGCGCAGCCCGCGCGCCACCGGGCAATCTTCCTGTCCGACATCCATCTCGGCACGCGTGGCTGCCAGGCCGACCTGCTGCTCGACTTCCTGAAACGGAACGAGAGCGAGCATCTCTACCTGGTGGGCGACATCGTCGACGGCTGGCGCCTGAAGCGCTGGTGGTACTGGCCTCAGAGCCACAACGACGTCGTGCAGAAGATCATGCGCAAGGCCCGCAAGGGCACCAACGTCGTCTACATTCCCGGCAACCACGACGAGGCGGCGCGGCAATACTGCCAGCTCACCTTCGGCGACGTCCGCGTGCAGGACGAGGCGATCCACGAGACGCCGGACGGCAAGAAGCTGCTGGTCATCCACGGCGACCAGTTCGACGGCATCGTGCGCTATGCCCGTTGGCTCGCCATCCTCGGCGACTGGGCCTACGCCGCGGCGCTGCGCCTCAACACGATCTTTAACTGGGGCCGCCGCAAGCTCGGCCTGCCCTACTGGTCGCTCTCGGCCTTCCTGAAGCACCGCGTGAAGAACGCGGTGCAGTTCATCGCCGATTATGAGAAGGCGGTCGCCAGCGAAGCGCGCCGCCGCGGCGTCGACGGTGTGGTGTGCGGGCACATCCATCATGCCGAGATGCGCACCATCGAGGGCATCCTCTACTGCAACGACGGCGACTGGGTCGAAAGCTGCACCGCGCTGGTCGAGGATTTCGACGGCCGCCTGCGCATCGTGCACTGGGCGGAGGAGGTGGCGCGCCGGTCGTCGCGCCTGCCGTTCGCGCCCGTCCAGCTCGCCGCGGAGTAGCGGCGTGCGCATCGCCATCGTGTCGGACGCCTGGCGGCCCCAGATCAACGGCGTCGTGCGCACGCTGGAAACGGTGGCCCGCGTCCTGCGCGCCGAGGGGCATGAGGTCGAGGTTTTCGGCCCCGACCGCTTCCGCACCCTGCCCTGCCCGACCTATCCCGAGATCCGCCTTTCGTTGTTTCCGTCGGCGCGCCTCAGCCACATGCTCAAGCTGTTCGCGCCAGATGCCATCCATCTCGTGACCGAGGGACCTCTGGGCTGGGCGGCGCGTGCCTTCTGCCGGCGCCGGGGAATTCCCTTCACCACGGCCTATCACACGCGCTTTCCGGAGTATGTCCGCGCCCGCATTTTCGTGCCGCTGTCGTGGAGCTACGCCTTCGTCCGTCGCTTCCATGCACCGTCGGCGGCCGTGCTGGTCGTGTCGCCGGCGATCCGCGACGAACTTACGATGCGTGGATTCAAGAATCTCGTCCCCTGGTCGCGCGGCGTCGACATCGCCGCCTTCCGCCCGCAACCGCGCGAAGAATTCAGCGAACCGCGGCCGATCTGGCTCTATGCCGGCCGCGTCGCCATCGAGAAGAACATCAGGGCGTTCCTCGATCTCGACCTGCCGGGCAGCAAGTGGGTGGTGGGCGGCGGGCCCCAGCTCAAGTCGCTGCAGAAGCGCTACCCCGGCGTCCACTTCTTCGGCTCGGTGGACACCGAGGAGCTGTCGTATCGCTACGCACAGGCCGACTGCTTCGTGTTCCCCAGCGTCACCGACACGTTCGGCCTGGTGATGGTCGAGGCGCTGGCCTCGGGCGTTCCGGTCGCAGGCTATCCCGTGCCGGGACCGCTCGACGTCGTCACCGATCCGAAGGTCGGCGCGGTCGACCCCGACCTGCGCACCGCCTGCCTCGCCGCCGTGTCGCGCGATGCGGTGGATTGCCGCCGCCATGCCGAAACCTTCACCTGGGAGCGGTGTGCACGACAATTCCTCGAAACGCTGCAGCCGATTCCGCGCGATCATTGGCAGAAGCTGCGCCACCGGGTCGTGCCGGACGCCGCCGCGTCGTAGCGCCCATTCCCCGCCCCGTCATTCGGGTTGCGGGGCCGCGCGCGGGAGGGTAAGTGCGGCGTCCGAATCGCAAGGGCAGACCGGCATGGCCATCCAGTATTTCGCCAAGGTGACCGCTTCCGACCACGAAGTGCTCCAGCGCACCGTGAAGCACTATCCGCTCAGCTCCTATGCCGACTGGCATATGAAGGAAATGAGCCGCATGGCCGATTGGCGCAGCCGCCGCCATGCCATCAAGATGGTGCCGGTGACACCGGAAGAATTCGAGGTCTACTGCAAGAAGAAGGGCGTCCCCAGCGACATCATCACCTTCAAGGCCTTCGTCTGCGAAAAGGGCGGCGGCTGATCTTTCCGCGTTCGCTCAGCCGCCGGCGGGTTCGCCGGCCTTGATCCACGCCTGATAGAGTTTCTTCGTCTCGTCGTTCGGCGGATAGGTGCCGGCGATCGGATGGCCCTGCCCCACACGGATGGCGACGAACTTCTCCAGCCGCTCCTGCTCGAACGAATCGCGCGCCACCTCGTCAGCGAGATGCCGTGGCACGACGATGGCGCCGTCCTCGTCGGCCACGATCACATCGCCGGGATAGACCGGCACGCCCCGGATTCCGACCGGCACCTGCACCTCGACGGGCCGCAAATTTGCCATGCTGGGCGGCGCGGCGACTGCAGCGCAATAGACCGGGAAGTCGAACCTGCCGATCACCGGCGCATCGCGCATCGCCCCGTCGCTCAGCACGCCCGCGAGCCCGCGCACCTTGAGGCGCAACGCCAGTATGTCGCCCAGGGTGCCCGAGCGCGTGTTGCCCTCGGTGGCGATCACCAGCACGGAGCCCGGCGGCGATTCCTCGATCGCCGTGCGCTGCGCATTGGGCGGATCGCTGGGGCTCGGCGCCTTGTCGATGTCCTCGCGGCTCGGGATGTAGCGCAACGTATAGGCCGGCCCGACGATCCGCGCCGCCGCCGGATTGAGCGGCTTCACCCCGTTCACCGCGACATTGCGAAACCCGCGCTTCAACATCTGCATCGAGACGGTGGCGGTACTCGCATACATGAAGTTCCTGATCGTCTCGGCCGACAGCGCTGCGCTGGTCATTGTCGTTTTTCCTCCCGTTAACTCTGTCATCCCGAGCGTAGCGAGGGACCTTTAGAGTGACAGAAAAGGTCCCTCGCTGCGCTCGGGATGACAATACGACTCTTCCCGACATTGCGACTCCCGCTGGCGACACGATCTACAGCAAGGACCCTTGGCTACCGCCTTCGCGACGGCGCGGTGCTGGGGGCGTGGCCGCAGGCTTCGGCGCACCCGCTCCATCGGTGATGCGCGCGCCAACCTTCCCGTCGTTGAATTCGATGCTGATCGTCTGGCCAGTGCTGGTGCCGGCGGCGGCGAGGACCGGCTGGCCGTCCTGGTCGCGGACCAGGGCGAAGCCGCGGTTCAGGACGGAGTGGAAGGAATAGCTCTCCAGCAGTTTCGCCGCCTGGTCGACCTGACGCTGGCCGTTCACGAGAAGATCGTTGCCGTGGCGCTTCAATCGATCACCGAGCTGGTCGAGCCGGTCGAAGGCGCGCGCGTATTTCTGCAGCGCGTCGCTCTTGAAGCGGTCGACGGCGCGTGTGAGGGCGCGCCCCTCGGCGACCAGCGCCTGTTCCTTGGCGGCGATCACGGCCTGCGGGCTGACGAGCCTCGCGGCGGAGAGCTGATGCGCGCGCCGCTCGACGAGCTGGCGCGTCGCCAGCGCGAGCCGCTCGCCGCTCACGTCGACCCGCTGCTGGCGTTCCTCGATCAGGCGGCGCGGATCGCCGAGGCCGCGCGCGAGGCCAGCCAGTTCCATCGACCGCTCGCGCAGCAGGCGCGTCATGCCACCGACCAGACGCTTGGCGTAGTCGAGCGTCTCGGTCATCAGGTCGGCGCGCACCGGCACCGCCATCTCGGCGGCGGCGGTCGGCGTGGGCGCACGGCGGTCAGAGGCGAAGTCGATCAGGGTCGTGTCGGTCTCGTGGCCCACGGCGGAGATCAGCGGAATCTCGGAGCTCGCTGCGGCGCGCACCACGATCTCCTCGTTGAAGGCCCACAGGTCTTCCAGCGAACCTCCGCCGCGGGCCACGATCAACACGTCGGGCCGCGGCACCTTCCCGCCCTCGGGCAGACGATTGAAGCCTTCGATGGCGCGAGCCACCTCGCCCGCCGCCTTCTCGCCCTGCACCGCCACCGGCCAGACCAGCACGTGGCAAGGGAAGCGATCATTGAGGCGATGCAGGATGTCACGAATGACTGCGCCCGACGGCGAGGTCACGACGCCCACGGTCTGCGGCAGGTAGGGTAGTGCGCGCTTACGGTCGGCATCGAACAGGCCCTCGGCCTGTAGCTTCTTGCGCCGGTCCTCCAGGAGCTTGAGCAGCGCGCCTTCGCCCGCCAGCTCCAGCCGGTCGACGATGATCTGGTAGCGCGAGGAGCCGGCATAGGTGGTGAGCTTGCCGGTGGCGATGACCTCCAACCCCTCCTCGATCCGGATGCCGAGCCGCGGGATCGTGCCCTTCCAGGCGACGCCGTCGATCACGGCATTCTCGTCCTTGAGGCGGAAATAGCAGTGGCCCGAGCGCGGGAAGGACGGCTGGCTGATCTCGCCGCGCACGCGCACCCGCGGGAAGGCGCTTTCGATCTCGCGCTTCAGGGCAAAGGAAAGCTCGGAGACCGAGAATTCCGGGACGTTGCTGGGCGGAGCGCCAGGACCAGAGGGGGCGTCGAAATCATCCATGCGGTGCCGAACCTAGCGGCTTGTGCCCCCGGCGCAAACTGTGGTCAAAGCCTCGCCATGCGAATCCTCGTGGTGGGCGGCGGCGGCCGCGAACATGCGCTGTGCTGGGCGATTTCGGCCTCGCCCCTGTGCACCAAGCTCTACTGCGCGCCCGGCAATGCCGGCATCGCCCAGGTTGCCGAATGCATGGATGTCGGCGCCGAGGACATCCCCGGCCAGGTGGCACTGGCCCGGCGCCTGAAGATCGATTTCGTGGTGATCGCGCCCGACGCGCCCCTGGTCGCCGGCATGGCCGACGCCTTCGCCGAGGCCGGCATCAAGGCCTGGGGACCGTCCAAGGCGGCCGCCCGCCTCGAAGGCTCCAAGAGCTTCACCAAGGAACTCTGCCGCGCCAACAACATCCCGACCGCCGCCTACGAGCGCTTCACCGAGGTCGGCCCGGCCGAGGCCTATATCCGGTCGCAGCCCCTGCCGATCGTGATCAAGGCCGACGGGCTCGCCGCCGGCAAGGGCGTGATCATCGCCGAGACAGTCGACCAGGCGATCGAAGCGGTGCGCGACATGCTCTCGGGCAATCGCTTCGGCGCCGCCGGCGCCTCGGTGGTGATCGAGGAATTTATGCAGGGCGAGGAAGCGAGCTTCTTCGCGTTGACCGACGGCGAGCATGTCCTGCCGTTGGTCGGCGCGCAGGACCACAAGCGCGCCTTCGACGGCGACAAGGGACCCAACACCGGCGGCATGGGCGCCTATTCGCCCGCCCCGATCTTCGACGCTGCCATGCAGCAGCGCACGATGGACGAGATCGTGCTGCCGACCGTGCGGGCGCTCGCCAGGGCCGGTACGCCGTTCCGGGGCGTGCTCTATGCCGGCCTGATGATCGACGCCAAGGGCCCACGGCTGGTCGAGTACAATTGCCGCTTCGGCGATCCCGAGACGCAGGTGCTGATGATGCGCCTCAGGTCGGACCTTCTGCCCGCACTGCTTGCGTCGGCCGAGGGCGGGCTGAAGCACCTCGACCTGCGCTGGTCGCCCGACGCCGCCATCACTGTGATCATGGCGACCAAGGGCTATCCCGATTCCTACCCCAAGGGTAGCGAGATTCGCGGCCTGGACGAGGCGGCCAAGGTCGAGGGTGTGCAGATCTTCCATGCCGGCACCAAGGCCGGTCCCGACGGGAAGATCCTGGCCAATGGCGGCCGCGTCCTGAACGTCAGCGCCATGGCCCCCACCGTCGAGGAGGCCCGCGCCCGCGCCTACCGCGCGGTGGACCTGATCGACTGGCCTGAGGGCTTCTACCGCAAGGACATCGCCTGGCGGGCGCTTAAGGCCTGACTTTCATGTTCCTCTCGCCCTAGCGGGGGAGAAGAGTTTGAAAAGCTGGCATGCGCCGTCCCCGGCAGACGGGGCGGGAAAGATGCTTTAGTTTCAAGCCCATGCCCGACGCCCTCTCCGAGTCCCAGCGCCTGCTGGCGCAGCTTCGCTTTCCCTGTGGTGACGTGCCGGAACCCGGCGACATCAAGAACGTCGCTCCCGGAATCTACTGGTTGCGCATGCCGCTGCCTTTCCAGCTCAACCACATCAACCTGTGGCTGATCGAGGAGAAGGACGGCTGGACGATCGTCGACACCGGCATCAATTCGCAGGACACGCGAACCCTCTGGGAAAAGATCTTCGCCGAGAAGCTTCAGGGCAAGCCGGTGGTGCGCGTGATCGGCACGCATCTCCATCCCGACCATATCGGCCTGGCCGGCTGGCTGTGCGAGAGGTGGAACGCGCCGCTCTACATGACGCTGGGCGAGTACATGAGCGCGCAGGCCGCGCGCAACGACTTCGTCGAGAGCGAGGAGACGCGCGCCGCGCACGTCGCGCGCAACGGCGTGCCGCCTGATCGCATCGCCAACTTCCACCGCCACAAGGGCGGCTACGCCAAGGGCGTGGTGCCGCTGCCGACCGCCTTCCGCCGCATGATCCATGCCCACCCGATCACGGTCGGCGGCCATCGCTGGGACGTCATCGTCGGTCGCGGCCACGCGCCCGAGCATGCGTCGCTCTGGTGCCCCGAGCTCAACGTGATGATCGCGGGCGACCAGGTGCTGCCCAAGATCAGCACCAATGTCGGCGTGTGGCCCAACGAGCCGCTGGCCGATGCACTGACCTGGTTCCTCGACGGATTCTCGCGCTTCCGCCGCCTACCGGCCGACGCGCTGGTGCTGCCGAGCCACGGCTTCCCCTTCATCGGCCTGCACACACGCCTCGACCAGCTCGTCGCTCATCACGATGCGCGACTGAACGACATGGAAGTAGCGATTGCGCGAATGGGACCGAACGGCGCGACCGGCTGGGACATGGTGCCGATCCTGTTCCCCCGCCATCTCGACAACAATCAGATCGTCTTCGCCTTCGGCGAGACACTGGCGCACCTGCACTGCCTCGAGACCCGCGCGAGGGTGAAGCGCATCGTGGTCGACGGGGTGCATCGTTTCGTGGCCCTGGCCGACCTGCATGCCCAGCCGCCCGCTGACGACACGGACGGCGTGGTCATGGACATCGGCCAGACCTGACGACGGCCGACTTTCTCTAGATGCGCGTCGACCTTTTCGACTTCGAGCTGCCGGACGAGCTGATCGCCCAGCGGCCCGTCTCTCCGCGTGACTCCGCCCGCCTGCTCGATGTCACCGGCGAGACGCTGCACGACCGTACGGTACGGTCCCTGCCCGGCCTGCTGCGGCGCGGCGACCTGCTGGTGTTCAACGACACCAGGGTGATCCCCGCACGCCTCAAGGGCGTACGGCCGGGCAACGGCCTGCGCCAGGACGTGGCGGTCGAGGCGCTGCTGATCCGCGATCTCGGGGCACGCCGCTGGCGAACCTTCGCGCGCCCTGCCAAGCGCCTGCGCGAGGGCGATGTGCTGCGCTTCAAGGGGCTGGGCGCCACGGTCGAAAGCAAATCGGATGACGGCTCGCTGGTGCTGGCCTTCGACACGGAGGGTCACGCCTTTCTCACTGCCCTCGAACAGGAAGGCGCGGTACCTCTCCCTCCCTACATTCGCGGCGGCACCGCCGACGCGCAGGATCGCAAGGATTACCAGACGCTGTTCGCCAAGCACGATGGCTCCGTTGCCGCTCCCACCGCCGGCCTGCATTTCACGCCGGCACTGATGGAAGCGCTCGCCGACAGCGGCATCACGACGGCGGGTGTCACGCTGCATGTCGGCGCGGGCACCTTCCAGCCGGTGCGGGTCGACGACACCGACGCCCATGCGATGCATGCCGAATGGGGCGAGGTCTCCGCCGCCACCGCGCGCGCGGTCGAGGCGACGCGCATCCTGGGGGGGCGCGTCGTGTCGATCGGGACGACCTCGCTGCGGCTGCTCGAATCGGTGGCGCGCCTGCACGATGGCGCGATCAAGCCGTGGAGCGGCGAAACCGACATCTTCATCACGCCGGGCTTCCGGTTCCGGGCGGTCGACCTGCTGTTGACCAACTTCCACCTGCCGCGCTCGACGCTGTTCATGCTCGTTTCCGCCTTCGCCGGGTTGGAGCGCATGAAGCGGGCCTATGCTCATGCGATCGAGAAGCGATACCGCTTCTATTCCTACGGCGATTGTTGTCTGTTGCGCCGATGAGCCTTTCCTGGGAACTGCTGGGCAGCGACGGCGCCGCCCGCCGCGGCCGGATCACCACGGCGCATGGCACGATCGAGACGCCCGCCTTCATGCCTGTCGGCACCGCCGGCACCGTGAAGGCGATGCTGCCGCAATCGGTCGCCGAGACCGGTGCGCAGATCGTGCTGGGCAACACCTTCCACCTGATGCTGCGGCCCGGCGCGGAGCGTGTGGCCGCACTTGGTGGCCTGCACAAGTTCATGAACTGGCCGGGCCCGATCCTGACCGATTCAGGCGGTTTCCAGGTGATGTCGCTGAAGGAACTGCGCAAGCTCGATCCCGATGGCGTCACCTTCCGTTCGCCCAGGGACGGTTCGCAGCATCGCCTGACGCCCGAAAGCTCGATCGAGATTCAGCGCCTGCTGGATGCCGACATCACCATGTCGTTCGACGAATGTACGAGCTGGCCGGCCGAGGAGCCGGAAGCCGCCTTCTCGATGCGGCTGTCGATGAAATGGGCCGCGCGCGGCCGCAAGGCTTTCGCCGAGCGGCCGGGCTACGGGCTGTTCGGCATCGTGCAGGGCAGCACCTTCCCGGCGCTGCGCGAGGAGAGCGCCAAGGCCCTGATCGACATCGGCTTCGACGGCTACGCGGTCGGCGGCCTTGCCGTCGGCGAGGGCCAGGAGCTGATGTTCTCGACGCTCGATTACACGGCGCCGATGCTGCCCGGGGACCGGCCGCGCTACCTGATGGGCGTCGGCCGGCCCGGCGACATCGTGGGCGCGGTGAAGCGCGGCATCGACATGTTCGACTGCGTCATGCCGACGAGGTCCGGCCGCACCGCGCAGGCCTTCACGCGCCGCGGCGAACTCAACCTGCGCAACGCGCGCCATCGCGACGATCCGCGTCCGCTCGACGAGCATTGCGCCTGCCCCGCCTGCAGGCATCACAGCCGCGCCTACCTGCATCACCTCATCCGCGCCGACGAGATACTCGGGGCGATGCTGCTGACCTGGCACAATCTCCACTATTACCAGGACGTGATGCGCGGCCTGCGCAGCGCCATCGAAAACAGGACCCTGGATGCGTGGATCGCGTCCTTCGAAAGCGACCAGGCGTTGGGCGACATTCCTCCAATCGAGTAGTGCCAAATGACGGAGCGTAACGGATGCCGAACGAGGCACTGATCGTGGTCGACATGCAGAACGACTTTTGCGAAGGCGGCGCGCTGGCCGTTGCCGGCGCCCATTCGGTCGTTCCCCTGGTCAACAGGCTGATCGGCCGACACGACCATGTCGTCCTGACCCAGGACTGGCATCCCGCCGGCCACGCTTCGTTTGCAAGTTCATGGGAGGGCGCAGAGCCTTTCTCCACCATGCGTTTTCCCTACGGCGAGCAGACGCTGTGGCCGGACCATTGCGTGCAAGGCACGCCTGGGGCTGAATTCCATCCCGATCTCAACCTGACCAAGGCGCAGATGATCGTGCGCAAGGGCTATCACACCGGCATCGATTCCTACTCGGCCTTCCGCGAGAACGACCGCATGACCCGCACCGGCCTCGACGGCTATCTCAAGGCACGCGGCTTCACGAAGCTGGTCTTCTGCGGGCTGGCACTCGACTATTGCGTCGCCTGGTCGGCCATCGACGCAAGACAGGCGGGTTTCGACGTCGCCGTCGTGGTCGAGGCGACCGCCGCCATCGACCTCGACGACAGCCGCAAGCGCATGATGAGCGACATGCGCCGCGCCGGCATCAATCTGAACGCGACGGCTTAAGCGCTGCGCCCTGGCGCCGCGCTGGCGGCGTGTAGCGCTGCAGGGAAGCGAAGCGACCGAAGCGCGGGCGCCGCATGCTTCAGCGGGCCTCCAGGCCCGCATCAGGGTCATGAACGGGTCCGGAAACCCGCGGTCCGCTTGAAGACTACTGCCTCACCAGCTCGACGCGGCGGTTCTTTGCCTGACCGTCCTCGTTGTCGTTGGGCGCGAGCGGGCTCAGCGGGCCGACGCCTTTCGCCACCATGCGATCGGCGGCGATGCCGTACCTCGCGGTCAAGGCCTTCGCCACCGATTCGGCGCGGCGCTGAGAGAGATCGGTGTTGTAGGCGAGCGTGCCCTTGTTGTCGGTGTGACCGACGATGAACACCTTCAGACCCGGGGTGGCCTTCAGCAGGTTCGCCATCTCGACGAGCTGCTTGTCGGATTCGGGCTTCAGCTCGGCCTTGTCGAAGTCGAACAGGATGCCGTAGAGCGCGACCCTTCCATCCTTGCCGAGCGCGCCGCCGATCTGCTCGGCCGACACGAAGGCGAGGTTGGTCTGCATCGTCTTGGTTTCGAGCACGTCGAGCATCAGCAGCACGCGGCCCTTCAGCGCGTTCGAGACGTCACCCATCGAGCCACCGGTCTGGGTGGCGGCATAGATCGAGACATAGACGTCGGAACCGTTGTCGCGTGCCCACTTGCCTGCCCACAGGCGCTGGTCGGCGGCGGGATCGACATACTCAAGCACGTTGCCGGTGAGGTCGCGGCGCGTCCGATTATAGGCGGTACCTTCGGGCTTCAGCGCGCGCTGCACGCCCTGCAGCTTGTGGAAGTCCTCGCCGCATTCGGTCTTGCTGCACTGAAAGAGCATCTTGGCGCCCTTGCTTTCCAGCTCGTTGGTGTAGTTGCGCACCACTTCGAGGACGGAGCGGCCCTCGGGAACGACGTAGACGGTGCGCGTCAGGCGGCCTTCGACCGTCTCGACCTTCTGGTAGCGCAGCTTCTTGTCGGGATCGGACTGATACGAAGAGCCGGTCGCCGCTCCCAGCGGCAGGACCAGCTCGTCGAAGTCCTTCCTGGTCTGCGCCAGGATGAAGGAACCGGCATAGCGCGGCAGCAGCACGTCGCCCGAGCCCGGCGCGTTGGACGTCAGTTCCTTGGTGAACCGGGCATCGACCTGTGCCGCGGCCGGCAAGGCGGTCGAGATGCCGAGAGCGGCGGCCAGGATCAGCCGCCGCAGGAGAGGCCCCTTCACGGAGCGTAAGCCCTTACACGCGCTCCAGAGCGAGCGCGATGCCCTGGCCGACGCCGATGCACATGGTGGCGAGCGCGCGCTTGCCGCCGGTGGCCTCGAGCTGGTTGAGCGCGGTGATCATCAGGCGGCCGCCCGAGGCGCCCAGCGGATGGCCGAGCGCGATCGCGCCGCCGTTCGGGTTCACGTTCTCGGCGTCGTCGCTCAGGCCGAGCTGGCGCAGCACGGCCAGCGCCTGGGCGGCAAACGCCTCGTTCAGTTCGATCGTGTCGAAATCGCCGATGGTCATGCCGAGCTTGGCCAGCAGCTTCTGCGTCGCCGGCACTGGGCCGATGCCCATGACGCGCGGCGGGACGCCGGCCGACACGGTGCCGAGGATGCGGGCGCGCGGCGTCAGGCCGTTGGCGCGGGCAGCGGCTTCCGACGCGATGATCATGGCGCAGGCGCCGTCGTTCAGGCCCGACGAATTGCCGGCCGTCACCGAACCGCCGTCACGGAACGCGGCGGAGAGCTTCGACAGCGTTTCCATCGTGGTGTCGCCGCGCGGATGCTCGTCCTTCTCGACGATCACCTCGGTCTTGCCCTTCTTCACGCTGACCTTGACGATTTCCTTCTCGAAGAAGCCGCGATCCTGTGCGGCCTTGCAGCGGCGCTGGCTGCGATAGGCGAAGGCATCCTGGTCGGTGCGGCTGATCTGGTGCTCGGTCGCGACGTTCTCGGCGGTCTGGCCCATCGGGTCGACGCCATAGGCCGCCTTCATGCGCGGATTGACGAAGCGCCAACCCAGCACCGTATCCTCGAGCTTCATCGAACGGTCGAAGGCGCCCTCGGGCTTGCCCATCACATAGGGCGAGCGGGTCATACCCTCGACGCCGCCAGCGATCATCAGGTCGGCCTCGCCGAGCTTCACGGCGCGGGCGGCATGGCCGGCGGCTTCGAGGCCCGAGCCGCAGAGGCGGTTAACGGTGGCGCCCGCGACCTCGACCGGCAGGCCCGCGAGCAGCCCCGCCATGCGCGCGACGTTGCGGTTGTCCTCGCCGGCCTGGTTCACGCAGCCATAGATCACGTCATCGACCGACCCCCAGTCGACATTGGCGTTGCGCTGCATCAGCGCCTTGATCGGATGGGCGGCGAGATCGTCGACCCGCATGGCGCCGAGGCCGCCGTTGTAGCGGCCGACGGGGGTGCGGATTGCGTCGCAAATGAAGGCTTCGGTCATCTTGGGTTACTCCCGACTCAAGGCAAATCGTTGCTGTCGGGGTAGCACCGGCCACGGCGGGTTGCCAATGCCCCTGGGGCACAGGGGTTATGTGTCTTTAGACGGGGAGACGGCGGCAGACGGCGTACTGGGCGTAGCCGCGACGGGGCCGCTCGAAGGTGCGGATCTCCATCCCCCCGGGCAGCCGTGCCAGGGCCGCCTCCAGCGTATCGCGCGGCCTGACGTGGAAGGCCGCCAGCCAGCGGCGCAGCCCGCCGCGGAACCACCCAGGCAGTCCCTCCTGACGGCCGAAATCGACGAGATGCAGCTCGCCGCCCGGCTGCAGCCAGTACACCGACCGGGCGAGCGCCTTCTCCCATTCCGGGATCATCGACAGGGTGTACGAGAAGAAGATGCGCGAGAAGGCCGGCACGCCGAACAGCAGCGCCGGATCGAAACTCGTGGCATCGGCGTGAGCCAGCCGGATGCGGCCCGCCAGCCCTTCCCGTTCGAGACGGCGGTGCGCGGTGTCGAGCATCTCCAGCGAGAGATCGATGCCGAACAGCGGCGCGGCGGGGTAACGATGTGCCACCGCGACCAGGTTGCGCGCCGTGCCGCAACCGATCTCGAGCACACGTCCCCCCGCCGGCGGCACCAGCCCGTCGATCAGCCGGTCGCGGCCCAGCAGGTAATATTTGCGGCTGAGGTCGTAGATATGGCGCTGGCGGCGGTAGATGCCGTCCAGCAGGCTGGCATGGCCGTTCGCGGAAACGCCCTCTCCGGAAAAGCCGGTCACGGCTTCAGCACGTAGAGATGGAAGCCGCCATAGATCGCCGACCGGTCGCGCGCGGTGAAGGCGCGCGAGGCATCGGCCTCGTAGTGCCACTGGTCGAGCAGCGCCGGCGCGACCCTGCCCGGCAGCAGCGAGGGCTCGGCGGCGGTACGAAAGATCACGCGCGCGCCCGGACGCGCGGTGCGGGTGATCTCGGCCCACAGAGCATTGAGCTGGGCGTCGGTCATCCAGTCCTGTGCGTCGAGCAGCACGTAACGGTCGCGAGAGGCGGCAGGACACGAGGCGAGATAGTCGGTGACCGAACGGTTCAGCACCTCGACTTTCCCGGCGCCGCGCTGCACGGCGGGGAAATTCTCCTGCCGCAGGTAGGGTGGCAGCGGCCCCCTGGCATCGCGCGCATAAGAGCGGCCGAAGGCCTGCCAGGCGAAGTAGTTGTCGGCAAGGCTGAAGCCGCAGGCCAGCCGTTCGAGCCGGTCGCGCAGCACCGAACCCATGTCGCGGCCGCCGGCCAACGCCTCGTACTGGGCCGGCGGAATGCCGAGCCCGTAGAGGGACAGGCGGTTGGAAGTCGCCCAGCGCACGAGGCTCTTGTCGAACAGCGGAGCCAGGACGGTGTCGAAGTAGCGGCGCTGCTCCTCGATGGTGCGCGCGGCCAGCAGCCCGTTGAAGTTCACGCCATAGGCGCGCGCGGCGACATGGGCCGCGCCGATGAACCGGCCTAGCACGCCATGACGATAGGCGTTCTTGGCGAAGATCGAGATGCGGCGCTGGCCGCCACGATGCAGGCTGCGGGCTTCCCAGTAGGCGCGGCTCTCGGCGTCGAGATGCGGCGCGATCTGGCGATCGTAGGCACGCGGATTGGCGGCCGAGTCGGCCGCGCCGAAGAAGCGGTAATAGTCCGACCACGAAGGCAGCTTCCGCGCCGCCGTGAGCTTCAGCCGGTTGAGCGCCACGTGCGCCTGGCTGAGATCGACCGCGGTGATGCGCGCGGGATCGGCGGTGAGATAGGACAGGATGTTGCAGCCGCCGGATGCGATCGCCACGATGTGGCAGTCCGGCGTCAGCGCCATCGCCTCGAGGTCGATCTCGGGATCTTCCCAAATCTGCGCATAGACCAGGCCCCGGAACAGCCGCTCGAACAGCTTCTCGAGCATCCCCTCGCGGGACATGACCTTGTGGCGGCGCACCGCCTGCTTCAGGAGCGAATTGCTCTCGGCCCGCGGATGGATCAACCCAACGACTCCGGCTTTACGTCGACGGCCGGAAGCTAGTCGCGGTCGGTGCCAGTTTGATGACGGCTGACACATTCCGGACACGCAGTTGTCCCCCGCTCCGACCCGTCCTGCCCCGGCCGGTGACTTGACGGGATGACCGGTTAGGTAGAAGGATCGAGCCCATGAGCGCCCAAGGTTTCGCCCTGTTCGACACGCCGATCGGCACCTGCGCCATCGCCTGGAGCGGCCGCGGCATCGCAGGCCTCCAGCTGCCCGAGCCGAGCCCCGCAGCGACACGCGCGCGCGTAAAACGGCGCTGGCCCGATGCGGTCGAAGCGGCCCACGTGCCGGCCGGTGTGCAGCGCGCGCTCGACCGCGTGCAGGCGCTGCTGGCGGGCGGCAACACCGACCTCGCCGACATCCCGCTCGATCTCGACGCGGTGCCCGAGTTCAACCGCCGCGTCTACGAGGTGGCGCGCACCATCCCGCCGGGCCACACCATGACCTATGGCGAGATCGCCAGGCGTCTCGACGTGCCGCACGAATCGCGCGAGGTCGGCCAGGCGCTGGGCAAAAACCCGGTCGCCATCATCGTGCCTTGCCATCGCGTGCTGGGCGCCGACGGCAAGATGGGCGGCTTCTCGGCCAATGGCGGCGTCTCGACCAAGCGCCGCATGCTGGAGATCGAGGGCGCGCCCGAAGTCGGCGCCGGGCCGCTGTTCGCGGCACGATGACGAGACGACTATGATGAGAGGGCGATGACAGGCTTTCCTTTCAAGCCCGCGAAGGCTGTCGCGCATCTCAGGGAAGTCGATCCCGCACTGGCCGCGATCATCGACGTGGTCGGCCCCTTCCGCATGCAGCTCAAGGTGTCGCGCAGCCTGTTCGGCTCGCTGGCCGAGGCCATCGTCTATCAGCAGCTTTCCAACAAGGCGGCCGCCACGATCTACGGAAGGGTCGAGGCGCTCTATCCCCGGGCGACCGACGGCTTCACGCCGCGCCACATCCTGAAGACACCGGACGAACATCTGCGCGACTGCGGCCTGTCACGCGCCAAGGTGCTCGCCGTGCAGGACCTCGCCCGCCGCGTCGACAGCGGCGAGTTGCCGACGCTCGACGAGGCGCACACGATCGCCGACGCCGAGCTGATCGAACGCCTGGTGAAGGTGCGCGGCATCGGCCGCTGGAGCGCCGAGATGTTCATGATGTTCCGCCTGGGCCGCCCCGACATCCTGCCGCTCGACGACTACAGCCTGCGCAAGGCCTATGCGAAGGCCTTCCGCAAACGCGCACTGCCCTCGCCCAAGGCGCTGGAGAAAGCCGGCGAGAAGTGGCGCCCCTATCGCACGGTCGCGAGCTGGTATCTCTGGCGCGTGCTGGATCAACCTCCCGCATAGCATGGGTAAAGGCGCGTTCATGTGCCGCCACTGGAGTGACACGTTTACTGTGACATACTCCGGCCATGGCCCTACCGTTTTCCAATACCGTCGACCGTACCCTCGAACGTCTTCGCACCGCCTTCGTCGATACCGCGCGCGGCGCGCGCGAAGCGGTCGGGGCACCGCTGCGGCCCGATCTTCCCGATGACGACATTCCGCGACTCAAGAGCCGCATCGACGCCTGCCTCGAAGGCAAGGGCGGCGAGACGGCGCGGCGCGGGCGCGCGGCGGAGCTGGGACAGGCCTACCTGTCGCTCTCGGCCGCGGGACGCAAGAAGTTCCTCCTGACGCTGGCCCGAGACTACGGCCTGCCGCGCGAGGCGGCCTTGAAGACCGTCGACAAGTGGCGCACCGGCAAGGATCCCGCACGGGCGCTGCGCCGCGAGCTGGAACCGCCAGCGGTGCGGCTGCTGCGTGAATTCGTCGGCGTGCCGCAGGGCGTGAAGTTCGTGGTCGACCTGCGCGCCGAGCTTCTGACGCTGGGCAAGAGCGACGCTGCCGCGAAGGCGCTGAGCGAGGATCTTCGCTCGCTGCTAGGCGCCTGGTTCGACGTGGCCTTCCTCGACCTCGTGCGCATCGACTGGGCCTCGCCTGCCTCGCTGCTGGAAAAGCTCGTGACCTACGAGGCCGTCCACGCCATCCGCTCGTGGCGCGATCTCAAGAACCGGCTCGATTCGGACCGGCGCTGCTTTGCCTTCTTCCACCCGCGCATGCCCGACGAGCCGCTGATCTTCGTCGAGGTCGCGCTGGTCGACGGCATGGCGGGCAACGTGCAGCGCCTGCTCGATGCGCGCGATGAGACGCACGATCCCAAGCGCGCCAACACCGCGATATTCTATTCGATCTCCAACTGCCAGCAGGGCCTGGCCGGCATCAGCTTCGGCAACTTCCTGATCAAGCGCGTCGCCGACCAGCTCTCACGCGACCTGCCCAACATCAAGGACTTCGCCACCCTCTCGCCGATCCCCGGCCTGCGCCAGCACGTCGAGCACCGGGCGAAGACGGAGGGCGATGCGATGCTCACACAGAACGAGATCGCCTCGCTGGGACCGGTGACGGACGAAGCCCATGGCACGGCCGCCGTCCTCAAGCTACTGGCCCGGCCAAACTGGTGGGAGGTGCCCGCCATCGACAAGTCGCTGCGCCCGATCCTGACGCGACTGGCCGCCGTCTACCTCACAGCCACCGACAAGGGACGCGCGCTGGACCGCGTGGCGCATTTCCATCTCGGCAACGGCGCCGTCGTCGAGCGGCTGAACTGGTTGGGCGACACCAGCGCCAACGGGTTCAAGCAGTCGTACGGCATGATGGTGAATTACCGCTACAAGCTCTCCGAGGTCGACGCCAACCACGAGTCCTATTCGAACGGCAAGGTCGTCGCGAGCCGCGAGGTGCGGGCGCAGGCGAAGGGGTAGCCGCTGGGGAGGCGCGCCCCAGCACTACTTGTTCAGATACTCGAGCTTGAGGCCCGGACGCGGCCATTCGAAGCTGACGAGCTTGCCGGTCATCGACAGCGTCGCGTAGGCGGTGCGCAGGTCCTTTCCGCCGAAGCAGACGTTGGTGACCATCGGATCTGGAAGCTTGTGCTGCGTCACCGACTGGCCGTCGGGCGAGATGTCGGAGACGGCGCCGGTGATCAGGGTCGCGACGCAGACATGGCCGGCCGAATCGACGGCCAGCGAATCGAACATCTGGTAGCCGCCAAGGCCCGCGACCACGCGGCCCTTTTCGCCGCGATAGGCGCCGTTGGCGTCCTTGATGGTGCCGGACGCCGAGAGGTCGAAAGCCCAGAGACGTGCGGTCGGCGTCTCCACGACATAGAGCGTCTTGCCGTCGGGCGAGAGGCCGCAGCCGTTGGGCCGCTCCAGCGGGAACACCTTCTGCTCGATCTTCGAGCCATCGGCCCTGGCGTAATAGACGGCGCCGCGATCGTTGTCGTACTCGCGCGTCTTGCCAAGATCGGTGAACCAGAAGCCGCCGGCATCGTCGAACACGAGGTCGTTCGGGCCTTTCAGCTTGCGGCCGTCGCAGCTGTCGTAGAGCGTCTCGAACTTGCCGCTCTCCGGATCGACCACCTGGATCGAACCGCCCTTGTAGGAAGCGGGCTGCGTGCCGGGGAACAGGCGGCCGTCGGGCCGTTCGATCCAGTTGAAGCCGCCATTGTTGGTCACATAGATCTTGCCGCCCGGCCCCATCGCCGCGCCGTTGGGGCCGCCGCCCAGCTTGGCGATAATGTGCTGCTTGCCGTCGGGCGTGACCCGCGTCAGCGTCTCGCGCGCGATCTCGACCAGGATGACCGACCCGTCCGGCATGGCCACCGGCCCCTCCGGGAACTTGAGGCCGGAGGTGATCTCCTTGAACGGCGTCGTCATGGCGTCTCTCCCGTTTCTTTATTTGCCCTTGAAGGCGGGCTTGCGCTTGGCGAGGAAGGCCGCGACGCCTTCCTTGAAATCCTCGCTCTTGCCCAGCTCGCGCTGGAAGTCGCGCTCGACGTCGAGCTGCTCCGAGAGCGTGTTGCCGCTGGCGCGATTCATCGCTTCCTTGATGCGCGCGAGCGACATCGTCGGACCATCGGCGAGGCGGCGTGCGAGGTCGCCGGCCGTCTTCATGAGATCGGCATCCTCGACCACGTCCCAGATCAGGCCCCAGTCCTTGGCCTGCTGCGCGGAAATCTGCGGCGCCAGCATCGCCAGCGCGCGGGCGCGCTGCTCGCCCACCAGGCGCGGCAGGAACCAGGTGCTGCCACCGTCGGGCAGCAGGCCGATGCGCGCGAAGGCCTGCAGGAAGGAGGCGGACTTGCCCGCGATCGCGATGTCGGAGGCAAGCGCGAAGCTCATGCCGACGCCGGCGGCCGGACCGTTCACCGCCGCCACGATCGGCTTGGACACGCCGCGCATCAGGCGGATCACGGGATTGAAGAACTTGTCCAGCGCCTCGCCCGAATCGGAAGTGTTCCCCTTGGCTCGATCGGGATCGGCGAGGTCGGCGCCGGCGCAGAAGCCGCGGCCCGCGCCGGTCAGCAGCACGGCGCGCACCGAGGTGTCGGCAGCGAGCTCCTCCCAGCACTGCTTCAGCTCGCCGATCATCTTGCGCGACACGGCATTCAGCCGGTCCGGCGCGTTCAGGGTCAGCGTGGCGAGGCCGTTTTCCTTGGCAATCTGGATCTTTTCGTAGGTCATCTGGTCCTTGTCTCTCAACGTCCGGTGAAATTCGGGGGGCGCTTGGCGAGGAAGGCCGCGACGCCCTCCTTGAAGTCCTCGCTCTTGCCGAGTTCGCGCTGGTGATCGCGTTCGAGGTCGAGCTGCTGGTCGAGCGTGTTGGTGGCCGCGGCATTGATTGCGCCCTTGATCGCGGCATAGGACCGGGTCGGGCCGGACGCGAGCCTTGAGGCGATCTTGCCGGCTTCGTCCATCAGGGCGGCATCGTCGACGACCTGCCAGACCATACCCATGCGCGCGGCTTCCTCGGCCGGCACCGAGGCGCCCAACATCGCGAGCGCCCGGGCGCGGGCGTCGCCCACCGTGTGCGGCAGGAACCAGGTGCCGCCGAGATCCGGAATCAGCGAGATGCGCACGAAGGCCTGGTCGAAACGGGCCGAGCGCGCGGCGATCACGATATCGCAGGCCAGCGCCAGGTTGGCGCCGCCGCCTGCCGCCACGCCGTTCACCGCCGCGACGATGGGCTTGGGCAGATCGCGCATGGCGCGGATCATGGGGTTGAAGATGCGGTCCATCGCGGCACCGACGTCGCGCGGGCCTTGGGACGAAGCATCGCCGGGACCGCCGCCCGCCAGATCGGCACCGGCACAGAAGCCGCGGCCGGTGCCGGTCAGGAGCACGCAGCGCACGGAGTCGTCCTCGCGAGCGCGTTTCAGCTGGACGTTCATGGCGTCGATCAGCGCGTGGCTCATCGCGTTCAGCCGCTGCGGCCGGTTGAGCGTCAGGGTCAGCACACCGCCCTCGAGGGCGGCCAATACGGGCGTTTCTTCCATGGCGGGCAGACTGGCATGGCGGAATTTGCCGCGCCATCGGGTCGCGTCGCATCGCGGCACTCGCTCCCGTATCCCAGACCCATGGCCACGATCCTGATCCTGGTCGGCACCGAATCGGGCAATGCCCAGATGGTGGCCGACGCACTGCAGCCCGTGCTGACGACGGCCGGTCACGCCGTCGATGTCACTGACAAGGCCGCGACCGCTGCAGACCTGCAGGCGCACGACGTGCTCCTCGTGGTTTGCGCCACGCACGGCTCCGGCGACATTCCCACGAACATTCTGCCGCTGGTCGAGGCCCTGCATCGCGACAAGCCCGACCTGTCGGGCCATCGCTACGGCGTGATCGCGCTGGGCGACATGACCTACCAGGACACGTTCTGCGGCGGCGGCAAGAAGGTCGATGAGGCGCTCGAGCGCTGCGGCGCGAGGCGCGTCGGGGACCGCCTGGAAGTCGACGCCTCGACGCAGCCGCTCCCCGATGAGGAAGCGCTGACCTGGATCGAAGGCTGGAAGACGAAGGTTTGAGGAAAGGTCCTTCAGTCAATCCGGCAATGTAAAAATCTCGACGGGGTCTCGCACTCCGCGCAAACGGTGCTTGCCGAGCGACTTCATCGGACGCGGGCAGTCCTCGTGGAACTCGGCGGAGGCGCAGACGCGCACGCCCAGCGCCTTGGTGAGGCCCTCCAATCGCGACGCGCGATTCACGGCGGATCCGATGACGGTGAAATCGAGCCGGTCCTCGGTGCCGATATTGCCGAAGGTCACGGTGCCGACATGCAGCCCGATGCCGAACCTGATCGGCTCCGCGCCGCCCGTGGCGCGCGCCTCGTTGGCGGCTTCGGCGTCGTCGATCAGCTGTTGCGCGGCCTCCAGCGCGGCGGCCGTCACCATTGGCATGAACAGCGCGTCCTCCGCCGGGAAATAGGCCATCACGCCGTCGCCGATGAACTTCAGGATCTCCCCGCCGTGCTTGGCGAGCGCATCGCCGACCAGCTGGAAGTAGTTGTTCAGCAGTTCCAGCACCTGATCTGGCGGCAGGCGCTCGTTGAGGCCGGTGAAGTCGCGCAGGTCGGAGAACCACAGAACGGCACGGATTTCCTCGCCGTCGCCGCGCCGGATCATGCCATGCAGGATGCGCTCGCCGACCTGCCGCCCGAGATAGGTCTGGGCGACAGTCTGGGCGACGCTCTCCTCGATGTGCGTCTCGGTGACGGCGCCCATCATGTCGACCAAGCGTGTCAGGTCGTCGATGTCGGCCTCGCTAAAGCCTCCCTTGCGGTCGGTCGCGAAGGCCACGACGGGCAGCGGGCCGTCGCGGCGGATGCGCATCGGCAGCGAGAAGTAGTCGGTGCCGCCGCCGCTCCTCACCTCGTGCAGCACCTCGTGATGCCGGTCGGTGAGGCCGTCGAGACGGTAGCGGACCGCGGTGCCCCCTTCCCTCACCTCCTGCAGCGGGCTGCCGATATAGGCCGGGGTGAATTGCACGCCGTACGCGCGGGCGATCGTCTCCACCGCCTGGCCGCGACGCCACAGAAAGCCCATCGCCTGCAGCTGCGGATGGACGAGCTGCAGGCCAATATAGGTCCGCCAGACCGGGATACCGGCCTCGAGCACGCGGTTCATCAGCTGCTCGAGGAAGGCATCCGGACGCCGCACGAGCCGGCCCTCGCGCAACAGCCACTTCTCGACCGGCAGCAGACGATCCGCCGCAGGTGGAGTCATGGAAGTATCCCTGTCGCTCAGGAGCCGCTCACCACGGCCGCGACTTCCTCGCCGGAGGTGCGGAAGACGCGGTTGGCCGAGACGTCGGCGATCTTCTCGATATTGTCGGCCACGTCCTCGATCGTGGGCGCACGGCCGTCGACCCGCAGCCCCTCGGCCTCGCGATACTCGATGCGCGCGAAGCTGCCGGCGCCGGCGCTCCAGATGTCGCCGGTGCGCTGGCATTGCTCGCTGCAGAGATAGGCGACCATCGGCGAGACATACTCCGGCCTCAGCTTGGCCAGCACCTCGGGCGTCATCAGGCTCTCGGTCATGCGCGTGGCGGCGATCGGCGCCAGCGCGTTCATCATGATGTTGTACTTCTGTCCCTCGAGACGCAGCGCATTCATGAAACCCACGACAGCGAGCTTGGCGCCGCCATAGTTCGACTGGCCGAAGGTGCCGTAGATGCCCGAGTTCGACGAGGTGACGACGATACGGCCATAGGCCTTGGCGCGCATGATCGGCCAGGCGGCGTGCGTGACATAGGCGGTGCCGAGGAAGTGGACCTTCACGACGAACTCGAAATCCTCGGTCGTCATGTTGTGGAAGGTCTTGTCGCGCAGGACGCCCGCATTGTTCACCACGATGTCGACGGTGCCGAAGGCATCGACCGCGGTCTTCACGATGTTGGCGGCGGTCGCGGCCTCGGCGACGGAATCGTAGTTGGCGACGGCGATACCACCCGCCGCCTTGATCTCGTCGACCACCTTGTCGGCCGCGGCGTGGCCGCCGCCTTTACCGTCGACCGCACCACCCGGATCGTTCACGACGACCTTGGCGCCGCGGCTGGCCAGCAGCAGCGCATGCGCGCGGCCGAGCCCGTTGCCCGCACCGGTGACGATGGCGACGCGATTGTCGAAGCGGATTGTCATTTCTGTCCTCTACTCTTTCTTGAGAATCACGACTGAGGCCACGGCCTCTTCCATGCCGATCACGCCGCCGCCGTTTTCGGCGAGCGCGACCTTTGCTCCTTCCACCTGACGGGCACCGGCCTCGCCGCGCAGCTGCGTGGCGAGTTCGGCCAGCATCGACAGGCCGGTGGCGCCGACCGGATGGCCCTTGGAGACGAGGCCGCCCGACGTATTGACCGGCAGCTTGCCACCGGGGCCGGTGGCGCCCGACTCGACGAACTTGCCGCCTTCGCCCTCGGGGCAGAAGCGCAGCATTTCGCACTGGTAGATCTCGCAGAAACTGGTGGCGTCGTGGACCTCGGCGACGTCGATGTCCTCAGGCCCGAGGCCCGCCATCTTGTAGGCCTTGTCGCCGGCCGCGCGCGTCAGGCCCGGCTCGTCGAGATTGCGATACTTGCCGCCGGAAAAGCCGACGCCCGCGATCCTGAGGGCGCGGTCCTGCACTTCCCTGGGCTGCTTCTCGAGATACTCGGCCGAGCAGAGCAGCGCGGCGGCGGCGCCGTCGCCGATCGGCGCGCACATCGCGCGGGTCAGCGGGAAGGATACGGGGCGGTCCTCCAGTACCGACTGCGGCGTCATCTGGAAGCGGTACTGCGCCTTCTCGTTCAGCGCGCCGTAATTGTGGTTCTTGGCGGCGCCGGCGGCGATCTGGGCCTGGGTCGTGCCGTACTTCCACATGTGCCACTTGGCCTGCATGGCATAGGTATCCATGAAGATGGTGCGGTCGTCGCCCGGCTTGAACTCGGAGCCAACCATCTTGCCGACCCGGTTCATCTCCTCGACCAACCGGTCGTGCTGGCTGGTGATGTAGCCCTGGTTGAACAGGCCAGCCGTGCGCTCGGGCGCCTCCGGGCTGAACAGCTTCTCGACGCCGAGACAGAAGGACAGTTCGTGCGTGCCCGCCAGCACGTCCTTCCAGGCGCCCATGAAGGCGGTCGAGGCGGTGGCGCAGGCATTCTCGACGTTGAACATCGGCACCCGCTCGGGGAACAGCCCCTCCTCGACCAGGGGCTGGAACAGTGCCTGGCCGCGGATCGAGTTCTGGCCCCAGAAACCCATGCCGCAATTGCCCAGCCAGCCGGTCTCGATGTCGCTGCCCTTGTCCAGGCCGGCATCCTTCAGGGTGCCGAGATAGGCCTCGCGGGCCAGGTCGCCGAAGCTGAGGCCGGGGTGCTTCTTGAAGACGGTCGTGTAGGCGCCGATCACGTAGACGTCGCGCATGGGGCGGTTTCCTCAGGTTGGCTTTGTCCCCATTTGAGCGTATCCAAACGGCTTACGCTAGGAGAACGAACATGGCTGTAGCGGCCCAGGCGAAAGCCCTCAACGTCGATGCCACGATCGCCGAGCTGAAGGCGCTTTTCGGGGACCGTGTCAGCACCGCGCACGCGGTGCGCGAACAGCACGGCAAGGACATCTCGTATCACGAAGCGCACCTGCCGGACGCCGTGGTCTTCGCCGAGTCGACGGAGGAAGTGCAGCAGGTCGTCCAGATTTGCGCCCGCCACAAGACGCCGATCATCCCCTTCGGCACCGGCACCTCGCTGGAGGGCCATATCAGCGCTCCCAACGGCGGCATCTCGCTCGATGTCAGCCGCATGAACAAGATCCTGCAGGTCAACGAGGCCGACCTCGACGTGGTGGTCCAGCCCGGTGTCACCCGCAAGCAGCTCAACGAGTATCTGCGCGCAACCGGCCTCTTCTTCCCGATCGATCCGGGCGCCGACGCCTCGATCGGCGGCATGACCAGCACGCGCGCCTCCGGCACCAATGCGGTGCGCTACGGCACGATGCGCGAGAACGTGCTGTCGCTGCAGGTCGTCACACCGGACGGACGTATCATGCAGCTCGGCCGCCGCTCGCGGAAGTCGAGTGCGGGCTACGACTTGGTGAAGCTGTTCGTGGGCTCCGAGGGGACGCTGGGCGTCATCACCGAGATCACGCTGCGCCTCTTCGGCACGCCGGAATCGATGGTCGCCGCGACCTGCGCCTTCGACAGTCTCGAAGGCGCGGTCAACACCGTGATCCAGACCATCCAGTCGGGCATCCCGGTGGCGCGCATCGAGCTGATGGACACCTACACGGTCGATACGGTGAACCAATATTCCAAGCTCACGCTGCCGCGGAAGAACCTGCTGCTGCTGGAGTTCCACGGCACCGAGGCGGGTACGAAGGAGCAGGCCGAGATGGTGCAGGCCATCGCCGGCGAACATGGCGGCGGCGACTTCGCCTGGACCAGCCAGGCCGAGGAGCGCAGCAGGATGTGGCAGGCCCGCCACGACGCCGCCTGGGCAGCCAAGGCCTACAAGCCGGGCTGGGGCATGTGGGCCACCGACGTCTGCGTGCCGATCAGCCGGCTGGCCGAGTGCATCCTCGAGACGCAGAAGGACATCCAGGCCAACGACCTCTACGCACCGATCGTCGGCCATGTCGGCGACGGCAACTTCCATCTCACCATGATGGTCGATCCCAGCGACCCGACCTACCTGCCCCGCGCCGAGGCCCTCAACGACCGCATGGTCGCCCGCGCTTTGGCGCTCGGCGGCACCTGCACCGGCGAGCACGGCGTCGGCATCGGCAAGATCAAGTTCCTGTACGAGGAGCACGGCGAGGCCGTCTCGCTGATGCGCTCGATCAAGAAGGCGATCGACCCCGACAACATCATGAACCCGGGCAAGATCATCGGCCCGATCAATTAGTCATTGCTGGGAGCGCGCTACTCCCAGAAAAAGGCCGGCAATCGCCGGCCTTTTCCCTCGATGAGCGAACTCACCCGCCCGAGTCTACGACGCACTCCTTGACGCGCTTCCAGGCCGCAGGGGCGCTCTTGCCGAGGTTCACGTCATCGCGATCCTCGCTGCCGCCCAGCAGCATGCTGTAGCCGCCCTTCGAGGCGATGATCTCGATCGCCGCCGGCGGCAGGGCCACCCACATGCGCTTCCCGTCGGCCGCGATCGTATTGTCCCATTGCATTCCGTTCGCCGGTTCGCGCAGGGGAACGATGATGGAATTGGGGAACTTGCCGTTGCGGCCTTCGGCGCGGACGCTGAGATAGGAATAGCCGTCGGTGCGCATCGCCATGATGTCGTCGCGCCCGCCGACGCGGCGGAAAGCCCGGCAGTTCGTGACGCCGCTCTGCTCCTTCGTCCGCGAGAAGTTCCAGTTGTCGAAGCCCTTGCCGTAAGGCTGGGCGTTCTGTGCCAGCGCCACCGAGGACAAGCCCGCGAGGCACAGACCCGCGAGTACGCTCTTCACCACCATCTACCCTCTCCCCAGAGTTCGGGCGGATAGAAGCCGACGCCGGGCAACACGGTCAAGGTCACTTCGCGCCGCGGCAAAACAAAAAGGGCCGGCAAATGCCGGCCCTTTCCGTTGAAGCAGGTGCGCCTTACTTGGCGGCCTGGATCATGATCTCGACCTTGAGGCCGGGAGCGGCGAGCTTGGCCTCGACGGTCGCGCGCGCGGGCGTGTTGCCGGGGGAGACCCAGGCGTCCCAGACTTCGTTCATCTGGCTCCAGGTCGAGATGTCGGTCAGCCAGATGTTGGCCGAGAGCACCTTCGACTTGTCCGTGCCGGCTTCGGCCAGGAACTTGTCGACCTTGTCGAGGATCTGCTTGGTCTGGCCCTTCACGTCGGCCTTGGCGTCGTCGGCGGTGAGGCCGGCGAGATAGACCGTGTCGCCATGGACCACGGCGCTGCTCATGCGGGCGCCGACGTTGATGCGCTTGATGCTCATGTTCTCTCTCCTCTGGAACCTGAAAAGCGGGCGGGACCTTAGCAGAGGCTAGATCGCCGCGACGACCATGATTTCGACCTTCATGTTCGGATCGTTCAGGCGGGCCTCGACGGTGGCCCGGGCCGGCGTGTGGCCGGGCACGACCCAGGCGTCCCAAACTTTATTCATGGCCGCAAAATCCGAGATATCGCTCAGCCAGATCGTGGCGGTCAGGATCTTCGACTTGTCGCTGCCGCCCTTGGCCAGCAGGGAGTCGATTTCGGCCAGCGCCTGCTGCACCTGGCCGGTGATATCGAGGCTCGTATCCTCGGGGATCATGCCCGAACAATGGATGCGGTTGCCCAAGGTGACGGCCTCGCTCATGCGCGGGCCGCAGTCGATTCGCGTGATGTTGCTCATGCTACGACCCTAAAGGGACCTTTCCGCTCGCACAACGGACCGGGAACGCACTCGGCCCTCGCCGCGCCGCCGGTTCGCGTTACAGTCCGGCAACGCCTATCGGAGAAAACGCCATGACCATCCGCCGCCCGCTCGACGGCATGCTCGTCCTCGATCTCGGGCAAATCTACAACGGCCCCTATTGCGGCCTGCAGCTCGCCTTCATGGGCGCGCGCGTGCTCAAGATCGAGCCGCCGGAGGGCGACGTCGTGCGCCGCCGCAAGCGCGAGGTCGAGCCCTATCCGCTGGTGATGTTGAACTCCAACAAGGAGTCGGTCGTCCTCGACTTCAAGCAGCCGCGCGGCAAGGAGATCTTCCTCGACCTCGTCGCCAAGGCCGACGTGCTGATCGAGAACTTCGCCGCGGGCGTGATGGATCGCCTCGGCCTCGGCTACGACGTGCTGAGCAAGCTGAACCCGCGCCTCGTCTATGGCGGCAGCTCGGGCTTCGGCCTCGACGGTCCCTATCGCGACCTCGCCGCGATGGACGTCACCATCCAGGCGATGAGCGGCATCACCAACGCCACGGGCGACGCCGACGGCCCCCCCACGAAGGCCGGCGCCGCGGTCTGCGATTTCCTCGCCGGCATCCATCTCTGCGCCGGCATTCTGGGTGCGCTGGTGCAACGCGAGCGCACCGGCAAGGGCCAGCGTGTCGAGGTCGCCATGCACGAAGCGGGCGCGATCTCCATCGCCTCGGCGCTGGGCGCGGTGATGGACGGCGACAAGAACGTGCCCGACCGCACGGGCAACCGCCATCCCGCGCTCGCCATGGCGCCGTACAACACCTATCGCTGCAGCGACGGCTATGTCGCGATCTTCACGTCGGCCGAGCGGCACTGGGTATCCATGTGCGAGATGCTGGGCCGCGAGGATCTGCTCACGAACCCCGAGTTCACGACGACGCCGGGCCGCGCCAGGAACATGGCGGTCATCGACGACATGGTCGGCGCCTGGACTCTGCCGAAGACCAAGGAAGAGGTTCTGGCGCTGCTCACCAAGGCTCGCGTGCCCTGCGCCCCGGTGAAGACCGCGCGCGAGGTCGCCTACGATCCCCACCTCGAGGCGCGCGGCTTCTGGGTCGATGTCGAGCATCCGCGCCGCGGCAAGACCCGCGTACCGATCTCGCCCATTCGGCTGCACACCGGCGGCAAGTCGGAGATCAAGCGCGCGGCGCCGACCTTGGGTCAGCACACCGATGCCGTGCTGGGCGAGCTTCTGGGCCTGCAGGCCGACGAGCTCGTGCGGCTACGCGCCGATGAAGTCACTGTGCCGGTTACGGAACGCAAGAAGAGGTAGCTGTCATCCTCGTCTTAAGAGGATCGTTTAAGTTCTGCTGGCTTCGCAAGAAGCGC
>CAMFGZ010000013.1 GCA_945952105.1 uncultured Rhodospirillaceae bacterium | reverse complement strand
AACTACATCCAAAACGCCGGATATGCTCACGTCAAAACGTGAAACGCTCTAGGCCACCATCCGCCGCGATCGCGCAAACGCGCCGGGCGCGCAGCCGATGCGGCGGCGAAAAGCGGTGCTGAAGGCGCTGGCCGATTCGTAACCGATTTCCTCGGCGAGGCGATCGAGCGATTTGGTTCCGCGGCCGAGCGCATCCTGTGCCAGCGCCATCCGCCAGCGCGCGAGATATTCCATCGGCGCGCAACCCAGCGCCTGGGTGAACCGGGCGGCGAAAGCCGAGCGCGACATGCCGGCGAGCCGCGCAAGCTCGGCGACGGTCCAGCCCGCACGCACCTCCGCATGCATCGCCCGCAAGGCGACGGCCAACCCTCGGTCGCGCAGCCCCGCCAGCAATCCGGCCGGCAGCAAGGCGTTGGCCGATCCTGGTCGGCGCAGGCATTCGACCAGCATCACCTCGAGCAGCCGCTGCAGGATCAGCTCGCGGCCGGGCCAGTCGGCCTCGCATTCCTCGCGCAGGAGATGGACGAAGCGCGCGAGGCGGGTCGTGTCGCCGTCCACCGCGCGGAGATGAGTCAGGCGCGGCAGCAGGCCAGTCAGTAGCTCGGCATTGGCTGGTTCGATCTCGAAGGCGCCTCCCAGCATCTGCAGGTCAGGCTCGCCGTCGGGATCTCCATGCCGCACGGGCTTGTCCGACGGTTCGACTGGCACAAAGTCGACGCCGGGATGGCTGGCCAAGGTGAAGGCAGGGGTCACGGGCAGCAGCACGAAGTCACCCGCTTCGAGCAGGACCGGTTCGCTGCCATCGAGTGCCAGCCAGCATTGTCCGGCCAGGACGAGGGCGAAGCCCGGCTGTCCGTAGGCTGCGTATCGCACGCCCCAGCGTCCCCGGCCGGTGATCGGCTTCGAGAGTGCGGCGCGGGGTTGCAGCAGGCCGATCAGGTCGCTGAAAGGATCCATTCTGGACGATCCGTAACTAAATTAGGCATTCAGATTATATATCGTCTACGCGTGATGGCTATGCTGGACGGACCAGACAGAACGCGGAGCATCACATGGCCCAGACAGTCCTCATCACCGGCACCTCGTCCGGCTACGGCAAGGCGATGGCCGAGCACTTCCTGGATTGCGGATGGAACGTCATCGCCACCATGCGACGGCCGGATCCGACGCCCTTCGCCAGCTCCTCGGATCGGCTGAAGGTCCTGCCGCTCGATGTGACGAATGACGCCAGCATTGCGGCGGCCATTGCCGGCGGCGTCGCGGCGTTCGGTGCGATCGACGTCCTGGTGAACAATGCGGGCATCGGCCTCGCCTCGATCTTCGAGGCGACTCCCGACAAGGCCGTGCGCGAGGTCTTCGAGACCAACACCTTCGGCGTGTTCGCAGCCTGCCGCGCCATCATCCCGCAGATGCGCCAGCAGGGACGCGGCACCATCATCAACGTTACGTCCAGCGTCACCCTCGGTGTTATGCCGCTGGTGGCGGCCTATGCCGCCAGCAAATGCGCCGTCGAAGGCTTCACGGAATCGCTTTCGTACGAGTTGGGCGCTTTCGGCATCAGGGCGCGCCTGGTCGAACCCGGCTACGCGCCCACCACCAATCTCACGGCCAATGGCAGTGCCCGCATGCAGGGCCTGTTCCCAGAGGAGTACGGCGCCTTCACGCAATCATGCTTCGCGAACATGGCCAACTATCCGACGCGCTACTGCACCGAGGCGGAAGTAGCGGAAGCGACACTTACCGCCGCGACGGAAGAAGGTGGTAGGATCCGCTATCCTGCGGGCGCCGATTCGCAGCTCCTCGCCAGCTTGCGCTGGTCGACGTCCGAGGAGCACTACCTGCAGAAGATGCGGGAGATGTTCGGGCCGAAGCCCGTGGGCGGCGCCTAGATCGCGGGCTCGGGATCCTTGGCCTTCGCCTTGGCCGGACCGCGCTCGGCTTCGTCGCGTTCCTGTTCCTTGCGCGCCTTGAGGAGCTTGCGAAGGATCATGTTCCGCTTCAGCGCCGAAATGTGGTCGATGAACAGCACGCCGTCGAGATGGTCGATCTCGTGCTGCACGCAGGTCGCCAGCAGTCCGTCGCAGGCCAGCTCCTGGAGCAGACCGTCCCGATCGAGATACCGGACCGTCACCGTCGCCGGACGGACCACGTCGGAATAATGGTCGGGCACCGAGAGGCAGCCTTCCTCGTAGGAAACGTCCTCGTCCGACGCCTCGACGATTTCGGGGTTAGCCATGAACAACGGGCCGGTCTTGGTGTCCTCGCGGTCGATGTCGAGCACGATGATGCGCTTCAGCACGCCGACCTGCGGCGCGGCGAGGCCGATGCCAGGCGCGTCGTACATCGTCTCCAGCATGTCATCCATGAGCCGGCGCACGCCATCGTCGACGGTCTCGACGGGCAGGGACTTCTTCTTCAGCCGCGGATCGGGCGCGGTCAGGATCGGCAGGAGAGCCATCGGGCCTAAATATGCAGGGAAAAGGGGCTTTTCAAGGTCGGGGACGGTCGGTCGGGTTCAGGTCCGGCGGACCATGGTGCCGACGCCGGCCTCGGTGAAGACTTCCAGCAGCAGGGCGTGCGGGACGCGGCCGTCCATGATGACCGCGGCCTCGACGCCCGAATTCACCGCATCGATGCAGTTCTCGACCTTGGGGATCATGCCGCCCGAGATCGTGCCGTCGGCGATCAGCGCGCGCGCCTGCTCGATCGTCATGTCGGGGATCACCTTGCCGTCCTTGTCGAGGACGCCCGGCACGTCGGTCAGGAACAGCAGACGCTTGGCCTTCATGGCGCCCGCGATGGCGCCGGCCGACGTGTCGGCATTGATGTTGTAGGTGAGCTCGTCGTCGACGCCGAAGCCGATGGGCGCCACGACCGGGATCACGTCGGCACGGCGCAGCTGCTCCAGCACCATGACGTTGATCCTGGCGGGTTCGCCAACCTGCTTGAGGTCGACCTTCAGCAGCTCGCCGGTCTTCGGATCGCGCGTCTGGGTGACTTTCTTGGCCAGGATCAGGTTGCCGTCCTTGCCGCAGATGCCGACGGCGATGCCGCCGCACTCATTGATGTCGGCCACGATCGCCTTGTTGATCGAGCCGGCCAGGACCATCTCGACGATTTCCATCGTCGCGGCGTCGGTGACGCGCAGCCCGTTCACGAAGGTGCTCTTGATGCCGACCCGCTCCAGCATCTTGTTGATCTGCGGCCCGCCGCCATGGACGACGATCGGGTTCATGCCGACCTGCTTCATCAGCACCACGTCGCGTGCGACCAGGTCGCCGAGCTTCGGATCGGTCATGGCGTGGCCGCCATACTTCACCACGAAGGTCGCGTCGTTGTGCCGGCGCATGTAGGGCAGCGCCTTGGAAATGGTCTCCGCCATGCGGATGAGACGCTTCTGCTCCTTGTCCGGTTGAACAGCCTCGGCCATTTCCAGCATCCCCAGTTGAACGAAAGCCCTCTCCGCGCGGGAGAGGGCCATGGCGCATAATATATCAGGCGGGTCGCGGATAGAAGAACCGGCCCGGCCGCGTCAGGATGTCCGCATGGCAGTTACACCCGTCTTCGACAGCGAAACCCTGGCAAATCGCGGCTTCACCGTGGCGAGGAACCTGATCGGCACCGACGAGTGCCGGGAACTCCGGGCCCTGTGGCCCGAACAGGCCCGGTTCCGCAAGCACGTCGTCATGCAGCGGCACGGCTACGGGCAGGGCGAATACCAGTATTTCGCCTACGACCTGCCGAGGCCCGTCGAGCGGCTGCGCCAGGCGCTCTATCCGGCGCTGGCCGAGGTCGCCAACCGCTGGAACGAGCAACTCGGGAAACCCAGGCGCTTCCCCCCGACGCTGCAAGACTGGCTGCGCGAATGCCACGAGGCGGGCCAGACGCGGCCGACGCCGCTGCTGCTGCGCTACGGACCCGGCGACTACAACTGCCTGCACCGCGACCTCTATGGCGAGATGGTGTTCCCGCTGCAGGTCGTCGTGCTGCTGAGCGATCCCGGCCGCGACTTCACCGGCGGCGAGTTCATGCTGGTCGAGCAGCGGCCGCGCCTGCAGTCGCGCGGCGAGGTCGTGCCACTCCAGCAGGGCGATGCCGCGATCTTCGCCGTCAACGAACGCCCGTCGAAGGGGGTGCGCGGCTGGCACCGCACCGCCATGCGCCATGGCGTCTCGAGCCTGCGCACCGGCGAGCGCTTCACGCTGGGCGTGATCTTCCACGACGCGGCGTAGACGCTTCGAATACCACGCCGTTCACTTTGTCATCCTGAGCGACTGGCCGATGGCTAAAGCTGTGCGACGGCGAAGATTTCGGCGCGCAGTTCCGGAATGCCGAAGCCCGTCTCGCTGCTGGTCGGCAGCACCTCGGGATGGGCCGCGCCGTGCTTGCGGGCCACCGCCTCGGCCGCCTTCACCGCGGCGGGAATGTCGGACGCGCGCAGATAGTCGGTCTTGGTCAGCAGGATCTGGTAGGAGACCGCCGCACTGTCGAGGTTGCGCATCGTCTCGCGGTCGCTCTCCTTCACGCCGTGTCGGCTGTCGATCAGCACGAAGATGCGCATCAGGGTCGGACGGCCGCGCAGATAGGCAGAGGCGAGATCCTGCCAGGTTTCCTTCATCGAGCGCGAGACCTTGGCGAAGCCGTAGCCCGGCAGGTCGACCAGCATCAGCCGGTCGCAGAGATTGAAGAAATTGACCTGCCGCGTGTGGCCGGGATTGGCCGAGACACGCGCGAGCGTGCGGCGGCCGGTCAGCGCATTGACCAGGCTCGACTTGCCGACGTTGGAGCGGCCGGCGAAGGCCACTTCCGGCAGCGAGGCGCCGGGCAGCGACTCGATCGATGCGGCGCCCGAGACGAAGTCGCAGGGGCCCGCGAACAGTTTGCGGGCCGCCTCGATCTCGGCCGGCGAGAAGCCCTCGTCTTCCCGCTTGTCGGGTGACTTGTCCGGCATCAGCCCTTCTTGCCGGAGCCCTTGCCGCCCTTCTTGTTGTCGGTGGGCGCCGGCGTGGCCGCAACGGTCGCCGGCACGGCCTTGCCGCCGATCGGCGCGCCGTGGCGGCGCATGATCGTGTACTGCTGCGCGATCGACAGCATGTTGCTCCACGCCCAGTAGATCACCAGGCCGGCGGCGAAAGGCGCCAGCATGAAGGTGAACAGGATCGGCAGGAACTGGAACACGCGCGCCTGCATCGGGTCGGTCGGCTGCGGGTTCAGCTTCTGCTGCAGGTACATCGTGACGCCCATGATCATGGGCCAGATGCCGATGTTGAAGAAGTGCAGGAACGACGGAACGTCCCACGGAAACATGCCGAAGCCGGTCAGGATCGTGAGCGGATCGGGCGCCGACAGATCCTTGATCCAGCCGTAGAACGGCTGATGGCGCATCTCGATGGTGGTGTAGAGCACCTTGTAGAGCGCGAAGAAGACCGGGATCTGCACCAGGATGGGCAGGCAGCCCGCCGCCGGGTTCACCTTCTCGCGGCGATAGAGCTGCATCAGCTCCTGGTTCATGCGCTGGCGGTCCTCGCCGTAGCGCTCCTTGAGCTTCTCCATCTCGGGCTGGAGGCGCTTCATCTTGCTCATCGCCGCGTAGGACTTGTTGGCCAGCGGGAAGAACACGGCCTTCACGATCACGGTCAGGACCAGGATCGACAGGCCGAAATTGCCGAGATGCACGTAGAGCCACTCGAGCAGCCAGAACAGCGGCTTGGTGAAGAACCAGAACCAGCCCCAGTCGATCGTGAGGTCGAACTTTTCGATCCCGTACTTGCTTTCGTAGTCGGAAATCACCCGCACGATCTTCGCGCCGGCGAACAGCCGGGCTTCGGTCGTGGTGCTCGCGCCCGGCGCGATGGCGACACCGCTGCCGACATAGTCGACCTGGTATTTCACGTCGGCGCCGGCACCGGTCTGCTTGATCGAGACGTCGACCTTGGACTTCTGGTCGGGCACGAGGATCGACATCCAGTACTTGTCGGTGATGCCGACCCAGCCGCCGGTGGTGGCGATCTTCTGCTGCTTGTTGCCCTTGAAGTCGGAGTAGCTGAACTCCTTCAGCGTGCCGTTGAAGACGCCGTACGGACCCTCGTGCAGGATGTACATGCCCTCGAACTTCGGCTCACCGTAGCGGACGATCAGGCTCCACGGAAACAGCGTGACCGGCTTGTCGGTCTTGTTCTCGACGCTCTGCTTCACGTCGAACATGAAGAATTCGTCGATCGAGATCGTAAGGCCGAACACCAGTCCGCCGCCATTGTCCCAGGTCAGCTTGACCGGCTTGCCCGGGGCGACGGTCTGCGCGTCGGAGGTCCACACCGTGTCGGCGCCCGGGACCTTGATCGCGGGATCCGACGCCGACCAGCCGAATTCTGCGTAATAGGGGTGCTCGCTGCCGACCGGGGACAGGACCGGCACCGGCGGGCTCTTGGGATCGATGGTCTCGCGATACTTCACGAGCTGGACGTCGTCGATGCGAGCGCCCTTGAGCGAGATCGAGCCCGTCAGCTCGGGCGTGCTGAAAGTAACGCGCGGCGCCAGGGCAACGGCTTCGCTGCGGCTCACGACCGGTTGCTGCGCCGGCACATTGCCGGGGCCGGGTTGCGTGCCGTTCGGACCGGCCGGAGCCGTCGGTGCACCCGCCGGCGTCGTGGTCGAAGCCTGCTGCTGGCCGTTCTGGGTTGCCTGCTTGGACGGCGGGAACACCACCTGCCAGCCCACGATGATCAGCACCGAGAGAACGATGGCGACGATAAAATTCTTCTGATCCATTTGTCGGCGATCTTTCGTGGCGTCAGGTGCGCCGGGCGGAGTGACAGGAAAGCGGCGTGCGCGCGGCGGCCGGCGGAACGGGATCGTAGCCGCCGGCTCCCCAGGGACCGCAGCGGCACAGTCGATGCGCGGCGAGCCAGCTTCCCCGCAGCCCGCCATGCTTCGACAGCGCCTCGACCGCGTAGGCCGAGCACGAGGGCTCGTAGCGGCAGGCACCGACGAAGAAGTAGGCGAGCGTGAGTTGGTAGAAACGAATCGCGCCGCGCAGGACCAAGGACATCATGCGGCCCGGAAACTGGCGATTTAAGCGGCCCGGCGCAAGCTGCCAATGCAGCCAGCGGGGCAGGTCATGGCGTCGCGAGGGAAAGCGACTTGAGACGCCGCAGCGCTTCCTTGAGTTCGGTCTGCAGGATGGCGAAGTCCCGGCCGATGGCGCCCTGGCGACCGACCAGCACATAATCCTGGTCGGCGCGCGCGCCGTGCGGGATCACCAGGCGCGCCACCTCGCGCAGCCGCCGGCGGACCCGGTTGCGGACGACGGCATTGCCGACCTTGCGGCTGACGGTGAAACCGACCCGGATGGCCGGAAAGGCGAGATCGGGTGGGAGGGGCGCGACCTGAAGCACGAAACCGGGCATGGCACATCGCCGCCCGGCCTGGACGCGTAGGAAGTCGCTACGATTCGGCAGACGCCCGAGGCGCGCCGCAGCCAATAGAACTAGGCCGACAGACGCTTGCGGCCGGAACGACGGCGGTTGGCGATGACCTTGCGGCCACCGACGGTCGCCATGCGGGACCGGAAGCCGTGACGGCGGGCGCGAACCAGCTTGCTCGGCTGATAAGTGCGTTTCATGACGCAACTCCTTAGAACACAACAAGGCCCCCGCGCGGTGCACCGGGGGCGAAATCCGTGGGCGAGGGTAATAAGCGTGTGCCCTTCCGGAGTCAACGAGGGGGGGGCAGGCCCCGGACCTTCATCTCGGCGCGACGATCGCCTGCTTCGCCCAGTCCACACGCGACGCCGGGCCCGCCTTCGTGAGGCCGATGTTCACCCAGGCGTGACAGCATGTGCTTTGAGGATCGACCCAGCAGGGTCAATATCGAGGCGGGGCGAGACGAAAGGCCAGATGAACGCGTCGACACTGCGCCGGCTGCTGCCAGTGGCGATCCTTCTGGCGGGGCTGGCGATCTTCCTGCTGCTCGGTCTCGAGCGCTATTTCTCCTACGAGATGCTGGCCCGTCACAAGGCGACGCTGACGGCCTGGGTCGCCGCGCACCGTGTGCTGGCGGCCATCGCCTTCCTGCTGGCCTATGCCGTCATGGTGGCCTTCTCCCTGCCGGTGGCCATCGTGGCCACCCCGGTCGGCGGGTTCCTGTTCGGTACCTGGCCGGGCGCATGCCTGTCGGTGATCGGCGCGACCGCAGGCTCGATCGCCGTGTTCCTCGCCGCGCGCTACGCCTTTCGCGATCTCTTCCGCGCGCGCGCCGGCGCCAGGCTGGCGCGCTTCGAGGAGGGATTCCGCCACGACGATTTCAGCTATCTCCTGTCCTTGAGGCTGGTGCCGGTCTTTCCCTTCTGGCTGGTCAACATCGTTCCGGCCCTGCTGGGCATGCGGCTCGGGCGCTACGTGCCGGCAACGATGCTGGGCATGGCGCCGGCGGCGGTCGTCTATTCCAGCGTCGGCTCGGGCCTCGGCATAGTGCTGAAGAGAGGCGAACAGCCCGATCTCGGCATCATCTTCGAAGGGCGCATCCTGCTGCCGCTCCTCGGCCTCGCGGCGCTGTCGCTGGTTCCGGTGATCTACCGGCATCTGCGCGACAAACGCGGGAACTGAGATGAGCGGCCTGCTCACCCCCGATGTCTGCATCGTCGGCGGCGGTTCAGCCGGGCTGGTGGTGGCATCGGGCGCCGCCCAGCTCGGCCTCGACGTCGTGCTGATCGAGCGCGGGCCGATGGGCGGCGACTGCCTGAACTTCGGATGCGTTCCGTCGAAGGCGCTGATCGCTGCGGCCCGCATGGCCCAGGCCCAGCGCAGCGGCGGCGTCTTCGGCATCGCGCCGGTCGAACCGGCGGTCGATTTCGGCAAGGTGATGGATCACGTCGCGACCGTCATCGCCGCCATCGCGCCCAACGACTCGGTCGAGCGCTTCGAGAAACTGGGCGTGCGCGTGCTGCGGGAAGAGGCCCGCTTCGTGGCCCGCAACGAGCTGCAGGCCGGTGCGCACCGCATCCGCAGCAAGCGCATCGTGCTGGCGACGGGCTCGCGTCCCGCAGTGCCGCCGGTTCCCGGTCTCGCCGAGGTTCCGCACTTCACCAACGAGACGATCTTCGCCAACCGCACGCTGCCGTCGCATCTCATCGTGCTGGGCGGCGGACCGATCGGTCTGGAGATGGGTCAGGCGTTCCGCCGCCTCGGCGCGCGCGTCACCGTTCTGGAGGCGACGACCTGCCTGGCAAAGGACGATCCGGAACTCGCGGCGATCGTCGTCGCCCGGCTGCGCGCCGAGGGCATCGACGTGCAGGAGAAGGCTCGCGTCGCGACGGTGGAACGCACCGCCGGGGGTCTCGCGGCCGTCCTCGAAACCGGCGTGCGCATCGAAGGATCGCATCTGCTCGTCGCGACGGGACGCGCGCCCAACGTCGAGGCGCTCGATCTCGACACGGCCGGCATCGCCCACGACCGGCACGGCATCACGGTCGACGAGTCGCTCAGGACTTCCAATCGCAACGTCTGGGCGATCGGCGACTGCAACGGACGCTACGCCTTCACGCACATGGCCGGCCACGAGGCTTCGCTGTTCATCCGCGGCGCGCTGTTCCGGGCCCCGGCAAAGCTCGATCCCGGCATCGTGCCATGGGCCACCTACACCGACCCCGAGCTGGCGCAGGTCGGCCTCGGCGAGCGCGAGGCGCGCGCGAAGCACGGCGACGGCATCAAGGTGCTGCGCGGGAAATTCGCGGAGAACGACCGCGCGCAGACTGCCCACGAAACCGAGGGGCTGGTGAAGGCAATCACCGATCGCCGCGGTCGCGTGCTGGGGGCCGGCATCGCCGGGCCTCAGGCGGGCGAGCTGATCCAGACCTGGTGCCTCGCCATTGCCGGGCGGCTGAAAGTGTCGACCCTGGCGGGCTTCGTGCCGCCCTATCCGACCCTGGGCGAGACCGCCAAGCGGGCCGCCGGCAGTTATTACACCGGGACGCTGTTCGCGCCGCGCACGCGCGGGCTGGTGCGCTTCCTCGCCCGATTGCCGGTCTGGTAAAGTGACACGATGACCGCCGACGCCACCCTGACGGACCAATCCGTCCGCCCCGCCCGGCGGCGCGGTCTCGCTTTCGGCCTGTCGTGGCGAATACTGGGCCTCGTCATCGTTGCCGTGATGACGGCGGAGGTGGCGATCTTCCTGCCCTCGATCGCACGCTTCCGGCTGGTCTATCTCGAACAGCTGATCGAGAGCGGCACCCTGGCGGCGCTGGCCCTCGACGCCACGCCCGACAACATGGTGACGGAAGAGGTGAAGCGCTCGCTCCTGGCGCATGCCCGCGTCGAGGCCGTCGTGCTGGTCGAGCCGAACAAGCCCAAGCGTGCCCTGATGAACATCGAGCCGCGGCCCGAGATGCAGGGCTTCAACCTGAAGGACCGCAGCGCCCTCGGCCTCATCTGGGATGCGCTCGAAGCGATGGCGCGCGACGGGTCGCACTTCATCCGCGTGGGCGGCGAATCGATGCGACTGCCTGGCGCCATGGTCTGGATCGTGGCCGACGAGCCGCCGATGCGCGCCGCCATGTACGGCTATGCCAGCCGCATCCTCGTCCTGTCGATCATCGTCGCCCTCTTTACGGCATCGCTGCTCTATCTGGCGCTGCGCTGGCTGGTCGTGCGGCCCCTGCAGGACCTGTCGGCCGCAATGACGGCTTTCCGCCGCGCCCCGGAGGAAGCCAATGCCGAACGCGGTCCGGTACGGCGCAACGACGAGATCGGCGTGGTCGATCGCGAGTTCCAGATCCTCCAGCGCGAGCTGCGCGCCTCGCTGCGCCGGAAATCGCGCCTGGCCGAGGTCGGCGCCGCGACCAACAAAATCAACCACGACCTGCGCAACATGCTCTCGACGGCGCGGCTGCTGTCCGACCGGCTGGCGCGCAGCGACGACGAGCGCACCCGCGCGCTGGCGCCGACCATCCTCAACACGATCGACCGCGCCGCCCGGCTGGCCAGCGACGCGATCGAATATGTGCGCGACAAGCCCTCGCCCCGGCTGGCCGAGATGGATCTGGCCGACCTCGTCGACGAGGTAGGCGTGGCGCTGCAGGAGCAGGGCGAGGACCGCGATCCCAATGCCCTGCGCACCTGGATCAACGAGATCGGCGACAGCCGGACCGCGCGCTGCGACCGCGACGTCCTCTACCGCGTGTTCATCAACCTCGGCCGCAATGCCTTCGAGGCCGGCGCCACGAGTGTCACCGTCCGCACCCGGCGCAACGGCGGCTACCTGCTGATCGAGGTGTCGGACAATGGGCCGGGCATTCCCGCCGCGGTGGCGCGGCAGCTCTTCCAGCCGTTCACGAGCGGCGGACGGCCGGGAGGGACGGGGCTCGGCCTCGCCATCGCCCGCGACCTCGTGCGCCTGCATGGCGGCGACATCGCGCTGATCGAATCGAACGCGCAAGGCACGCTTTTCTGCTTCACACTGCCTCTCGGATAGGGCGTCAGGTCTCGGCCTTGAGGCGCGCGATGAAGGCGCGCACGCGCTCGGCATTGCCGCCGAGATCGGCTTCGCCGATCCGGCTCTTGGAGCGGATGTCGACCCGGCTGCCGGTACCCTGCGGACGGATGCGCACGACGATATCGTCGCGGAACCCGAACCAGGGGCTGGTCGCCACGGCTTCCAGGCGACCGTCATTCGGCGCCCGGGCGACGACATCCCAGCCGAGTGCCGCCGCCACGCGATCGACCCGTTTGAAGGCATCGGCAGGCGGCACCGCCAGTATCACCGGCTCGATGTCGGGAAAGGCCGCGCGCTGGATCGCGGCATTCTCCTTCGGATAGGCGGGTGGGTTCGGCGCGCCGCGTCGCAACTGCGCCGTGGCGACAAGCGGCGGCGGGCTGGCGGTGTCGGTGGTGATGTCGTTGATCGCCGGCCGGTGCTGGGCCTGCAGGAACCAGTGCAGCGGCACCCAGGCGCCGGCGAAGCCGATCACGATGGCAAGAAAGGCCGCCACGAAGCCGCGCCGCCGGTCGCCGGGCCGCGCCGGGAGCATGGTGCCGAGGCCAAGCGCGATGCCGGCGACCGTCAGGTAGAAGCCGTAGCGGAAGACGGCGATGGCCGCCTCGATATCGAGGCCCGGATAGCGATGCAGCGGGCCGGCAACGGCTACGATCAGCGACCCCACGGTCGCTAGGATGAAGGCGATACGCGCCAGTCGATGACTGATCGGATTGGTCGGCCTAACGAACATCCAGGCTCCGCTACAATCACATCGTACCCGTGAAAAGCGCGCCGTGCATCCGCTCGACAATCCCCGCCTCATTCTCTATGCGGCGTCGATGACGACCGCCGATACCGTCCGGCGCCGGGCCATGGCGGCCGGCCTGATCTCGATTGCGCTATGGAGTTCGCTGGCGCTCCTCTCGGTGGCGGCCGGCCCGATCCCGCCCTTCCAGATGGTCGCCATGACCTTCGCGGTCGGCGCCGCGATCGGCATCGTGCGCGCGATTTCCCGCGGCGTCGGCTGGGCCGGGCTGGTCGGCTGGCCCACGCAGGTCTGGCTGCTGGGCGTGGGCGGCCTGTTCGGCTACCACGCCCTCTATTTCGCCGCCCTGCAGCTCGCGCCGCCTGCCGAGGCCAACCTCATCAACTACCTCTGGCCGCTGCTGATCGTGCTGCTCGCCGCACCGCTCGCGGGCGAGCGGCTGGGCTGGCCTCATCTGGCGGGCGCGGCGCTGGGATTCGCGGGCGTGGCCCTGCTCGCCTTCGGCCGGGGCCTGCACTTCGCCGACAGCCACGCGCTGGGCTACCTGCTGGCGCTGGGCTGCGCCTTCGCCTGGTCGATCTATTCCGTCCTGTCGCGCCGCTTCGGCGAGACGCCGACCGATGCCATCGCCGCCTTCTGTGCCGCGTCGGCCGTGCTCTCGCTCGCCTGTCACCTCGCGTTCGAGCGCACTGCCTGGCCAGCCAGCGGAACGGCCTGGTTCGCCGTGCTGGCGCTGGGCCTGGGGCCGGCGGGATCGGCGTTCTATTTCTGGGATCACGCGGTGAAGCGCGGCGACATCCGCGCGCTGGGCGCCATTTCCTACGCGACGCCGATCCTCTCGACCGCGATCCTGGTGGCTTTCGGACGGGCCGAACCCACCGGCACGCTGTTCGCCGCCGCCCTTCTGGTCACGGTCGGCGCGGTGCTCGCGTCACGCGATCTCTGGAAGCGCTAGGCGCCCGGCCGCCAGTCCGGCGGGGCCAGTTCGAAGCCGGCGAAGTCGAAGGCCGGCGCGACGGTGCAGCCGACCAGAGTCCAGTTGCCGAGCGAGCGGGCGGCCTGCCAGACGCCGCGCGGCACCACGATCTGCGGCGTCTCGCCGAGGCCGAAGTCGCTGCCCAGGCGCAGATGGCGGGTGGTGCGCCCATCGTCGCTCATCGAAAGCTCGAGCGGGGCGCCCGCGTAGTGGTGCCAGACCTCGTCGGCATCGACCCTGTGCCAGTGCGAGCGCTCGCCCGCGTTCAGCAGGAAGAAGATCGCCGTGCTGGCGCCGCGGCCGCCCTTGCCCGAAGGATCGGCCGCGCGGAACGTCTCGCGAAAATGCCCGCCCTCGGGATGCGGCTGCAGACCGAGGCGGGCGATGATTTCGTCGGCGGTCATGTCGGTCAGGCCGGCGGCGGGACCGTGGCCTTCATCGACGGCGTCTTCGAGAAGGCGGCGAACCACTTGGCGAGCCTCGGGCGCTTGGCGCGCCAGTCGTGATTGCCGAAGCGGAAGTCGAGATAGCCCAGCGCGCAGCCGATCGAGATCGTGCCGATGGTCGGCTTGCCCTTCAGCACTTTCGATTCCGCCTCGAGCTGGTCGAGCACGCCGTCGATCTTCTTCATCTGGCCCTTGGACCAGTCGGGCCAGCGCTTCTCCTCGGGACGCAGGAAGCTCTCGTAGCGGGCGAGCAACGCGGCATCGAGAAGCCCGTCGGCCATGGCCTGCTGGCGCAGCGCCATCCAGCGCTCGCGCCCCTTGCGCGGGAAGAGCTTGCGGCCCTTGTGATGGCTGTCGAGATACTCGCAGATCACCGGCGAGTCGAAGAGGTCCATGTTCTTGGTCGACAGCGCCGGGATCTTGCCGATGGGATTGTGCTTGTCGACATCGGCATTCGGCGCCACCGGCGTCAGGGCGACATTCACCATGTCGATCTTCTTGTCGAGGCCGGTCTCGAGGGCCAGCACCCTCACCTTGCGGGCATAGGGGGACGAGGGCGCGTAGTAGAGCTTCATCTTGGCCATGCTCGGTCTCTCCTGTCTTCCGGCCGCGTCAGGCGCCGGGCATCTGGGGGATCTCGGTATCGTTCAGGCGCACTTTGCGGGCGGTGTCGACGAGTTGCTGCCACGTGGTGGTGTCGATCGGCACGCCGTTCTTCTCGCGATCGAGCTTGCGGGCGCGCTCGGGCTCGCCCGGCACCAGCACCTCGGCGACCCCGGGCTGTGGCTTGGCCGACTTCACCCAGTCGATGAAGGTGTCGACCTCGTCCTCGAAGAAGGCGGTGCCGCCCATCGAGTCGGGATCGATGATGATCGACAGCATGTTGTTGATGATGTCGGTGCCGTTCTTCTTGATCGTGCGCGGGCTGTGCGTGCGTCCGCCGGTCAGGGCACCCGCCAGCAGGTCGCAGATCACGGCGAGGCCGCCGCCCTTGTGCAGGCCGAACGGCAGGATGGCACCATAGGGCGCGTTGTACATCACGCCCGGCTCGGTGGTGGCATTGCCCGCTGAATCGATCAGTAGGCCCTCCTCCATCTGGATCCGCTTGTTGTTGGCGACACGCACCTTGCCCATCGCCACCTGGCTGGTCGCGAAGTCGAGCACGATCGGCTCGCGGCCCTTGCGCGGAATGGCGGTGCAGTAGGGATTGGTCGTGAAGCGCGCCTCGGCGCCGCCGAACGGCGCGACCAGCGACTTGTGGCCGTGCACGTTCACCCAATGGGTGCTGACCATGCCGGCCCGCGCGCACTGTTCACCCCAATGGCCGATGCGGCCGATGTGATGGGAGTTCTTGAGACCGACGACGCAGACCCCATGCTTCTTCGCCCGCTCGATGCCGATGTCCATCGCCTCCTTGGCGATGACCTGGCCATATCCCGCGCCGCCGTCGATCACGATCACCGCGCCGTTGTCGCGGTCGATCTTTGCGTGATGGTTACGCTTGCAGGCGCCGTTGAGGGTGTTCTGGATGTAGCTCGGCATCATGCCGACGCCGTGGCTGTCGTGACCGAACAGATTGGCGAGGACGAGATGATCGGCGACGAGCTTGGCTTCCTCGGCGGAGCTGCCGTCGGCACGGCAGATCGCGGCGGTGAAATCATGCAGGCGGTCGGGCTTGATACGAACTTCGCCAACGGAACCTTGGCCCTCGGCCATGCCTGTCTCCCTTTTCGTTTCGGGCGGCAAGGTTCCGCGTCGTCAGGGCCCTGTCAACGACGAAGCGGCCGCGGTCGGAGCCCAGCGAAACGCGCCCTGATTTCGCCCTGCTGCGGGACCAGAAGGCCGTCGGCATGGCCCGATCCGGGCCGCTCGTGGTAGTGACCACGAAATCCTTTCGTCGTTTCCGGGAATCGCGCACCGAATGCGATCTCTAGCCCGCCTCGCATGGCTCGTGCTGCTGTTCGCCAGTGTCGGCGCCTCGGCCCAGACCGTCGCGCCGCAGCGGCCGTTCGGCCAGCTCATCGAATTGTGGGGACGGCAGCTCGACCGTATTGCCGCGCGGACGGAGCAGGCCGACCTGCTGCCTGTCGAGATCGATGGCTTGCGCGAGCAGACGACCGATGTGCGGGCGGCGGCACTCGCCGCCGCGGCGCTGGCCCGCAGCGATCTGGCCGACACGAAGAAGCTGCTGGCGCCGCTGGAGCTGAAGCCCGGCACCGACGCCCCCCCCGAGACCGATGCGGTGAAGGCCGAGCGTGAACGGCTGACCGAGCAGGCCACGGTCGCGGAGAGCCGCTACAAGCAATGCGAGGTCGTCATCGCACGCGCCGACCAGCTTCTGGAGCGCATGACCAGGCTGCGCGGCGAACTGGTGCTGCAGACCCTGCTGCGCCGCGACCCCTCGCCTTTGTCGCCCGGCGTCTGGCACAAGATCGGGCCGCAATTCGTGGCCTCGGTGAAGGGCCTGACAACGGCGCTTGCGACCTGGAGCCACGATGGCTTCCTGTCGCTGGGTTCCGCGAGCCCGGAACTGGTGCCGCTCGGCCTGTGGGCGGTCATCACCATCGTCCTGTGGTGGATCGGACGTTGGCTGCGCCGCCGCTTCGGCCGCGGCGGCACGCATATCGACGCCCACAGCGACCAGACGATCATCACCGCGATCGACGGGCTCGGCCTCGTCCTCGTTCCCATCCTGGCGGTATGGCTGATCGGCAAGCTGCTGCTGGCCAGCCATCCGCCGGCCCCGATCGACACGCTGATCCCGGAAGCCGTGCTGCGCCTCGTGCTACTGCTGCTGGTCTTCGGCATGACCTCGGCCGGCCTCTCCCCGGCGCGGGCCGAATGGCGCGTGCTGCCCTTCACGGACGACAGCGCCCGCTACCTGTCCCACGCCCTGCGGCGTCTGTTCTCCGTGAGCCTGCCGCTGGAATTCCTCTACCTGGCGCTGACACGGGGCGAAGGGCGCGACGCCGTGGCCGCCGTAGGTGCCGTCGTGCTGACCAGCGTGGTCGCCGTCCTCAGCCTGCCCGGCCTGTCCAACCGGGCCTGGCAGGCCGTCCGCCCCGAAGGCTCGGAGCTGCCGCCGATGATCGGCGGCACCTGGTGGACGGTGGCGCGGTTCGCACTCATGGCCGCGGTCCTCTCCTCGATCGTCTTCGCGCTCGTGGGCTATGCGACGCTCGGCTCGCACCTCCATTCGGCGATCTCGACCACCTGCCTGCTGATCGGCATCGCGCTGCTGCTGCACCGGCTCGTGGCGGACCTGCTGGAAGCGGCGGCGGCACCCGGCTCGCCCTCGGGTAAATGGGTTCGGCGCAGCCTCGGCCTGGCGCCCGACACGTCCCTGCGCGGCCAGTATCTCGTGCTGCTGATCTTCGACGCGGCCCTGGTCCTGTTGCTGTCGATCGCCATCCCGGCGACCTGGAGCATCGACACCGATGCGATCATGGACGGGTTCAGCCAGCTCCTGCGCGGCGTCAAGGTGGGCGGTGTCACCATCTCGCTCGGCAATGTCGGCATGGCGATCGTTGCCTTCTTCGTCTGCATGGCGCTGGCGCGGCTGGTCCGCGGCATCGTGCGCGATCGCGTGCTGCCGACCGTCGATGCGCCCATGCCGCTGCGCCAGTCGATCGATGCCGGCCTCAACTATGCCGGCGTGATGATCGCCATCCTTGTGGGCATCGGCGCGCTGGGCGTCGACTTCACCAACCTGGCCATCGTTCTGGGTGCCCTGTCGGTCGGAATCGGCCTCGGCCTCCAGAACATCGCCAACAACGTCATCTCCGGCGTGATCCTCCTGGTCGAGAGGCCGATCAAGGCGGGCGACTGGGTGACCGTGAACGGCCACGAAGGGTTCGTGCGGCGCATCAACATCCGCGCGACCGAGATCGAGACCTTCCAGCGCACCCACGTCATCGTTCCCAACAGCCTGTTCCTGCAGAACCCGGTCGTGAACCGTACCTATTCCGACACGTCGAGCCGCATCGAGATCAAGCTGACGGTGCCCATCGGAACGGACGTGAACGCGATGGAAGCGATCCTGCGCGAGGCGGCGCTGGCGCATGCCCGCGTGCTGCGCGTGCCGGCGCCGATCGTGCGCTTCGTGAAGGTCGCCTCCAGCGGACTGGACTTCGAGCTGTTCGTCTTCGTCGCCCGCCTCGAGGACCGGCTGATCGTCACCAACGATCTCAATCGCGCGATCCTGCAGAAGCTGATCGAGAACAAGATCATCGATCCCAGCCCGGTCCCCGAGTTCAAGGTGCGCGGCCTCGACAAGCTGAACTTCTCCCTGCACGCCGATCCGTCGCCGGAATCGAAGGAAGCCTCCCCCGAAAGGCCAGGTGATGCCGCCGCGGCGCCGTAGGGATGAGGCCCCGCCGCGGCGTTGGCCGCTCTATGCGCTCTTCTGCGCCGCCATCCTGACCGGCGTGGCGATGTGGGCCTATGCGCCCTCCCTGCGGCCCGAGACGCTGATTGCCCGCTACACCAACGACCGCTCCCGCTTCGTCGACGTCGGTGGCGTCAGTGCGCATGTCCGCGAGCAGGGCAATCCCGACGGCGTGCCCATCCTTCTCATCCATGGCTCGAACGGCTCGCTGCACATGTGGGAAGGCTGGGCGCGCGAACTCGGCAAGGAAGCGCGTGTCATTTCCGTCGATCTGCCGGGCCATGGGTTGACCGGCGCCTGGCCGCGCGACGAATACACGGTCGAGGCCTACGCCGACTTCATCGAGGTGCTGATCGACACGCTGCGCCTGGAAAAGGTCGTCCTCGCCGGCCATTCGCTGGGCGGGGCGGTTGCCTGGACCTTCGCGGCGACACGGCCCGATCGCGTCATCCAGCTCATCCTCGTCGATGCCGCGGGCTATCCCCGCACGGGCGGCGCGCCGCCGCTGCCGACCCGGCTCGCGCGCATGCCGATCGTCGGCGACATCGGCATCTACTTCAAGCCGGAGGGGATCGTCCGCCGGTCGCTCACCGAGGTCTATGCCGATCCCGCGATGGTGACGCCCGAACGCATCCGGCGCTACGCCGAGCTGCAGCGCTTCCCCGGCAACCGCGAGGCGACCCTGCAGCGCGCCCGCACGCAGGAGCCCCTCGATCCCACACCGCTCAGGCGCATGGACGTGCCGACCCTGATCATCTGGGGCGCCAAGGATCGCTGGGTGCCGGTGGCCGACGCCTTCCGCTTCCAGGAGGACATCAAGGGCGCCAAGCTCGAGATCTTCGAGAATCTTGGCCACAACCCGATGGAAGAGGCGCCGCGCGCAACGGCCGCCGTCGTCGCGGCCTTTATCGCCAACGCCCCGCTGCCGCCGCAGACCGCGGCGCCGGTCGAGCCCGACGCGGATACGGCCACCGACGATTCCGTCCAGCCCTCGGTGATGCCGGAGAAGGAGTAGAGGCGCGCATGGGTGACGGTTCCGCACTTTGTCATCGTGAGCGAAGCGAAGGATCTCGGGCCAGCCCAGGAGTCCTTCGGTCGCTGGGCCAGGTCCTCTAAGCGCTCTTCAGCAGCGCCATGACCTGCGCGAAGGCGCGGTCGGCTATTTCCTCGACCTCGGCCTTTGTGCGGTTCTGGATGGGATGCGGGACGTAGACGACCGCCGGCTCGAAACCTAGCGCATCGCTTTGCGCGGTGACGCCGTCCACGAATTCGGTGGTCACGATGTTGACGCCGGGAAGCCCGCGTCCGTCGAGGTTATGAAGGTCGTGCAGACTGCACGATGTGCAGGAGCCTCAATCGCTTAAGGCGATCACCGCGAGCTGCGCCTCGGCGGCGATCGTCTGCATGACCGATGCCGGGGCGACCTTGGTGTTGGTCGGCTTGCGGTAGCGCTTCGTTGCGACGCCGGCCGACTTGAAATGGCCTTCGAGCCGGTCGAGGAACTCCGCGCCGCGCGACTTGCCGATGTCCATCAGCGCCACGACCTTGCCGTCGAGCGAGGCCGGGGGTGCCAGGCGGGCACGGCGCGTCGGCGAGGTCTCGGCCGTCGGATCGCGCAATTTGCTCGAATAGTTCATGGCCTGATTCATGGGGTCGATGTCCTTCAGCGAATCTCGTGGGTGACGGCCTGGCATTCCTCGCGCACGCGCTGTCCTGGCCAGCCGCCGATGATGGCGGAGAATAGACCGGCCGGTCCGCCGGCGCGAACGATCAGCAGCCCGTCGGGCTGGAACTTGTCGACGATCTTGTCGGCCATCGAGGCCGGCAATCCTTCGGGGACGCCCTGCGCGCCATGGACGAGATCGCGGCCGGGCCGCTTAAGCGCCTGGTAGAGTTCGTCCTCGATGCGGCGGCGGTTCCAGCCGCCTTCCTTGAAGATGCGATAGTGCTCGGGCGAGAGCACCAGCACAGCGTTCCCTGAGTCGCAGAGCTTGGGATGGCCGACGCCGAACAGGCCCATCGCCAGCGAGCGCGTGAGTTCCTCCGGCGTGCGCGACTTCTGGTCGATGAAGCCATGCACGCCCTCGGCATGGAACAGCGTGACGGCGCTTCTCCCGGCGGCGATGCCGCGGCGCTGCGCCAGCGGCTCCCAATCAGGATCGGATTCGTCCTCGGCAAAGCAGAACGTGTACTTGCCGGGATTACCGAGCGTCGCGCGATCCATGCCGCCGGGCAGGCCGCCGCCGACATTGCGCACGATGAGCTGCAGCGCGCGGCCGATCGTGGCATTGGCGCGATTGCCCTGACCCAGCGCATTGACGCCGGAGTTCATGCCGACCGCCTTGGCGGCCGGCCCGTTGATGATGACCAGCGGCCCGGAGAAATGCGTCGTGCAGAGCAGGCCGTGCAGCACGAACAGCGGATCGAGCGCCGCCTCCAGCACGCCCAGCACCACGGGCATGTATTCCGGCTTGCAGCCCGCCATCACCGCGTTGATGGCCACCTTCTCGACCGTGCAGGGTGCGAGGTTGGGCGGGACAAGGCCCACGACCTCGTCGGGCTTGCGGTCGGTGCCGCCCAGCATGCGCAGGATGCGCTCGTCGGTCGGCGGCACTACGGGCAGGCCGTCGCTCCAGCCGCGCTCGAAACAGGCTTCGATCGGATCGTCCCATTCGCCGACCATGATCTCGCGCGACGCGAGGCCGGGATCGCCGTAGCGCGCGATCAGCGCTTCCTGCACGCCGGGCTCGACGCTGCGCGAGCCGCAGCCGGGCTGCCACGCGGGCAGGCCCTCGCCCGCCGCCGCTTCGCCGGCGAGGCGGGTCCATTCGGCGCGATCCCAGCCCACGGTGCGGCCGACCTCGCGGCCGCCTTCGTAGCGGATCAGCGTCGGCACGGCCTCGACCTTGAGATGGAACGACCGTTCGAGCTGCTGGTCGTCGAGCACACGGCTGACACCCGACGGGAACGCCGGATCGTCCTGGGTGATGACGGTGAGCGCGCCGGCCTTGTCGAGGCGCTGCATCACCGGCTCGACCAGCACGCAGGTATGGCATTCGTGCTTGGCGACGATCACCAACCCGTCCGCGGGCAGCATCTCAATCATTCAGCAGAGCCTCTACCTGGGCATCGATGAACGCGGCATCCTCCGTATTGTCGCGCGGATTGCCGGCGCGATGACCCCATACGGACGGGATCTCCACCAGCTTTCCATATTTGAGATACGGCAACTCTTCCCTGTTGTCGTCCGTCTGGAAATAGAGATCGGTCGCCGACGGCATCAGCAGCACCCTGGCCTTGATGCCGGCCAGCGCCATCTGCAGATCGCCACGATAGAGATCGTTGGCCGAGATGTCGCCGTGCTGCCAGGTGAAAAGCTGCGCCAGCAGGTCTCCCATATCGCGACGCAGAAAATTCGCCTCCCAGGACCGCACCAGGAAATCCTCGAGGCTGCCGAAGCCCAGCCCGCGCCACATCTCGCGGCGATAGAAGGTCTGGCTCAATGCCCAGCCGGCGTAGATCCGGCCCATCGCGCGCAGGCCCTGCTGTGGCGTCGCCGCGGCCTGCAGGGTCGTGCGGATGCCCTCGAGGAAGACGAAATTGTGCGGCGCGGTCTTCGCCGAACCGCAATTGACGACGATGCGCTCGACCGCCTCGCCGAACAACGCGCCCCAGTGATAGGCCTGCTGCGCGCCCATCGACCAGCCATAGACCAGCTTCAGCCGGTCGATGCCGAAAAGCTCCACCAGCATCTGCCGCTGCAGCATGACGTTGTCGAAGGTCGTGACCTCGGGGAAGTCGGGCGTGTTCGACGGCGAGGAGGACAGGCCGTTGGTCATCATGTTGGGGATGACGATGAAGTAGCGGCTGGGATCGAGGCAGTGCCGCACGTCGACCAGCCACTCGATGTCGGTGTGATGGGCGCCGTAGCTGGTCGGATAGAGGATGACGTTGTCGCGCCTGGGCGACAGCGTGCCGTAGGTCTTCCAGACGATGCGGGCCTGCTTCAAGGTGCCGCCGCGTTGCAGCCGGACGTGATCCGCCGTCCAGACACCCTCGCTCGTGCGCATGGGTTCGCTCCGTTTTCGGTCAGCCGAAGCTGCGAATGATCTCGCCGTGTGTCTGCGTATAGCTCTTCGCCACATACTTGAGGTGTGGCCGCAGATATTTGTGCGCCTCGGGCAGATGATGGAACGGGATGTTCGGCAGCAGGTGATGCTCGGCGTGGTAGGGCAGGTTCCACATCAGGAACCGCACGACGGGATTTGAGATCGTCGTGCGCGTGTTGGCGAAACCGTCGTCGCTGTTGGGGCAGAGCGTGTGCTCGGTCAGGAGATAGAGCCGCAGCAACGGCAGGCCCATCAGCAGCGGGATGAACCACACCCACAGCACCACGTCGGTCTTCAGCAGGATCGAGCCGACGATCAGCGCGGTATACAGCGCGAGCAGCCAGCGGCCCCAGCGCCGCACCTCGGGCCACGCCGATTCGTGGATGTAGGTGACGTCGCCCCTGAACCCGAACGGGAACAGGAAGATGTCGCGCACCCGGATCATCAGGAACGGGATCGAGCTGATGCGGAAGAGATAGTTCTTCCAGGTGCGCGGTGTCCCCGACGTGATCAGCTCGGGATCACGGTCGGGATCCTGGGTGTAGCGGTGGTGGGCAAGATGATAGTGCCGGTAGAAGCCGGCATTGTTCAGGATCGCCGCGCCCGAGAAGAAGGCCAGGAGATCGGCCATCCAGCGCGTCTTGAACGAGCCGTAATGCACCGACTCGTGCATCGCGCCGAACAGCGAGTTGATGAACACGCCCTGCAGCAGCAGCGCCGGCAGCACCCACCAGGTGCCGCGCGTCGAAAGCACCAGCCAGCCGCCCAGGATCAGCAGGGCGAGATGCGCGCACGTCTGGATCAGGCCCTTGGTGTCGTCGCGCGCATAGAGCCGCTTCAACACCTCGGCCGGCACCACCCGCATCTGGCGGGCGCGCTGGCCGGTTACGATATAGGCGCCCACAGGCCCTCCTTGTACGCGTGTTCGGTGGCCGCCTCGCGCTTCTTCTTCTCTTCCTCGCTGAGACCGATCTGGTCGCCGACCATGCGCGAGATCGAGGGGAAGGTGCCCTTGGGCTGGACGTAGTCCGGCGCCCACAGGCGCGAGCGCAGCAGCGCCTTGGCGCAATGCAGGTAGGCCTGGCGCACCGAGACCACGATGGCGCATTTCGGCGCCTTGCCCTGCACCGCCATCGACTCGAGCAGCGCCGGATCGACCGAGAGGCGCGCGGTGCCGGCCACCCGCACCGTCTCGTTGACGCCCGGCAGCAGGAAGATCAGCGCGACCTCGGGGTTCTCCAGCAGATTGCGCAGCGTATCGAGCCGGTTGTTGCCCGGACGGTCCGCCAGCGCGATCGTCTTCTCGTCGAGCACCTTGAACGAGCCCGGCGGGTCGCCGCGCGGGGTCACGTCCTGCTTGCCCGCAGCGTCGGCGGTCGAGATCAGGCAGATCGGCGACAGGGCGATGAAGCGTCCCATATGCGCATCGATGCGGCCGATGTCCTTGATGGCGGCGGTCGCGCTGACGGCTGAGTAGGAGCCGACCAGCGCCGCGGCGCCTTCGGCGTCGAGCAGCGCGGGTTGCGTCGGCGGCGCGGAAAAAGTCACGGAATCGGGCATCTCTGAGACCTCCGGAATCTGCAAGGCAGGGTAGCAGGCACCCCTCCGCGGGGAAACCATCCGGCGCAAGCCGACGTTGGTTGAGCAGTCCAAAGCAAGAGGAGGACCAGATGAGTGACTACGATCCCAACCTGGGCCCGGGCCGCTTCGGCTACGATCCCAAGGAACCCTACCGCGCGCCGGATGAGGGCAACGGCCCCGGCCTGACCCTGCTGGCAATCCTGGCCGGCGTCGCCCTTGTGGGCGGCTTCCTGTATTTCGGCAATCCGCAGAACAGCACCGGACCCGAGCAGGCGCAGGCGCCGGCTCCCATCGAGCGGACGGTGACGGAAACGCCGGCCGTACCGGGCGCGACCACGCCGGAGCGACCGGCCGCGATTCCGCTGCCCGCCAATCCGGCGGCGCCGGCTCCCGCGGCCCCGCAGGTAACGCCCCAGGAGTAGCGCCATGACCGACTACGACCCGAGGCTCGACAAACCCGTCTTCGAGGACGTCGTCATGACGCCGAATGCGCCAAGCCGCGGGCTCTATCTCGTGGTCGGCGTGGTGGCTGCGATCGTCGCAGCCGTGGGCCTGATGTTCTTCTCCGGCAACACGGCGGAGCGCAGCGACCTGGCCAGCAGTCCGGATCCCGCCCGCATCGGCGCGCCCGCCGATACGTCCCGGACTCCCGACGTGCCGCGGATCACGCCGATCCCGGAGACGGCCACGCCGGAGCCGGTTCCGGCACCTGGGCAGCAGCTGCAGCAGTAAGCTGCCCGCCTGTAAGGCAAAAAAAGAGCCCGACCGCGAGATCCGCGGTCGGGCGCACAGGCCTTTATTCTCTGCATTCCCGACGTAGCACGGGCACTTGTGAGTGCGGTCGAGTCATTCCTGCAGACCTGACCTGCTACAACTTCATTACATAGCGAGTTCAGTCTTCAATGCGTCGCCGAGGCGGCGGAATGTCTCCGCCCGCGCGGAGGAGCGTCGCCAGACGAGGCCGATGCGGCGGTGCGGCACCGCGCCGGCAAGCGGTCGCACGGTCACGTCGAGGCCACGCAGGATGCCGGCATCGATCGCCATCTTCGGCATCAGGGTCACGCCCAGCCCATTCGCCACCATCTGCGCCAGTGTGTGGAGACTGGTGCCGTTGAAGCCGGCGTTGCGGCGCGCCCCCTCCAGCTCGCAGGCCGCCAGCGCCTGGTCGCGCAGGCAGTGGCCATCCTCCAGCAGCAGCAGGTTCTCGTCGGCGATGCTGGCGGCCGGCTCGTGGTGGGACGGATAGACGATCGAGAAGCGATCCTCTCCCAGGTCCATCACCTCGAGGTCGCCCAGCGCGTAGGGCAGCGCCAGCAGCACGGCGTCGAGTTCGCCGGCGTCCAGCCGCTCCAGCAGGCGCGCCGTCTGGTCCTCGCGCAGGTAGAGCTGCAGCTTGGGGAAGCTCTCCCGAAGCCGGGGCATCGCTCGCGGCAGCAGGAACGGGCCGATGGTAGGGATCACGCCGAGATGCAGCGGCCCCGACAACGGATCGCGCGCCGCCCGCGCCACGTCCACCAGCTCCTCGGCGCCCTTCAACAGACCGCGTGCCCGCTCCGCCAGGCTGCGGCCCAGCGGCGTCGGGACGACGGTGCGCTTGGTGCGCTCCAGGAGCGGCGCGCCGAGCAGGTCCTCCAACTCCTGGATGCTGGCCGACAGGGTCGACTGGCTGACGTTGCACGCCGCCGCCGCCTGGCCGAAGTGGCAGCGATCCACCACGGCCACGAGGTAGCGGAGCTGTCTCAATGTCGGAATAGGCTTCATGACGGGCATGTAATCGCTTTTGCCGATTATTCAATTCGGTATTTTGCGCTTCAAACGATTTTAGAATGCCCCTAAGTAACCGTTGCGAAGAGTTAACCAAGGAGTTTCAAGCCATGTCCCTCATCAACACCGAGATCAAGCCGTTCAAGGCCACCGCCTTCCAGAAGGGCAAGTTCATCGACGTGACCGACGCCGACCTGAAGGGCAAGGGCAAGTGGTCGGTCGTGTTCTTCTACCCGGCCGACTTCACCTTCGTGTGCCCGACCGAGCTCGAGGACCTGGCCGACAGCTACGCCGAGTTCAAGAAGCTGGGCGTCGAGATCTACAGCGTCTCGACCGACACGCACTTCAGCCACAAGGCGTGGCACGACACCTCGGCCGCCATCAAGAAGATCGAGTACGTCATGGTCGGCGACCCGACCGGCACGATCACCCGCAACTTCGAGGTGATGATCGAGGAAGCCGGCCTGGCCGACCGCGGCACCTTCGTGGTCGACCCGGACGGCAAGATCCAGATCGTCGAGATCACCGCCGGCGGCATCGGCCGCGACGCCAAGGAGCTGCTGCGCAAGGTCAAGGCGGCCCAGTACGTCGCCGCCCATCCGGGCGAGGTCTGCCCGGCCGCCTGGAAGGAAGGCGAGAAGACCCTCGCGCCGAGCCTCGACCTGGTCGGCAAGATCTGACCCAAGGGCGGAGGGGCCTCCCGGGAGGCCCCTCCCTCCGCTTCGCTACAGTTCGCGACGACGGAATTTTCAGTTCAGGAGTACCTCCCATGTTGGACGCCAACCTCAAGACGCAGTTGAAGGGCTATCTCGAGCGCCTGACCTTGCCGGTCGAGCTGGTGGCGTCGCTCGACGACGGCCCCAAGTCGGCCGAGTTGAAGGAGCTGCTGCAGGAGATCGCGAGCCTCTCGGACAAGGTGAGCTTCGCCGAGGCCGACGAGGACATGCGCAAGCCCTCCTTCGCCATCGTGCGGCCCGGCACCGACATCTCGGTCCGCTTCGCGGGCATCCCGATGGGCCATGAATTCACCTCGCTGGTGCTGGCGCTGCTGCAGGTCGGCGGCCACCCGAGCAAGGAAGCGCAGGAGACGATCGAGCGGGTGAAGGGCCTCGACGGCGACTACACGTTCGAGACCTATTTCTCGCTCTCGTGCCAGAACTGCCCCGACGTGGTGCAGGCGCTGAACCTGATGAGCGTGCTGAACCCGCGCATCCGCCACACGGCGATCGACGGCGCCCTGTTCCAGGACGAGGTCGAGAAGCGCGGCGTGATGGCCGTCCCGTCGATCTTCCTCAACAGCCTGCCGTTCGGCCAGGGCCGCATGAGCCTGGAGCAGATCCTGGCCAAGCTCGACACCGGCGCCGGCGAGCGCGCGGCCGAGGAGATCGCGGCCAGGAAGCCCTACGACGTGCTGGTGGTCGGCGGCGGTCCCGCCGGCGCGGCCGCGGCGATCTACGCCGCCCGAAAAGGCATCCGCACCGGCATCGCCTCGGAGCGCTTCGGCGGCCAGGTGCTGGACACGATGGGCATCGAGAACTTCATCTCGGTCTCCCACACCGAGGGGCCGAAGATGGCGGCCGCCCTCAGTCAGCACGTGAAGGACTACGAGGTCGACGTGATGGACTTGCAGATCGCGGCCAAGCTGACCCCCGCCGCGACGCCGGACGGCCATGCCGAGCTGGAACTGCAGAACGGCGCCAGCCTCAAGGCCCGCACGATCGTGCTGGCGCCCGGCGCGCGGTGGCGGCAGATGAACGTCCCGGGCGAGGCCGAGTATCGCAACAAGGGCGTGGCCTACTGCCCGCACTGCGACGGCCCGCTGTTCAAGGGCAAGCGGGTGGCGGTGATCGGCGGCGGCAATTCCGGCGTCGAGGCGGCGATCGACCTCGCGGGCCTGGTGAGCCACGTCACGCTGATCGAGTTCGACAGCCAGCTCCGCGCCGACGCGGTGCTCCAGGCCAAGCTCAAGTCGCTGCCCAACGCCACGGTGATCGTCTCGGCGCAGACGACCGAGGTGCACGGCGACGGCGCCAAGGTGACGGGCCTCGCCTACAAGGACCGCGCGACGAATGAGCAGAAGACGATCGAGCTCGAGGGCATCTTCGTGCAGATCGGCCTGGTGCCCAACACCGAGTGGCTGAAGGGCGCGATCGCCTTGAGCCCGCGCGGCGAGATTGAGGTCGACGCCCGGGGCCAGACCTCGGTCCCCGGCATCTTCGCCGCCGGCGACGCCACGACCGTGCCCTACAAGCAGATCGTCATCGCCATGGGCGAGGGCGCGAAGGCCGCGCTGTCAGCGTTCGACCACTTGATCCGAAGCACGCCGGTCGAGGTGAAGGAAGCGGCTTAGAAAGACAGAGACGGTGGACACTCGCGTCTGACGCTTGTGTCCACCATTTCAGTAACGATTTTGATCAGCCTTTCTTGGCGAGTCGATCCGCTGCTTCGTCGATCATCTGGCGAGTGATCAAGTCGTTTTCGATCTTGGTATTGCCATAGGCGAAACTCCGCCTCTGCTCCTCCTGTTGAGCCGGCGTCATCACTACCTTCTTGGTCTGTTCCAAGAGGCGCTCCAATTCCTCGTCCATCAAAAAACCTCCTGATTCTTAAGCCGCCCGTCGCGGACGACCGCCCTTGCGGCCGTTGGCGCGGGCGGCGGCCGCCTTGGCTTTGGATTTCGTCTGACCGGCGCGGCGCGCCAGTTCCGACATCATCCAGGCGCGCGTCCCGAACACGCCCATCAGCAGGCCGGGCACGGTGAAATCGGCATCGAGCGCGGGCCAGTGCAGCCCATGGCCGGAACCGAGGATCTCGATGTCGGCCAGCTCCGCGTCGGTCGCCTGCGCCAGCCCCTGCAGCGAACGCGCCGGAAAGACGAAGCTGCAGCCGTTGGTCAGATCGACCACGACCCGGCCGGTCCGGCGTTCATAGTGTGCGCGCTCGGCCTGCGGCTCGGTCACGGCACGGCGACGGCCGCGCGCCAGGGCGCGGTCGATTTCGCGATCCATCTCGGCCTTCGATCGAACATCGACCATCTCGACCTTCCTCATCGTTCGGCTCCGTGAACCCGCCGCCACGCAGCCCGCAGCTTCGCCCGACTCAGCCCAGCCTCGACGAGCACCCGGCGCAGGCCGGCGCGATCGAAGCCGCGCGCCCAATCCAGCTCCGGCCCGTCACCGTCCGATCCGAGAAGAATCTTCGCCTCGGCACGCCCGGAGAAGATGTGGACATGGGGCGGCCCATGATCGTCGAGGAAGATAACGAAGCGCAGATTTCCAGCACGATGGACAGTCGGCATGAGAATAACCCATCTGACGGGTTATTCCAATAACCCATCAGACAGGATGATAGATTGCCGCCCCGATCAGTACAGCAACCGTCGCGTGCTTTCTCAACCCGGCATCTTGTCGATGAAGCCAACCACGGACGCCAGCCGCCCATCCGGCGCCAGGGCGCAGAAATCGACACCCTCGACGACCGATGGCCCGTCGACCGGACCAAGCGACCAGGTGAAACGCAGATAGCCGCCCACTAGGCTGCCGGAGAGGCCGCCATGAGCGTCGACCTTCGACGTGCGCTTGAGCACGAAGCCCGGGAACTTCGCCTGCACGCCCGCCAGCATGGCATCGATCCCGGCATGCCCGTCGCTCGCCATCACCGGATCGCGGTAGATCCCCGTCTCGGTCCAGGCCGCGGCAATGCCGGCGCTGCGGCGCGCGGGATCGGTCTCGTTCCAGGTGGCGACGTAGGCCTTGACGACGGCGTCCGGCGTGGCGGCGGGATGGGACATGGCTTCCTCCTGCGGATGGTTGATCCACGCGGGAGATAGGCCAGCCCAGGCGAGGCGGCGATTGTCTGGGAGGTAATGAGGCTCTCTCACGCTGGAGCAAAGCTTCCTTGCATTGTTTAATGCCAGACATGCGCATACACGCTGTCGGACGAAGAATAGAAGAGTGAACTCTGCACGTTTTACGTGAACATATCGGCCTTTCTCGTTAGTCGAATTGGCAAATATCAAGCTTTTAGAAATCAGACTGAACAGATGAATCCCTACATTTCCGTCGGCAGTCTGGGCGATTTGATGATTCCGATAGTTAGCCTGCGCGATCAGGAATTCATTGAATCGACAGGCCGAGTAGCTGCTTAGGGCATTCGCTAAAGACGACGTCTTCTTGCGACGTGCTGCTGGAATCCTGCCAACGGCTGAGGTCGTTGCGCGGCGCGATGGAGCCCCTCGACAATCACACCAACGCCGACCGAAAATGGGTTTTCGACGTCGAGTCCTTGACGATGTGCGCGCAAGAAGGATTCACGCGATACTGGAGTTAAATACACTCTGCCACTTCGGCTGATAGGATCACGCCGCCAAAGGACAGGCGTTCCAACTTCTTCCCCTAAGTCAAAATAGACGGGCACGGGGCTAGAATTCCAGTCGCGCAACAGCGCGCATTCTTCGTGGTGGTTGGCGACATGAAGAATCCACGGCGGCTGGCCATACACAAGTGGACCGATACACTTCAAGAGCTGTGCCGCATCGCGCTTGCGTCTGCGCCCGTCTACCACCCAAACCATCTTGCGATAGAACGTTTCTCGAGCGGCCCGTTCCTCCGCTTTGAGGAACGAGTGCTGAAACTCAATGACCATCCCGCTTTGGGTCTTCACATCGGCGACGTGCTTCTCGCCATTTTGGGCGAAATGGACAGTCTCTTGCCAGTCTGCCGGAAATTGGTTCTTCCAAGCTCTATGCCATTTTGTTTCTGGCTCCCACCACGGATCGCAGGCGCGAACACCTCGGTGCGCCCAGTGCCACACTCTGTGATCGCCGCACTTGGCAATCACGGGAGCGCGGCAAGAGGGGCATGTAGCGGAAAGCCCAGGTTCAGCCTCGCGACGTTGGCCCTCAATGTCTGCGAACTTCATTCTCTGTCGTTTCCTCAACCCCAAAGTGGACGGTTTGGCTTCAAGCGAACGGCGATCCAAAAGTTCATTCCGAGAAGTAGTCGTCGTCCAGCTCTTTGACCTCGTAGATCGTCTTGACGCGCACACCGACACCATGTGCGACCATCAACGCCGCCAACTCTTCGCCTTCTATCAGGACGACTCGCTTTGACACGCGCGCAACATAATCGTGCGCAGATTGCGGAAATGTGGATGTCGTGACGAACACGCCTTTTGAGGCACGATGCCCCTCCAGGGCCCCTATGAAATCGCGGACTTCTCCCGCACCAACCGGGTTGGTGGGAGAGTATCGCTTCGCCTGCATATAGACGACGTCGAGGCCAAGTTTGTCTTCGCGCACTACGCCATCGACACCATTATCGCCCGAGCGGCCAACGGCCTTGGCCATCTCCGAGCGCCCGCCGCCGTAGCCCATCGCCACCAGTAGATCGACGATGATCTGCTCGAATTGTGCCGGTGTAACCGCCCGGAGCCTATCGAGGAGGTCCGCTTCCACCGTCGCAGTAAGCTCTTTGTGGCTCTGCTCGATTTGCTCTTCGGGATTGGTCGAAATCGTTTCCTGCGCTCCGTCGGCAGGTCCGCTGATGCCGACGTCTTCATCGTCGGATCGCAAGCTACGCTTCCTCCAATTGACATAGGACGGGAAGCTTTCGAGATACTTCATATCGATGCGCGACGGGCGATTCCCGAGGACCGATGCTCCTTCAGCGGTCAGCTCGTAGATGCCGCGGCGAACGACACTGATCAGGCCCGCACGTCGCATGAAGATGTTGGCCCATGCGATTCGATTGGCGAACGTCGACTGGCGACCGCTGGGCAAAAGCTCCGCGAGATCGCTCGCGGCCAATCTAAGTTGCTCGGCGACGCGCGCCCGTACATCCGGTGCTGAGATTGGCCCGCTTTCCCCTACTGCCTTGAGAACCGGCAACATCAACGATTGAAAATCCGGAACGGCCATCCTGCTCCCCGCACAAGGAAGCAAACTCAGCATGCAGGCATCGAGTAGACAACCCACGACTGTACGAGATTCGGGCTCCGCTCACCCCCCTGCCCCCTTAATCCGCTCCTCCAGCATCCCCCGAATCGGCGCATCCGCCGGGAGCAGGGCCAGTAGCGTCTTCCAGCGCTGCAGCGCCGCCGGCTTGTTGCCCGCGGCTTCGGCGGCGACGCCCAGATAGAACAGCGCCAGCGCGTTGCGCGGCTCGGCCTTCTCCAGCCGCTCCAGCACGGCGACGGCCTGCGGCGACGGCACGGCGCCGGGCGCCAGCTGGCGCACATGCGCCTCGGCCCAGTCGGCCAGGATGCGCGCGTCGACGGGGGCCAGCGTGTCGGCGCGGCCGTAGGCGTCGGCGGCGTTGGCGTTCTCGCCCAGCACCTTCCAGGCATTGGCCAGGCGCAGCCAGCCGGCGCGGTCCTGCGGCGCGTCGGCGAGGCGAGCGGCCAGCCCCTCGACCATGGAGCGGATCGCCTGCTGGCGCTGCTCCGGCGGGAGCTGCGCCATCGCCTCCTGCTGCTCGCGGCTGGGCGTCGGCATGGTGGATGGCGGGGGTTGGGCCGGTTGCGGCACCTCGATGCCGGCAGCCTTCGCCACCCGCGCGATCTCGGCGCGCAGCAGGCCGAGATACGGTGCGTCGGGCGGGCTCTTCGCTACAAGGTCGCTCCAGCGGGCGATCGCGGCCTTCGAATCGCCGCTCTGCGCCTCGTGCAGGCCGAGATAGTAGAGGATGCGCGGATCGTCGGGCCGCGCCTGCAGCGCGCGGCGCAGCGCGTCGAGCGCCTGCGGGGTGACGGTGCCGCCGGCCTCCAGAGTCAGGCCCTCAGCCAACGCGGCCAGCGCGTCGGCATCGTTGGGGTCCTGCGCCAGACGCGCGCGCGCCTCGGTCAGCAGGCGTGCGACGTCGAGCTGCTGCGGGCCGGTGTGGCCGGTGCCGCGCTCGGCGACACGATCGGCAAAGGGCGCGGCGGGCAGGCCGGGGCGGCCGACCTGCAGGTAGAGGCCGAGCGCCAGCAGCGGGACGAAGAGCGAGAGCGCCGGGGGCAGCCACTTCTGCACCGCGTCGGAGGAGGTCTTTGCTTTGGCCGTGGCCGAGGCGGCATCGCCGGCGGCCAGCATGCGGCGCTCGATCTCGGTGCGCGCGGCGGTGGCTTCGGTGGGGCCGAGCGTGCCGGCGGCGCGTTCGCGATCCAGCTCGGCAAGCTGGTCGCGGTAGATCGCCAGTTCAGCCCTTAGCCGGTCGCGTGCGGGCAGGCGCGTGCGCAGCAGCGGCCAGAGAAGGGCTGCGACCGTCGCGGTGGTGAGAAGGGCCAGCAGGAATTCGAGCATCGCCCGTCAGCCCTTCAGGAGCGCGTCGAGGCGGCGGCGCTCCTCCTCGTCGAGTGGTTTTGGCGCCGTGACGGGTTGGGCGCGGCGGCGGCGCGCGGCGAGGAGGAGCGCGCCCCCGGCCACCAGCAGCACGAGCGGCGCGCCCAGCCACAGGACGAGCGTGCCGGCCTTGAAGGGCGGCTTCAGCAGCACGTAGTCGCCGTAGCGCGCGACCATGAAGGCGAAGACGTCGCCGTCGCTGTCGCCTGCGGTCAGCCGCTCGCGCACGGCCCGGCGCATGTCGCGCGCCACCTCGGCCGAGGAATCGTCGATCGACTGGTTCTGGCAGACGACGCAGCGCAACGCGCGGCCGATCTCGCGGGCACGGGATTCGAGCGCGGGGTCGGGGAGGATTTCCGACGGTTCGACGGCGTGGGCGGGGAGGGTGAACAGCAGGGCGAGCAGGCAGAGCAGCGCTCTCAGGCTCCTCAAATAACTCCCGTCGTCTCGACCGGAGCCTCGCGCAGCGAGGCGGAGCGGAGAGACCTTCTCTCGACGCATTGCCGGCTTTTCGTGGAGAGAAGGTCTCTCCGCTCCGCGCCTGCGGCGCTCCGGTCGAGACGACGGGATTAATTTGAGGAGCGACTTCACTTCACCGCTCCCTTCAGGAACGGCAGGATCGTCTCGTTGAGGTCGCGCTCGGTGATCGGCCCGCGATAGTGGCGGCGCACGATGCCGGCGCCGTCGATCAGGTAGGTCTCGGGCACGCCGGAGAGGCCCCAGTCGAGGCCGGTCTTGCCGTCGAGGTCGAGGCCCGCGAACTTGAAGGGATCGCCGAGCTTCTTCAGCCACGCCGTCGCGTCCTCGCGCTTGTTCTTCCACGCGATGCCGATGATCGTCGCGCCCTCGCGCTCGGCCAGCCGGGTGAACAGCGGATGCTCGGCAAGGCAGGGCGTGCACCAGCTCGCGAAGAAATTCACGATCACCGGCTTGCCGGTGCGCAGCGCCGCGCCGGTGAGCGGCGGATCGCCGGGCCGCAACGCCGGCAGGTCGAGCTTCGGCGCCTCGCGTCCGACGACCACCGAGCCGATCGAGGCGGGGTCGCGGCCGCTGGTCAGCGACCAGGCGAAGAAGCCGGCCATCAGCGCGAGCGTCAGCAGCGGCAGGATGAAGAGGAGGCGCCGCATCTATTCGGCCGGCTGCAATGATGAGGGGCGCCGCGACGGCGCGCCGATGCGCAGGCGCCGGTCCGACAGCGAGACGAAGCCGCCCAGCGCGCACAGCGCCGCACCGAGCCAGATCCATGGCGCCAGCGGATTGAGATAGAGGCGGATCACCCAGCCCTGTTGCGGGTTGCCCTCGCCCAGCGTGGCATAGAAGTCGCGCAGCCCGTTGGTCTGGATCGCCGTCTCGGCGACCTGGCGGCGCTGCACGGTGAACAGCCGACGCTCGGGCTGCAGCACGGTGTAGGGCTTGCCGCCGACGGTGACATTGAGCGTCGCGCGCTCGGCCACGTAGTTGGGGCCCTGCACTTCGTCCATCCGCTCGAGCTGCACGGCGTAGCCCGCGAAGGAGACCTTGTCGCCGGGCTTCATGGTCTGCATCAGCTCGGTGTTCCACGACGAGGTCGCGACCGAGCCCAGCACGACGACACCCAGGGCCGCGTGGCTGATCACCATGCCCAGGGTCGAGCGCGGGATGGTGCGGAGCGTGCCGCTGCGGACGCGGTCCGTGAGCGCCGCGAGGCTGCCGACGATCAGCCAGACGCCGAAGCCGAAGGCGAGCGCGGCGAGCGTCGAACGGCTGTCGATCATCGTCATCGCCACGAGGATCGCCGCCAGCGACACGACGAACGCGATCCGCAGCCGCATCAGCGCCGGCCACAGCTCGGCGCGCTTCCAGCCGAGGAAAGGCCCGACGCAGAGCGCGGCGAACAGCGGGGCACAGAGCGGCACGAAGGTCGCGTTGAAGAACGGCGGTCCGACCGAGACCTTGTTGCCGGTCAGCAGGTCGAGGAACAGCGGATAGAGCGTGCCCAGCAGCACCGTGGCCGCCAAGGTGCAGAGAAGCAGATTGTTCAGGATCAGCGCGCCCTCGCGGCTGACCGGCTGGAACAGCCCGCCGCCCTGGAGCTGCGGCGCGCGCCAGGCGTAGAGCGCCAAGCCACCGCCGGTGACGAGCAGCAGGAAGGCGAGGATGAACATGCCGCGCGCCGGATCCTGCGCGAAGGCATGGACCGACGTGAGCACGCCCGAGCGCACCAGGAAGGTGCCGAGCAGCGACAGCGAGAAGGCCAGCAGGGCCAGCAGCACCGTCCAGCTCTTCAGCGCGTCGCGCTTCTCCACGACGATGGCCGAGTGCAGCAGCGCCGTGCCCGCGAGCCACGGCATCAGCGAGGCGTTCTCGACCGGATCCCAGAACCAGAAGCCGCCCCAGCCGAGGATGTAATAGGCCCACCACGAACCCAGCGCGATGCCGAGCGTCAGGAAGCACCAGGCCGCGAGCGCCCACGGCCGCACCCAGCGCGCCCAGGCTGCATCGACCCTGCCTTCGAGCAATGCGGCGACGGCGAAGGCGTAGGTCACCGAGAAGCCGACATAGCCGAGATAGAGAAGCGGCGGATGGAAGGCGAGGCCGGGATCCTGCAGCAGTGGATTGAGCCCGTTGCCGTCGGGCGGCGCGGGGAACACGCGCTCGAACGGGTTCGAGGTGAAGAGCAGGAAGGCGAGGAAGCCGACGCCGATCAGCGCCTGGATCGCCAGCACGCGGCTGCGCAACGTGTCTGGCAGGTTGTTGCCAAAGATCGCCACCGCCGCGCCGAACAGCGCGAGGATCAGCGCCCACAGCAGCATCGACCCTTCGTGGTTCCCCCACACGCCGCTGATCTTGTAGAGCAGCGGCTTGGCCGAATGCGAGTTGTCGACGACGTTGAGGACGGAGAAGTCCGACGTGACATAGGCCTGCGTCAGCGCGCCGAACGCCAGCAGCACGAGGAACGCCTGCGTGAGGGCCGCCGTGCGGCCGAGCGACATGAGGCGCAGGTCGCCTCTGCTGGCGCCGACGAGAGGCAGCGTCCCCTGCACCAGCGCGACGGCCAGCGCGAGGATCAGCGCGAAGTGGCCCAACTCCGGAATCATGCGCTTGCAGCGCAGCGAAGGCGCATGAAAGCCTCCACGCCACCAGCGCAAATGCTGCTTCGCATCATTTGCGCTCTTTCCATTGCCCGCTTTCCTTGATCGCCTTGGCGACCTCCGGCGGCATGTAGTTCTCGTCATGCTTCGCGAGGATCTCGCGCGCGGTGAACACGCCATCCGGGCCGATCGAACCCTCGGCGATCACGCCCTGCCCCTCTCGGAAAAGGTCGGGCAGGATGCCGCGATAGACGACCTTCACCGTCTTGTGCGTGTCGGTGACGGTGAAGCGCACGGTCTGTCCGTCCTTCTGCACGCTGCCCTGCTCGACCAACCCGCCCAGCCGGAAGCGGCGGTCGGGACCGAGGCTCTTCTCGGCGACCTGGGTCGGCGAATAGAAGAAGACGAGATTGTCGTTCAGCGCCGTGAGCACGAGCGCGGCCGCGACGCCGAGCGTGCCCAGCGATCCCAGCAACAACCAGAGGCGGCGGCGTTTAGGGGTCATCGGCGCTTGTCGAGCCCCCGTGCCGCCAGCTCGCGCCGCACCCTGTTGCGCGCCGCGAGCGACGCGATCACGAGGCCGCCCAGGATTACGGCGGCGGCGAGATAGGCGCCGAGGATATAGGCCGCATGATTGCTCATGCCGCGGCCTCGGCATTCTCGAGCCGGCGCCGGTCGATCTCGGTCTCGGTGCGCAGCAGCACCAGCCAGACGAAGAGGAAGAGCAGCGAGACCGCCATCCAGAGCAGCGGCACGAGGATCGAATTGTGGATCGCCGGCGCGTCGAGCCGCGTGATCGAGGCCGGCTGGTGCAGTGTGTTCCACCAGTCGACCGAGAACTTGATGATCGGCAGGTTGATCACGCCGATCAGCGCCAGGATCGCTGCCGCGCGATCGCCGCGCTCGGGCGAGTCGTAGGCACGGCTGAGCGCGATGTGGCCGAGATAGAGGAAGAAGAGCAGCAGCATCGAGGTGAGCCGCGCGTCCCACACCCAGTAGGTGCCCCACATCGGCCGGCCCCACAGCGAGCCGGTCAGCAGGCAGACCGCCGCAAAGCTCGCGCCCACGGGTGCGGCCGCGCGCGCCATCAGCGCCGCCAGCGGATGGCGCCACACCAGCAGCGAGGCGCCGAGCGCCGCCAGCATCGCGTAGCCGCCCATCGACAGCCAGGCCGACGGCACGTGCACGAACATGATCCGCACCGTCTTGCCCTGCTGGTAGTCCTCCGGCGACACGAAGAAGGCCATGTAGACGCCGACCGCGAGCATGAGCACCGTCGCGAAGGCGAGGCCAGGCAGCACCCGCTGGCTGAAGCGGCGGAAACGCGCAGGATTGGCGAGAAAATGAAGGTCGGCCATCGGCCCCATCCTCCCTATTCGCCGGCTTGCCGCAAGGCTGCGGCAATCGCCCAAGGCGTCGTGGCCAGGGCGACCAATGCAAGAGCCGCGAGGATCGCGACATGTGTCACGATGCCGTCACCCGCCGCCAGCGTCTCGATCGCGCCCGCCCCGAAGATCAGCGTCGGCACGCAGAGAGGCAGGGCGAGCAGGGCCAGCAGCGCGCCCGACTTGCGCGCCCCGAGCGTCAGCGCGGCCGCGAGCCCGCCGATCAGCGACAAAGTGGGGGTGCCGACCAGCAAGGTCGCGCCCAGCGCCAGCAGGCTCCGGCCATCGAGGCCGAAAGCGATGCCCAGCACCGGCGCCAGCAGGCTGAGCGGCAGGCCGGTCACGATCCAGTGAGCGAGGCATTTGGCCAACGCCGCCAGTTCGAGCGGCCACGGCGCCAGCAGCAAAAGATCGAGCGTGCCGTCCTCGTGGTCTGCGGCGAACAGGCGCTCCAGCGACAGGAGTGCCGCGAACAAAGCGGCGCACCACAGGACGCCGGCAGCAATGCGCGCCAGCACATTGGTCTCGGGGCCGACGCCGAGCGGAAACAGCACCGTCGCCACGACGAAGAAGGCGAGCACGACGCCGACATCGCCCGGCCGTCGCCAGACGAGACGCAGGTCGCGCATCAGCACGGTCGCGAAGCCGCTCATGCCGGCCTCTCGACAGAAGTGCCGCCGCGCAGGTCGAGCCGCTGGGCGCCCCCGATGCCGAGCTCGGCATGGGTCGCGGCGATCGCGAGCCCGCCGGCGGCAAGATGGGCCTGCAACGCCGTCCGGAAAGCCGCCTGCGCCGGCGCGTCGAGCGCGTTTAGCGGTTCGTCGAGCAGCCAGAGTGGGGCCTGCGACAGGACGATGCGGGCGAGCGCCGTGCGGCGGCGCTGACCGGCCGACAGGGTACGCACTTCCCGTGCGGAAAGGCCGAGCAGGTCGAAGGCGAGAAGCGCGCCCTCGAGCCGGTCGCCTGCCTCCCCGCCGCGCAGCCGCTCGGCGAAGACGAGATTCTCCATGACCGTGAGGTCGCCCTTCAGCCCCTCGAGATGGCCAAGCCAGGCCAGCCGGCCGCGCCAGGTTTCAGGATCCTGCGCAACGTCGGCCCCCTGCCAGACGATCGTGCCGGCGTGTGGCGGGGTCAGCCCGGCCAGGGCCCGCAGGAGGCTGGTCTTGCCGCTGCCATTGCGGCCTGTGAGCGCCAGCAGCTCGCCTTCGCTCAGGGCAAAGGACAGCCGGTCGAACACCAGCCGGCCGCCGCGGCGGCAGGACAGACCGGTCACTTCGAGGAGCGGAGGCGCCATGGGGCGCCGTCCTAGCATGTCGACGGCAGGCAAAGAAAAAGGCCGTCATCTCGGGGGAGAGTGAGATGACGGCCTGAGCGCCTCCGAGGAGGCTAGAACGTGGCTTTGGGGGGACCACGTTCGGGGGAGATACCAGTTGAAGATGGATAGGCCGGGTGGCGGTCGCTAGGCCCAAATAGGGCAAAACCGGGGTATTTGGGCTACAGGCCGGGCGCGCAGCGACCCGGCCTGTAGCCCAAGGCAGGCGGCAGGGCCTGCAGGAGCGCAGCGACGAAGGCCCGAGAGCCTGCTCGGTGCAGAATAGATAAGGATTTCAGAGGCTTGAGGGTGTTTCGGCACCCTCATCCGTTCTGAGCCGTGCGGGCTCTCGGGCCTCAGAAGGCCCTGCCGCCCGCCGACCCTTACGCGTAGGCGCGCGCGCCTACGCGTAAGGGTCCGCAGCGTCTCGCATCCCGTCGCCCATGAACTGATAGGCGAGAATCACCAGAATGACCGGCACCACCGGCAGCATGAGCCACCAGTTCACGGCCACGACGTTGATGTCCGTCGCCTCGTTCAGCAGCACGCCCCACGACGTGATCGGCGGCCGCAACCCCAACCCAAGGAACGACAGCGCGGTCTCGGCCAGGATCATCGACGGGATCGACAGGGTGGCCGAGGCGATCAGGTGGCTCATGAAACCCGGCAGCAGGTGGCGGCCGATGATGCGGGCGGGCTTGGCGCCCATCATCTGGGCCGCCGCCGCGTAATCTTCCTCGCGCAGCGACAGAAGCTTGGAGCGGACGGCGCGTCCCAGCCCCGGCCAGTCGAGCAGCGCCAGAATGATGGTGATGCCGAAATAGACCAGCAGCGGCGACCAGGTGACAGGCAGGGCCGCCGACAACGCCAGCCAGAGCGGCAGATGCGGGAAGCTCTTGATGATCTCCGTCAATCGCTGGACGACGCTGTCGATCCAGCCGCCGTAGTAGCCCGCCAGTCCGCCCAGGACCAGGGCGAGCGCGAAGGACAGGGCGATTCCGATGATGCCGATGGTGAGCGAGATGCGCGCCGCGTAGACGATGCGGCTGAACATGTCCCTGCCCAATCGGTCCGTCCCCAGCAGGAACAAAGTGCCGTCCTCCGGAGGGCAGACGAAATGGAACCGTCCCTCGATCAGGTCCCAGAACTCGTAGCTCTCGCCCAGGCAGAAGAAGCGCAGCTTCTGCGGCTTGGTCGTGTCGGGCGAGTAGACGCGCTGCAGGGTCGCCGGGTCACGCTCCATCTTGAGGCCGTAGACGAACGGCCCGAGGAAGGAACCCTCGTGGAACAGATGGACCGATTGCGGGGCCGCGAAGATGTAGCGCGAATGCCTCGTGTGCAGGTCGTAGGGGGCGATGAACTCGCTGATGAGCGTCGAGAAGTACATCAGCAGGAGGAAAGCCAGCGAGACGACGGCCGGCTTGTGGCGGCGGAAGCGCCACCACATGAGCTTCCACTGGCCCGCCATGTAGTAGCGTTCCTGCTCGGCGGTCAGCTTGTCGGCGACGTAGGGATCCCACGGCTCCTGGGAGACGAAGTGCGGGGCGCGGCGCGGCGTATTGGGTGTCGTGTCGGTCATGGCACCCTCACTTTTCCGAAGTCGCGCCGAAGCGGATGCGCGGATCGAGCGCGGCGAGCGCCAGGTCCGAGATCAGCATGCCGATGACGGTGAGGACCGCCACGAACAGCAGGAAGGTGGCGGCCAGGTTGACGTCCTGGGTCTTGAGCGCGCTCAGCAGCATCGGCCCGGTCGTGGGCAGCGAGAGCACCACCGAGACGATGACCGAGCCCGAGATGACGTCCGGCAGCAGGCCGCCGATGTCGGCGACGAACGGGTTGATGGCGTGCCGCAGCGGGTACTTCACCAGCAGCCTCATCGGCGGCAGGCCCTTGGCACGGCCGGTGACGACATACTGCTTCTGCAGTTCGTCGAGCAGGTTGGCGCGCAGCCGGCGGATCATGCCGGCGGTACCCGACATGCCGATCACGATGACCGGGATGATCAGGTGCTGCATCACCGACACGATCTTGCCCCAGCTCAGCGGCTTGTCGATGTATTCCGGGTCCATCAGGCCGCCGATCGACAGGCCGAAATAGACCTTGCCGACATAGAGCAGCACCAGTGCCAGCAGGAAGTTCGGGATCGACAGGCCGATGAAGCCGATGAACGAGGCGACGTAATCGCCCCACTTGTATTGGTGCGTCGCGGCATAGACGCCGATGATGAAGGACACGATCCAGATGAAGGCGATCGTGCAGGTCTCCATGATGATGGTGAGCATCATCCTTTCGCTGATCAGGTCGGCGACCGGCACCGTATCCTGGCACGAGAGGCCGAAGTCCCAGCGGAAGATGCCGCCGACCCAGTCGAGGTAGCGCAGCCAGAGCGGATGGTTGAGGCCGTAGAGATCGCGCAGCTCGGCGGCGCGGGCGTGGGCGTCGGGATCGCCGCGCGCCAGCAGCTCCTCGATCTGCGAGGTCACGCAATCGCCGGGCGGCAGGTCGATGATGAAGTAGACGAGTGCACTGATCACGAACAGCGTCGGGATCATCAGCAGCACGCGGCGGATAATGAACTGCAGCATGTCAGACCACCTCTCGCCCGCCGGGGTGTCCATTTGGCCGCGAGACGCGGACGTAATGGCCGGGTTCGGCCTCGGTCCAGAAAAGTGGCGTCTTGCCGTCGTCGCGGAACGGCTCGGGCCAGACGCTCGGATCCGACGCCTTGCCCTCCATCAGCGCGCCGAGGTCGAGGCGGGCGTCGGGATCGGGCATCGGCACCGCCGAGAGCAGGGCTTTGGTGTAGGGGTGCATGGGATTGCGGAACAGCTCGCCGGCCGGCGCCAGTTCGACCAGGCGGCCGGCGCACATCACCGCGATACGGTCGGCGATGTAATCGACCACCGCGAGATTGTGGCTGATGAAAAGATAGGTGAGGCCGAGCTGCTTCTGAAGATCCTTCAGCAGGTTCAGGATCTGCGCCTGGATCGAGACGTCCAGCGCCGAGACGGGCTCGTCGCAGATCACCATGTCGGGCCTGAGCGCCAGCGCGCGCGCGATGCCGATGCGCTGGCGCTGGCCGCCGGAGAAGGAGTGCGGATAGCGGCTGAGATGCCGGCGGTCGAGGCCGACCATCTCCATCAGCTCGGCCACCATCTCGCGACGGTAGGCGTCGTCGCCGATCTTATGGATGACCAGCGGCTCGACCAGGATGTCGAAGACCGTCATGCGCGGGTTCAACGAGCCGAACGGATCCTGGAAGATGAACTGCAGTTTGGTACGGAAGCGGTTCAGCTCCTCGCCCTCGAGGCTCATCACGTCGATCTTGCGGCCCCAGTCGTCGAAGATCACCCGGCCGCCTTGCCCTGAGTCCGCCGAGATGCCGCGCATCAGCATCTTGCTGAGCGTGGTCTTGCCGCAGCCCGATTCGCCCACCAGGCCGAGGCACTCGCCGCGCTCGACGTCGAAGCTCACGTCGTTGACGGCGCGGATCGAGCGCGTCGTGCCGCCACCCATCAGCTGTTCCATCAGCGTGTCGGCCTTGCGGATGCGGAAGGTCTTGGTCACATGGCGCACCTTCAGGACCGGCGCGTCGGGATTGAAAGTCGGGGTCGGGGCCGAAACCGGCTTCTCTTTCAACAGGTGGCCGGTCGTCCCCTTGATCTCGCGGATCGGCTGCAGCCGCTCGCCGGGCTTCATGTCGAAGCGCGGCACCGCATGCAGGAGCGCGCGGAGATAGGGATGCTGCGGATCGCGGAAGATGTCGTGCAGATCTCCCGATTCGACGACCTTGCCGCGATACATGACGACCACGTCGTCGGCGACGTTGGCGACCACGCCGAGATCGTGGGTGATCATCAGCAGGGCCATGCCCAGCTCGGACTGCAGGTCCTTGATGAGGCGAAGGATCTGGGCCTGGATGGTGACGTCGAGCGCGGTCGTCGGTTCGTCGGCGATCAGCAGCGCCGGACGGCAGACCAGCGCCATGGCGATCATGGCGCGCTGGCGCAGGCCGCCGGAGAGCTCGAACGGATAGGTGCGCAGCGCACGCTTAGGATCGGGGAAGCCGACCATGCGCAGCATGTCGAAGGTCAGCGCGTCGATTTCGGCGCGGCTGAGCTTGCGGCCGGCCTTGCCGCCCAGCGGCCCACCCGGCTGCGCGCCGTGCAGTTCGACCGCCTCGCCGATCTGGTCGCCAACCGTATGGAGCGCCGACAGCGAGGTCATCGGCTCCTGGAAGATGATCGAGATCTGGCCGCCGCGGATGCGCCGCATCGCCGGGCCGGAGCGATCGATGCTTGCAATGTCGACGACGCCCTGATCGACACGCGGATCCTGGAACAGGATCGAGCCGGTCGTGATCTTTGCCGTGCGGGGCAGCAGACCCATGATCGCCTGGCTGCACACCGACTTGCCCGATCCCGATTCGCCGACCAGAGCCACGGTGCCACCGGGCGGGATTGAAAACGAGACCTTGTCGACGGCGCGCAGCACGCCTTCGTGCACCCCGAACTCGACGGTCAGGTCCTCGACGCGCAGCAGATCCTTCATACGGTTTCTTCCTGACCCACGACCACGATGCCCATCGATCTCAGATTCGCCCGCGTCGCGTCGCTGAGCGGCGCGCCCGTGGTCTCGGCCGCCTGCGCCGCCCGCTCCACGATATCGTGAAAGCCCTCCAGAGCCGAATCGACCTTTATCAATCTGCCGCCTGTCGAGCCCACGCTGAGCTGCATCCAGCCATCCGAACGGTCACGCTTGGTCGAGAAGTAGCTGAGCTTCAGCCGGTCGAGACGATTCCATTCCACCAGCGTGCCCGCGGGTCCGTCGGCACAGAGCGTGTCCGGCCCCAGCACGTAGCGCGTCCGGTGACGAAGCGCGGTGCGGACGAGAAAGAGAGCAAAGAGCGCGAGACCCGCCAACAGGAGGGCGGCCAGCCAGCGATTGACGTCGAGCAACAGCAGGGGCGCGGCGCACAGGACGACACCCGTCGCCGCGCGCGTGTAGTCGGCAACCAGCGTCTTCTGCGGATAGCGCAGACCGGCGGAATTCACCCGCGCCCTCCCTGACCCCTGACTTCAGCGGAGAACAGGTCGCGCGCGCGGCGCACACGAACGTTCTCCAGCCTGCTCATCTTTTCCCACAACGACCTTAGGAAATCCCACGCCCCGGCGTCCATCGCAAGATGATGACTGAGTACGCCGACAGGCTCACCTTCGCCCGCGCGTGCGCGTGCGAGAGACGCGACCAGCGCGTCGAGCACGATCTCCTCGCCGGCAAACCGGCGTCCGCCCTTCCAGTCGATCAGGTCGACATGCGTGTTGACCTGCAGAAGGCCGCGCACCGGATGGACTCGCGGACGAGGTCCGAAGGTCGACAGGCCGCGATAGCCGATCTCCGGCAGGGTCGGGACGAGGACCGGCGCGATACGGTTCCATGGCGGTACCATGACGGGCAGTGCGCGCGATCCGAACAGTTGCTCCAGCGCCATCCAGCCGGTGCCCAGTTCACCCAGGGTCAGCATCGCCGGCCGCTGCAGGCCGATCTCGATCTTCTTCTCCGCGGCAACCGCGTGATTGGTGTGGGCATAGCCATGCTGCAGCACGTCGACGCCCGCCTCGCTCGCGACGCGACTCGCCAGCGCCGCCGTGGCCTTGGCCGGCACGACCGCGAGGGCGAGCGGCATGGAAGTGTCCCGCGCAATGGCGAGCAGGCGATCGAGCGGTTCGCCGGCATCGACGGCATCGTCGTCGCGCCACCAGAGGTCGGCCGTGCGGCCCAACTCGCCCCACCGCGCGGCCTCGTCGGCGAGCGCCTGCCAATGGCTCATGGCGACACCATCTGTTTCAGCGCCGCAACCGTGGCGGCGGCGCCCCTGGCATCCACCGCCGGAAAGCTGCGGATCGACGGGCCGGCCCACGCCTTGGCGATCGCCGCCGCGAGGCTTGCCGGCGAGAGCGCATCCGGCGCGACGGCGGCGACCATGCCGCGCTCGACGAGCACCCTCGCACGATCGGCCTGTTCGGTTTCGCGCGCCGTGCCGAACGGCACCAGCACGGCACGATCGCCGTGGCAGAGCGTCTCGACCACGGTGTTGTAGCCTGCCTGAGAGATGGAAAGAGCCGCGTTGCGCAGCAGCGACGGAAAGTCGGCACGTACCGGCTCGACGATGACATCTTCTCCGGCCGAAGCGCGCAGCGCGACGACGTCGCTGTCCGGCATGTTCGGCCCGACCAGCAGCCGCCAGCGGCGATCGGCCAGCGGCGAGAGCGGCCGTGCGGCGAGGGCGGCCTGAAGCAGCGGCGCGCCGACGGCACCGCCACCGGCCGAGACGATCACCTCGCCCTTGCCCACCTCGCCCTTGCCCACCTCGCCCTTGCCCAAGTCGATCTCCGGCGGCGGCTCGACACTCGAATCAGCGACGTAGCCGGTATAGAGCGCGCGATCCTGGATGTCGGGCCAGGCGGGGAAACTGTCGTCGAGACGAACCAGCGCAGGATCGGCATGGACCAGTACCGTGTCGAAGGCCTCGAAGGTCTGCACCATCTCGTCGACGCGCGCCGGCGAAGCGGTGCGGCGCAGCACGTCGCGGATCGACGACACGATCCAAGGGGCGGAAGTCCTGTCCTGCGCGGCGTCGAGCAGCGGCATCAGCTCGAAGCGAAGCTGCGTGCGGCCGAAGGGAAACTGCTCGGTGAGCAGGATGTCGGGTTGTTCGGCGTCGAACAAAGCGAGCAGTTGCCGTGTGCGCTTTGCACGAAAGGCTTCGTCGACCGGCGTGCCGTCGGGCTGCGCCAGATCCTTCAGTCGCGCATCGGCCGCGCGCAGCGGCGGCAACTGATGAAACCGCGCGCCGCCCAGCGCCAGCCCGTCGACCGGCGCGCCGCCCGAGACCAGCAGCACGTCGAAGCCGCCGGCGGAAATCGCCCGCGCCAGGGTCGCGGCCCGGCGCAGATGGCCGATGCCGAGCAGGTGCTGCACATAGAAGAAGACGCGTGCGCTCATGGCGTAAGCGGCACGTTCAGTCGTTCGATCGACACACGGCCCTCCTCGTGAGCCACGAAGAAGTGGGCGCTTGTCCAGTCGAGCTTGTGCGGCGGCCTCCCCAGCATGTTCCAGCCGGTCGCCAGCGCCAGCAGCGCCCGGATCGCGGCCTTGTGCGACACCGCGACCACCGGTTCGGTCAGGGTGGCGCTCCATCGGGACAGGCGAACCATCGTCATGCGCGGCGACTCGCCGCCCGGCGGATGGAAGTCGAGCCCCGCCGCTTCGGCCGCCGCGAATTGTTCGCCGCCGGTCGCGCGCAGCTCTTTCACCGTGAAGCCTTCCCAGAGGCCGAAGCTCATCTCCCGCAGGCGCGAGTCGAGGACGACTGCCGCCGAAGGCTGCATGAGCTCGGCCGTGCGGCGCGCCCGTTGCAGCGGACTGCTCATCCGCTTCCAGCGATCGGCCGGCGGCGGCAGGCGCCAGGCCCGGGCGGCCGCCTCGCCTTCGGGACTGAGACAGGTGTCAGTGAGACCCTGAAGCCGGCCTTCGCCGTTCCAGACCGTGGGCGCATGACGCAGGATCGCGAACGGCATCGCCCTCATGGCCGCAGGCCCGGCAATGTCGCCAAGGCCGACGCGAGCGCGTGCGCCGCCGCGCGCTCGTCGTGATGCGTGGCGACGCGTGCGGCGGCAGCGGCGCCAAGACGCGCGCGTTCAGCCGGTGCCTGGAGCAGGCGCCTAACGGCGGCGGCAAACGCGGCGGCATCGCCGATTGGTGTCAGCAGACCACTGACGCCATCGGCGACGACGGCCGGAACGCCCCCCGTGCGGCCAGCGACGACGGGCAGGCCGGTCGCCTGGGCTTCGAGAAAGGCCATGCCGTAGGCTTCGTTGATCGCGGGCCAAAGGTAAAGGTCCGCCGAGGCGTAAAGCGCCGGCAGTTCCGCATGCGGCACGACTCCGGCGAAGCGCACCCGCGACCCGAACGGCGCCATCAAGGCCTCGACCTCCGGCCGCGCCGGTCCGTCGCCCACCAGCAAGGCCCGCCAGTCGAGATCCTTCAGCAGGCCGAGCGCGGCGGCCAGCACACGGTAGGACTCGAGCTTGTCGCGCGTGCGCATCATGCCGACGCTGAGCAACAAGGGCGGCTGCCCTGGATCGCGGCGCGAGGGGACGCGAAACGGCGCGACGTCGATGAAGGGCGGGAGCCAGAGCTGGCGCGCCCCGGTCCGCAGCCGTGCCTTGACGCCGGCCACGTCGCGCGGATTGACCGTCAGCACCAGGTCGGCCGCCGCCAGCGCGCGCTCGACGGCGCGATGGCCGATCCGCGTCGGTCCCTGCGCGCGCCGCGGCGCGTGCGAGGCTTCGACGATCACATAGGGAATGCCCAGCACCCGCGACACGACGGGACCCAGCCAATCGGGCTTGCGGTAATAGCAATGGTAGGTGAGCCAGAGATCGAAGCGCTCCGGATGAAGGGCCGGCAACGCCCGCCAGCGGGCGATCAGTCTCGTCGCCTGTGCCCGCGCACGCCGTTCGAGCGCGAGATGGCTGGCAACCGGCGGCGCCCCGGGCGCGACCCGGCTCAGGTCCGGCATCAGGACCTCATGGCCGAGACGTTCGAGGAGGCGCACCAGCCCCCGCGCCATCTCGCGGTCGCCCGACGGCACGGGATTGTCGGGCGCCTTCAGCGGCGTGTGCAGCAGCACGCGCATGACTACTCGGCGGCGCGCGCGGTGACGGTGCTTTCGCTCCGCTGGCCCTGCAGCGCCGACGCGATCCAATCGACGCCGGCTTCGTAGGAGAAGCGCGTGCGCACAACTTCACCGGCGCGTTGCGCCAGAAGCTGCCGCAAGGCCGGATCGGCGATCATGCGGCCCAGGGCGGCACTCAATTCGTGCGGAGACGCCGGCGGCACGAGCAGGCCGGTCCTGCCGTCCTCGATGAACTCGCCGATGGCGGCCGCCTGTGTCGACACCAGCGGCAAGCCCTGATGCGCGGCTTCCATCAACACGTTCGGCAGGCCGTCCTGATCGCCGTCGGCCGCCTTCTTGCTCGCAAGCACAAAGAGATCGGCGCGCGCCAGCGCCGCGAACACCGCCTTCTGCGGCTGAGCGCCGTGCCAGACGCAGCGATCGGCGATGCCGAGCGACGCGGCCTGGGCCTTCAGCGCGTCGGACAGGCTGCCGGCGCCGACATGCTCGAAATGCCAGTGAAGACCGGCAGGCAATGCGGCCAGCGCGTTCAGCAGATCGTCGTAGCCCTTCTTCTCGACCTTGCGGCCGACCGACAGGATCACGACGGGATCGGCCGGATCGGAGCCGTCGCGCGGTGGACGGGGTGGTGGCGGCGCCGGGAGGTGGGTGAAATCGAGCCCGTGATAGACGAGCCTCAGCTTCTCCGGCTTCGACGCCAGTTCCTTCAGCCGCTCGAGGCCGACATTGGTGCAAGTCACGAGCCACGCACAATCGTCAAGCTTCTCGCGGACGTCCCAGCCCTCGCTGGTCCAGATGTCCTTGGCATGCGCCGATACGCTCCACGGCAGGCCGCGCATCGTGGCGGCGTAGCGCGTCACCGAGGCCGGCGTGTGGAGGAAGTGCGCGTAGAGCCGCTCGATCGTGGGCGGCAGCTCGGCCGCCAGCACCAGCGCCTGACCCCAGCGGCGAACCCGGTTCGACGTACGGTCGCGCTTCAGGTCGGCCAGGAACCTTGCGTGCGCCGCGGCGTAGCCCGGCAGGCGACGCGCCTTCAGCCAGGCGGCGAAGACGCGGCCAGGCTGGTCTTTGAGGTACTCGGGCAAGTAAGTGACCCGGCCGCGCACGCGGTCATGCACCGGATGCCGCGCCGTGTCGGTCGGCTGGCGCATCGACCAGAGTTCGAGCGCCACGCCCCGCGCCTCGAGTCCTGCGATCTCCTGCGCGATGAAAGTCTCAGAGAGGCGCGGCCAGCCCTTCAGGATGACCGCGACTTTTGCCCCGCCGGTTTGCGACATCGATGGCCGGGGTCAGGTCCGGGCGCGTCCGGGCAGCGGCACCGGGTCGGCGGAGGCGAGTTCACCGCCCTGCGCGGCGCTTTCGAGCGATGCAGGCCCCCGATGCGGATGGGAAAGCTGTTTGGACACGAGACGCCAGACGCTGCGCAACCCGTCGAGCAGCCCCGGGACCACGACGTCGCTCGGGAGGCCCTGCTGCGGCAGGTGACGCAGGGCTGTCGCCATGGCCTGGGGGGCGCGGCCGCGATCGGCATCGAGCATCTCGACCAGACCGATGTTGCGGGCGGCGCGGGCGCGGATGAACTGCTCGAGGCGCGGCCGGGTGCGCGGCACGATGATCGCCCTCTTGTCGAACGACAGGATCTCGCAGAACGTATTGTAGCCGCCCATGGCGACGACGCCGGCCGCCTTTTGCATCAGGGCGCCGAGATTGTTGGTGAAGGTGAGCGTGCGGATGTTCGGGAACTTCGCCGCGCGTTCCTTGAAGGCCTCGCGCGCGGTGGCCGACATGAATGGGCCGAACACGATGACCGCACCGTAGGGAATGTTCGGATCGGTCTCGTAGGCGGCCAGCACCCAGTCGACCAGCTCGACGCCGTCGCCACCGCCGCCGGGCGTGACCAGGATGAAGGGACCGTCGATCTCTTCCATCTCGTGCGGCACGTCGCCATGCAGCGGGAGCTCGCGGCGCAGGTAGCCGGTATAGACCATCTTGTGACGGACCGACGGCGGAACGTCGATGCCGGTCAGCGGCTTGTTGACCTGCGGCAGGCCATAGACCCAGATCTCGTCGTAGAGATCGCGCAGCGCCGGCACGACGTTCTTGCGCTCCCATTCCTTGGCGAGCTGGGTGGGGTCGTCCATCACATCGCGCAGGCCGAGCACGAGGGGCGTCCCACGCTCCTTCAGCAGCCGCAGCGCCGGACCGACCTCGCCGCGCAGGCCGAGCGGCTCCTTGTCGACGATGAAGAGGTCGGGCCTGTAGATGTCGGCGGTGTCGCGGATGATGCGGGTGCGCATTTCGAGCGTGTGCTCGACGTTCATGCGCAGGTTCGCCGAGTCGTATTCGCCGGTTTCGATCTTCACCACGCCGGGGATGCGCACGAAGTCGACACCCGATCGGAATTCGTAGGAGCCGACGACCGGGGAACCGGACAGGATGAGCACCGAGACCGACTGGTCGGCCTCGACGATCGCATTGGCGATCGTCCGGCAGCGACTCACATGGCCGAGACCGAACGAATCGTGGCTGTACAGGAGCACACGCTTGGACCGGGTGCTGGCGGGCATTGGCCTCTCCCTCGCCGAAGCGGCTATTGCCCCGACCGGTGAACGACGGACCGACTATGCCACAAGCCAGGGGTGTCGCGAACCCCCGGTGCGGCAACCCGGCAAAAATCTAATGTAATCAAGGGCCTGATCGCCTATAGGGGGAAGCGCGATCGTGGCGACGCAGGGTTCATGGAACGCAGCCTTTTCTCCTACATCTGGCGGCACAGCCGGCCCGAACAGGTCGTGATCCTGCTGCTGGTGGTGCTCGCCCAGATTTTCTACTTCATGTCGTTGACGGTGCCGAAGTCGGTCATAAACAACGGCATCCAGGGCAACGCGTTCAAGAACAGCAAGACCATCCCCTTCCTGGTCTGGGAGCTGGACCTGACCGCCATCTTCCCGGGCAAGGTCATCCGCTTCTTCGACGGTTTCCAGGTCGACCAGCTCCAGTACCTGGTGGTCATGAGCTTCGTCTTCCTGGGCGCAGTCGTCGTGAACGGCCTGTTCAAGAAGACGATCAACACCCAGAAGGGCCGGATGGGCGAGCGCATGCTGCGCCGCCTGCGCTACGAGCTCTACGACCGTATCCTGCGCTTCCCGCCGGCCCACTTCCGCAAGGTCAAGCAGGCCGAGCTGGCCACTATGGTGAAGGACGAGGTCGAGCCGCTGGGCGGCTTCATCGGCGACGCTTTCGTCCAGCCGATGTTCCTCGGTGGCCAGGCCCTCACGGCCATCATCTTCATCATGATGCAGAACTGGCTGCTCGGGATCATCGTGATCGTCCTGCTGGCGGCGCAGATGGCGATCATCCCGCGGCTGCGCAGACCCGTCCTGGTGCTGGGGCGCGAGCGCCAGATTTCGGCCCGCCAGCTCGCCGGCCGCATTGCCGAGACGGCCGACGGCGTGCACGAGATCCACATCCACGGTGCCGCCAATTACGAGCGCGCCGACATTTCCGAGCGGTTGGGCCGGATCTTCAAGATCCGTTTCGACCTCTACCAGAAGAAGTTCGTCGCCAAGTTCTGGAACAACATCCTGTCGCAGGCGACGCCTTTCGCGATCTACCTGATCGGAGGCTACTTCGCGATCACGGGTCAGATGGACGTCGGTGCGGTGGTCGGCGTGCTGCTCGCCTACAAGGACCTGCCCTCGCCGATCAAGGAGCTGATCGACTGGGACCAGCAGCGCCAGGACGTGCAGATCAAGTACGAGCAGGTCATCGACCAGTTCCAGCCCGAGGGCATGATGCCCCCGGAACTGCAGGTGATTCCCGACGGCCCGCCGCCGCCGCTCGGCAAGGAGCTGGCGCTGGCGGGCGTGGTCGTTTCCGAGGATGGCCGGGTCAAGCAGCTCGACAGCCTTTCGCTGACCTTGCCGACCAACCGCCGCGTGGCGGTGATCGGCGGATCGGGCTCGGGCAAGGAGGTCCTGGGCTATGTGCTGGCGCGGCAGGCCCTGCCGGCCAGCGGTTCCATCCGCATCGACGGCAAGGATTTCTTCCAGCTGCCCGAATACATCATCGGTGCGCGACTGGCCTATGTCGGCCAGGACACCTATCTGTTCCCGGTGTCGGTCCGTGACAACCTGCTGTTCGGGCTCAAGCTGCGCCCCGTGGCGCCGGCGACCTATGACGACGCGACGAGGGCCTTGCGCGAAAATTTCTGGAAGGAATCGGAGCGCGCCGGCAATCCGGCGTTCGATCCCAATGCCGACTGGGTCGACTACGAGCTGGCAGGCGCCACCGGCCCGGCCGACCTTCTGCCCTGCATGGTGCGGGTGCTGAAGCAGGTCGAGCTCGACGAGGACATCTATTCGCTGGGTCTGCGCGGCACGATCGACGCGGCGGCTCGGCCCGATCTCGCCGAGAAGATCCTGAAGGCCCGGCATACGCTGCACGAGCACCTGCAGGACGGCACCTATGCCGGCCTCGTCGAGCCGTTCAACAAGGATCACTACAACAAGAACCTGTCGGTGGCGGAGAACCTGCTGTTCGGCACCGCGCTCGGCAAGCAGTTCGACGGCGACAATCTCGCCGCCGATCCCTACGTGCTGTCGGTACTGAAGAAGACCGGGTTGGACATCGACCTGCAGCGCATGGGTCTCAGCATCGCCGAGACCATGGTCGAACTCTTCTCGGGCCTGTCGCCCGACAATCCGCTGTTCGAGCAGTACAGCTTCATCTCCGCGGACGAGTTGCCCAACGTCCGGCTGCTGCTGCAGCGACTGGGCGGCAAGGGCATCGAGGCGGTGCCCGAAGCGGACCGCATCCGGCTGATGACCCTGCCGTTCCGCTACATCGAGGCGCGCCATCGCCTCGGCCTGATCGACGCGGACATGGAGGAGCGCATCCTCGGTGCCCGGCGCGCCTTCGCCGAGGGCCTGCCGGCCAACCTGCGGGACGCCGTCGAGTTCTACGATTTCGAGCGCTACAACAGCGCCGCCACCCTGCAGGACAACATCCTGTTCGGCCGCCTGGTCTACGGGCAGGCACAGGCCGGGGAGCGCATCGGGACCCTGATCGCCCAGGTGTTCGACGAACTCGGCCTGCGCGATTCGGTGATCGAGGTCGGACTGGAATACAATGTGGGCGTCGGCGGCAAGAGGCTGCCCGCCACCCAGCGCCAGAAGCTCGGCATCGCCCGGGCAATGATCAAGCGTCCAGAACTGATGGTGGTCAACGAGGCGGTCGCCATGTTCGACGGCCGCACCCAGGACCGCATCCGGGACAACATCCTGGCCTGCGCCGCGGAAGCGAATCGCGGCGTGTTCTGGATCGCCAACCGGCCCAACCAGGCCGAGCCGTTCGAGATGGTAGTCGTCATGCAGGGCGGCCGCGTCGTCGCCCAGGGATCGCCGTCGGAGCTGGCGGCCAAAGGCGGGCTTTACGCCGATCTCATGGCATCGGCTTAGACGCACCGAGGAGGACACGATGAACCTCAACGAGGAAGTAGAGCTGCTGAAGGGCGTGCCGATCTTCTCGAAGGTCGAGCAGGCGAGATTGAAGCTGCTGGCCTTCACCAGCGAGCGGGTGAACTTCGCGATCGGCCAGGAGGTCTGTCACCAGGGCGATCCGGGCGACACGATGTACGTCATCCTGGGCGGGACCGCCGACGTGCTGATCGACACGCCGAGCGGCCAGATCGCGGTGGCCGAGATGAAGCGCAACAGCTTCTTCGGCGAGATCGCCATCCTGTGCGACGTCCCGCGCACCGCGACGATCAAGGCGAAGGAGCCGCTCGCGACCCTCAAGATCACCAAGGACATGTTCTATCGCCTGGTCGCGGAATTTCCCGAGATGGCGATCGAGATCATGCGCGAGCTGGCCCATCGCCTGGAAGACACCAACCAGAAACTGCGCGCCGCGACCAAGGCGGCCTGAGGACCGCGGGAGTCATCGCATCGTCATGAGTCGTCTCGACAGTTTCATAGCGCGCATGCAGGCGCAGCGCGATTGCCTGAACTTTCTCAAGCCCGCGATCGATGCCGTGCAGGGCCCCCTTCTCGAAGTGGGCTTGGGCAACGGCCGTACCTACGACCATCTGCGCGAGCTGTTTCCCGGCCGCGACATCTACGTGTTCGAGCGCAAGGTGGCCGCCCATCCCGACTGCATACCGCCCGACGACCGGTTGTTCCTCGGCGATGCCGACACGACGATCCCGCAAGCCGTGACGAGGCTCGGCGCGACGGCGGCGCTGATCCACACCGATCTCGGCACCGGCGATCATGCGGCCAACGTCGAAATGGGCAAGTGGCTGGGTCCGGCGCTCGACCGGCTGGCCGTTTCAGGCGGCTATGTGCTCGCCAACCAGTCGCTCGACGTCGCACGCTGGCAGCGCCAGCCCGATCCTCCGGGCGTGCCGAAGGACCGCTATTTCATCTATCGCGTGAGTTAGCGGCCGAAGAGCTGGACCAGCGCCAGGAGCACGACGGCGCCGACGACCGAGCCGATGAAGCCGGCCGGCTGGCCGGCGCGATAGAGACCGAGCGCCTGACCGCCATAGGTCGCGATGACAGAGCCCACGACTCCGATGAGAACGGTGATCCAGAAGCCTTGGATCTGCGCACCTGGACCGATCCAGCGGGCCAGCAGGCCGACCACGAAGCCGATCAGGATGGTGAAGATGATTTGCAGCATGGCGGGCTCCCCCTAAACCTCGAACGTCGCCGACACCGGCACATGGTCCGATGCCTTCTCCCAGTCGCGCAAGTCCACGTCGATGTGGTGGCTGTGGATCGCGCCGGCAAGGCCGGGGCTTGCCAGGATATGATCGAGCCGCCGGCCGCGGTTGGACACGCGCCAGTCATTGTTGCGGTAGCTCCACCAGGAATAGAGCTTCTGGTCTTCCGGCACGAACCGGCGCGGGACGTCGATCCAGTCGAGCGAGGCCTGGAGCTTGCCGAACAGCTCCACCTCGACAGGCGTGTGCGAGACGATCTTGAGGAGCTGCTTGTGACTCCACACATCGTGCTCCAGCGGCGCCACGTTGAGATCGCCCACCGTTATGCGGCGCAGGCCCTTGCGGGCGCGCGGGCCGGGCTTGCGCTCGGCGTACCAGGCCGCCATCTCGCGGTAGAAGTCGAGCTTGTGCGCGAACTTCACGTTGAGGTCGGGGTCGGGAATGTCGCCGCCCGCGGGGATGTAGAGATTGTCGAGCAGGATCGGGTCGCCCCCGACATCCAGCGCGACCTCGACGTGGCGGCAATCCTCCTTGCCGCACCGATGGTGGATGTTGCCTGCGGCGAACGGCACCTTCGAGAGGACCGCCACGCCGTTATAGGCCTTCATCCCCTGCACGAAGCGATGGGTGTAACCCATCCGCTCGAAGGCCTCGTGCGGGAAGAACTCGTCCGGGCATTTGGTCTCCTGAAGGCACAGCACGTCGGGCTTGCGCAACTTCACGAACCGTTCGACGTTTCCGATCCGCAGCCGGACCGAGTTTATGTTCCAGGTCGCAATGGTGAGACTCATCGCCGGACACTATAGACCATCCGAAGACGATCCCGCCGGGGACATGTCGACTAAGGAGACCTAGCCATGCAGATGGATGGCGACCAGAGCAGCAACATCGAGGATCGCCGCAGCGAAGGCGGCGGATTCGGCGGCGGAGGCTTCGGCGGGGGCGGCTTTCCCATTCCGATGGGCGGCGGGGGCGGTGGCCTGTTCAAGGGCGGCTTCGGCCTGGTGGCTTTCGTCGTCATCGCCATGATCATGGGCGCCGACCCGGGCGCCATCCTCAGCGACATCGCTGGCGGCGGCACGTCGAGCTACACGCCGGCCCCTCCTTCTTCCTCGGCCAGCCGCACGCCTGGCGCGCAGGCGCCGGCCGGTGACGCCGAGACCCAGTTCGTCTCTCGGGTGCTCAAGAGCACCGAGGATGTCTGGCAGGAGGTCTTCCGCGACATGGGCCGCCAGTATCGCGATCCGAAGCTGGTCCTGTTCCGTGACGCCACGCGCACCGAATGCGGCGTCGGCCAGGCGGCGATGGGCCCGTTCTATTGCCCGGCCGACCAGCGGGTCTATCTCGACCTCGGTTTCTTCGACGAGCTGGCGCGCCGCTTCCGCGCGCCCGGCCAGTTTCCGCAGGCCTACGTGATCGCCCACGAGGTCGGCCATCACGTGCAGAACCTGCTCGGCATCTCAGGCAAGGTGCAGCAGATGCGCGAGAGCATGAGCAAGCGCGACGGCAACGCGCTGTCGGTGCGGACCGAACTCCAGGCCGACTGCTTCGCCGGTGTCTGGGCGAACCGCGCCGACAAGCAGCGCGGCGGCAAGATGATCGACGACAAGGACGTCGAGCAAGCGCTGGCGGCCGCCTCCGCGATCGGTGACGACGCGTTGCAGAAGCAGAGCCAGGGCCGGGTCGTGCCCGACAGCTTTACGCACGGCACCAGCGCGCAGCGCGCACGCTGGTTCCGCAAGGGGCTGGACACGGGCGACCCGCGCCAGTGCGATACGTTCAGGGCCCAACAGCTCTAACAGCTTCAGCGAAGCTGAAGCTGTTAGCGGGCGGCAGCGCTTTCATAAGCGCGAGAGCCCGCACCGCGCAGAACGGACAAGAATTTCATGCGGACCGCAGGTCGCCAGACCCGCGGTCCAATGATGAAAGCTACACCAGCACGCACGTAACCGTGCCGCAGCCGTCGACGAAGCCGGACAGCGTGTCGCCCTTCACCACCGCCGCCACGCCGTCCGGCGTGCCGGTGTAGATCAGGTCGCCGGCGGCCAGTTCGACCAGGCCCGACAGGTAGGAAATCGTCTCGGGCACGCTCCAGATGAGCGCGTTGAGGTCCGACTTCTGGCGCGTCTTGCCGTTCACATCGAGCTGGATCGTGCCCTTCGACGGATGGCCGATCTGTGCGGCCGGATAGATCTCACCGATCGGCGCGGACTGGTCGAAGCCTTTACCCATGTCCCACGGGCGGCCCATGTCCTTGGCCTGGTTCTGCAGGTCGCGGCGCGTCATGTCGAGGCCGACACCGTAGCCGTAGACATGGTCCAGCGCCTTCTCGACCGGGATGTTGGCGCCACCCGACTTCATCGCCACGACCAGCTCCATCTCATGGTGCAGGTTCTTGGTGGCGGGCGGATAGGCAACCTTGGTGGGGTTCTTCGGATCGGCACAGATCACGATCGCGTCGGCCGGCTTGGTGAAGAAGAAGGGCGGCTCGCGATCGGGATCGTGGCCCATCTCGCGCGCGTGGGCGGCATAGTTGCGGCCGACGCAGAAGATGCGGCGCACCGGGAACAGGTCGCCGGTCCCGTGGACCGGCACGCCGACCGTGGCCGGCGGCGTAACGACATAAGCCATCTCTTCACTCTCCCATTGAACTGGCGTTGAAACTGGTGGGACCCGTCAGCCGCTGGCCGCGATACGCCGCGGCGCGGTATCCGGCACATCGTCGTCGAGATCGCGCGACAGGATCCGGCGATTGGTCGCGACGAGATGCTCTTCGACCACCCGGCAGAAGGTCTCGTCGTCGCCGGCAGCAAGAGCGTTGATGATCTCCTGGTGGGCCGACATGGAGTCTTCCAGCGCCGGCGCCTCGCGGAAGGCGCGCCAGCGGAACAGGTTCAGCTCCTTGTTCAGGCCCTTGTAGATTTCCGACAGGCGCGCGTTGCCCGCGATGTCGATCAGGCTGTGATGAAACTCCTCGTTCAGCGCGTAGTAGCGCGACAGGTTCCCCAGCTTTGCCTGCTGTTCGATCTTGGCCACCAGCGCACGCAACACCGCGACCTGCGCGGGCTTGATGCGCTCCAGGATCAGCTTGTTGATGTGGCGGTTCAGCACGAGCTTGATCTCGCACAGCTCCTCCGCGGAGCGCCGCGAGATCTTGCGCACGAAGACGCCACGGTTGGTGATGATCTCGACCAGGCCGGCCTGCTCCAGCCGCCGGCACGCCTCGCGGATCGGCGCGCGGCTCAGGCCATTGGTGTCGCTTAGGGCCTTTTCGTTGATCGGATCACCCGGCTTCAGTGTGCCGTCCATGATCATCCGCTCGAGTTCGTCGAAGACGAGCGAGACGAGGGAAGGCCGCTTGGCGATTTTCAGCGCAGTCATGTCGGGCGGCACACTAGTCGATTGACACGATTTGGTAAATTATAGATTGTCGACAATGCGCAATTGCACATCGAGGGAGCAACGCATGATCGTCGGCATCGACCACATCGAACTCGTCGTGAAGGACGTGAAGGAATTCGTTGAGTTTTATCAAAAGCTTGGCTTCAAGCTACTGACCTGGACCGACCATCACGGCGGCTCGGCCGAGCTGCAGATGCCGGGCGAGAATTCGCCGATCTTCGAGATCCACTCGGTCATGACCGAGGAGAATCCAGGCATCAATCACATCTCCTTCAAGGTCATCGACATCGACAAGACCCACGCCGACCTCGTCGCCAAGGGCATCAAGTTCCACAAGGACGTCCATCCCTCTCGCGCCACCGGCCGCAAGAACGCGCTGCTGCGCGATCCCGACGGCTGGCGCCTGCAGCTGAGCGACGCCGAGCGCGGCGAGCCCGAGCCCGGCCGCAGCTAGGACGGCCCACCAATCGGATCGATGAGGCGCCAGTGGACGACGTCCTTCTGAACATCGAGGATCTGCACACCTACTTCTTCGTCGACGACAAGGTCGCGAAGTCCGTGAGGGGCGTGGACCTGTCGATCGGCAGGGGCGAGACGCTGGGCCTCGTCGGCGAATCCGGATCGGGCAAAAGCGTGACGGCGCAGTCCATCCTGCGCCTGATCCAGCAGCCGGCCGGCCGCATCGTGCAGGGCCGGATCGTCTTCGAGGGAACGGATCTTGCCTCGGCCGGGGAAGAGGAGATGCGGCGCATTCGCGGCAATCGCATCTCCATGATCTTCCAGGAGCCGATGACCTCGCTCAATCCCGTCCTCAGGATCGGCGAACAGATTGCCGAGGTCGTCCGCCTGCATCGCGGATTGCCGCCCCGCGAAGCGTTGGTCTATGCGACGGACATGCTGGCGAAGGTCGGGATCGCCGATCCGGCGCGGCGCATCGCCCAGTTTCCCCACGAGCTCTCCGGCGGCATGCGCCAGCGCGTGATGATCGCCATCGCCCTGGCCTGCGGGCCGCGCATGCTGATCGCCGACGAGCCCACGACGGCGCTCGACGTCACCATCCAGGCGCAGATCCTCGAATTGATGCGCAGCCTGCAGCGCGACTCGGGGATTTCGATCCTGCTGATCACCCACGATCTCGGCGTCGTGGCGGAGATGGCCCAACGCGTGGCGGTCATGTATGCCGGCCAGATCGTCGAGCATGCCGACGTTGCCTCGCTGTTCGAGCAGCCGCTGCATCCCTACACCGAAGGGCTGATGGCCTCGATTCCGCGGATGGACGAGCCGCCGTCGCCGGACAGGATCCTGCCGGCCATCGCCGGCATGGTGCCGAACATTCACGATCTCCCCGCAGGCTGCGCCTTCCAGGATCGCTGCCCGAAGGTCCACGAGCGCTGCCGCCTCGAAGAGCCACCGCTCAGCCCCGTCGGAACCACGCACGACGTGAGGTGCTGGCTCCATGTCGGCTGACGCGCTGCTCACGATCGAAGGGCTGAAGAAGCACTTTCCCGTCCGCGGGCGGCTGTTCAACCGCAGCAACGATTCGGTCAAGGCGGTCGACGGCGTGAGCCTCAGCGTGCGCAAGGGCGAGACGCTGGGTCTGGTGGGCGAATCCGGTTGCGGCAAGAGCACGCTCGGCCGCTGCCTGCTGCGGCTCGAAGAGCCGACGGGTGGCAGGATCGTGTTCGACGGACAGGATCTCCTGACCCTCGACAAGCCGGCGATGCGCCGTCTGCGCCGGGACATGCAGATCATCTTCCAGGATCCGTATTCGTCGCTCAATCCACGCAAGGCCGTGGGCGCGATCATCGGCGATGCCTTCCGCGTGCACGGCCTGCACAAGGGCGCCGGGCGGCGGCGCAAGGTGGAGGAGCTGCTGTCGCTGGTCGGGCTGCGACCCGAGCACTACGACCGTTTTCCGCACGAGTTCAGCGGCGGCCAGCGCCAGCGCATCGGCATCGCCCGCGCCCTGGCCCTCGACCCGAAATTCATCGTCGCCGACGAGGCCGTGTCGGCGCTCGACGTCTCAATCCAGGCGCAGATCCTCAATCTGCTGGTCTCGCTGCAGCGGCGCCTCGGCCTCACCTACATCTTCATCTCGCACAATCTGGGCGTCGTGCGTCACGTCAGCGATCGGGTCGGCGTCATGTATCTCGGCCGCATCGTCGAGCTGGCGCCGACCGCCGCGCTGTTCGCCAGGCCGGCGCATCCCTACACCGAAGCCCTGCTGTCGGCCGTGCCGCGGCCCAGCGTCGGCACCGCCAGCAAGCGCATCATCCTGGCGGGCGATCCACCATCGCCGCTGCGGCCGCCGTCGGGATGCGCCTTCCACCCGCGCTGCCCCCACCGCCAGGACATCTGCATGCGCGAGACGCCGCCCCTGAAGGACCTCGCGCCGGACCGCGCGGCCGCCTGTCACTTCCCGCTCACTCTCGCAGCGGCGACGCCCGCCGCGACGCACTGACCTGCCGTGTCCTGTTCCATCTGAGGAGATGACGATGCCGTCGCACCGCCTGCCCGCCTCGAGACGCCAGATCCTCGCGATGTTCGGCCTTGCCGCCGTGGGCGCCGGCGCCACGTCGGCCATCGTCCCGCGCGCCCAGGCGCAGGCCGGCAGGAAGGGCGGCACCATGGTCGTGGCGCTCCCGGGGGACGTCGAGGTCATCAACTCCTCGATCACGACAGACATCGCGTCGAGCAACATGTGCGGGCAGGTCTACAGCACGGTCGTCCGCCTCGACGACGACGGCAACGTGCAGCCCTATCTCGCGAAGCAGTGGGAAATCTCGCCGGACGGCCTCACCTACACGTTTCGCTTCTTCGAGAACATCACCTGGCACGACGGCAAGCCGTTCACCGCCGAGGACGTGACCTGGGGTCTCTGGAACGTCAACCGCAAGTACAACGGCCCCGCCTCCGGACTCTTCGAGGCCGTCGAGTCGATGACGGCGACCGACAAGCTCACCGCCGTCTTCAAGCTCAAATATCCCTACCCGCCGCTGTTGCGCGGCCTCGCCTACTTCAACAGCTCGACGATCATTCCCAAGCACATCTTCGACACCGGCGAGGATCCGCGGAAGAACCCGGCGAACCTGAAGCCGGTGGGCACCGGCCCGTTCATCTTCCAGGAATACCGCAAGGGCAGTCACGTCACCTTCGTGCGCAATCCGAAGTTCCATCTCGAGAACCGGCCGCACCTCGATCGGCTGGTCTTCCAGGTCATCCCCAACGAGGCCGCGCGCGCACTGGCGCTGGAGAAGGGCGACATCGACTTCATCCCTTACTATTCGATGTCGCTCGCCGAAGTGGAGCGGCTCAGGGGCAACCCGAAGGTAAAGATTGCGATCGCCAAGCGCCAGATTGCCGGCGAGTACATGGCCTTCATCAACACGCGCAACGCGCCGCTGAACAAGAAGGAAGTTCGCCAGGCCCTGTTCTACGCCATGAACCGCGAGGAGATGCTGGCCAAGGCGGGCTTCGGCTTCGGCAAGGTATCGGCCGGCCCGATCTCGTCGGAACAGCCGATCTTCTACACGGCTGACGGCCGGCTCTATCCCTACGACCCAGCGCGCGCCGAGAAGATGCTGGACGACGCCGGCTTCCCGCGCGGCACGAACGGTAACCGCTTCTCGCTGCGGGTCAGCTTCTCGCAGTCCGAGGGACCGCTGAACAACGTGGCGCGGCTGATGCGCACCTACTTCGCCAAGATCGGCGTCGATCTCAAGGTCATGGGCATGGACCCCGCGGCGTGGCGCGATTCGGCGTTCCGCAACTGGGACTTCGATCTCACCATGGGAACCTACGCGACGGGGCCCGATCCGGCGATCGGCGCGGAGACCTTCTACATCTGCAAGCGCATCGAGAAGCTCCCCGGCCGCAACGCCTCGGGCTATTGCAATCCCAAGGTCGACGAGCTGTTCGCCGCCGCGGGCCAGGAGCTCGACGAGAAGAAGCGCATCGTCCTCTATCACGAGGCGACGAAGATCCTGACCGAGGACGTACCGCACTTCTGGCTGTGGGATCGCTATTACCCCGTGGCCTTCAATGCCAACCTCACCGGCCTGCCGGGGGATCCGACGGGCTACGGTCCGTTCGACCAGACGCGCTGGATCAAGTAGCGCATGACCGTCGGCTTCTATCTGCTGCAGCGGTTGCTCTACACGGTCCCGCTGCTGCTCGGTGCCGTGACCATCGTCTTCGTCCTGGTCCATCTCGCGCCCGGCAATCCGGTCGACTACATCATCGGCGAGTCCGGCGCCGACAAGGAGATGATCGCGCGCCTGACGGCGGAGATGGGTCTCGACCGTCCGCTCTACATCCAGCTCCTGCGCTATCTCGGCCAGGTCGCAAGCGGCAACCTCGGCTATTCGTTCGCATCGAACACACCGGTGCTGGAGCTGATCCTCGACCGGCTGCCGGCGACCCTGCTGCTGATGGCCAGCCAGCTCGTCTTCTCGATCTCCCTGGGAGTCACGCTGGGTGTCCTGTCGGCGCGGCGGCCCAACTCGCTGCTCGACAACACGATCACCGTCTTCTCCCTGGCGAGCTTCGCCATCCCGGTCTTCTGGCTGGGCCAGCTGCTGATCCTGGGCTTCGGCTACTACCTCGACTGGCTGCCCATCCAGGGCATGGTCAACCTGCGTGCCGGCTACACGGGCTTCGACCATGTGCTCGACGTCGCCCACCATATGATCCTGCCGGTGCTGACGCTCACCCTTTACAATCTCGCGCTGATCCTGCGCCTGACGCGGGGCAGCCTGCTGGAGGTGGTGGGGCAGGAGTACATCAAGGTCGCCCGCTCCAAGGGTCTTGCCGAGAACACGGTGATGATCAAGCATGCGCTGCGCAACGCGCTGCTGCCGGTCGTCACGGTGATCGGCCTGGAATTCCGCGCGCTGATCGCCGGCGCCGTCCTCACCGAAACCGTCTTCGCCTGGCCGGGCCTCGGCCGGCTCACCTTCGACGCGATCAATGCGCGCGACTATCCGCTGCTCATGGGGATGTTCATCTTCATCTCCCTGCTGGTGGCCATCGGCAACCTCGTGACCGACCTGCTCTATGCCCTCCTCGATCCCCGCATCCGCTATCAGTAGGGAGGCCTCGGCCGCCATGGTGCCCGCACGAGTCCGCCCCTCGCGCCAGGTCTGGATGCGCTTCCGGCGCAAGAAGACGGCGCTGTTCGGGCTGGCGGGCGCGGCGCTGTTCGTCGCCGTCGCCGTCTTCGCGCCACTGCTGGCGCCCTACGGCACGATGGACATGGGTCCGTCGTTCCAGCCGCCGGGCGCCGAGCACATCCTCGGCACCGACAGCCTGGGCAGCGACGTGCTCAGCAACATGATCCTGGGCACGCGCACCTCGCTGATCGTGGGCCTCTGCGCTGTCCTCACCTCGAACGCGATCGGCCTCACGGTGGGCGCCATCGCCGGCTATTTCGGCGGCCGCACCGACAATATCCTGATGCGCGTCACCGAGATGTTCCAGATCCTGCCGCAGTTCTTCCTGGCCATCATCGTGGTGGCGCTGTTCGGCTCCAGTATCTGGAACATCGTGTTCGTGATCGGCATCCTGACCTGGCCGGTGACGGCGCGGTTGCTGCGCGCGGAGTTTCTCTCCTTGCGCAAGCGCGAGTTCGTCGACGCCGCCCGGGCGCTCGGCATGTCGGACTTCGACCTGATCGTGCGGGAAATCCTGCCCAACGCGCTGCCGCCGATCATCGTCAATGCCAGCCTGCAGATTTCAGGCGCCATCCTGCTGGAGGCGAGCCTCAGCTTCCTCGGCCTCGGCGATCCCGAGGCGATGAGCTGGGGGATCATGCTTCACAACGCGCAGGAATACTTCAATCGCGCCTGGTGGATGGCTGCCTTCCCCGGTCTCGCCCTGTTCACGACGACCCTCGCCCTCAACCTGACCGGCGACGGGCTCAACGACGCGCTCAATCCGCGCCTCCGGACCTGACCGTCGCTTTCGCCCCGGCGTCCAACCCTCTATGAAGGCCGCCGGAGTTCCAGAACATGACCGACAAGACTGTGCTGATCGTGCAGGCCGATTCGGCCGACACCGCGCTGGGATGGGCGACGCTGGGCGAGCGGCGCTGGCGCTGCTGTGTGGGCGCGGGCGGCGTGCGCGAAGACAAGGTCGAGGGCGATTCGGCCACACCTGTCGGCGAGTTTCCCCTGCGCCGCATCTACTTCCGCAACGACCGGCTGGTCCTGCCCAAGGTCAACCTGCCCGCGCGCCCCATCAACGAGCATGACGGCTGGTGCGACGACCCGCGCTCGCCGACCTACAACAGGCTGGTCAGCATCCCCAATGAATGGAGCCACGAGAAGATGTGGCGCGAGGACGGGCTCTACGATCTCGTCGTCGTGGTCGGCTACAACGACGATCCGCCGGAAGGCGAATGGGGCAGCGCGATCTTCCTCCACATCGCGCGTGACGATTATGCCGGCACGCAGGGCTGTGTCGCCTTCGCGCGCGACGATCTCCTGGAACTGGTGCCGCTGCTCACGCGCGAAACGCGCCTGCGCGTCCTCTCACACGCCGCGAACGAGGAGGCGGCCCCTCGATCCGAGGAAGACGAGCGCATGAAGCAGTTCGAGGATTTCGACGAGGATTGGTGAGGACCGGTCCTGATGCTTACCCAACGACGCGCCCGATCGCTCGCGCGGTGTAGTCGACCAGCGGGATGATGCGCGCGTAGTTGAGACGGGTCGGGCCGATCACGCCGATGGCGCCCAGGATGCGTTCCTGCGAATCACGGAATGGCGCGACCACCATCGAGCAGCCGGTGTTGGCGAACAGCGGATTGTCGGCGCCGATGAAGATCTGCACGCCCGACGCGGTGTTGGCGAGTTCGAGCAGGCGCACGAAGCTCTCGCCGCGCTCCAGCGCGTCGAACAGGATGCGCACGCGCTCGAGATCCTCGATCGCGGTGATGTCCTCGAGCAGGCGCGCCTGGCCGCGCACGATCAGCGACCCGCCGCCGTTCGGTTCGCCCGACCAGGTCGCGAGACCCGATTCGATCACGCGCGCCGTGAGATCATTCAGCTCGGCGCGCTTCAGCTTGATGTCTTCGAGGATCAGCCGCCGCGCCTCGTCGAAGGTCCGCCCGCTCAGGCGTGCGTTGAGATAGTTGCTGGCCTCGGTCAGCGCCGACGGCGGCATGCCGAGCGGCGTGTCGATCACGCGGTTCTCGACATGGCCCGACTGCGTCACCGTCACGACCAGCGCGCGACCGGGTCCGAGATTGACGAATTCGATATGCTTCAGCGGCTGCTCGGTCTTCGGCGCCATCACGAGGCCGGCGCAGCGCGACAGGCCCGACAGGAGAGTCGTCGCCTGCTCCAGCGCCTCGGTGACGCTGCGGCCCGAGGTGGCGCAGCGCGCCTCGATCGATTCGCGCTCCTCTTCGGAGACGTTGCCGACCTCCAGCAGGCCGTTCACGAACAGTTTCAGCCCGGCATCGGTCGGCAGGCGGCCGGCCGAGGTATGCGGCGCGTAGAGCAGGCCGGCATCCTGCAGGTCGGCCATGATGTTGCGGATGGTGGCGGGGGACAGCGTCTCGGTGAGCTTGCGGGTGAGCGCGCGGGAGCCGACCGGCTCGCCGGTCTCCACATAGCCTTCCACGACATGGCGCAGCACCTCGCGGGCGCGCTCATTCAGCTCGGCGACGGAGGCGGCCTGCCGTTGCCCCGCCGGGGTGTCGGCGAGCGCACCGCCGGGAATGCCGATTCGGTTGATCTGCATGGAAAAAATGTAGGTAGTGCCGACACGAGGGTCAATGAACCTGACGACGGATCCCGTGCCGGCTGGATTCGCCTCCTGCCGGGCGCTACACACCGGCCGCCCGTCCCCTCCAGGAGAATATAATGCGCCCTTCAGGCCGCGCCCCCGACCAGCTTCGCCCGGTTTCCCTGGAACCCGGCTTTTCCCGTCACGCCGAGGGGTCGTGCCTGGTCAAGTTCGGCGACACGCATGTGCTCTGCACCGCCTCGGTCGACGAAAAGGTGCCGCCGTGGATGCGCAACAGCGGCAAAGGCTGGGTGACGGCCGAATACGGGATGCTGCCGCGCTCGACCCATACCCGCACGGACCGTGAGGCCGCACGCGGCAAGCAGTCGGGCCGCACGCAGGAGATCCAGCGCCTGATCGGCCGCTCGCTGCGCGCCGTCGTCAACCTGCAGGCCATGGGCGAGCGCCAGATCAACATCGACTGCGACGTGCTGCAGGCGGACGGCGGCACGCGCACCGCCAGCATCACCGGCTCCTGGGTGGCGCTGCATTTCGCCTTCCAGCGCCTGATCAAGGACGGCAAGCTGACGGCCAATCCGCTGTCCGGCACGGTCGCCGCGGTGTCCTGCGGACTTTGGCAGGGCGCCCCCGTGCTCGATCTCGATTACCCCGAGGATTCCAAGGCCGACGCCGACGCCAACTTCGTGCTGACGGGGACCGGCGGCATCGTCGAGGTCCAGGGCACCGCCGAGCAGGACCCCTTCTCGGAAGCGCAGTTCCTCGAACTGCTGAAGCTCGCCAAGAAGGGCATCGGCGAGCTGACCACGCTGCAGCGCGCCGCCGTCGGGCTCGACTGATGGCCCGCCGGTTCGTCCTGCCGAAGCTCGTTGTGGCGACCCACAATCGCGGCAAGGCGGGCGAGATCCGCAGCATGCTGGGACCGTACGGCATCGAGATCGCCTCGGCGGCCGATCTCGGCCTGCCGGCACCCGACGAGACCGGCACGACCTTCGAGGACAATGCGACCCTGAAGGCGCTGGCGGCGACGCGCGGCAGCGGCCTGCCGGCGCTGGCCGACGATTCCGGCCTCAGTGTGCACGCGCTCGACCACCAGCCCGGAGTCTACACCGCCGACTGGGAAGGCCCGACTCGCGACGCCATGGTCGGCATGCGCCGCATCCAGCACGAGCTGGCGGCGCGCGACGTGCCCAGAACCGACGCCGCGCGCGGCGCCACCTTCCATTGCGTGCTGGCCTTGGCGTGGCCCGACGAACATGTCGAGCTGTTCCACGGCACGCTCGACGGCGCGATCGTCTGGCCGCCGCGCGGCACCGGGGGGCATGGCTACGATCCCTGCTTCCAGCCTGCCGGCGACACGCGCACCACGGCCGAGATGTCCGACATCGAGAAGAACGCCATCAGCCATCGCGGGCGGGCCTTCCGGATGATGGTCGAGGCCTGCTTCGGATGAGCACGGCGCCACTGGGCATCTATGTCCACTGGCCCTTCTGCAAGTCGAAGTGCCCCTACTGCGACTTCAACAGCCATGTGCGCGAAGGCGTCGAGCAGGCGCGCTGGCGGGCGGCGTTGCTGCGCGAACTTGAACATGCGGCGCGCGAAGCGCCGGGGCGCCGCGTCGAGACGATTTTCTTCGGCGGCGGCACGCCGTCCCTGATGGAGCCCGGAATCGTCGCCGCGCTGATCGCGCGCACGCGCGAACTCTGGGACACGGCGCCCGAGATCGAGATCACGCTCGAGGCCAACCCGACCTCGGTCGAGGCCAGCCGCTTCGCGGCCCTCGCGCAGGCCGGCGTCAACCGCGTGTCGCTGGGCGTCCAGGCGCTCGATGCGGCGTCGCTGAAATTCCTCGGCCGCGAGCATTCGGCCGACGAGGCGCTCGACGCCCTGGCCACCGCGCGCCACCACTTCGCGCGCCATTCCTTCGATCTCATCTACGCGCGGCCCGGCCAGACACCGGAGACTTGGGCAGAGGAGCTGGAGCGCGCGCTGGCGCTCGCCGGCGAGCACCTGTCGCTCTACCAACTCACCATCGAGCGCGGGACTCGGTTCTTCACCGATCACGCGCGCGGCAGCTTCGTGCTGCCGGACGAGGAAGCCTCAGCCTCGATGTTCGAGCAGACGCAGGCGCGGCTCGAACGAGCGGGCCTTCCCGCCTACGAGATTTCCAACCACGCACGGCCGGGGGCTGCCTGTCGCCATAATTTGATCTATTGGCGGTATCAGGATTACGTCGGCATCGGACCGGGCGCGCACGGCCGCTTTGCCGTCGGCGCCGCCAAGCAGGCGACCCGGCGGTCGAGCGGACCGGAAGCCTGGCTGGAAGCGGTCGAGCGGACGGGCCACGGCACGGCGGAAACATCGACCGTCGAGGGACAGGATCTGGTGGAGGAGGCGCTGATGATGGGACTGAGGCTGGCCGACGGCATCGACCGCGCCACCTTTGCGTCCGTCGCCGGCGCCGACCCGGTCGAAGCGCTCGATCCGGCGCGGCTCGAACCGCTCGTGAGGGCGGGCTTCCTGGAGATCGACGCCACGCATCTGCGCGCCACATCCGAAGGGCGACAGCGACTGAATGCCCTGCTCGAGCGGCTGGTCGCATGAGGCGGCTGATCGCTCTCCTTGCCGTGGTCGCGATGACGGGTGCCGCTTCGGCCCAGCAGCAGCAGACACAGCCCCCGCCGAAGCCGCCGGCCAAGCCCGCACCTGCCACCAAGCCCGCGGCGCCGGTCGCCGCCAAGCCCGGCCCCAAGTCGCCTTTCACGCCGCCGGCCTTCAAGATCACCATCGCCACAGAGGGCGCCTTCCCGCCCTTCAACTATCTCGACCGCAAGGGCATGCCCGCCGGCTTCGAGATGGAGCTGGCGCAGGAAGCCTGCCAGCGCATCAAGGCGGAGTGCGAGTTCATCGCGCTCAAATGGGACGAGCTGATCCCCGGCCTGATCGACAAGAAGTTCGACATCATCATGTCGTCGATGGAAGTGACGCGCGAGCGGCGCCAGCGCATGGGCCTGTCGCGCCGCTACTATCTCTCGCCCGGCGCCTTCATCGCCGCCAAGGGCGCACCCTTCGACGGACCGCCCTCGCTGCTGCGCAACAAGCGCATCGGCATCCAGAAGGATTCGATGCACGCCGACTGGGCCGACAAGAGTTTCCGCCGCTCCGCCCAGCTCAGGCGCTACGGCTCGATCCAGGAAGCCCTCGCCGGCCTCGCCAACGACGAGGTCGACGCAGTGTTCGGCGACAAGGCGCAGCTCTGGCTATGGAGCCAGAAGCCGGAAGGCAAATGCTGCGAACTGGTCGGCCAGGACATCAAGGACACGCAGACGCTGGGCGTCGGCGTCGCCGCCGGCCTGCGCAAGGAAGACGTCAAACTGCGCGAGGCGCTGAACAAGGCGTTCGGCGAGATGATGACCGACGGCACCTACAAGAAGCTCAACGAGAAGTATTTCCCGTTCGCGCTGAATTAGCGGCGACGGCTACCGCTTGTTGTCATCCCTCATCTTAGCAAAAGCAGGTAGCTTGCGAAGCGATCAGAACTTAACCAATCCTCTTAAGACTGGGACGACAGTCACGCCGCGTTGATCGCTGCAAAAGCTTCAAACGCATCCTCGACCAGGCTGACGTGATGGATCATCGCGGCGTGGGCGCCGGCGGCGTCGCCGGAGAGGATGGCGCGCACGACCGCGTCGTGCTCCTGGTTGGAGCGCAGCAGGCGTCCGTCCATCCGGAACTGGGCGCGGCGGAACGGACCGACCCTGCGACGCAGGCTCATCGCATATTCCGCCAATGGCGCATTGTGCGCACCGGCATAGATCGCCGAGTGAAAGGCGACGTTGGCGTCCGAATAGGCTTCCGTCTCGCCGGCCGCCGCCAGCGCGATCATGGATTCATGCCGCGCCTGCAGCCGCCGCCGCTCGATCGGCGTCATGCTCATGGCGGCGAGGCGGGCGCAGGTCGCCTCCATCTCGGCCATCGCCACGAACAGGCTCTCGATCTCCTCGGGCGTGGCCTTCGAGACGATGGCGCCCTTGCGCGGCCGCATGTCGATCAGGCCGCTCATCGCGAGCTGGCGCAGCGCTTCGCGAACCGGCGTGCGCGACACGCCATGCTGTTCGGCCAGACCCGCCTCGTCGAGCCTTTCTCCCGGCGACAGTGTGCCGTTGAGGATGCCGTCGGCGATCGCCGTGGCGAGCTTGTCGGACAGGGTCGGGTTGGTGTCGGTGCTCATGCGGGTTTGCATACAAGATGGATGCCAAAGTCAGATGTGCACTCAACCTGCTCGAAAAGAACGCAATCTGAGCAAATTGCATACAATTTGGACTGGCCAGACGCCATTTAGGCGCCGATTCACACGGCTTTATCGTCTTCAGGGCGTGGCACACCGCTTGCTGTTCCCCTTGCGGGCCGCGACGCCCGGACGAGCAAGGGGGACGTTCAATGATCGACAAGTTCAATATCGGGCGGCGTGCACTTCTCGGCGGTGCGGCGAGCGCGGCAGCCCTCGGTCTCGCCGGTGGCGCCCAGGCGCAGAAGCCGCTGGTGGTGGGCTTCATCTATGTCGGCCCGCGCGACGACTATGGTTACAACCAGGCCCATGCCGAGGCCGCGGCCGTCCTGAAGAAGATGGCCGGCGTGAAGGTCGTCGAGGAAGAGAAGGTCCCCGAGACGGTCGCCGTCGAGAAATCGATGGAGAGCATGATCAACATGGACGGGGCCACGCTCCTGTTCCCGACCTCGTTCGGCTATTTCGACCCGCACATGCTGCGCATGGCGGCCAAGTATCCGAAGGTCCAGTTCCGCCACTGCGGCGGCCTGTGGAACCAGGCCAAGAACCCGATGAACACCGGCAGCTACTTCGGCTACATCGACGAAGCGCAGTATCTCGCCGGCATCGTCGCCGGCATGACGACCAAGAGCGGCAAGCTGGGCTTCGTCGCCGCCAAGCCGATCCCCCAGGTACTGCGCAACATCAACGCCTTCACGCTGGGCGCGCGGTCAGTGAACCCGAAGGCCACCACCCAGGTGATCTTCACCGGCGACTGGTCGCTGCCCGTCAAGGAAGCCGAAGCGACCAACTCGATGATCGCGCAGGGCGTCGACGTCGTGACCTGTCATGTCGACAGCCCGAAGGTCGTGATCGAGACCGCCGAGCGCGCCGGCATCTACACCAGCGGCTACCACACCAACCAGGCCAAGCTCGCCCCGAAGGGCTATCTCACCGGCGCCGAATGGCAGTGGGAGAAGATCTATGTCGACTTCGTCGAAACGATGAAGAAGGGCGGTGTGCCCGGCAACTTCGTGCGCGGCGGCCTGAAGGAGGGCTACGTCAAGACCTCGCCGTTCGGCCCTGCCGTGTCGGATGCCGCCAAGGCCAAGGTCGAGGAGGCCCGCAAAGGCATCGTCGACGGCAGCTTCGCGATCTTCAAGGGTCCGCTGAAGGACAACAAGGGCAACACCGTCATCGCCGACGGCACGACCTATACCCAGACCGAGCCCAAGCTCGAGGGCATGAACTACCTGGTCGAAGGCGTTTTGGGCGCGACGTCCTAGGAACGCCGCGCGGACCGGGAGCCCGTTGTGAGTATGGGCGTAAGCACCGCCCTCGAACGCATCGCCGTCTCGGCGCTGGCCTTGCTGGCGTCGGGGGTGATCTTTGGCCTGCTGCTGGTCCTCTATGCGGGCGTCGATCCGTTCGAGGCCTATGCGCTCATGTACCAGGGCGCGTTCGGCAGCTGGTTCTCCTTCCAGAACACGCTCACGCGCGCGGCGCCGTTGATCCTGACGGCGCTGTGCACGGCGCTGCCGGCGCGGCTCGGGCTGATCATCATCGGCAACGAGGGCGCGCTGGTCCTGGGTGGCGTCGCGGCGGCGGCGGCCGGGGTGGCGGTCGCAAGCGCGGGCCCGCTGGTCGCGCAGCTCACCATGGCGGCGGCGGCGATGACCGTCGGCGGCGCCTGGATCGCGCTGGCCGGCGGCCTGCGCCAGTACCGCGGCGTCAACGAGACGATCTCCAGCCTGCTGCTCACCTACATCGCCATTGCGCTGATGAACCATTTCGTCGAAGGCCCGCTTCGCGATCCATCGAGTCTCAACAAGCCGTCGACGCCACCGATCGGCGACGCCAACATGCTGGGCACGATCGGCGGCAGCGACGTCCACTGGGGTCTCGCCTTCGGGATCGCGGCCTGCCTGCTGTGTTACGGCGTGCAGCGCTTCACCACCTTCGGCTTCGCCATGCAGGTGATCGGCGGCAATCCGAAGACCGCGCGCATGATGGGCCTCAATGTCGGCCGCTATGTTCTGATCGCCTGTTTCGCGGGTGGCGCGGCGGCGGGCCTCGCCGGCATGGTCGAGGTCGCGGCGGTCCACGGCAAGGCCAATGCCTCGCTGGCGGTCGGCTATGGCTTCACCGGCATCCTCGTATCCTTCCTCGCGCGCCATCATCCGCTGGCGATCATTCCGGTTGCGATCCTGCTGGGCGGCATCGGCGCCAGCGGCGGCCTGCTGCAGCGCCGGCTCGACCTGCCGGACGCGGCCGTGGTCGTTCTGCAGGGCATCATCTTCGTCTGCATCCTGGCCAGCGAGACGCTCTACGGGCGCTCGTGGAACTGGCTTTGGCGCTTCAAGCCGGTGGAGGGTCGCTGAATGGACGGCAGCGATCTGGGCCTCTGGGGCGTTCCGCTGGCCATGCTGGCGGGCGCCATCCGCGTCAGCACGCCCTTCATCTTCGTCAGCCTCGGCGAATGCCTCACCGAGCGCAGCGGCCGTATCAACCTCGGCCTCGAAGGGACGCTGATGATGGGCGCGATGAGCGCTTACGGCACGGCGCTGGCGAGTGGGTCTCCGTGGCTGGGCGTCCTCGTCGCGGCCCTCGTCGGCGTGATGCTGGGCGCCCTGCATGCCGCGCTCTGCCAGCTCCCGAAGGTCAACGACATCGCGACCGGCATCGGCCTGATGCTGTTCGGCACCGGCCTCGCCTTCTTCCTGGGCAAGCCCTACATCCAGCCCAAGGCGCCCAACCTCGGCGCGCTCGACCTCGGCGGCTGGAGCAGCATCCCGCAGGTTCAGCAGGCGCTGCAGGTCAATCCGCTGTTCATCGTCGGCATCGTGCTGGCCTTCGCGCTGGCCTGGGCATTGAAGAACACACGCTGGGGCCTGATCGTGCGGCTGGCGGGTGAAAGCGTCGACGCGGCCCTGGCCATCGGCGCGTCGGTGGGCCGCGTGCGACTGCTGGCGACGGCAGCCGGCGGCGCCTTCGCCGGCATCGGCGGCGCCTTCCTGTCGCTCTACTATCCCGGAAGCTGGAACGAAGGCCTGTCGAGCGGCCAGGGCCTGATGGCCGTCGCATTGGTGATCTTCGCGCGCTGGGATCCGATCCGCTGCCTGTGGGCGTCCCTGCTGTTCGGTGCGGCCGGCGCGATCAGCCCGGCGCTGCAGTCGGTCGGCGTCACGCAGGGCTACTACCTGTTCAGCGCCGCGCCCTATGTCCTCACCCTCGCCCTGATGATCGCCACCTGCTCTCCCGCGCGCAGCCTGCGCGGAGCGCCCGGCGAGCTGGGCGCCGTCAAATAGGAGCCGTCATGAGCAAGACCCGCATCGACTCCCGCCCCTACGCCTGGCCCTGGAACGGCGAGCTGCGCGCCGACAACACGGCATTGGTCATCATCGACATGCAGACGGATTTCTGCGGCGTCGGCGGCTATGTCGACAAGATGGGCTACGACCTGTCGCTGACGCGCGCGCCGATCGAGCCGATCAAGGCGCTGTTGGCCGGCGCACGCAAGGCCGGCTGGACCGTGATCCATACGCGCGAGGGCCATCGCCCCGATCTCTCCGACCTGCCGCCCAACAAGCGCTGGCGCTCGCAGCAGATCGGAGCCGGCATCGGCGATCCCGGCCCCTGCGGGCGCATCCTGGTGCGCGGCGAGCCGGGCTGGGAGATCATTCCCGATCTCGCCCCCATCGACGGCGAGCCGATCATCGACAAGCCCGGCAAGGGCTCGTTCTGCGCCACCGACCTCGAGCTGATGTTGCGCACGCGCGGCATCGACAACCTCGTGCTCACCGGCATCACGACCGACGTGTGCGTGCACACGACCATGCGCGAGGCCAACGATCGTGGCTTCGAATGCCTGATCCTGGAGGATTGCACCGGCGCCACGGACGCCGGCAATCACGCCGCGGCTTTGAAGATGGTCGAGATGCAAGGCGGGGTGTTCGGCGCGGTGGCGACCTCGGCCGCGGTCCTCAAGGCGCTTCAGTGACCGCGCCGTCCCTCGAGCTGATCGGCTTCACCAAGCGCTTCGGCGCGATGGCCGCGCTCGACGACGTCTCGGTCAAAATCAGGGCCGGCGCCTTTCATGCGCTGCTGGGCGAGAACGGCGCGGGCAAGAGCACTCTGGTGAAGTGCGCCATGGGCTACTACGCCGCCGACGAGGGGCAGATCCTGCTGAACGAGCGCGAGGTCACGATCGCGCATCCGCGCCAGGCCCACGATCTCGGGCTCGGCATGGTCTACCAGCACTTTACGCTCGTACCCAACATGACGGTCCTGGAGAATTTCGTGCTGTCGCGCGGCGACCTGCCGGCGGTGATCGACTGGGCCTCGGAACGGCGCGCGCTCAAGTCGTTCTTCGAGACGACGCCGTTTACCGTACCGATCGACACGCCCGTCGCCGACCTCGCGGCCGGCCAGAAGCAGAAGGGCGAGATCCTTCGCCAGCTCTACCTCAAGCGCAACCTGCTGATCCTCGACGAACCGACCTCGGTGCTGACGCCGGACGAGGCCGACGAGGTGCTGACGACGCTGAAGAAGCTCACGAACGACGGGCAGATCACCATCGTCACCATCACGCACAAGTTCCGTGAGGTGAATACCTATTGCGATGCCGTCACGGTGCTGCGCCGCGGCCAGTTGATCGGCACGAAGCCGACCAGCGAACTCGACAACGACATGATGGCCGAGATGATGGTCGGCCGGCGCGAGACCCGCACCGTGGTCGAGCGCGAGGCGCGGGCGCCCGGCAAGGCGGTGCTAAGGCTCGAAGGGCTTTCGGTCGCCGACAATGTCGGCCAGCTCGCGGTCGAGGAAATGAAACTCGACATCCGGGCCGGCGAGATCGTGGGCATCGCCGGCGTGTCGGGCAACGGCCAGCGCGAGCTGGTGGAGGCGCTCGCCGGCCAGCGTGACGCCGAAGCGGGCAAGATGCTGGTGCACGGCGAGATCTACACGGCGACGCGGCCCGAGATGGTTCGGCACAAGATCGCCTGCCTGCCCGAGGAGCCGCTGCGCAACGCCTGCGTGGCCGACATGTCGGTGGCGGAGAACATCGCCCTGCGTTCCTTCGACCAGCCGCCCTCTTCGCCGGACGGCATCCGCCTCAGACGCAGCCCCATGCGTGAGACGGCCCGGAAGCTGATCGAGGCCTACAAGGTGAAGACGCCGGGGCCGGATGCCGCCATTCGCGGCCTGTCCGGCGGCAACGTGCAGCGCGCCGTTCTGGCCCGCGAACTGTCGAGCGAAGGCGATCTGCTGATCGTGGCCAATCCCTGCTTCGGCCTCGACTTCGCCGCCGTCGCCGAGATCCGCGCCCGCATCGTTCAGGCCCGCAACCGCGGCGCCGCCGTGCTGCTGGTCAGTGAGGACCTCGACGAGATCCTGCAGCTCTCCGACCGCATCGTCGTGATGTTCGACGGCAAGCTGGCGCTCGAGACCGATGCCGCCAGCGCCGATGTCGGTGCGATCGGTCGCGCCATGGCCGGACATTGAGGGCAGCCATCGATGAAAACCATCGCCGCACAGCCTTTCGACTTCACCTTCGATCCCGCGCATCTCGCGCTGATCGTGATCGACATGCAGCGCGACTTCATCGAGCCGGGCGGTTTCGGCGCGACCCTTGGCAACGATGTGAGTCTGCTGTCGGCAATCGTGCCGACGGTCGGACGGCTGATCGAAACCTTTCGTACCGCCGGACTGCCGATCATCCATACGCGCGAATGCCACAAGCCCGACCTGTCGGACTGTCCGCCGGCCAAGCGGCTGCGCGGCAAGCCGTCGATGCGGATCGGCGATCCGGGAACCATGGGCCGCATCCTGATCGCGGGCGAACCGGGTGCCGACATCGTGCCGGAACTGGCGGCAAGGCCCGGCGAGATCGTGCTCGACAAGCCCGGCAAGGGCGCCTTCTACGCGACGCCGCTCGGCGAGATCCTGGCCGAGAAGAAGATCACGCATCTCGTGTTCGCCGGCGTCACCACCGAGGTGTGCGTTCAGACGACGATGCGCGAAGCCAACGACCGCGGCTTCGAATGCCTACTGGCCGAGGACGCGACCGAAAGCTATTTCCCGGAGTTCAAGAAAGCGGCGATCGACATGATCCGCGCCCAGGGCGCGATCGTCGGCTGGACCGCCACCGTCGATCAGGTGGCGGCAGCGCTGCGCTGACGACGCGCGCCTAGTGGAGAGCGCGCTCGCGCGAGACGTAGTGGCCGCGCTTCAGCTCCTTGAAGAACTGCGGCACCTGCGGGTGCGACACCGGCTTGCCGGTATCGTCGGCCAGCAGGTTCTGCTCCGAGACATAGGCCACGTAGGTGGTCTGCGCGTTCTCGGCGAGCAGATGGTAGAAGGGCTGGTCCCGGCGCGGCCGCACCTCTTCCGGGATCGACGACAGCCACTCCTCGGTGTTCGCGAACACCGGATCGACGTCGAAGATCACGCCCCGGAAGGGGTAGATCCGGTGCTTCACCACCTGGCCGATGGCGAACTTGGCGCAACGCAGGGGCGGCGCGGCGAGCGCCGGGGCGGAAGCTTGGTTGACAGGGTCCATAGGCAAAGTATTGCTCCGAACCGGGCAGTAGGCAACGCAGTCGGGACGCCGGATTCGACCGCCGACTGCAAGAATACGAGAAAAACAGCCGCCCGGATCGCCACGCAAGAATGCGGCCAGACGGCGGGAGGCTCGCGCCTCGGTTGACGGCACCCGCCTCCCTGTGGACTCTGGTGTCGTACTTGTCGGGAAGGGTTTGTTGGTCGACGGTCTTAAAGTCCGGTTCTGGGGCGTGCGGGGATCCATCTCATGTCCCGGCGCGGAATACGCGCGCTATGGCGGCAATACCTCGTGCCTGGAAATCACCGCGGGAGGCCGGCGCATGATCTTCGACGCCGGAACGGGTATCCGCACGCTGGGCGTCGAACTCGCGCGCCAGGCGCCGCTCGACATCGATATCTACTTCACCCACACGCATCTCGATCACATTTCGGGCCTCACCTTCTTCGCACCGCTCTTCGACCAGCGCAGCTCGGTCCGGATGTGGGCCGGGCATCTCGAGGCGCCCTATACGTTGAAGAAGGTGGTCGGCCATCTGATGCAGGCGCCGCTCTATCCGGTCTCGCTCGACATCTTCCAGGCCCGGGTGGAGTTCAAGGAGTTCCGGGCGGGCGACGCATTGTCGTGCGGAGCCGTCACCCTGCGCACGGCACCGCTCAACCATCCCAACGGCGCAACCGGCTATCGCGTCGACCATCTCGGCAAGTCGATCTGCTACATCACCGACACCGAACACCGGGCAGGCGAGATCGACCGCAACATCGTCGACCTTTGCCGTGACGCCGACGTGATGATCTACGATTCGAGCTATACCGACGAGGAGTACGAACGATATCGCGGCTGGGGCCACTCGACCTGGCAGGAGGGCGTTCGCATCGCGGATGCCGCCGGGATCGGCACCCTCGCCATCTTCCATCACGATCCCAGCCATGACGACGCCTTCATGGACAACGTGGCGCGCGCGGCCGCCGCCCTGCGGCCCGGCCTCGCGAAGAGCGGCCTGCCGCGCGTCCTCGTCTCCCATGAAGGCCTGACCCTAACACCGTGAGCATGTCCCGATGAGCGCCACGCCCAGCCTGCGCGGCCGCTGGAGGCGGTTTGCGTTGGGATTGCCGACCGTGCTCGGGATGAAGCCCCGCGGCTGGTTCATTCCGCATCGCTACGCACCGTTGCTGCCGCCGCCCGGTGCGCAACCGCCCTATCCCGCGATCGAACGACTGTTCGAGGAGCACGCGGACCAGTTCAACGCCGTGCTCGATGCCGTCGATGCCCGCGCGGATGCCTTGCAGAGCTGCAAGGCGCTGTTCGAGCAGTCGTGGTTTCCCTCGCTTGATGCCGCCGTCGCCTATGCTTTGGTGCGGGAGCGCAAGCCGCGCCACATCATCGAAGTCGGCTCCGGCCATTCGACCCGCCTTCTGTCCAAGGCCGTGGGCGGCGTCGGCGAGATCCTGGCGATCGATCCCGCGCCGCGGGCCGATATCGCCGACCTGCCCGGCGTGCGCGTGAAGTCGTCGACCCTTCAGGCGGCGCCGCCCAAGGTCTTCGACGGGCTGATGAAGGACGACGTCCTCTTCATCGATTCGAGCCACATCCTGATGCCGGGCAGCGACGTCGACATCCTGCTGAACCGCGTCCTGCCGGGGCTGCCGTCCGGCGCGCTGGTGCACATCCACGACATCTTCCTGCCGTTCGACTATCCCGCCATCTGGGGCTGGCGCGCCTACAACGAGCAGCAGGGCGTGGTGCCCCTGCTGACGAGCGGCGCCTTCAGGCCGCTCTTCTCCAGCGTCTGGGCCGAGCGGCGCATGGCCGACCGCCTCGCGACCTCGGTGATCGCCCGCCTGCCGCGACCGCCGGATGCGATGCCCGCCAGCCTCTGGCTGGAAAAGTGCTGATGCGTTCGCGCTTGCGCGACTGGCTGTTCGGCGGCGGCGAGATGGCGCAGCTGCCGGACCGGGTCCGGGAAGCGATCGCGCGGCAGCAGGAGCAGAGCGAGATCCTGATCGGCTGGGTCCAGCTCGTCATCGTCGTGCTCGTAACGACGGTCTACGAGACCAGCACCATGCCGGGCGGCGTGGTGCAGGAGGACTATTCCTTCGAATTCGAGGTTCTGGCGATCTACGGCGCCTTTTGCCTCGTTCGCCTGGGCCTCGCCTATGCCCGCCTGCTGCGTCCCTGGATGCTCTACCTGTCGGTGGTCGCCGACATCTTCCTGCTGATGGGACTCATCTATTCGTTCCACTACAAATACGCGCAGCCGGCCGTCTTCTACCTGAAGGTGCCGACGCTTCTCTACGTGTTCCTCTTCATCGCCCTCAGGGCGCTGCGCTTCGAGGCGCGCTTCGTGCTGTTCACCGGCCTGGCCGCGATCGCCGGCTGGATCGGCCTGATCCTCTACGCCATCGGCGGGCGCGGCGGGCCGGCCAATCCGACCGACGACTTCGTCGAGTACATGACCTCCAACGCGCTGCTGATCCATGCCGAGGTCGACAAGATCATCGCCATCCTGCTCACCACGCTCGTCCTGGCACTCGCCATTTCGCGGGCCCGCCACCTGATGGTCCAGGCAGTGAGCGAGGGCGCGGCGGTGCAGGATCTCTCGCGCTTCTTCGATCCCGGCGTGGCGGCCCGTATCCGTGGCGCGGAGATGTCGATCAAGGCCGGGGAGGGAGAGGTGCGCGACGCCGCCATCCTGACGGTCGACCTGCGCGGCTTCACCCGCCTGTCGACGGAACTGTCGCCCGACGAGGTGATGAAGGTCCTGCAGGACTACCAGCACCGGGTCTGCCCGCTGATCGTGGCGGCGGGCGGCAGCATCGACAAGTTCCTGGGGGACGGCATCCTGGCGTCTTTCGGCGCCGTGAAACCTTCCGTTACGGCGGCCGCCGACGCGTTGCGGGCCGCCGACGCCGTCATGGCGGCCGCGGCGGCCTGGGCAACCGAGCGGCGGGCTGCAGGCCTGCCGCCCCTCGACATCGGTCTGGCGGCCTCCTCGGGCCGGGTCGTGTTCGGGGCCGTGGGCGATGGCGAACGCCTCGAATTCACGGTCATCGGCGATGCCGTGAACTTTGCCGCCAAGCTGGAGAAGCATAACAAGGTGGAGCGGACGCGCGCGCTCACTGACGGCGCGACCTACGCGCTCGCCGAACGGCAGGGATATCGTGCCATCGCGCCGCATGAGCGCCGCCCCCGCCGGGAGGTCGCAGGTGTCGGCGAATCGGTCGATATTGTGGTCCTGTCCGCCTGAACCTGGCTCCGAAGCGGGGCCGGTCGTTGCCTTGCCCTTTCCCTATTCGCGGCCTATGTAATTTGAGACAGTCGAACGGGTGGGACAGCGAGCCTTCGGAGCGCCATCGTGGGTAATAACTACGACATCATCCTGATCGGGTTGGTCGCGGTCTTCTTGATCCTGAGGCTGCGGTCCGTCCTGGGCAAACGCACCGGCAACGAGCAGCCGCCGGCGCGCGATCCGTTCACGCCGCCCGCGCCGCCGCCTGCCACGCCGCGCGTCGGCGATTCCTCGCAGGGGAACGACAACGTCGTGCCGCTGCCGACGGCCAATGCGCCGGCGCCGCGCCAGTCTTCTCCCACCAGCGGACCGGGCGGCATTCGCGCCACCGTGATGCCGACCGCAACGGCCGGTATCGCAGCCATTCGAGCGGCCGATCCCGGCTTCGAGCCGATCGGCTTCACGGGCGGCGCGCGCGCCGCGTTCACGGCCATCGTCGAGGCTTTTGCACGCGGCGACACGGCGTCGTTGAAGCCGCTGCTCGACAGCGCGACCTATGCCAGCTTCGAAGCCGCCATCCGCGGGCGCATCGAGCGTAACGAAAAGGCGGAAACGACGCTGATCGGCTTCGAGGCGTCCGACATCGCCGCGGCGGAACTTCAGGGTACGAACGCGGTCGTCACGGTGCGCTTCGTCAGCGAGCAGATCAACGTCGTGCGCAACGCCGACAGCCAGATCGTCGACGGCAATCCCAACGAAGTACAGAAGGTGGTCGACCTCTGGACCTTCCGCCGCGACACGAATTCGGGCGATCCCAACTGGCAGCTCATCAAGACCGAAAGCGAAGGCTAAGGGGAGGCTTTTCCGGGAATGCGATGGAGCCTCCTCGCCGGTAGCGCGGCCCTGCTGGCCGTCGCCGGCCTTCTCTCCGCCTGTGCCTCGACGACCGGCACGCCGCAGCAGCAGCGGGTGTCGATGGAGCCGACCTCGTACAACGAGATCGCCGGCTGGGCGGAGGATCGCCACGCCGAGGCGCTCGCCGCCTTTCGTCGCTCCTGCCCCAAGCTGACCGCCGGTCCCGACATGAAGATCGCCACCGACGGCGGCGAGAAGACGATCACGCCGGGCGAATGGGGACGCATCTGCAACGCCGCCGCGGCGGTGAAAGCCGGCGACGCCCGCGCCTCCCGCGCCTTCTTCGAGACGAATTTCCGGCCGCTGATCGTCGAGGTGCAGGGAAAATTCACCGGCTATTTCGAGCCCGAGCTACGCGGCAGCAAGGTGCCGTCGCGCCTCTTCACCGTGCCGGTCTATCGCAAGCCGCCCGACCTGACGGACCAGCCCTATTTCACGCGCGCCGAGATCGACGCCGGCGCGCTCAAGGGCAAGGGCCTCGAGATCGCCTACGTGCAGGATCCCGTCGGACTCTTCGAGGTCCAGGTCCAGGGCAGCGGCCGCGTGCAGCTCGCCGAGGGCGGCACGATGACTCTCGGCTTCGACGGGTCCAACAATCGTCCCTACACCGCCATCGGCACCGTGCTGGTCGAGATGGGCGTGATGAAGAAGGAAGACGCGACCTGGCCCGCGATCCGCGACTGGCTGAAGCGAAATCCGCAGCAGGCGCGTGACGTGATGCGCAAGAACGAGCGCTACATCTTCTTCAAGGACACCAAGACCTCCGCGCCGATCGGCGCCCAGGGCGTGCCGCTGACGGCCCAGCGCAGCATGGCCGTCGATCCGATGTTCACGCCCTACGGCACACCGGTCTGGATCGACACCCGCCGCCCCGTCTATCGCAAGCCCGGCGCCACCGAATCCTATCGCCGCCTGATGATCGCCCAGGACACCGGCGCCGCGATCAAGGGCCCGGCGCGCGGCGACGTGTTTTACGGCAGTGGCGCGCAGGCCGCCGATTGGGCCGGCCGCATGAACAGCGATGGCCGCGCCGTCATCCTGGTGCCCAACAAGAACTGAGCGCTCAGGGCGCGAGCGGCGGTTCCTGATCGGTCGGAACGCCGGCCGTGTGGCGATAGAGGGCCGCCAGCCGGTTGAGATAGGACGCCTCCCTGCCCAAAGCCAAGCTGCTGGCGCCGTCGGTCGCGCGCATCACCTGATAGTAGCCCCACACATCGCCGCCCAGCCGCTCGATGAAGAAGGCGGATTGCAGCGCGCCCGGCTCGAACGCGGTGACGATGGCCACGCGCATGGCCGTCACGTTTTCGGTGGCCAGCACGACCCGCTCGGGACGGCGTTCCAGCACCGACAGGCGATAGACGGTACGGCCGGCGCGGCCCGTCTCGAAATAGTGCAGCGTGTGCCCGGTTTGCAGGTTGGCCGGCGTGGGATCCGGCGCTGGCACTCCGTCGGCACCCGTCAGCATCCCGGCCTGCGAGGCCAAGGGCTTCCACGCCTTGTCGGAGGTCGACCAGTAGCGGATGGACGGCAGGGCCGACATACCGGTTAGCCGGGCCGCAATCTGATCGGCGGAAGCCTGCGATTGGAACCGGCCCGCCAGGGCCGCAACGAACCGCGTCCGGCCGGACGCCCAAGGCAGGCAGCCGGGAGGCTGCCAGGCCTGACTCTTCAGCTCGGCCTCGGACCAGACCGCCGCGGAGGGTGGTGCGCCCAAAGGTGGATAGGCCGGCTGCGGCCGCCCTCCGCAGGGCGGCACGAGAGGGGGCGATGCAGCCCGGCTCCCAGCGGGACGCAGCGCCGGGGCAAGCAGGGCCGACAGGAGGAGCGTGCGTCGGAACATGGCGGACAACGGCCGGCCCGCGGCGGACGTTGCTCGGGACGACTGACCTTAGAGTCTTTCCAGACAAGCGGGCGTTGCACGCCAAATTCGCCGCTGCCATGTTCGCGGCGTGTCCAGCTCGCCCGCCAATCCCTCCACCCGCCCGCGCCGTGTCGCGCTTTTCGTCACCTGCCTCGTCGACCTGTTCCGGCCGTCGGTCGGCTTCGCCGCGGTGAAGCTCCTCGAGGACGCCGGCTGCACCGTCGACGTGCCGGCGCTCCAGGTCTGCTGCGGCCAGCCGGCCTACAATTCCGGCGACCGCGCAACGACGCGCGCCATCGCGCTTCAGGTCATCGACGCCTTCGAGGGGTACGACGCCGTGGTGGCGCCTTCGGGTTCGTGCGGGGGGATGCTGTCGCATCACTATCCTGGCCTGTTCGACGACGATCCGGCATCGAAGGCACGTGCGGAGAACCTCGCGGGCCGCAGCTACGAGCTGATGTCGTTCCTGGTCGACGTGTTGGGCGTCAAGAAAGTCGCCGCGCGCTACGACGGCGCCGTGACCTACCACGATTCCTGCTCGGGCCTGCGCGAGCTCGGCGTGAAGCAGCAGCCACGCGGACTGCTCGGCTCCGTGCAGGGCCTCGCGCTCAACGAGATGAAGACGCCGGAAGTCTGCTGCGGCTTCGGCGGCACTTTCTGCGTGAAGTATCCGGAAATCTCCAACGCCATGGTGGCCGAGAAGACGGCCGACATCGCCGCGACCGGCGCCGGCACGCTGCTGGCCGGCGATCTCGGCTGCCTGATGAACATGGCGGGCAAGCTGCAGCGCGAAGGCAGCGCCGTGCAGGTGCGCCACGTCGCCGAAGTGCTGGCCGGGATGGGCGACCTGCCCGCCATCGGCGAGCCGGAGCGCGGCTGATGGAATCCACCGCCCATGCCTTCAAGTCGAATGTCGGTCACGCGCTGGCCGATCCCAATCTGCAGGATTCGCTGGCCAAGCTGAAGGTCGGCTTCTCCGAGCGCAGGCGCCAGGCGGCCGAGCGGCTGCCCGAGTTCGAGGCGTTGCGCGACCGGGCGCGCGACATCAAGAACCACACGCTGGCTCATCTCGATTTCTATCTCGAGGAGTTCGAGCGCAAGGTGATCGCCCTGGGCGGCAAGGTGCACTGGGCACCGACCGCCGCCGATGCAAGACGCATCATCGCGGACCTGTGCAAGAGCGTTAACGCGCGCACCGTCGCCAAATCGAAGTCGATGGTGGCGGAGGAGATCGCGCTGAACGAACATCTCGAGGCGCTGGGTATCGCGCCGGTCGAGACCGATCTCGGCGAGTACATCATCCAGCTGCGCAACGAGCCGCCCAGCCACATCATCGCCCCGGCGGTCCATCTCACCAAGGACCAGGTCGCCGACACGTTCCTCGAACACCATGCAAAGCTCGGCTTCGACAAGCGGCTGACCGAGCGTAACGATCTCGTCGCAGAGGCGCGCTACGTCCTGCGCCAGAAGTTCCTCGATGCCGATGTCGGCCTGACCGGCGCCAACTTCCTGGTGGCCGAGACCGGCTCGTCGATGCTGGTGACCAACGAAGGCAATGCCGATCTCTCCAACACGCTGCCGAGAATGCACATCGTGCTGGCCAGCATCGAGAAGGTGATTCCCACGCTCGAGGATGCCGCGGTGCTGCTGCGCGTCCTGGCGCGTTCGGCGACGGGCCAGGAGTCTTCCGCCTATACGACGCTGAACACCGGCCCGAAGAAGCGGGAGGATCTCGACGGACCCGAGCAGTATCACGTGGTGCTGCTCGACAACGGGCGCTCCTCGGTGCTCGGCACCGAGATGCAGGAGATCCTGCGCTGCATCCGCTGCGGCGCCTGCATGAACCACTGCCCGGTTTACGGCGCCGTCGGCGGTCACGCCTATGGCTGGGTCTATCCCGGCCCGATGGGCGCCGTGCTGACGCCGCAGCTCGTGGGTGTCGAGGAGGCGAGCAACCTGCCCAACGCCTCGACCTTCTGCGGCCGCTGCGAGAGCGTGTGTCCGGTACGCATCCCCTTGCCGAAGCTGATGCGCCACTGGCGCGAGCGCGAGTTCGAGAAGCATCTGACGCCAAAGGCGGTGCGCCAGGGGCTGGCGATGTGGAGTTTCTTGGCGCGGCGGCCCGCGCTCTATCGCCGTCTCACGGCTGTCGCCAACCGCGTGCTGGCGCTGTTCGGCCGCGCCGACGGACGCTACAGCACGCTCCCCCTGGCCGGCGGCTGGACACGCTTCCGCGACTTTCCGGCGCCGCAACCCGGCGGCACCTTCCACGCCCGATGGGCCGCGCGGAGGAAGTCATGAGCGACGCCCCTGACGGGGACCGGGCCCAGATCCTGGGCGGCATCCGCCGCTCGCTGCGCCGGGGCGAGCTGACCGGCGACGCCCGCAACGCCGTGCAGGCCCGCCTTGCATCTCCGCCGCGCGGGCCCGCGGTTGCACGCGCGCAGCTTCCGCAACCCGAGAAGGTCGCGCTGTTCTGCCAGTGGGCCGAGACCCTCAACGCCACCGTCGCGCGCGTTGGCGCGGAAGAAGTGCCAGGCGAGGTAACGGCCTATCTCGCGCGCAACAACCTGCCGGCCAGCGTCGCGATGGCCCCCTCGCCCCTGCTCGACGGCTATGACTGGTCGGGCCAGAAGATGTTGTCGATCCGCCGCGGGCGCGGCGAAGGCAGCGACCAGGTCTCCGTCACCGGCGCCTTTGCCGGCATCGCCGAAACCGGGACGGTGGTGATGGCCTCAGGCCCCGACCATCCGGTATCGCTCAACCTGTTGCCCGACACGCATGTCGTGGTGTTGCGCGAGTCCGACATCGTCGGCGGCTACGAGGATGTGTGGGCCCGCCTGCGCGCGCGCTATGGCAAGAACCTGATGCCGCGCACCGTCAACACCATTACCGGGCCGTCGCGCACAGGCGACATCGAACAGGCGATGGAGCTCGGCGCCCACGGTCCACGGCGCATGCACATCCTGGTGGTACGGGACTGATGCCCGCCGGCAGCGACACTCCCGGTGGGATGCGGCCCGGGGAGCTGCGCGTTGTCGGCACGAGCGTTACGCGCGAGATCGACCTGATGCTCGACCGGTTGGCCCAGTCGGTCGGCAGGCGCGCGCCCCGGGTGTTGCAGGTGGGGTCGCGCACTCTCGTCTCCGAACGCAACGTGCGTAACTGGCGCAGCCTCGTCGCCCGGCGCTTCGGGGCCAAGGCGCAGTTCGTCGGGCTCGATCTCGCCGAAGGATCCAACGTCGACTGCGTTGCCGACATCTGCAGCGATCCGCGAACGCTCAAGTCCAGGCTGGGCGAGGAGTCGTTCGATCTCGTCGTCTGCTGCCACGTGCTCGAACATACGCGCCATCCGGCGCGCGCGGCCCGCAACATCGAACGGGCGCTTCGGCCCGGCGGCATGGCCTACGTGGCTGCCGCGTGGTCGCAGGCGTTTCACGCCACGCCTGACGACTACTGGCGTTTCTCGGCACGCGGCCTGATGCTTCTGTTCCGGCAACTCGAGATCGCATCGTCGTTCTACAGCGGCGGCGATGTCGGGCTGGATGTCGCGTATCGCGTCGAGCGGGACGGCAAGCCGGAGCTCGACCCGCGCGCCGGCGCCGTCGAACAGGGTCTGTTCCAACTGGTCCTCGACCATGAGGACAATCGCGCGATGCTGGCCCGCCAGGCAACCGAGCGGTTGCCGGTATCCCGGACCTATCTCCCCAGCCTGTTCGTCAATCTCGTCGGGCGCCGCATCCGGTAGCGGCGGCGTCGCCTCCAAAAGAAAAGAGCGGGCTTTCGCCCGCTCTTTCCATTTTCCGGTTTGTCCTGCGACTAGAAGCGCAGGTCCATACCCATCAGCAGACCCCAGCTGTTGCCCGAGACGGCAGCAGACGGGCCCGAAGCCGTGTACAGCAGACCACCGCCGGTGAGCTTCACGCCCGGCCCGAGCGCGTAGTTCACGCCGATTTCCCACTTGTTGACCGACTCCATACCGAAGGCGAGGTTAGCGGGGTTGCTACCGTTGCCGAAGGCGGTGGAGTTGACACCCGGGACGCCAACGGCGGCCGGCGTGGTGCAGGTGGTGGCAGCGACGGCGATCGAGGCGCAGCCGACCGAGCCGTTACCGTTCGTGTTGTACGAACCGGTCCAGCCCACCGACATCTGCCACGGACCGGTCTCGTACATGAGGCCAGCGGTGTAGAAGCGGGTGTCGTTGTTCACGCCGGTGTAGTAGTTCGAGCCGAGGCCGTTGTTGTCCCAGCCGATCGCGCCACCAAGGGTGAAGCCCTTGAAGCCGAACTGAGCGCCAATGACCCACTGCTTCCAGGACGTCAGGTTCGCACCCGTCGCCATGTTGGCAGCCTGGGCGAACGGATTGTTGCCCGGAACGAAGTTGGCGTACATGAACGCGCCGTACAGCGCGACCGTGACATCACCGAACTTGTTCAGGTAGTTCGCGCCGATGTCGAACATGTCCTGATAGGTGTAGTCGTTGGTCGGGCAGTTCGCCGCCGAGGTCGGGTTGTTGTAGCCGCACACGCCGGCAACGTTACCCGGACCGGTCTGCAGGTTCTGACCGCCGGTGCTGGCAACCAGCACCTTCGGACGATAGCCGACACCGATCTGCAGGCCCTGGAAGCGGGGCGTGAAGTAGTTGATGCCCTGGCCGTCCTGCTGCTGACCAGCGTTGGTCGTGGTCGTGGCATGGAACCACGCCTTGTTGGTCGAGATGACCGACTGGTTGGCCCAGGCGAAGTTCGTGTTGTGCTGAATGGCGCCGAAGCCGATCAGGGCCGACGGCGTGCCGTAGTACATGCGGTACGAGGCCGGATCGCGACCGCCGAACTCGACACGACCCCAGTCGCCGAAGGCGAACAGGAAGGCTTCGTCGATCGTCTGGTTCTGACCCGCCGGGTTCCAGCCCTCGAGTTCGACGTGCACGCCGACCGAGGTGCCGTTGTCCAGCTTGGTCTGGCCGATGAAGTGGATTTCACCTTCCTGCTGGAACTGCAGGCCACGATACTGGGCCCAGGTGCCGTTGGTGGCATAGGTCGACTGGATGCCGCCGGCGATCGCGTAGAAGGTGTAGTAACCACCCACGCCGATCTTGATCGGATCGGCGGCCATGGCCGGGGCGGCCATAAGCCCGCCAACGACCAAGGCGGTCGAGCCGAGTAGAAGCTTCTTCATCATTCTCCCTCTCTCATTGATCAGAGACTGGTACGTACCAAAAGGCCTGTCCGACCGGCGGAGACCTGGAAGCCTGAAGAGGAGACTCACAGAAACTCGCCAATGCGGCAGGGCTATAAAACACTTCGCGAATTGGAGGGTCAAGAAATGGTCGCCCGGCCGCTCCATTCTGCCCGTACCTGTGGCGTCTTTGTCACATTTGCTGCCGTCTTCCGTGACCGCGCGATACCCGCCCCACAAATAGTTTTCAAACGAAACGGACTATGCTTTCATTGTGGATTGCATGGGGAAACTTGTTATTTTGCCTTATTCCGCCGCTTGCAGTTTACTACCTGTTGGGCCTATGGTCCGGCCGCTGCCGCCGCTCCGCGTCTGCGGCTTGGAACATAAGGCGCCTTGAAATGTCGGGTTCGTCCAGAATTTTCCGCTCAGCGTCCGCAGCCGCGATCCTGCTGGCCGGGGCCTCGTTGATCGGCGGCCTGACCGCCTGCACCGACGATACGACCAACTATGAGCGGGCGACCGGTCCCTCCGGCAACCGCTCCAAGTCGGACGTTCGCACCGGCCTGGGCGGCCGCAGCCAGGAGCAGGGTACGCTGTTCGGTCCGGGCGGTCTGTTCGGCTCCAAGAGCGAGAAGAAGGAAGATCTCGGAGGCGGAAGTGGCGTGGCGGTGAACGCCTACCTCTGGCGCGCCTCGCTCGACACCATCAATTTCATCCCGCTGGTCTCGGCCGACCCGTTCGGCGGCGTGATCATCACCGACTGGTACACACCGTCGGAGACGCCCAACGAACGCATGAAGGTGCAGGTCACGATCCTCGACCGCGACCTGCGCGCCGACGGCGTGCGCGTCTCGGTCTTCAAGCAGCAGACCAGCCCGAAGGGCGGCAACTGGGTCGATGCGCAGGTCGATCCGCGCACCAACATCGACATCGAGAACGCCATCCTGACGCGCGCCCGGCAGCTTCGCATCGCCGGCGGGTCCTGAGACGGCTCACCCCTCTCTGTCAAAAGCTTGACGTGAGAGGCCGCAGCGGGCATCCGCTGCGGCCTCAGTCTTTTTCGGACCACGCCTTTTTCCGGCAACACCCTTTTTCGGGAAGATCTCCGTGTCGTCGACGCCCGCCGCACCCACCGTGCGCTACAATTTCACCGAAACCGAGAGCAAGTGGCAGAAGGTCTGGGAAGATCGCCAGACCTTCAACGCCGCGATGGATAAGGCGCGGCCGAAATACTACGTGCTCGAGATGTTCCCCTATCCGTCGGGGCGCATCCACATGGGCCACGTGCGCAACTACACGCAGGGCGACGTGATCGCGCGCTACAAGCGGGCCAAGGGCTTCAACGTCCTGCATCCGATGGGCTGGGACGCGTTCGGCCTGCCGGCCGAGAACGCCGCCATGGAAAAGAAGGTCCATCCGAAGAAGTGGACCTACGAGAACATCGCCACGATGAAGAAGCAGCTGAAGTCGATGGGCCTGTCCCTCGACTGGAGCCGCGAGCTGGCGACCTGCGACCCGACCTACTACCGCCACCAGCAGAAGATGTTCCTCGACTTCTGGAAGGCCGGTCTTGCCTACCGCAAGGAGGCCTGGGTCAACTGGGATCCCGTCGACAACACCGTGCTCGCCAACGAGCAGGTCATCGAGGGCAAGGGCTGGCGCACCGGTGCGCCCGTGGAGCGCCGCAAGCTCACCCAGTGGAACCTCAAGATCACGCACTTCGCCGACGAGTTGCTGACCCGCCTCGACACGCTCGACCGCTGGCCGGAGAAGGTGCGCCTGATGCAGGCGAACTGGATCGGCAAGAGCCGCGGTGCGCGCGTCTTCTGGCAGCTCACCGACGCCTCGGGGACAGATCACGGTCAGCTCGAGATTTTCACGACACGTCCCGACACGCTGTTCGGCGCCTCGTTCATGGCGCTGTCGGCCGAGCATCCGCTGGTCCAGGGCCTGGCATCGGCCGATCCCGGCCTGCAGCACTTCGTTGCCGAATGCCGCAAGACCGGCACGGCGGCAGCCGAGGTCGAGACCGCGGAGAAGCAGGGCTACAAGCTGCCGCTGCTGGCAAAGCATCCGCTGATGCCGGGCAAGACCGTGCCGGTCTACGCCGCCAACTTCGTGCTGATGGAATACGGCACCGGCGCGATCTTCGGCTGCCCGGGCCATGACGAGCGCGACCACGAGTTCGCGACCAAGTACGGGCTGCCGATCCTGCAGGTCGTGGCGCCGGCTGACGGCAAGACTCTCGACATCGCCGCCGCGCCCTATGTCGAGGACGGGGTCATCGTGAACTCCGGGTTCCTCGACGGGCTCGGCGTCGAGGAGGCGAAGGCCAAGGTCATTGCCCGTCTCGAGGAGATCGGCGTCGGCAAGGGCACGACGCAGTATCGCCTGCGCGACTGGCTGGTCTCGCGCCAGCGCTACTGGGGCTGCCCGATCCCGGCGATCCATTGCGAGAGCTGCGGCGTCGTGCCGGTGCCGGACAAGGACCTGCCGGTGAAGTTGCCCGACGACGTCACCTTCGACCGTCCGGGCAATCCGCTCGACCGCCATCCGACGTGGAAGAACGTCCCGTGTCCGACTTGCGGCAAGCCCGCGCGTCGCGAGACCGACACGTTCGACACCTTCATCGATTCGAGCTGGTACTTCGACCGCTTTACGTCGCCGCATCTCGAGACGGCGCCGTTCGATCGCGAGGAGAACCAGTACTGGATGCCGGTCGATCAATATATCGGCGGCGTCGAGCACGCGATCCTGCATCTGCTCTATTCGCGCTTCTGGACGCGCGCGATGCGCGAGGTCCAGATGACCAGCCGCGACGAGCCGTTCGACGGTCTCTTCACCCAGGGCATGGTCTGCCACGAAACCTATCGTGCGAGCGACGGTACATGGCTGACGCCCGAGGAGATCTCGCGCGACGGCGGCAAGGTCGTGCGCCTCTCCGACAAGAGCCCGGTCGAGGTCGGCCGCTCGGAGAAGATGTCCAAGTCGAAGAAGAACGTCGTCGATCCGGACGAGATCATCCGCGACTACGGCGCCGACACCGCGCGCTGGTTCATGCTGTCCGACAGCCCGCCCGAGCGCGACCTCGAATGGACCGAGGCCGGCGTCACCGGCGCCTGGCGTTTCCAGCAGCGCCTGTTCCGCATTGCCTCGCAGGCGATCGAAACGCTGCCGGCGATCGGCACGGCCAGGCCCGCGACCTTCTCTGACGCCGCGACCGCGCTGCGCCGCGCCGCGCACAAGTCGATCGCCGGCATCTCGGCCGACATCGAGGCCTTCCACTTCAACAAGGCCGTGGCCCGCCTCTACGAGTTCGCAAACACCATCGATTCGGTCGAGGCCAAGGACGACTCGACGCGCTGGGCGTTGCGCGAGGCGCTGGAAATCTTCGTGCGACTGATCGGGCCGATGACGCCGCATCTCGCCGAGGAGCTGTGGCATTCGCTCGGCCACAAGAGCCTGCTGGCCGACGCGCCGTGGCCGCTGGCCGAGGATGCGCTGCTGGTCGACGACACCGTCACCGTCGCGGTGCAGTTGAACGGCAAGCTGCGCGGCACCATCGCGCTCGCCAAGGATGCGCCCAAGGACGTGGCGGAAGCCGCGGCGCTGGCGCTGCCCGAACTCGTGCGCGGCCTCGACGGCAAAACGCCCAAGCGGGTGGTCGTCGTGCCGAACCGCATCGTCAACGTCGTCGTCTAGGGCGGCACAACAGGAAGGTCGGAGAACATGGCACGCAAGCCGAACTACGACTTCGAACGCCGTGAACGCGAGCGGCTCAAGGCGATCAAGGTCGCCGAAAAGGCGGAAGCCAAGCGAGCCGCCCGCGAGCGCGCCAAACAGGAGCAGAGCGGCACCGTCGAGCCTGCGGACGACAAGGCCTCCTAGCGAGAGCAGCCGCCGGGTTCGCTCTGCGTTGTCCGGGCGAATCCATGAAGCCCAGCCCCACGCCCCGTCGAGGAATTTCGGATCTTCCGGGGCGGCCGCGCGCGGGCCTCTGGCCAGGACTGATTTGCAAGCTCCCGAAACCGCTGCTGGTCGTTCCGATGATCGTGCAGTGGCTGGTGCTGGCCCTGCGCTACCGCAGCCTCTCGCTGCCCTCGGCCGCCGATCCGATGATCGATGCCGGTGGCCTTGCCGGCGAGTCGAAGATCGCCTGCTTTGCGCAGGTGGGCGATGCCGGCCGCCCCTGGCTGGCGCGCACGGCCGAGGTCGTCGCAGGGCGGGATGCCGCCACGAAAGCGAGCACGGCCATGGCGGCCCTTGGCCTCGACTTTCCCATCATCGCCAAGCCCGACATCGGCTGGTGTGGGTTTGGCGTACGCCGGATCGACGATCCTTCCGCTCTTCAAGCCTACTGCGACGCCTATCCGGCAGGCGAATCCCTGCTGGTACAGGAATATCTCGATCATTCCGGCGAGGCCGGTCTTTTCTACGTCCGCCACCCCCACGAGACGCGGGGCCGTTTGATCTCGCTCACCGTGCGTTCGCCGCCGACGGTCCGGGGCGATGGAACGAGCTCGCTCAGGGAATTGCTGGCGCGCGATGAACGGCTGCGCGGCCGCGCGGCGCTCTATGAGAGCGCCGGACTGGACCGTGTGCCCGGTAGAGGGACCGAGGTGCCGCTCGCCGCGGTCTGGTCCTACCGCATGGGCGGTCTCTATCGTGACTGCAGCGGGGAGATCACCCGGGCCCTCGAGGAGTGCATCGACACCGTTGCGACGAGCATGCCGCACCTGCACGTCGCGCGCTTCGACATCCGCTTCGCCAGCATGCACGAACTGCAACACGGAAACTTCAAGATCATCGAGATAAACGGTGCGGGCTCCGAGGCCATCGAATTCTTCGATCCCTGCGTTCCTTTCTTCACCGCCTATCGCGGCATTCTGGCAAAGCAGGCCATGGTCTTTGCGCTGGCCGCCGCCAACCGGGCATCAGGCTTTGCCCCGTGCGGCTGGCGGGCATTGCTTCGCGGATTTGGCCGCCAGGCCCGGCTGCTCGGCCGATACCCGGCGTCCAATTGAGCAGGGTCGAATCGCACGGCCGGCCGGTGCTATAGACGGGCCGTGAAGATCGAAGCGCGCCAGGTCGAAGCCTTCCTGAAGAAGCCGGATCCCAGGGTCCGGGGGGTGGTGATCTACGGCAACGACGACGGGCTGGTCGCCGAACGCGCGGTGACGCTCGCCAAATCCATCTGCGAGGACCTCAAGGATCCGTTCCGCGTCGTCGACATCGCCGGCGACGCCCTGAAGCAGGACCCGGCGCGCCTTGCAGACGAGTTCGGCGCGCTGTCGATGATGGGCGGCCGCCGCGTGATCCGCGTGCGGCCGGCGGGCGAGGAGTCCGCCGCCGCGCTGGAGAATCTCGTGGCGGCCAGCGCCGGCGATGCCCTGATCATCGTCGAGGCCGGCAACCTCACGCCTCGCTCCAACCTGCGGACACTGGCCGAGACCGAGGCAACGCTGGCCGCTTTGCCCTGCTACATGGACAACGAAGCCGCGCTCGAAGGTCTGGTCGAGGGAGCCGCGCGGGCACAGGGCATGAACGTCGAGCCCGATGCGCTGGAATGGATCGTGGAGCGCCTCGGCGGCGATCGCGGCCAGACCCGCGGCGAGGTCGACAAGCTGCTGCTGTACAAGGGCACCGACGGCGACAAGACGATCTCCCTCGAAGATGCGATGGCGGTATTGGGAGATACCGCGTCGATCGGCATCGATGACGTGATTGCGGCGACCTTTGACGGCGATCTCGTGGGGCTCGACAGGGCGCTGGATCGCGTCTTCGCCGAGGGCGGCAATCCAATCCAGCTCGTGCGCTCGCTGCAGCGTCACGCCGACCAGCTTCACCTCGTATCGGGACACGCGGCCAAGGGCGGCAATCTCGAAGGCGCGATGTTCAAGGCGCGGGGCCTGCCACGCGGCGGCCCGGTGAGACAACGCTTTGAACGCCACCTTCGCATGTGGCCGTTGCCGAGGCTGAGCGCCGCCCTCTCCACGATTCTGGAAGCGGAGATCGAATGCAAGCGGACGGGCTTACCCGATGAGGCGATTGCCCGCCGCCTGTGTCTGCGTCTCAGCCAGGCCGCGCGCTCGGCCAAGGCAAGGCGTTAGGCCGGCTTCTTGCCGCTTCCAGCCGTAAGGGGAATCGCGGCCTGCGGCGACAGGACGAGGAAGGTGAAGCTCTCCTCGATATAGAGCCGGACACGCTCGGCATCGTGGTCGAGATAGCCGATCGAAAAATCCTGGCCGACCGTCAATTCGAAGTCGCCGCCGCGCAACGAGATCACGAGACCGCCGTCAAGGCCGGGCGCGGCATAGACGTCGCCATCGATCAGGCGCTGAACGTGGCTCAGGATCGGATAGCCACCGTCCGTACGAGCCTGCAGGTCCTTGTAGAGCTGCTCGCTCAGCACGACGGCGAAAGGCCCTTCGACGCCCTCGTCGCGCATCTTCTTCAGCGCCGCGGCGACGGCATCGGGATAGTCGGCATGGCTGGTGCCCAGAGCGACCGACTGGCCCTTCTGGGCCTCGCAAATACCGGTGATCTGAGCGGCCTTGTAGCCGTGGAAGATGGCGCGATCCTCGGCAATGGCGATTTCTCGCGCCGCGGCCGTCACTGCATCCAGGTCGGGATCGCGCGCACCACGATCAATCGCGTCGAGCTCCGCCCGGCTCACCTCGAAAGGAATGCGCAATTCCACGAGGGGCTGGATGCGTCGCAGGAGCGCGCGGACATTTTGGCCACCCGGCGGCGAGGCGATCGGATCGGCACGCCCCAGCTCGACGTCCGAGGCGCCCCAGCCGAGCGGACCCCTGAAATCGACCACGCGACGCGCGGCCAGGAGAGCGCGCAAGGTGCGCTTGGCTTCCGTCTCGATTTCTTCCCAGCCGGCGGGGGTGATCGGCGCGCGATCGCGAAACAGATGGTTCTTCATTTCTTGCTCACTTTACGCAGGCTGCCGATCCCGAGGCTGCCATCGGATCCTTCGTTGCCTTCGGCTTCCTCGCCGTCCTTGCCCATCATCGTGGCCTCGATCTTCGTGACCGGGCCCTCCTTGAACAGGAAAGTGCGAAGATGCTCGTCGAGCTTGGAATCGTTGCGGCGCAACCATTCGAGGGTCATGGCCGCGTGTTCCTTCTCCTCGTCTCGATTGTGCTCGAGGATGGAACGCAACTCTGCGTTGGACGTGGCCTTGGCGCGCTGGTCGTACCAGTCGACCGCCTCGAGTTCTTCCATGATGGAAACGATCGCGCGATGGCGATCGATGACCTCGGGACCGAGCTTGTCCGGGTCTTCGTGTAGCGTTTCACTTGCCATGTGCGCGCTAACGCAAGGGGGCGACAGAAGTTCCGTTCGCCATCGGTGAATCGGCAAGCTTGGAGAGGGAACGGCGGCGTTCCCGCTGGCGTTCCATTGTTCGCCGAACATCAGACGGAGGAAGACGTGCGCGTTCTGGGCTGCCTGTTGACTGCCTCGATCCTGCTGGCCGGTTGCGCCAACGTCCCGATGGCGAGTCCCGGCGCCAATGCCGATGGAAAGCGTTTCGATCCACCGGCGCCGGGTCAGGCCGTGCTCTACCTCTATCGAAACTCCATGCTGGGATCGGAGGTCATGTTCAATCTCTCCGACAACCAGCAGCCGATCGGTTCCTTGGCCGACAAGACCTGGATCCGGGTCGAGGTCGCACCGGGATCGCACCTCATCACCTGCAACATACCGAGCTATGCGCCGCTGACCCAGAACCCGGCGCAGGCCGCGACGGTCAACGTCGTACCGGGCGAGACGCGCTTCGTCGAAGCCGACATCTGGCCGGGGCTGCCGCTCAACCCGCGCTGTTCGACGACCGAAGTCGCGGCCGACAAGGGGAGGGCGGCCATTACCGCCGGCAACCGCGCGATGGGTGCGACCTGGTCGAACTGACGGGTAACGCCTAACGCCGCGTGAGCTTGTCGACCACCGTATCGAGCTGGTCGAAGTCGCGGATCTCCAAGGTCAGCACGCTCTGCTCCCCGAGGCCGCGCAACGTGAGGTCGACCTTGAGGCCGAGCGCGTCCTCAAGGCGCTTCTCCAGCGCGCGCGTGTCCGCCGTTTTCGGCGAGCTGCCGCCGGCCACGGCTTTGCCTTTGCCGGCTCCACTTCCCGGGCCACCCCTGGCCGATTTCTTCGTTTCCCCGGCCAGGCGCTCCAAGTCGCGGACCGTCAGTTTTTCGGCGATGGCCTGCTGCGCCATGGCCAGCGGATCGGGCACCCCGATCAAGGCGCGGCCGAGACCGGCGGTGAGCTGGCCGTCGCGCACCATGTCCTGGACGGCCGGCGGCAGGTCGAGCAGGCGGATCGTGTTGGCGACATGGGGGCGGCTGCGCCCCATCATTCGCGCAATATCCTCCTGGGTGTGCTTGTACTCGTCGATCAGGCGCTTGTAGCCCTGCGCCTCGTCGATGGCGGTGAGGTCGGAGCGCTGCAGGTTCTCGACCAGGCCGATCTGCAGCGCATCCCTGTCGTCGATGCTGCGGATGACGACAGGCACGTCGTGGAGCTGCGCCTTTTGCGCCGCCCGCCAGCGCCTTTCGCCGGCGATGATCTCATAGCTGTCGACCCCATCGCGCAACGGGCGCACAAGTATGGGTTGTAGAAGCCCGTACTCCTTGACCGATTCGACCAGTGCCTCGATGCCCTCGAAGCTGGTACGCGGCTGCATCTTGCCGGGCTTGAGCTGGCCGATCGGCAGCGTGATCGGCGTGCGGTTGGCGGCGGGTCGGGCCGGCTCGCCGGCGATCGATGCAGCCGGCGTCGCGACCGCAGGCGCCGGCGGCTGCGCGGCCGGCGGCGGTGTGGGCGCGGCTTGTGTCACGGCGGAGACGACTTCGTCGTCGCCCAGCAGGGCGGACAGGCCGCGGCCGAGGCCGCGCGGTTTCGGGGGCTGGCTCATGGGGCTTTTGCCTGTTCCGCTGCAGTACGCCGGCGGCGGATGAACTCGCTCGCCAGCAGGATATAAGCCTGCGATCCCGCGCAGGCATTGTCGTAGATCAGCACCGGCATGCCATGCGACGGCGCCTCGGCAATGCGGACATTGCGCGGGATCGTGGTGCCGAAGACCAGCTCCCCATAATGCGCCCGCACGTCCGCAACGACTTGCTGGCTGAGCGTCATGCGGCGGTCGACCATGGTCAGGACGACGCCGAAAATATGCAACTTGGGGTTGAGACGTTTCCTGACTCGTTCGATCGTATTGCCCAGCGCCCCGATCCCCTCGAGCGCCAGGAACTCCGCCTGCAGCGGGACCAGCACCGCGTCGACCGCGACGAGGGCATTCAGGGTGACGAGGCCGAGCGACGGGGGGCAGTCGATCAGGATGATTGTCCAGCGGCCCCGCGCCTCGCTGTCGGCAGCGCCGAGCGAGTCGGCCAACCGATGCTCGCGCCGCTCCATGTCGATGAGCTCGATCTCGGCTCCGGCCAGCTGGCCGGCGGCCGGCATGATCTCGAGACCCGGGATCTGGGTCGCGCGTACCGAGGCTTCGAGCGGATTGAGACCCAACAAGAACTCATAGGAACCGGGTGAGCGCTCATTTCGCGCTATGCCTAGGCCCGTGGACGCGTTGCCCTGCGGGTCGAGGTCGATCAGCAGGACCTTCTCGCCGACCGCCGCCAAAGCCGTCGCAAGATTGATCGCCGTCGTGGTCTTACCGACGCCGCCCTTCTGGTTGGCGATCGCGAAGATCTGTGGCGCGGTAGGGGCCGATTCGGAGGATGACGGCGTCACGGTCGGTCACGCTTGCAATGGCATCGGGGGCAAAATCCCATTTCTTCTTGGCCTCATCCACTTCCGCCTTCCACTCCTTACCTTTGTGGAAAAGGCAAATAGCGGTATCCAATCTGTGGCGGTCGGACCATTCCAGCAACTGTGAAAGCGGCGCCAGTGCCCGGGCGGTCACGACCTCCGCCTCCGCGGGGGATGCGACTTCGATCCGCTTGATCACCAACCGGGGCGGCTTTTCCAATCCCATCTTCCGGCCGGCTTCGCCGAGGAAGGCCGCTTTTCTGGCATCGGATTCGATCATGGTGATCTGGAGGTCCGGCCGCATCGCGGCGATCACGAGGCCCGGAAATCCGCCACCGCTCCCCAGGTCCGCAAGGGTTTTCGCTTCGGCGGGAATCAATCGGACGACCTGGGCGGAATCGACGATATGACGCTTCCAGACCCCGTCGAGGGTGTTCTTTCCGACGAGGTTGATCGCCTTCTGCCACCGTTCCAGGATTTCGACGAGGATTTCCAGACGGGTCTGTGTTTCACGTGAAACACCTTCGAGCGGATCCATCTAGGCGGCTCGCCGACGGACATGCTTGAGGAGGGCCACCAGGGCGGCCGGAGTGACGCCAGAAATGCGGGCCGCCTGGCCGAGAGTGGCGGGTCGGTTGGCCTCCAGCTTCTGGCGGACCTCGGTCGAAAGACTTCCAATGGCGCCGTAGTCCAGATCGGCCGGAAGGGCGAGAGCTTCGTCCCGCCGATAAGCGGCGATGTCGCCCCGCTGGCGGGAGAGGTACCCCTCATACCGGGAATCGATGGTAAGCTGCTCCGCCAAGTCAGGGGAGATAGCGGCGAGTTCCGGCCAGAGGCCGACGACCCGGCTCCAGTCAATCTCCGCATAAGCCAGCAGATCCAGAGCCGACCGGGCGACGCCGTCCTGATTGATCGCGATGCCGCGCTTGGCCAAGCCCGAAGGGCTGATTTTGAGGCCGGAGGCCAAAGCCCGGGCAGCCTCCAGAGCCTGACGTTTCACGTGAAACAACGCGGCGCGCTCCGCGCCGACGCAGCCGATCTCGATGCCGCGCCGTGTCAGGCGCTGGTCGGCATTGTCGGCCCGCAGCCAGAGCCGGTATTCGGCGCGCGACGTGAACATCCGATAGGGCTCGGTGACACCGAGCGAGACCAGGTCGTCGACAAGGACTCCAATGTATCCATCGGCGCGGTCCACGACGAAAGGCTTGGAGGAAGCAGCGTTCACGCCGGCAATCAGTCCTTGGGCGGCCGCCTCCTCGTAACCGGTCGTACCGTTGATCTGGCCGGCCATATAGAGGCCGGGGACGCGACGGGTCTCCAGGGTCGCCTTGAGTTCGCGCGGATCGATATGATCGTACTCGATGGCGTAGCCCGGCCGGATCATCTCGGTCCGCTCCAGACCCGGAATGGTCTGCAGCATCGCGAGCTGGACGTCCTTGGGCAGCGAGGTCGAGATGCCATTCGGATAAACGGTGAAATCGTCCAGGCCCTCGGGCTCGAGAAAGATCTGGTGGCGATCGCGCTGGCTGAACCGCACGACCTTGTCTTCGATCGACGGACAGTAGCGCGGCCCGACGCTCTCGATCTGACCCGAGTACATCGGCGCGCGATGAAGGTTGGCGCGGATGATCTCGTGGGTCGCAGCCGTCGTCGTAGTGATGTGACAGGGGACCTGCGGCGTGGCGATCCGGTCGGTCAGGTAGGAGAAGGGGCGGGGCGGATCATCGCCGTCCTGCCGCTCCAGCGAAGCATAGTCGATGGTGCGGCCGTCGAGCCGCGCCGGCGTGCCGGTCTTGAGGCGGCCGAGATTGAAGCCAAGGCGATACAACGTTTGCGCGAGTTCCGTCGACGGTTCCTCAACCCCGTCGCCGCGCACGCGCCCGGCCGGGATCTTGGTCTCGCCCATATGAATCAGGCCTCGGAGGAACGTGCCCGTCGTCAGGATGACGCGGCCGGCGCCGATCTCCGCACCCGATTCAGTGACGACGCCGGCACACGCACCGCTTGCATCCAGGACGATATCCGCAACCGCATCGGCCCGAATCTCAAGTCCGGCCTGCTCGGCGAGAAGCGACTGCACTGCCTGCCGGTAGAGCTTGCGATCGGCCTGGGCGCGCGGTCCGCGAACGGCGGGCCCCTTGGACAGGTTGAGTGTCCGGAACTGGATGCCGCCGCGGTCGATGGCGCGGCCCATGATGCCGTCCAGCGCATCGATCTCGCGGACCAGGTGGCCCTTGCCCAGCCCGCCGATAGCGGGATTGCACGACATCTCGCCGATCGTCTCGACCCGGTGGGTGAGGAGCAGGGTGCGCGCGCCCATGCGCGCTGCCGCAGCCGCGGCTTCACAGCCGGCATGGCCGCCGCCCACCACGATCACGTCGTATGAGAAGGCCCGCATGGCCGGCCTTTTACGCCGCCCGGTCGGCCCCGGTCCAGTTATCCTCAGGTGTGTCTGGACGATTCCCTCGAGATAGGATGTGTCGCTCCGTCAGCCCGACCGAATGGATGCCGCCGTGCCCCACGCCCTGCTCGCCGACCACATCGCCAATCCGGACTCGAGCTGGATGTGCGGCCGCTTCGGCGCGATTGCTGAATTCCATCGCGATCCCGGCGAGCCTGTCGCGCTTTCCTCGCCGCCCGTCCTGACTGCCGCGACCGACCGCGGGGCCGTCCGGATCGATCTGCTCCCCGAGCTGCGACCCGTCGCCTATGAGACGGTAAGCAAGGGCATGAGCTGGGGGCAGGGGGTGGCGCTATGCCTGCCGACCGCGATGGCACGCATGGGCGGCCACACCACCGTGACGGAACTTGGTCCCGACAGCGGCGCCGTACGCGACCGGGATCGCGACGCGCTTCTGTTCGACCTCGGCCTCGGCGGGCGCAATGTCGAAACCTGCGTGCGCTCGGCCGATCCCGAGACAATCGCCTTGCTGCGCTCGATCGAAGGCAAGCCGCTCTTCACTGAGGGCCATGCCTTCCTGCACCGCCTGCCGGCGCTCAGCCCGCATCGCGTCTTCCGCTGCCGCCTCGGCCGGGTCGAGGTCTATCAGCCGGTGCCGACGGCCGACGGCAAATCGCCGGAAGGCCCGCATACCCATGTGCGTGCCAACCTGCTGGCACTGCGCCGTCATCACGCCGCCACCGTACCCGTGCCCGAAGGGTACTTCTCCGGCATGACGCTCTATCCCGCCCATCCTCTGCAGCGCGCGGGAGACGACCATGACGGCGAGCCCATCGGCTTCGATCGCGACCGCTACGACGCTTTCCAGGCCATGCTGCAAAGCTACGGCGACCGTGAACTGTTGCGGGGCAAGCAGGCCGCCCACGATCCAGCGGCGTCGGAGCAGGACCTTGCCTCGCGCACGGAGCGCATCGGCTTCCGCATCGGCCAGCGCCAGCGCAAGTGGCTGCAGGCTTCTTGACGGCCCGAGCCCGCGTGCCCTAACGATCGGTCATCGACGGTCCTCCCTAACCGGAGGCGAACAGGGAATGCCGTGCCGCCCCTCACAAGGCCAATCGGCAGCTGTACCCGCAGCTGTAAGCGGCGAGCGACTGCCCACACGTCACTGGAGGCACCTCCGGGAAGACGGGCAGGAGCGGCGACCCGCGAGCCAGAAGACCTGCCGGCGATAGCGTCGCTCTTCCGATGGACGGGATGATCCAGCGGGACGGTCAACCGAGCGGTGACGCGCCTCGTGCGAACCGTTGGGAGATCCGTCGTTGACGCCGATCCGTCGAAACTTGCTGCAAGTCCTGGCCGGTGGCGTAGCCTTCTCGGCCGTGACCAACGCCACCGCCGCCTCTGTCGCCACCATCGCGCTCCTTCATCTCGCGCCCCGTCCCGGCGAGATCGCCGCCAACCGCCAGGCCATCGAGCAGGCGGCCCGCAAGGCCGCCACCGGCGGTGCACGCCTCATCGTCACGCCTGAACTGGCCGTCAGCGGCTATGGCTTCCGCGACCTTGTAGGCACCGGCTGGATCGCCGAGGGCCAGGCCGAATTGTTCGCCTGGGCCGGCGCACTCGCGCGCGACACCAGCGCGACACTGGTGTTGAGCACGCCGGAAGCGACGCCCTACGCGCTGTTCAACAGCATGATCGTCTTCGCGCCCGACGGCGCCGTGACCGGTCGGCATCGCAAGATCAACGCGCTGCGCGTCGGCTCGGAATCCTGGTCGACGCCGGGCGACCGGCCGACGGCGATCCCGATCAACGGCATCGGCCGCGTCGGCTTCTTCGTCTGCGCCGACATGTATTCCCAGCGCCTGGTGGACGAGACCGCGGCCCTTGGCGTCGACCTGCACCTGTCGTCGGCCGCTTGGGCGCCCGGCCACCACGGACCCGACGGCGAATGGGAGCGCGCCTCCTCGACCACCTTCCGTCCTGTCCTCGTCTGCAACCGCACCGGCCAGGACGTGCTCGATTTCAACGCGGCCTGCTCGATCGCCGCCGTCGACGGATCCGTCCTCTTCTCCCATGCGTCCCTCGAACCACGGATCGCGCTGGTCGACTGGACGCCCGCCTCGCGTCGCCTTGCCAACTGGCGCGTACGATGAGCATCGCCCGTACACTGGTCGGTGTACTCATCCTTCTGTTGCTCGCCGCCCGGACCGCCGACGCGCAGGCGCCGCAGCGCGTCGTGACGGTGAATCTCTGTCTCGACCAGATCGCGATGCGTCTCGCCGCGCCCGGGCAGCTCGTCGGCGTCAGCTACCTGTCGCGCGATCCCGGCATCTCGGTGCTGGCCGATCGCGCCGCCTCCATTCCAACGGTGCGCGCGACCGTCGAATCGATCCTCGCGCTGCGACCCGACCTCGTCGTCTTCGACCGCGATTCGCACGCCACCCTGAAGCGTCTGCTGCGCGGCGCCGGCATCCGACTGATCGAGGTTCCGTGGGGCGCCTCGATCGACGATGCCGAGGGCATCATCGAGCGCATGGCCGTCGCGATGGGCCGCGAGGAGATCGGCCGAAACCTGATCGCCGACATGCGCGAGCAGAAGCGCCGGCTCGCGTGGACGGGCGCCCCCGTCGGCGCAGCGATCACCCTTCAGGCCAATCGCGGCACCGCGGGCAAGGGAAGCCTGATGGACGAACTGCTGCGCGTCGCCGGCTTCCGCAATCTCGCGGCGGAGCTGGGAATCCCGGCCTATGGCCGCATCGCGCTCGAAGAGGTTCTGGTCAACCAGCCGGGCCTGCTCGTTCTCGACGGGGCGACCAACGCCAACCCTGCGCGTGCGACCGAGTTCGTCGACCATCACGCGCTGCTGGCGCTTGCGGGAAAGACGCGGCTCCTGTCCCTGCCGATGAAGTACGCGATCTGCGCCGGGCCGGAGAATATCGAGGCGATCCGCCTGCTCGCGGAGGCCCGCCGATGAACCGGTGGCTCGTCGTGATGGTGGCGGTGCTCTATCTCCTGTCGCTGGCCGTCGGACCGGCGTGGTGGCCGTGGCGACTCGGCAACGAGGTCGGCTGGGCCATCGTCTGGGAACTGCGTGTGCCGCGCGCGACGCTCGGCCTGTTGATCGGCGGCGTGCTGGGGCTCAGCGGCGCGGTCCTGCAGGCCTGGCTGCGCAACCCACTGGCGGAACCCGGTGTGATCGGCGTCTCCGCCTGCGCCGGCTTTGCCGCGGTCTGTGCCTTCTACAGCGGCCTCGCCGCCGCCTTCGTGCTGGCCCAGCCGCTGGCCGGGATTGCCGGCGCGGGCATCGCGGTCGCGTTGCTGATGGGCGCGGTCCGATCGGGCACCGGCACCGTCTCGCTGCTGCTGATGGGCGTCGCCATCAACGCCATCGCCGCCGCGCTGATCTCGCTCGTGCTGGCGTTGTCGCCCAATCCCTTCGCCTATCAGGAAATCTCCCTCTGGCTCGCCGGCTCGATCGTAGACCGCGACCTGCGATATCTCTTCATCACCGCGCCGTTCATGATCCTGGGCGCGGCCATCGTTCTGGGCGCCGGCCGCTGGCTCGATGCGCTGTCCCTCGGCGAGGACACGGCGCGCAGCCTCGGCGTCGACACGAAATCGCTCGGCCTCAGGCTCACCCTCGGCGTGGGGCTGATGGTCGGCGCGGCCACCTCGGTCGCCGGCGTCATCGGCTTCGTCGGCCTGATCGCGCCTCATCTCGTGCGCGCGCGCGTCGACTTCCGGCCCGGTGCGACGCTCGTGCCGTCCATGCTGGTCGGCGCCGCCCTGGTGCTGATGGCCGACATCGCCGTGCGCCTGCTGCCGACGGCCTACGAACTGCAACTCGGCGTCTTCACCTCGCTGGTCGGCGCACCGTTCCTCGTGCGCGCCGTGCGCCGGGCCCGCGCCGCCTGGCTCGCAGCATGAGCGCCCTCGCGGTTCGCGGCCTCACCAGCCGCCGCGGGGATCGCGAGGTCCTCTCCGCCATCGATCTCGCATTCGAGGCGGGCGAGGTCACTGCCGTCGTCGGCCCCAACGGCGCGGGCAAGACGACCCTGCTGCGCCATCTCGCCGGCCTCGATGCGCCGGCGGCCGGTGAAGTCGAGCTGGGCGGTAAGCCGCTGTCCGGCCTCGGCGCCGCGATCCGTGGCCAGCGCATTGCCTATCTAGCGCAAGCCGCCTCGGCCTACTGGCCGCTGCGCGCGCGCGACGTCGTGGCGCTGGGCCGCCTGCCACACGGCGCCGATCTCAGCCGGCCGGCTCGATTGTCGGATGCCGACGCCGTGCAGCGCGCCCTGCAGCGGGTCGACGGTGTTCGCTTCGCCGACCGGTCCATCGACACGCTGTCCCAGGGCGAGCGCGCCCGCATGATGATGGCCCGCGCACTGGCGACCGAGGCCGCCGTCCTGCTGGCCGACGAGCCGGTCGCCAGCCTCGACCCCGCCTATGCGCTGGAAACCATGGCCATCCTGCGCGCCGAGGCGGCGCGGGGCGCCTGTGTGATCGTGGTCCTGCACGATCTGGGACTGGCCGCGCGCTTCGCCGACCGGGTGATCGTCCTGGCCAATCATGGCGTCGCCGCCGACGGCCCGCCCGCCATCGCGCTCGCGGGTGACGTCATCGAAGCCGCCTATGGAGTCGGCTTCCGCCACATCCTCGTCGACGGCGTCATGCAGCCCGTCGCGTGGGAGAGGCGCGACTGACTCCGCGTCAAGCCGCTCGCTTGCGCGACGCCGCCTTGCGGCGAGTCTTCGTGGTGGTTTTCGGCTTGGCCTTCTTCCGCCCATGCGCTTCGAGGAAGCGGTCGGCCTTGTCGCGCGAGGGGCCGCCACCGCCCTTGAGGCTCCTCTTCAAGGCCTCCATGAGATCGACGACCTTTTCGTCGTCCTCCTCGGCCTCGACGGAGACGACGGGCTCGCCCTTCTTCTTCTTCGCGATCAGCTCGCGCAGCGCGTCCTCGTAGCGATCCTTGAAGCGCGACGGATCGAATTTGGCATCCTGCTGCTCGATGATCTTCTCCGCGATCTGCAGCATGCGGGCGTCGGGCCTGGGCAGGCTGCGATCGAAGACCTGCGACATGGCACGGATCTCGTCGTGGGTGCGCAGGGTCGTCAGCAGGATTCCCCTGTCGCGCGGTTCGAGCGCGCAGATGCGCTCGCGCTGGTGCATGACGACGCGGCCCAGTGCCACCTTCTCCTGCTTCTCCATCGCGGCGCGGATCACCGAATAGGCTTCGATGCCGGTCTTGCCCGATGGTGCGAGATAGTAGGGCTCGTCCCAATAGATGCGGTCGATCTCCGACGCATCGACGAACTCCTCGATGTCGATGATACGCGTCGATTCCAGGCGCACCGCATCGAGCTCCTCCTTTTCGAGCAGCACGTACTTGTTCTTCGAAACTTCGAATCCCTTCACCAGATCGGCACGGTCGACGGGCTTGCCGGTGCCGGCATCGACCGTCTGCATGCGGATGCGATTGTTGGTCTTCGGATTGATGAGATTGAAGTGGATGTCGGCACTGCGCTCCGTCGCGGTGTAGAGCGCGACCGGGCACGTCACCAGCGAGAGGCGCAGATGCCCCTCCCAGGTCGGTCGTATCGCTTTGTGCTTGGCCATTCTGCTGCTCCGATTTGATTGTCATCCCGGGCGCAGCGAGGGACCTGTCCTATTCCGTCGAGCAAAGGTCCCTCGCTGCGCCCGGGATGACACAGGTTATGTCTTCACCAACTTCTCGATGGCAGTGCGCAGCGGCTTTGCCGACTTCGCATAGTCCTTCCACGGCTTGTTTCGCTTGAGCAGCGCGGGCGCGGTGCGCACCGTGTATTTCCTCGGATCGAGGCCCACTCTCACCTGCGTCCATTCGATCGGCATCGACACGGTGGCGCCGGGACGCGCGCGCGAGGAGAGGGGCGCGACGGCGGTCGCGGTACGGTCGTTGCGCAGGTAATCGAGGAAGATCCGGCCGGTCCGGTCGGCTTTAGACATTTTGATAACATAAAGTCGCGGCTCGTCCTCGGCGATCCGCCGGCAGATCTCGCGGGCGAAGGTCTTGGCCGTGTCCCAGTCCGGGCTCTTCCTGTCGTCGGTGAGCGGCACCACGACATGCAGGCCCTTGCCGCCCGTCGTCTTGCAGAAGGGCACGAGACCCAGCTTCTTCAGTCGAGCGGCGATCTCGCGCGCCCCGGCGATGACCGCCGCGAACTTCACGTCCGGCGCCGGGTCGAGATCGAACACCAGTCGGCCGGGTGCCTCGGGATTGCCCGGCTGGCAATTCCAGGGATGCAGCTCGGTCCCGCCCATCTGCGCCACCGCCGCCAATCCCTCGACACGATCGATCTGGAGATAGGGCTTCTTGTCGCCGTCGACCTTCACTTCGCCGAGAAGGTTCGACGAGCCCGGCATCGAATGACGCTGAAAGAACTTCTGCGCACCGTCGATTCCGTCGGGCGTACGCACGATGGAGCAGGGGCGGTCGGCGATATGGTCGATCATCCAGCCACCCACCGCTTCGTAATACTCCGCCAGTTCGAGCTTGGTGACGGGCGGCGTCTCGTCGGGCCAGAGCGGCTTGTCGGGATGGGAGATCGACACGCCCATGACCATGGCGCGGCCCGACGACACGACCGACTTCGTCCCAGTCTTCCGCGAAGTCCTGCGGGTCGTCTTGCGCGGGGCGGGCTTGGCCATCCTGGCCGTCTCCGGATCGGCTGCGACTTCCGCTTCGACCTCGTCTGCCGGCTTGTCGCCGCGCAATCCCTTGAAGGAGGCCTGACGCACATTGCCGGCACCGGTCCAACCGGCGAACTCGATCTCCGCCACCAGGTCGGGCCTGGCCCAATGCATGTTGGCTTCCTTGGGCGGACTGGCGCCCTCCGCAAAGGGGCTGGTTTTGCTGGCCACCGCACGCAGCCTGGGCATCAGCGCGCGCATCACGGTCTCGCCGAAGCCCGTGCCGACCCGGCCGACATAGACCAGCTTGCGGTCCTTCCCCTCGCCGCGATGCACGCCGGCGAGCAACGAGCGCAGGCGACGACCCTCGCTCGTCCAGCCGCCGATCACCACCTCGTGGCCGGCTCGGCACTTGGCCTTGGTCCAGCTTCCGCCCCGGCCCGACCTGTAGGGCGCGTCCAGCTGCTTGGAGACGATACCTTCGAGGTGCATTCGGCAGGCCGATTGCAGGACGGCATCGCCGCCCGTCTCGAAATGATCGACATAGCGCAGGCCGGCATGCCTGCCCTTCATGCCGTCCAGCAAGGCCTTCAGGCGTGCCTTGCGCTCCGACAGCGGCAGCGGCCGCAAATCCTCGCCTTCGAGGAACAGCAGGTCGAAGGCGAAGAAGATCAGGTCTTCCGACGCGCCGTTGGACAGCGCGGCCTGCAAGGCGGCGAAATCCGGTGCGCCGTGACCGTCGAGCGCCACCGCCTCGCCATCGAGGATGCAATCCGGCAGCTTCTCCGCCTGCTTCGCGATCGCCGAGAACTTCTCGGTCCAGTCGAGGCCCTTGCGCGTGCGCAGCCTGGCCTTACCGTCCTCCACCCGAAGCTGCAGCCGATAGCCGTCGAACTTCACCTCGTGCGCCCATCCGGCTCCCCCCGGTGCGCGCTCCACCAGCTTCGCAAGCTGGGGCTCCACGAAGCGCGGCATCGACGAGACCTTCGTCGCTTTCGCCTTGCTCTTCGGTGCAGACGCCCGGGCACCGCCATTCTTCTTGTCGCTCTCCCAGACCGCGCCCGCGCCGCGTTTCTTTCCCGTCATGAACGGCTTGGGCGCCTTGCCGGTGCCCAGCGCGATCTCCTTCAGGGTACGCCCCGAGGCGATCGACTTGGGGTCCTTCAGAAGCTTGTCGGCATCGCCCTCGTGGGCGGCCGCATCGCGATGCTTGATCAGCAGCCAGTTCGTGCGGCCGCCCTTTTTCCCGCCCTTGCGGTCCCACTTCATGCGGACCAGCACCCAGCTTCCCTCCAGCCGCTCGCCGACCAGGGTGAACTTGAGGTCGCCGCGCTTCAGGCCGTCATGCGGATCGCCTTCGGGAATCCAGTATCCGCGATCCCAGAGCTGGACCGTGCCGCCCCCATACTGTCCTTCGGGAATCGTGCCCTCGAAGTCGCCATAGTCGAGCGGATGGTCCTCCACCTCGACCGCCAGCCGCTTGACAGTCGGGTCGAGCGACGGGCCCTTGGTGACGGCCCATGATTTGAACGTACCGTCGAGCTCGAGACGAAAATCGTAATGCAGCCGCGTCGCGTCATGCCGCTGGATGACGAAACGCAGCTGCTTCGATTTCGGGACGGACGCCTTGCCCGACGGCTCCTCCGTCTGGGTGAAATCGCGCTTGGCGCGATAGGGAGCAAGACTGTCCTTCCGCATGGATCACCGTTGGGGGCGCACCAGTTTGTCACGCTCCCAGATCTTGTGCTGCTTCGCGGCGCCGATGAAGGCCTCGATGCCACCCTTTCCATCGATGGCAACGATACCCATGGTCGAATCCGCTTCGATCCCGGCCTTGGAGAGCATCGGCGCCGTTGCTTCGTTGAAGCCGATGGCCTTCAGGTGACCGAAGGCATCGCGCAGCCAGTCGATGGCCGCCGCCACGCCCGCGAGTTCCTTGGCGCCCCCGTCCGAGGGAAGCGCCACCACGGCGTCGAACAGTACGGACGGTGCACCGTCGAGCTGCATGTCCGGCGACAGCCCGCCCTTGAGCGGGCCTACCTTCGGCGCCACCAGCTTGAGCTGCGCGCCTTCCTTCTTCAGCGCCTGGCGCAGCTTCTGGACGGCGGCAGCGTCGCTGCCGTCGGTGATCAGCGCGGCGACCGTGCGTCCCTTGATCGTCCTGGGTGCCTTGCCGATGATGCTGAGAGCCGGCGACGGATCGAGATCGTCGCGCGGTTCAACGGCCGGGCTGATCTTCTCCGCCTCACCGACCATACCCATCGCCGCCGCGACCCGCTTGCCCAGTTCCGGCTCGATCAGGTCGAGATGGCCCAGCATCCGCTTGCGGATCGCCGGCGTGACGACCTTGCTCAGTTCGAAGGTGAAGGCGTTAACGATGTGGCCCTGTTCCGGGGGTGTCATGGAACGCCAGAACTGGCGGGCCTGCGAGTAGTGGTCGGCAAAGGATTCCGGCCGTTCGCGAGTCTTCGGGCCCGAGGTGGGGTCGGGGAAGCTCGTGAAGCCGCGAGTCGGATTCTCGCGCGGACTGTCGGGTGCCAGCGAGTTGGGCTCGTAGGCGACCCGGCCTGGCGGAACCGCCATGCGCATGTGGCCGTCGCGCTGGAAGTTGCGCATCGGGCACACCGGCCGGTTGATCGGAATCTCGTGGAAGTTCGGTCCGCCCAGGCGGCTCAACTGGGTGTCGAGATACGAATGCAGGCGGCCAGCCAGCAGCGGGTCGGGCGTGAAGTCGATACCGGGCACGATGTGACCAGGATGGAAGGCCACCTGCTCGGTTTCGGCGAAGAAGTTCACCGGATTTTCGTTCAGCACCATACGACCGATGGGCGTGAGCGGGATGACCTCCTCCGGGATGATCTTGGTGGGATCGAGAATGTCGAAGTCGAGAGAGTCGGCCGTCTTCTGGTCGAAGGCCTGGATGGCGAGCGTCCATTCCGGATAGTCGCCATTGTCGATCGCTTCCCACAGGTCACGGCGTTGGTAGTCGGGATCGGCGCCCGCGATCTTCACGGCCTCGTCCCACAAGGTCGAGGCCGCACCGATCGACGGCCGCCAGTGGAACTTCACGAAGGTCGATTCGCCCTGGGCGTTGACCAAGCGGAAGGTATGCACCCCGAAGCCCTCGATATGCCGCAGAGAGCGCGGGATGGCGCGGTCCGACATCGCCCACATCAGCATGTGCATGCTCTCCGGCATGAGCGAGACGAAGTCCCAGAACGTGTCGTGCGCCGAAGCCGCCTGCGGGAAGCCCCGGTCGGGCTCCATCTTCACCGAATGGATCAGGTCGGGGAACTTGATCGCGTCCTGGATGAAGAAGACCGGAATGTTGTTGCCGACGAGGTCGAAATTGCCTTCCTCGGTGTAGAACTTGACCGCAAAACCCCGCACGTCGCGCGGCGTGTCGACCGAGCCCGCGCCGCCGGCCACCGTCGAGAAGCGAACGAACACCTTCGTGGTCTTCTTCGGATCCTGCAGGAAGGCCGCCTTGGTGAGCTTCGACAGGTTCTTCAACGGCTGGAAATAGCCGTGTGCCCCGCTGCCGCGGGCATGGACGATGCGCTCGGGAATACGCTCATGGTCGAAGTGTTGAATCTTCTCCCGCAGCACGAAGTCTTCGAGCAGGGTCGGGCCCCGCGCGCCGCTCTTCAGGGAATTCTGGTTGTCGGAGATCGGGACGCCCTGGTTGGTCGTCAGCGTCTGGTCGGCAGATGTGGTGGTCTGATGCGTCTCGCCGCCCGGACGAGCCTCGGAGCGAGCCTGGGCCTTGGACGAAGCCTTGGGTTTCCGCACGATAGTCCTCACTTTTTCTCGATTTCGGCCGCGACCTGAACGTGGTCGGGATCGAGTCGTTCCAAAGCTGTGACGCGAGGAAGGCAGGTATTTACTTGCCGATGCAGAAGTCGCGGAAGATCACGTCGAGCAGTTCGTCGATCCGGACCGTGCCGGTGATGCGGCCGATCGCGCGCATCGCCATCCGCAGATCTTCCGCCGCCAGTGCCACTTCCGGCGCGACGAGCGCACGTTCCAGCGAAACCCGGCATTCGTCCAACGCCTCGCGATGACGGGTCCGCGTTAGCGGTGGTGCGCCCGCTCCTTCCTGCATCGCGGCTTCGGCCGATCGTTCCAGCCGGGCCAGCAACTCGGACAGGCCCGGGCCGCCCCTGGTCGACAGCCCGACGAGGCCCTCCTCCTTGACGGGGACGAGGTCGGTCTTGTTCACCACCACGATGTCGCGCGACGGGTTCCAGCGCTCCGTGGTGCCGATGATGGCCTGCATTTCCGCCTGCCAGTCGCCTGACGCGTCAAGTACCAGCATGCGCAGGTCGGCGACGGCGGCCCGCGCCCGGGCGCGACGGACGCCTTCCTGTTCGATTGCGTCCATCGACTCGCGCAAGCCCGCCGTATCGGCCAGCACGACCGGCCAGCCGCCAAGATCGAGATGGACCTCGATCACGTCGCGCGTGGTGCCGGCCATCTCCGACACGATCGCCGCCTCGCGCCGGGCGAGGAGATTGAGGAGCGAGGACTTGCCGGCGTTGGGCGGGCCGATGATCGCGATCGACAGACCGTCGCGCAGCCGCTCGCCGCGCCGGTCTTCCAGATGCGCGGCGATCTCGGCCTGCAGCCCGGCGAGGACGACGCGTACTTCTTCGGCCAGGCCTTCGGGCAAGTCCTCGTCGGGGAAATCGATGGCGGCTTCGAGATGCGCCAGCGCCCGCAGGCCCTTACTTCGCCAGTCGTCGTAGAGCCGGTGCAGTGCCCCATCCATCTGCTGCAGCGCTTGCCGCCGCTGGGCCGCCGTCTCGGCCGCGACCAGGTCGGCGATGCCCTCGGCTTTGGTTAGATCGAGCTTGCCGTGCTCGAAGGCGCGGCGTGTGAACTCGCCGGGCTCGGCCAGCCGGCAGAATCCGAGATGCGCGATGGCGTCGAGCGCGGCGCCGACCACGGCGCGGCCGCCATGCAGGTGGAGTTCGACCATCGGCTCGCCGGTCTCCGTGGCCGGCGCGGCGAACCAGACGACTAATCCTTTGTCGATCGCCTCGCCGGTGACCGGATCGAGGATCGTGCGCAACACCATGCGGCGCGGTGAGGGAAGGGGCTGCTTCGTCAGCCGCTCCAGCGCGTCGCCCGCCCGCGGCCCGCTCAGCCGGATGACCGCAAGCGCGCCGGGATGCGCACGCGTGGGCATCGGGGTGCCCAGCGCATAGATCGTGGCGTCGTTCACGTCCTGCGGGGAGCGGGCTGTGCCGGGCGCGCCGGCGCGGGTGCGGCGGGCGGCGGGCGCGCCATCACCTTGTCGGCGATCTTCTCGTAGACCGCTTCGGGGATCAGCCGCCGCTCGACCAGGTCGGTCTTTGTCTTGAACGGCCGCGCCCGGATGATCGCATCGGCGCGCACTTCGCCGATCCCGTCCAGCGACATGAGATCGTCGCGGCTGGCGCTGTTGATGTCGATCTGGCCGGAGGCCGCGGGGGCCGCAGGCGCCGCCGGACGCGCGCCCTGCGCCAGGACGGCAGGCGCAAGCGAAACAGCGCTCACCACAAGCGCGACCGCCGATAGAATGATTTTGAACGGCATGATGGCGCGTATTATCGCACGAAATCCTCCCGGTTCGGGATAGGACGTAGCTGGACGGGACTTTGCAGCGGTGACAGTTCGGCCGATCGATTAGCTCCGCGCGGGATTCACACGGTTCTTTGTGAAAACCGCCAGGATTGGAGGACGAGGCGGGCGCGGGCTCATGGGCCTACTTTAGACTGGCGGCGCCCTGTAGTATCCGCCCTCCATGGCTCAGCCCTACGACAAGATTCCCGACCGCCGCGCCATCGTGCGCCGCCGCACGCTCGAGGAGGGCCTCGCCCGACTTGCCGAGGACATGCCTCCCGGCGGCGAGCCGCCGCGCGCGCCGGTCCTGGCGTTGTTGCGCGATGCCCTGACGGCCGGCCGGGCCGAGATCCGCCGCCGCTTCGAGGAGCCCGGCCCGTTGAAGAACGACGGACCGGCCGTGCTGATCGCGACCTCCTACCTGATGGACCAGATCATCCGGGTCCTGTTCGACTTCGCCGACCAGCACGCCTATCCCGCGGCCAATCCCAGCGCCGCCGAGCGGCTGAGCCTGGTGGCGACCGGCGGCTACGGCCGCGGCGAACTGGCGCCCCTGTCGGACATCGATCTCCTCTTCCTGCGCCCCTACAAGCAGACGCCGCGCGGCGAACAGATCGTCGAATTCATGCTCTATCTCCTGTGGGACCTCGGGCTGAAGGTCGGCCACGCGACCCGCACGGTCGAGGAGAGCCTGCGCTACGCCGAACGCGACCAGACGATCCGCACAGCACTTCTGGAAGCGCGCTACCTCTGGGGCGACCGTGCGCTGTTCGACGAGCTGCAGCGCGGCTTCGCGCAGAAATTCTATACCGGCGACGGGCGCGACTTCGTCGACGCCAAGCTCGCCGAACGCGACCAGCGCCATCACCGCATGGGCGATTCGCGCTACGTCGTCGAACCCAACGTCAAGGAGGGCAAGGGCGGGCTGCGCGACCTGCATCTGCTGTTCTGGATCGCCAAGTATCTCTATCGCGTCAGCGAGCCGGGAGAACTGGTGGCCAAGGGCGTGCTCACGAAGGAGGAGGCCCGTCACTTCGAGCGCGCCGAGCGCTTCTTCTCGACCGTACGCTGCCACATCCACTACCTGACGAACCGCGCCGAAGACCGCCTGTCGTTCGATCTGCAGCGCGAGATCGCCGCGCGCCTCGGCTATCAGGACCGGCCCGGCAGCCGAGGCGTCGAGCGTTTCACCAAGCACTATTACCTGCATGCCAAGACGGTCGGCGACCTGACGCGCATCTTCGTGGCCGCGCTCGAGGACAGCCGGCGACGCAAGCCCAAGCTCGCCGCGCTGTGGCAGACGTTGCGACCGCGCGAACTCGAAGGATTCCGCCTCGATGGCGAGCGCCTTGCGGTGGCAACACCGGACGCCTTCACCAAGGATCCCGTCGCGATCCTGCGCCTGTTCCATGTCGCGCAGGAGAACGACCTCGACATCCATCCCGCGACCCTGCGGCTGATCACGCAGAACATCCGGCTGGTCGACAAACTCAGGAACGATCCCGAAGCCAATCGTCTCTTCATGGAGATGCTGACGTCGCGCCACGATCCGGAGACGACCCTGCGTCGCCTCAACGAGGCCGGAGTGTTCGGCCGCTTCGTGCCCGACTTCGGCCGCGTCGTCGCGCAGACGCAGCACGACATGTACCACACGTACACGGTCGACGAGCACACGATCCGCGCCATCGGCATCCTCTCGCGCATCGAGTCGGGTGTACTCAAGGAAGACCACCCGCTGTCGGCCGACGTGGTGCACAAGATCCTGTCGCGTCCCGTTCTCTATCTCTCCGTGCTGCTGCACGACATCGCCAAGGGCCGCGGCGGCGATCACTCGGTGCTCGGCGCCGACGTGGCGATGCAGCTCGGGCCGCGCCTGGGCTTGAGCGCCGCCGAGACGGAAACCGTGGCGTGGCTGGTGCGCTATCATCTCGCGATGTCGGCGACCGCCTTCCAGCGCGACCTGATGGATCCCAAGACCATCGAGACTTTCGCCGCGCTGATCCAGTCACCCGAGCGCCTGCGCCTGTTGCTGGTCCTGACCGTGTGCGACATCCGCGCGGTCGGGCCGAACGTCTGGAACAACTGGAAGGCCGCGCTGCTGCGCCAGCTCTACAATGCCACGGAACAGGTCCTGTCGGGCGGCACACTGAGCGGCGGCCGCGCCGAACGCATCAAGCATATCCAGGGCGAGATCTCCAAGCGACTGGCGGGCTGGAGCGAGGCCGACAAGGAAGCGCATTTCGCGCGCGGCTATGCCTCCTACTGGCTGTCCTTCCCGATCGACACGCTGATCCGCCAGGCCGAGCTGGTGCGTGGCGCCGAGAGGGCCAGCCAGCCGCTCGCCATCGAGCACCGGGTCGACGACGAGCGCTCGGTGACCGAGGTCACGATCTACACGCTCGACACGCACGGCCTGTTCGCGCGCCTCGCCGGCGCGATGGCGATCAGCGGCGCCAACATCGTCGACGCCAAGATCTTCACCCTGGCCAACGGCATGGCGCTCGACACGTTCTGGATCCAGGACCTCGAGGGCAAGCCGTTCGACGGACCGCAGCGGCTGGCGCGGCTCGCCGCCCGGGTCGAGCTGGCTCTGTCCAACCGGCTCGACATCCAGAAGGAACTCGACAGCCAGCGCGGCTCCTGGCCCAAGCGCGATCGCGTCTTCACTGTCGAGCCGCGCGTGCTGATCGACAACAACGCGTCCGACACCTTCACCGTGATCGAGGTCAACGGCCGCGACCGGCCGGGCTTCCTGCACGTCGTCACGCGCGCCCTGACGCGTCTCAACCTGCAGATCGCCACTGCCCATGTCACCACCTACGGCGAGCGCGCGGTCGACGTCTTCTACGTGAAGGACCTGTTCGGCCTGAAGGTCGTTAACCAGGACAAGCTGAAGCAGATATCGACCACCGTCGAAGCCGCCATCCGCGACTTCGACTCGCGCTTCGACCCGGTCGCGAAGGCGGCGGAGTAGAAACAGAAATACCTCGTCGTCTCGACCGGAGCGCCGAAGGCGCGACGCCCTCGAAGAACAGACATTCAATGACGCGCCAGCCTGTCGTCTACATCCTCGCCAGTCCGAATCGTCGCACGATCTATATCGGAGTGACGACAGACATGGGCCGACGACTGGAAGAACATCGCCAGGGTCAGTCGGAGCATACGTCCCACTACAACATCACCAGGCTCGTCTATCTCGAATCGCATGAGACAGCACCGCAAGCGATCGACCGAGAGAAGCAGATCAAGAAATGGCGTCGTGAAAGGAAGATCGCACTGATCGAGAGCGCCAACCCTGAGTGGTTGGATCTATCGAGCGAGATTCCTCAACGAGCAAAAACAATATCCGTCGTCTCGATCGAAACCGAGCGCAGCGAGGTGAAGCGGAGAGACCTCCTCTCCACGATATGCCGTTACTTGGTCGAGACGCGGGAGGGCCATCACTCCGGCTTGAAGTTGGCTTCCTTCAGGAGCGCAGTGTTGGTCTCGACTTCCGACTTGATGAAGGCCGCGAACTCCTTGGGGCCGCGTCCCGTCGGAACGATGCCGAGCGAGGTGGTCTTGTCGATGAAGCCCTTGTCGCCCGAAACCGCGGCCATACCGGCGGCCAGCTTGTTCACGATCGGCTCGGGCGTGTCCTTGGGCGCCCAGACGCCGTACCAGGAGCTGAGGTTGAAATCCTTCAGGCCCACTTCGCCAGAGGTCGGGATGTTCGGCGCGAGCGGCGTGCGCTCCTTGGAGGTCACGAAGAGGCCCTTGGCCCGTCCAGACGTCGCGAGCGGAAGCAGTGCCGTCCAGGGATCCATGAAGAACTGGACGCTGCCCGCCATGAGGTCGGTATTGGCGGGTGCCGTGCCCTTGTAGAGGATCTGGTCGAGCGGGATGCCGATGCGCTTCAGCCAGGCCAGCGTCGCGATGTGACCCGCCGAGCCACCCGAGGAAATGGCCACGAAGAACTTCTTGGGATCGGCTTTCACGGCCGCCATGGTCGCGGCGTAGTCGTCGCCCGGCACGTTGTTGTTCGCCAGCATCACCAGCGGCGCCTCGCCGGCCTGGGCGATGGCGCGGAAATCCGTCTGCGGATCGTAAGGGCAGGAGGGCACGACCGTCTTGCCCAGCACGAACAGGCTGGCGTTGAAGAGGATGGTGTATCCGTCCGGTTCGGCGCGCCGGACTATTTCGGAACCGATGGTGCCCGAGGCGCCGCCGACATTCTGGATGACGATCTGCTGGCCGAGCTTTTCAGACAGGAACTGCGCCGTGATGCGCCCGAGCCCGTCGGTTCCGCCGCCCGGCGGATAGGGCACGATCATCTTGAGCGGCTTGTTCGGATAGTCCTGCGCGAGGGCCGGCGCGGCGAGAAGCGAGGCGCCGGCGGCGCCCAGCACGGTCCTACGACGAAGATTCATGGAGATGCCTCGGCTCGATGCTCAGGGTTGCACACTAACCGAAGATGCACACGCCATGCCACGAACCGTTTCACAGATCGTCCGGGAAACCCGACGCTCGGCGACCTCTCCACAGGGCACGCCCAGCGCGCGGGAGGTGTCGAGATGCTGGCGGAGTGTGGTCCGGGCACCGGGCGCGATGGGAGAGGGAACACCCTCCCGGTAGCCCGACTTGAGTTCGATCGTGCGTTGACGGCCATCGCGAAGCGCCAGCACCACATCGACCTGCAGATAGTCGATCGTCTCGCCCGACCTGTTCTCGACGACGAGGCTGGGAACGCAATTGCCATAGACGTTGGAATCGCCGCCCCGCGTGACGTCGATGCCGTTGGCGGCAAACGCCGCCATCGCCGGCAGAGCCAGGCTCAACGCAACAAGGGCCGCCTTCATGGTCGCCTCCGGTTTCGCTCAGGTCGATTGCAGGCGCTGCTCCCTGCGGGTGGCCAGCATCTGAAGGATGGCCGCCGCCGTCTCCTCGATCGAACGGCGCGTGACATCGATCGTCGCCCATTTGCGTCGGGCATAGAGACGCCTGGCCTCCTGGATCTCGCTCTGTACGGTATCCATGTCGGTGTATTCCGACTCGGTGTCCTGCTGCATCAGCCGCAGCCGGTTGACGCGGATCTGCACCAGCCGCTCGGGATCGGTGATCAGGCCCACGATCAGCGGCCGCCTGGCTTCCTCGAGCTCGACCGGCGGAGGCACCTGCGGCACCAGCGGCACGTTGGCGGCACGCACACCACGATTGGCCAGATAAACGCAGGTCGGTGTCTTCGAGGTCCGCGACGGTCCGACCAGGATGACGTCGGCATCGTCGAGATCGTGCGTCGACTGGCCGTCATCGTGCGCCAGCGTGTAGTGCATGGCGTCGATACGGTCGAAGTAGCCTTCGTCCAGCTGATGCTGACGGCCCGGCCACTGCTCGCTCTTGGAATGGAAGTGGACCGCCAGGACGCTCATCGCCTGATCGAGCACGCCGACACAAGGCAACTGCAGGCGCCGGCAATGATCGCGCACCACGTCACGGAGTTCGGGGTCGACCAGCGTGTAGAGGACCGGGCCGCGGTCGCGCTCGACCGCCTGCATCACCTTCTCCATCTGCGCCGGCGATCGCACCAGCGACCAGACGTGCTCCTGTACGAAGATGCCCTCGTACTGGACGAGACAGGCGCGCGCGACGCTCGACACGGTCTCGCCGGTCGAATCGGACACGAGATGGACGTGAAAATTCCGGTTGGCCACGGTCCGTTTTACCCCACAGAAAGGCCGGGAGAAACGCGGGATTGCCGTGGGCATTGCGGGGACAGGCTGAGGATCATCCGGAACGGGTCGGATTCGGGACACGACTCGCACGACCGGTCCAATTTATCTTCCCCTGCGTACAGCTTGGGACGAATGACCTGTGAATCGGGAATCAGCGCTTCCAGCCGCGAGGAATCGATGGATTCCGATCCACAGCCGCCTGGGGAGAGATGGCCAATAAGGCGCATCCCCACATGCCACAGGCTCTACTACTGCTACTACCTATTATGAATAGAGTAGAAGGAAGCATGAGGGACAGAGAGTGAGCACCGGGAAATTCCTGGAAACGCTGGCCGGCAAGAGGCATCCGACGCCGCCCGTATGGCTGATGCGCCAGGCAGGACGCTACCTGCCGGAGTATCGTGCCGTGCGCTCGACCACGCGCTCGTTCCTCGAATTCTGCTACACGCCCGACAAGGCCGTCGAGGTGACGCTGCAGCCGATCCGCCGGTTCGGGCTCGATGCCGCGATCATCTTCTCCGACATCCTCGTGGTGCCCGATGCGCTGGGCCAGAAGGTCTGGTTCGAGGAGGGCGAGGGGCCGAAACTCGAAGCGCTGACCGATCCATCGCAGTTCGGCCGCCTGTCGCGCGCCCGCCTGCAGGAATTCCTGGCGCCGGTCTACGAGGCGATCCGCCGGACCCGCGCGGAGCTGCCGAAGGAGACGGCGCTGCTTGGGTTCGCCGGCGCACCGTTCACGCTCGCCTGCTACATGATCGAAGGCAGCGGCAGCAAGGACTTCGCCAAGGTGAAGAGATGGGCCTACGCGCATCCCGAATCCTTCAAGCTGCTGATCGACCTCCTCGTCGATGCCGTGATCGATCATCTCGGCCATCAGGTCGATGCCGGCGCCGATGCGGTTCAGCTCTTCGATTCGTGGGCCGGCGTCCTGCCGGAAGAACAGCTCTTCCACTGGTCGCTCGATCCGATGGTGCGGATCGCCAAGGGCTTGCGCGAGCGTCATCCGGACGTGCCGATCATCGCCTTTCCGCGCGCCGTCGGTCCGGCCGCCTTGATGTATCGGCTTCCCGAAACCTTCAGCGCGCTGTCCCTCGATACCAGCATCGGCGCGCACTGGGCCGCGAAGGAAATCCAGCCGCACATCACGGTGCAGGGTAATCTCGACCCGATCATGCTGGTTGCCGGCGGCCAGGCGATGGAGCGCGAGGCCACGCGCATCCTCGACAAGCTCGGGCACGGTTCCTACGTGTTCAATCTCGGCCACGGTGTCGTGCCGCAGACGCCACCCGACCATGTCGCGCGACTGGTCGAGATCGTGCGCAACTGGAAGCCGAGCTGACGTGAAAATCGCGATCGTCCTGTTCAATCTCGGTGGTCCTGATTCGCCCGAGGCCGTGCAGCCGTTCCTGCGCAACCTGTTCAGCGATCCCGCGATCATCTCGCTGCCCTCGTTCTTCCGGCTGCCGCTGGCGCGCTTCATCGCCAGCCGGCGGACGGCGAAGGCGCAGGGCATCTACGCCAGGATCGGCGGCAGTTCGCCGATCCTTGGCCAGACAGAGGCGCAGGCACGGGCATTGGAAGAAGCGCTGGGACCGGGCCACGAATGGCGCGGCTATGTCTGCATGCGCTACTGGCATCCGATGACGGACGCTGTCGTGCGTTCGGTCAAGCGCTTCGCGCCGGATCGGATCGTGTTGCTGCCGCTCTACCCGCAATTCTCCACCACGACCACGGCCTCGTCGGTGAAGGCGTGGAAGGAAGCGGCGGCTGCGGCGAAGCTCGACGTGCCAACTCAAACGGTCTGCTGCTATCCGGACGAGCAGGGATTCATCGCCGCCTCGGTCAATCTTTTGCGGCAGGGGCTGAAGGAAGCGGGCGATCGTCCGACGCGTGTTCTCTTCTCTGCGCATGGCTTGCCCGAGAAAGTCATCAAGGCCGGCGATCCCTACCAGGCGCAGGTCGAGCGCACGGCCAGGTCCATCGCCGAGCGCATCGGCGGTCTCGACTGGTCGGTCTGCTACCAGAGCCGGGTCGGACCGCTGAAATGGATCGGGCCGCCGACCGATGATGAAATCCGGCGCGCCGGTTCGGAGGGCAAGGCGATCGTTCTCTATCCGCTGGCCTTCGTGTCCGAGCATTCCGAGACACTGGTCGAACTCGACATGGACTACCGGACCCTGGCCGGCGAAAGCGGCGTGCCGGCCTATGTCCGCGTGCCGACGGTTGGCACGCATCCGGCGTTCGTCGAAGGCCTCGCCAACCGCGTGCGCGCGGTCCTTGCCGAGCCGCAGGTCGCGGTCTGTCATGGCGCAACGACGATGCCCTGTAGTGGCAACCATCGCGGCTGTCCGCTGATCGCCGGAGCGACCTGATGCTCTATGAAGTGCTGAAGGCGTTGCACATCATCTCGGTCATCGCCTGGATGGCGGGGCTGCTCTACCTGCCACGCCTGTTCGTCTATCACGCCGAGGCCGAGAAGGGCTCGGTGCAGAGCGAGACGTTCAAGGTGATGGAGCGCCGCCTGCTGCGTGGCATCATGAACCCGGCGATGATCCTGACCTGGGTCTTCGGTCTCGCGCTCGCCTGGCAAGGCCAATGGTGGCACTCCGGCTGGTGGCACGCGAAGTTCCTGCTGGTGATCGTCCTCACCGTCGTGCACCACCTGTACGGCCGCTGGCGCAAGGCGTTCGCGGCCGACCAGAACGTTAGGCCGGCCAACTATTATCGCTGGTGGAACGAGGTCCCGACCCTGCTGATGATCGCGATCGTCTTCCTGGTCGTGCTGAAGCCGTTCTGACCAGAACTACGACGAACCCTTCCCGCGACTGAGCATCTGTCCCGGCCAGATTTTCCGTTCGACCTGATCGGCGATGATGTCGGCGATCGTGTCACCGGCAAAGCGTGTGAGGCGCGAGACCGGCCGGTCGGCGGGATAGGACAGGACCAACTGCCGGACAGGCTCCGGGTTCGTGAGCGGCGCGGCCGCGAGACGTCCCGCTGCGATGTCCTCGTGGATCGGTGACAACGGCAGAATCGTCCAGCCATGGCCGTGGCGGACCAGGTCCTTCAGGGTGGCATAGGAATCGGCTTCGACGGCGACCTGCAGCGCGATGCCGGCCTCAAGGGCGCATTGCTCGACGATCGTCCTCAAGCCGTGGCGCGTGCTGGGCAGCAGGATGCGTCGGCCATCGAGGTGATCGAAGGGGATCGAGTGCTCGGGGGAAAGTCCCGACCCGGCCGGACCGATCAGGAACAGCTTCTCGAGCAGTAACGGCTCCGAGCGCAGCGACCGGGCGGATTGCGGGTCGTAGAGGATGGCGACGTCGATCTCGCCGCGATGCAGCCAGTCGATCAGATGGCCCGTGTAGGCACCGACCAGCCGGAGCTCGACTTGCGGATGGGTCTTGCCGAACGTCGTGACCAGGGGCACCGAAAGGATGTCGGCCACAGTGGGCGGAAAGCCGATGGCGATCCGGCCGCGCAGCGGCGCGTCGAGATCGGAGGCGGTGGCCCGGATCTCCTCCAGTTCGGCCATGACCCTGGTCGCATGTTCGAGGATTTCCCGGCCCTTCTCGGTGAGGACCATGCCGCGGCCGTGGCGGGTGAACAGGCGGACCGACAGTTCCTCCTCCAGCATCCGGATCTGGCGGCTGAGGGCGGGCTGGGCGATGCCGATCCGGTCGGCCGCCTTGCTCAGACTGCCAAGGTCGGCGACGTGGATCAGGGTGCGAAGTTGGGACAGCTCCATGTGAGCCATACAATATCTTTATATCTGTTCATTCCCAACGGTCGTCCAGTTTCTCTGTCGTTATAGCTAAGGTCCCGGCCGAACCCTGATCCGGATTGGGAGAATCATGACCGCTGCAACGAAGCCTGACTGGCGAGACCAGATTTTCGAGGTCTTCCAGGACCATGACGTGAAGCAGGTCTATCACGTCCCCGACGCCGGCCATGGCCGCCTGATCGAGGCCTGCCAAAAGTCGAATTCGATCCGCACCCTGGCGCTCACGACCGAGGAAGAGGGCATTCCGCTCGCCGCCGGCGCGTGGCTGGGCGGCCAGCGTTCGGTGCTGCTGATGCAGAGCTCGGGCGTCGGCAACACCATCAACCTGATGGGCATGCCCAAGACTCTGCGTTTCCCGTTCCTGACGCTGATCACGATGCGCGGCGATTGGGGCGAGTTCAATTCCTGGCAGTATCCGATGGGCCAGGGCACGCCGAAGGTGCTCGAGGCGATGGGCGTGCTGCTCTACTCGGTCGAGACTGCCGACGAGGTGAAGACCACGGTCGACGCCGCCGCGCGTTCGGCCTTCAACGGCGGCCAAGCCGTCGCCGTGCTGCTGCGCCAGAAGCTGATCGGCATCAAGAATTTCGGGAAGAAGTAGGATGAGCCCCAACAAGTCAGGCGCCACGCTGCAGCGCCGCCCGCTGGTCAAGCAGCTCCTCGAGAATGCCGGCGACGACCTGCTGGTCATCGCGGGCCTCGGCTCGTCGAACTGGGACATCACCGCCGCCGGCGACCGTCCGCTCAACATGCCGCTCTGGGGCTCGATGGGCGCGCCGGTCGGCATGGGCCTCGGCCTCGCCATGGCGCAGCCCACGAAGCGCGTGCTGGTGATCACCGGCGACGGCGACATGCTGATGAGCCTGGGCTCGCTCGCCACCGTGGCGACGCAGATGCCGGAGAACCTGGCGATCGTGGTGCTCGACAACGAGAAGTTCGGCGAGACCGGCAACCAGGCCACGCACACCAGCCCGCGCAACAACGGCCCGACCGAATCCGGCGCCGGCACCGACCTCGCCATGATCGCGCGCGGCTGTGGCATCACGGATGCCACGACGGTGCGCGAGTCGAGCGAGGTCGCAGAGCTGGTGAAGGACGTCCGTACCAAGAAGGGTCCGGTGTTCCGGCTCGTGAAGGTCATGGTAGAGAAGCTGGAGTTCGTGATGCCGCCGCAGGACGGCGCGCATCTCAAGGACCGTTTCCGCCAGGCCCTGCTGGGACATCCCTAAGCTGGGCCATTCCTAAGAGGCTGCCATGACCGACTACGCTCCCTTCCCGCTGATCGATCTGTCCGGCGGTCCCCGGGAGCGGGGTCGGATCCACGGCCAGGCGGCCGCGGATCGCCTGAAGCGTGGCGCCAGGATGTACGCCGAGTCGCTGCTCAAGTCGGGCGTCGACTGGAAGGAACTGGAGCGCCGCGCCGAGGCGATGGTGCCGCTGATCGAGAAGTTCGATCCGGCCTATGTCGAGGAGATGCGCGGCATCGCCGAAGGCGCCAACGAGCCCTTCGCCGCCGTCGTGCTGATGAACGCCCGCACCGAGATGGTGGTGGCGGCGCGCAAGCAGCAGGCGGCCAAGCATTTCCCCGACGGCTGCACCGCGGCCCTCGCGCTGCCCGAGGCCAGCGCCGACGGCTTGCTGCTGCACGGCCAGAACTGGGACTGGCGGTCGGAATGCGCCGAAAACGGCGTGGTGCTGCGCATCCGCCGCGACGACGGGCCCGACATCCTGACCTTCACCGAAGCGGGCGGGCTCGCACGCTCAGGCCTCAACTCGGCCGGCATCGGCCTCACCGCCAACGCGCTGGAATGCGAGCGCGACTACCAGCGCGGCCCCGGCGTGCCGCTGCCCTTCATCCGCCGCAAGGTGCTGGAGGCCGCCCATCTCGCCAATGCGGTGCAGACCATCGTGTCGACGCCCAAGCCCGGCTCGAACCACATGGCGGTCAGCCACTGCGGTGGCGAGGCCTTCGGCTTCGAGTGTGCGCCCGACGAGACCTTCTGGATCGCGCCCGACCGCGGCCTCTATGTCCACGCCAATCACTGGATCGCCGATTCGGCGCGCGCCAAGGTGAAGGACACCGGCCTCGCCGAGACCCCGGACTCCATCTATCGCGACAAGCGCGTGCGCGACCAACTTTCCCCGAAGCGCGGCAAGCTCACCCTGGAGGATTTCCGCCAGGCCTTCTTCGACGACTGGGGCACGCCGCATTCGGTGTGCCGCCCGCCCCGCCTGAACTCGCGCGGCGTCTCGACGGCCACCACGGCGATGATCCTGATGCGCCCCGCCGAGGGCCATCTCGAAGCCTGCCCGATGCCGGCGCTCAACCGCCAGTTCACGACCTATACGCTGACGCCCGACAGCCTCGCGCAGAAGCAGGCGGCGGAGTAGGCAGAACCTGTCGTCCCGAGCGCAAGCGAAGGACCTGACGGAGTGAGCAAAGGACTCCCCGCATTGCGGGCGTGAGGTCCTCCGCTGCGCCCAGGGCGGAGGTTAACCCGTCTGCGATGACGAGGAACCAAACCCGTTGTCTCTCTGCTACGCCTCGCTTCGCGAGGCTTCGGTCGAGACGACGGAAACCTACCCCTGATACCAGGCCGGCTTGCGCTTCTCGCGGAAGCTGGCGAGGCCTTCGGTGGCTTCGTCCTGCTGGCGGGTGCGGGCGTGTTCGTCGATCAGGTCGCGCAGCTCGCCGTCGTCGACGAAGGCACGGGCCGAGGCGAGCGAGCGCAGTTTGGTCGCCGTGGTCGCGCGCGGCGCGTTCATCAGCACGGCCTCGACGATCTTCTCGCCGGCTTCGGCCAGGCCACCGACCGGGCAGACTTCGTGCACCAGGCCGAGGCGGCGTGCGTCGTGGGCGCCGAAGCGTTCGCCGGTCAGCGCGTAGCGCCGCGTCTGGCGCAGGCCGATCGCCTGGCAGAGCTGCGGCAGGATGATGCCCGCCATCAGGCCCCAGCGCGTCTCGCTGATGGAGAAGAGCGCGTCCTCCTGCGCCACGACGACGTCGCAGGCCGCGGCGATACCGGTGCCGCCGCCGAAGCAGCCGCCCTGGATCAACGCGAGCGTCGGGACCGGACAGGTGTCCAGCCGCTTCACGGCCTCGGCGGTGAGGCGGCTGACCTTCTCGTTCTCGGCTGGCGACTGCTTGGCGACGGCGGTGATCCACGACAGATCGGCGCCGGCCTGGAAGTGCTTGCCGTTGCCGCGCAGCACGACGATGCGCAGGTTGCTCTCGCCACCCAGCGAATCCATGGCGTCGTGCAGGCCCTGGATGAGATCGCCGTTGTAGGCGTTGTTCACCTTGGGCCGGTTCAGCGTGACGGTGGCCACGCCGCGGCGGTCGATCTCCCAGAGGACGGTATCGTTCGGCATCGAGATCACTCGGCCTTCATGTAGCTGTCCTTGAGGGCGATCTTGCCGTCCTTCACTTCGTAGAGGTCGATGCCGTAGCGATCGAACGGCTTGCCGGTATGGTCGATGCCGGTGGCGCGGAAGGTGCCGAACAGTTTGTCGCCGGCGCGGTGGATGCTCGCTTCGGAGAAACGGACCTCGCGATGCGCCGTGCTCTTGTCGGCGAAGTGGGCGCGCAGGGCTTCCTTGCCCTTGAGAACGCGACCGGTCGGCGACCCGCCGGTATTGAGGCGCCATTCGAAGTCGTCGGTCACGCAGTCGGCGATCGCGTCGACATCGGCTTTGTTGAAGGCTTTGCCGAAGCGGCGGAACAGGTCGTCGATGGCGTCGGCCATGGGGTCACTCCTGGGTTTACTTGAGCAGCGAGCCGAAGCAGAGCGCGATGTCGTTCTTCACGCTGGCGTCGGTGACGAGCGAGAGATCGGAGCGCGCCGTCTTGCAGCCGGTGGCCGTGACCTCGATCTCGCGCGACGGCACGTCGCCGCGATAGCGAAGCTCGCGGCGATTCGGCGACGTCGAGGCCGAGCCGGCCGGATGAATGGTGAGGACCAGTTCCGGCGACCCTGCGGGAAGGTCTTTCTGGTCGGGAGAGAATTCCTGGGTGGAGATGTTGGCCTCATGGCCGGCGCTGCGCAGCGCATCGACGGTTTCGTCCAGCTCGGGGCGAATGACGTCCCGGCACTTGACCCAGAAGGCCTGCACGAAAAGATCGGTCTCGGCGTTCATCGTTCCTCCCCTATGGTTTGGCATCCTTGCTTGGGGCCGACCCTAGCACCTCCCACGGCGGCGGCGAGAACTTCTCGACGATGAAGTCGATGAAGGCCGTCACCTTCGGCGCCAGGTGGCGGCGATGCGGATAGACGGCGTGGATCGGGATGGGCTGCTCGGCGCGGAATTCCTCGAGCAGCGAGACCAGCTCGCCGTTCTTGATCGCCGTGGCGACGGTGAGGCGCGTGAGCCGTACGATGCCCAGCCCCTGCAGCGCCAGCCGCATCTGCGCCTCGCCCTCGGTGACGGCGACGCGCCCGCCGACCTCGATCTCCCGGATCTCGCCGTCGATGCGGAAGGGCCAGCGGTTGAGATAGGTGCGGTCGCGCGAGACGATGCAGTTGTGCCGGGTCAGCTCCTCCGGACGCTGGGGCGTCCGTCGTCTCGCAAGATAGGCGGGCGAGGCGCAGACCAGCCGGACATCCTCGCCGATCTTGCGCGCCATGAAGCTGGTATCGGCGAGCCGGCCGATGCGGATCGCGATGTCGACGCCTTCCTCGATCATGTCGACGACCCGATCGGTCGGCATCAGCTCGAGCTGCAGCAGCGGATGGCGTTCGAGGAACTCGGCGATTACCGGCGCGAGCTGATGGGTCGAGAAAGCCAACGACGTCGTGACTTTGAGCAGCCCGTGCGGCGTGCCGCTCTGGCCGCTGATCTGGTTCTCCAGGGTCTCGATCTCGCCCACGATGCGCCGCGCCGTCGAATAAAAGGCCTCGCCCTCCTCGGTGAGGTGGAGGGCCCGCGTCGTGCGCTGCAGCAGCCGCACGCCGAGCCGGGTTTCCAGCCGGGTGACGAGCTTGCTGACCGCCGACGGGGTCAGCCCCAGGCCCGGTGCGGCGGCGGAAAATCCTTTGGAATCAACGACCCGCACGAAGGCCGCCATTTCGCTCGCATGATCGATCATTGCGCCATTAATGAATTATATTCATGAGTGTTCGTCATACACTCCGTATTAACCGCCGAGAAGAACGGAATTAGGTTCCTTTCAACCCTTGGAGGTCCTTCGCATGTTCACCGTCCCCTATCCCACCATCGCCGAACGCCGCGAACTCGAAGCGCGCGCCCTTCGCCTGCGCGGCGCTGTCGTGGCCGGCCTGATCCGCGACTTCACCCGCTGGGTTTCCGCCGCGGCCCGCTGACGGCGGCCGCCTTCAGCAGCACCGAAGCTGCTTCACGCGCGGCGGCCGCGACCTTCGGATCGCCCCGCACGATGGCGGCGGCGATCGCGCCGTCGATCAGGATCTGAAGCTGCATCGAGAGCGATCCGGCGTTCCTGACCCTCAGCCTTTCCAGCAAATCCTCGAACCACGTCCGCCGCTGTTCCTTGAACGCGAGCGCGATCTTGTTGGCGGCATGGGCCGGCTCCTTGAGTTCGGCCACTGCGTTAACGAAAGGACAGCCGCGGAACACGCCGGTCGCGATGGTGCGTTCCAGCCGGTCGAAGGCGCCCAGGATCTGCTCCAGCGGCGGCCGGTCCGACGACGGCGCGGGCCGCAGCCGGCGCGACAGGTAGGCGACGATCAGGTCGTCCTTCGACGGGAAGTAATTGTAGAGCGTGCGTTTGCTGATGCCGATTTCGGCCGCGATCGTGTCGACGCCGATGGCGCGGATGCCCTGGCCATAGAACAGCCGGTCCGCCGTATCGAGGATGCGCTCCTGCATCGCTGCCCTGTTGGCCGCTCTTGCCATGATGCCTTGACCCCGCTGGCGCCCACCGTAAAGTACACAGGTCTGTGTAATCAAGATGGGGCGCGTCGTGGCCATCCTAAAGGAATTGCGGCCGGTCATGCCGATCCTGATCGGGGCCTCGGTCATGCTGAGCCTCGGCATGGGCGTGCGCCAGAGCTTCGGCCTCGTCATGCAGCCGCTGACGCGCGACATCGCGCTGACCGTCTCGGACTTCGCCCTGGCCATGTCGGTGCAGAACCTCGCCTGGGGCTTCCTGCAGCCGGTGGCGGGCGCCCTGGCGGTGCGGCTGGGCTACCGGACCATCATGGTTTCGGGTGCGGCGCTTTACATCGCCGGGCTCGGACTGTTCGCCATGGCCGAGGGGATGACCGGCGTGATGCTGGGCGGCGGCGTGCTGATCGGCATGGCGCTGGCCTGTACCGCCTCGGCCATCTCGCTGGCGGTGGGCGCTCGGTCCGCGCCCGCGCATTTGCGCAGCCTGGTGCTGGGCGCGATCACCGCCACGGGATCGCTGGGCGCGCTGCTCTCCGCGCCGCTCGGCCAGGTGCTCACGACGGACCTCGGCTGGCGCGCCGGGCTGCTAGGCTTCCTGGCACTGACCGTGTTCATGCTGCCGGCCGCCTGGATCGCCGGCCGGGTCGATCGGCTGACGCCGCAGATCCCCGGCACGGGCGACATCAGCGCTTCCTCCCCGCGCCGGGCGCTGGCGGCGGCGCTGCGCACGCCGTCGTTCCTGGTGATGACGGCCGCCTACTTCGTCTGCGGCATGCAGCTCCTGTTCATCACCACGCATCTGCCGTCCTATCTCGCGATCTGCGGCATGGATCCGTCGCTCAGCGCCGGCGCGCTGGGCGCCATCGCCCTGTTCAACGTGTTCGGCAGCCTCTTCTTCGGCTGGGCCGGCGGCCATTGGTCGAAGCTCGGCCTGCTGGGCGGCATCTACATCGCCCGCTCGATCGTGCTCGCCTGTTACTTCGTGATGCCGCCGACGCCGGCCAGCACGCTCGTCTTCGCCTCGGCCATGGGCTTCCTGTGGCTGGGCGTCGGTCCGCTGGTCGCGGGCTCCGTGGTCGAGATGTTCGGCCTGCGCTGGCAGGCAATGATCCAGGGCGTCGCCTTCATGAGCCACCAGGTCGGCAGCTTCGCGGGCGCCCTGGGCGGCGGTCTGCTGTTCGACGCGCTGGGCTCCTACGACCTCGCCTGGCGCCTCGGCGTCGCCCTCGGCCTCACCGCCGGCCTCGTGCAGGTGACGTTCGCCCTGATGCGACCGCCACCCGCGCCCTTGAAGCCTACTCCGGCTTGAACTCGGGCTTGATGTCCTGCTTGCGCCACTTGAAGCGCAACTCGGCCAGGCCGACGCTCAACACGTAGAAGACCGGCGTGAAGATCAAGCCGAAGATCGTCACGCCCAGCATGCCCGAGAACACCGCGGTTCCGAGCGACTGGCGCATCTCCGCGCCGGCGCCGGTGCTGATGACCAGCGGTACCACGCCCAGGATGAAGGCGAGCGAAGTCATCAGGATGGGACGCAGGCGCGTCTTGGAGGCGGTGATCGCCGCGTCGAAGCGGTTCATGCCCGCCTCGTGCGCCTGCTTGGCGAACTCCACGATCAGAATGGCGTTCTTTGCCGCAAGGCCCACAAGCACCACCAGGCCGATCTCGACCAGGACGTTGCGGTCGAGGCCGCGGATGTTCACGCCGATCATGGCCGCGAGGATGCACATCGGCACGATCAGGATGACGGCGAGCGGCAGCAGCCAGCTCTCGTAGAGCGCCGCCAGCAGCAGGAAGACGAACAATACCGCGAGGCCGAAAGCCAGGATGGCGGTGTTGCCGGCCAGCTTCTCCTGCAGTGCGATCTCGGTCCACTCGAAGCCGAAGCCCGACGGCAGCACCTTCTCCGCCAGACCTTCCATGGTCTTGATGCCCTGTCCCGACGAGAAGCCGCGCTGCAGGGCCACCTGCACCTCGGCTGCCGGATAGAGATTGTAGCGCGCCACGCGGTAGGGGCCGGTGATGTCCTCGAAGGTCGCGACGGCGCCGATCGGCACCATCTCGCCGCTCACGCTGCGGGTCTTGAGGTTCTCGACGTCGCGCAGGGTGAGGCGATAGGGATCGTCGGCCTGCACGGTCACGCGGTAGGTGCGGCCGAGGATGTTGAAGTCGTTGACGTAGGCCGAGCCCATGTAGGCCGACAGCGTCTCGAACACGCGCGCGATCGGCACGCCGAGCTGCTCTGCCTTGGTCCGGTCGATGTCGGCGAAGATCTGCGGCGTGCGCGTGTTGTAGAGCGTGAAGGCCTGGGTGAGGCCGGTGGCCTGTCCGGCGGCGCCGGCGAGCGCCCAGGTTGCGCCCTCGAGCGCCGTCAGGCCGCGCGAGGCGCGATCCTGCACGTAGCCCTTGAGGCCGCCGCCGGTGCCGATGCCCGGCACGGAGGGCGGCTCGAGCACGAACACGAACGCCTCGCGCAGCGCGAACATCTGCCCGCGCAGGTCGGCCAGGATCATGTCCTTGGTGATGCCCGGCCGCTCCTTGAAGGGCTTCAGGGTCACGAAGATCACGCCCGTGTTGGGGGCATTGGTGAAGGTGGCGCCGTCGAAGCCGACGAACGAGACGGCATTCGCCACGCCCGGGCGCGACATGATGATCTCGCTGGCCTTGCGCACCAGCGCGTCCGACCGCTCGAGCGTGGAGCCGGCGGGAAGCTGCATCGCCGCGATCAGGTAGGAGCGGTCGAGCTGCGGCACTAGGCCGGTCGGCGTCGACGCGAGGCGGTTCTGGGTGAGCGCCAGCAGGCCGGCGTAGATGACCAGCATGATGAAGCCCATGCGGATCAGCCGCGACGTCATGCGGCCATAGAAGTTCGACAGCGCGTCGAAGCCGCGATTGAACTGGCGGAAGAACCAGTGGACCGGCCAGGCGAGCCGCTCGATCGGGCCGGGCTTCGCCTTCTCGACATGCGACAGGGCATGGGTCTTCAGCAGCAGCGCCGCCATCGCCGGCGACAGCGTCAGCGACACGAAGGCCGAGATCGCGGTCGAGGCGGCGATGGTGATGGCGAACTGCTTGTAGAAGGTGCCCTGGAGGCCGGTGATGAAAGCGGTTGGCAGGAACACCGCGATCAGGACGAGTGAGATGGCGATCAGCGCGCCGCCCACCTCGTCCATGGTCTTGTGCGCGGCCTCCTTGGGCGACATGCCCTGCGTCAGGTAGCGCTCGACGTTCTCGACCACGACGATGGCGTCGTCGACCACGATGCCGATCGCCAGCACCAGTCCGAACAGCGACAGCGTGTTGAAGGAAATGCCCACCGCGGCCATCACCGCGAACGATCCGATCAGCGAGACCGGGATGGCAAGGATCGGGATGATCGCCGCGCGCCAGGTCTGCAGGAACAGGATCACGACGACGACGACGAGGAGCACGGCCTCGAACAGGGTCGTGATGACGGCGTCGACCGAGGCCTGGATGAAGGTCGTGGGATTGTAGACGATCGTGTAGTCGAGGCCCGACGGGAAGCTCTTCTTCAGCCGCTCCATCTCCGCGATGATGGCGTCCGAGGTGGCGAGCGCGTTGGATCCGGGGCGCTGGAAGATGCCGAGCGCGGTGGCCGTCTTGTTGTTGAGGTAGGCGTTCAGCGTGTAGTCCTGCGCGCCCAGCTCGACGCGGGCGATGTCGCGCAGGCGCGTCACCGACCCGTCCGGCTCGGCGCGGATCACGATGTTCTCGAACTGGTCGGGCGAGCTCAGCCGCCCCAGCGTGCGCACCGACAGGGTGAACCCGCCCGGCGACACCGCCGGTGCCTGGTTGACCGCGCCCGCGGCGACCTGGAGATTCGCCGCCCGCAGCGCCAGCACGACCTCGCCGGCCGTGAGATTGCGCGCGGCCACGCGCGCCGGGTCGAGCCAGATGCGCATCGAGTAGTCGCGGCCGCCGAACACCAGCACGTTGCCGACGCCGTCGACGCGGGTCAGCACGTCCTTCACATAGAGCGTGGCGTAGTTGGAGATGTACTGCTGGTCGCGGCTGCCGTCCGGCGAGACCATGTGCACGACCATCATCAGGTCGGGCGAGGCCTTGCGCACCACGATGCCGAGGCGCTGCACGTCCTCGGGCAGGCGTGGCTGGGCGACGGCGACGCGGTTCTGCACCAGCACCTGCGCCTGGTCGATGTCGACACCCGGCTTGAACACGACGTTGATCGACAGGCGGCCGTCACCGGTCGACTGCGACTCGATGTAGAGCATGTCGTCGACGCCGTTGACCTCGAGCTCGATCGGCGTGGCGACGGTCTCGGCGATCACCTCGGCGGATGCGCCGGGATAGGTGGCGGTGATGTTGACGGTCGGCGGTGCGATCTCGGGATATTCCGCCACGGGAAGCCCGCGCTGCGCGATGAAGCCCACGATCACGATGATGACCGAAAGCACCGACGCGAAGATCGGCCGGTCGATGAAGAAATGGGAAAAACGCATGACGGGCCCTTATTTGGCCTTGGCGACGATTTCGGCCTTCTGGGGCACGACCTTGGCGCCCGGCCTGACCATCGGGTTGGCGAGGCCGTCGAGCACGACCTTGTCGGTCGGGGCGAGGCCGGAGCGGATCACGCGAAGCCCGTCGACGATCGTGCCGAGGGTCACGGGCTTGGCCTGGACGACGTCTCCCGGGCCGACGACGAACACGATCTTGCGCGCTTGGTCGGAGATGATGGCCGAGTCCGGAACCAGGAGCGCGTCGTACTCGCCACCGAAGAGCTGAAGGCGCCCGAAGATGCCGGGCGTCAGGAGCTGGTCCTTGTTGTCGACCAGCGCGCGCACGCGGATCGTGCCCGACCGCGCGGTCATCGCATTGTCGACGAAGTCGACCTTGCCGGTGCGCTTCCAGTCGGTCTCGTCGGAGAGCCGGATGCGCACGGGATTGGCGCCGTCACGCGAGGAGGCGAGCGCCCCCGACAGGATCAGGCGGCTGTAGCGGAGATGGTCGGCTTCGGAGATGTCGAAGACGAAGCGGATGGGATCGAGCGTCACGATCGTGGCGAGCAGCGTGGCGCCCGTCTGCCCGCCGGAGATCAGGTTGCCGGCATCGACCTTGCGGTCCGAGATGCGACCGGCGATCGGCGCGGTCACGTCCGTCCATTCGAGGTTGAGCTGGGCATTGCGCAGCGCTGCTTCGGCCGACTTGAGCTGGGCACGGGCGACGGCGAGCGTCGACTTGCGCGAATCGTGCTCGGCCTCGGTGATGGTGCGCGAGGCGATCAGGGACGCGCCGCGATTGACCTGCAACTCCGCCAGCTCGACCTGGGCCTTGTTGCGCGCGACGTCGGCGTCGGCGACCTCGACGGCGATCTCGTAGGGCCGCTTGTCGATGGTGAAGAGCGGATCGCCGACCTTCACGATCTGGCCGTCCCGGAAACTGATCTTCTCGATGAAACCCGAGACGCGCGCGCGGACTTCGACGGACGCGACGGCCTCGAAGCGGCCCGAATACTCGTCCCACTGGGTCACGCGCTTGGCGACCGGCTCGGAAACGCCGACAGGCATGGCCGGCGGGCCGCCCTGGGCGAAGGAGGCGACGGGAAGAGCCCAAAGGAAAACGCTGGCGACGGCCAGCAGGCGGCGACGGACGGACAAATTGGGACTCCCCCGCGAACATTTTGCGTCGCGAAGTCGACATGTGGTTGCGGTGCACTGTCGTGTCAATTCCTCGCGAAGTGACTGATATGCATGACAGAAACCGCTTTTGGAGCGCGGGCATTGCAAGCAGTGTGAAACGAATGGATCAAGAATGGACTGTTGGGATTCATTCGTTGCATCTGGAAATGGATGCGCGTTAGTGTCGGCGACCATTACAGGGGGGATCACATGCTCAAGCGACTTCTCGCTGCCGGCGCCGCATTCGGCGCCATCGCCTTTGCGGCCGCCAGCGTCTCGGCCCAGACTCCGTCGACGCTGGAGACGGTGAAGAAGCGCGACCAGGTCATCTGCGGCGTCAATGTCGGCCTCGGGGGCTTCTCGCTCCCCAACAGCCAGGGCAAGTGGACCGGCCTCGACATCGACATGTGCAACGCCGTGGCCGCCGCCGTTCTGGGCGATGCGAGCAAGGCCAAGTACGTGCCGCTCTCGGCGCAGCAGCGCTTCCTCGCCCTGCAGTCGGGCGAAATCGACGTTCTCGTCCGCAATTCCACGATCACGCTGGAGCGCGATGCCGGCCTCGGCATCCAGTATGCCGGCATCAACTTCTACGACGGCCAGGGCTTCATGGTGCCGAAGAAGCTGAACGTGAAGGGCCTGGCCGAGCTCGCCGGCGCCACGATCTGCGTGGCCCAGGGCACGACGCACGAGTTCAACATGGCGAGCTGGTTCCGCGGCCGGAACCTGCAGATCAAGGCGGTCGTGTTCGAGAGCCAGGACGTCATGTACGAGGCGTTCTTCGCCGGGCGCTGCGATGCCATGACCCAGGATTCCTCGGCGCTCGCCTCGGCGCTGGCGACCCGCGGCAAGCAGGCCGATTACATGGTCCTGCCCGAGCTGATCTCGAAGGAGCCGCTGGGACCCTTCGTGCGCCGCGGCGACGATGTGTGGCTGGCCGTCGTGCGCTGGTCGTTCATGGCGATGATCGAGGCCGAGGAGCGCGGCATCACCAAGGCCAATGTCGACGAGCAGCTGAAGTCGACCGACGCGCTGGTGAAGCGTTTCCTGGGCGTCACGCCGGGCAACGGCAAGGCGCTGCAGATCGACGAGAAGTGGGCCTACAACATCGTGAAGCAGGTCGGTAACTACGGCGAGAGCTACGAGCGCAACGTCGGCATGGACAGCCCGCTCAAGCTCCCGCGTGGTCTCAACGCACTGTGGACCAAGGGCGGCCTGATGTACCCGGTCCCGCTGCGTTAGACGGGCGCCGCGGAGACGCGACGATGACTAGCGGTCCGCTTACCGCATCGATCGTCGAGACCTACGAGCTGTTGCCGCCACAGCTCAAGACAGCGGCGCGCTACATGCTCGACAGGCCGGACGATGTCGCCCTGCTCTCCATGCGCGAGCAGGCGCGGCGCGCGGGGGTGCCGGCCGCGACCATGACGCGGCTGGCCAAGCGCCTGGGCCTCGACGGCTATGACGAGGTCCGCGCGCTCTATGCCGGTGCGGTGCGTGCCGGTACCCTGGGATTCGCCGGCAGGGCCGAAGTCCAGGTCGAGGTGCAGAGCCTGCATGGCGAGCGCGCGCTCGCCGCGGACATGGCGCTGTCTCTCTCGCGGCAGATCGCACGGCTCGCCGAACCCGCCTCGCTCGAACGGTTGGCGACCGCCGCCGGCCATCTTCACGCGGCGCGCCGCATCTATTGTCTGGGCCTGCGCTCCTGCCACGCGGCGGCCTGGCACTTCCACTACATGCTGTCGCTGCTGGGCGACAAAACCGTGATGCTCGACGATGCCGGCGGCACCGGCCTCGACGCGATCCGCGATGCCGGCCCGAAGGATGTGCTGCTGGCGGCCAGCGTCGAGCCCTATGCCCGCGCCACCATCGAGGCGGCGCGCTATGCCGCCGCCGGGGGCGTGCCCGTGGTCGCGCTGACCGACAGCGCGGTCTCGCCGCTCGCCTCGCTCGCCACCGCCACCATCCTGGTGGCGACCGAGAGCCCGTCCTTCTTCCACACCATGACGCCGCTGCTGGCGGTCGCCGAAATCCTTGCCGCGCTGGTGGCGGGCAATGGCGGCCAGACCGCGCTGGCGGCCCTCGAACGTACCGAGGCCCAGCTCTCGGCCTTCGGCGTCCATCTCACCCGTCGCCCCTCACCGGAAAGACCATGACCCACATCCTGCATCGCCAGATCGGCGGCACCCTTCCCGTGGCCGCCGGCGGCTCGGGCATCGAGATCGTCGACAGTACCGGCAAGCGCTACCTCGACGCTTCGGGGGGTGCGGCCGTCTCGTGCCTGGGCCACGGCCATCCCGCGGTGACGGCAGCGCTGCACGAGCAGCTCGACAAGCTCGCCTATGCCCATACCGGCTTCTTCACGACCGACGTCGCCGAGAAGCTCGGCGACCGGCTGATCGAGGATGCGCCCAAAGGCTTGAGTCACGTCTATCTGGTGAGCGGTGGTTCGGAGGCGATCGAGGCGTCGCTCAAGATGGCGCGGCAGTACTTCACCGAGCGCGGCGAGACCGGCCGTCGTCATGTGATCGCGCGGCGCCAGAGCTATCACGGCAACACGCTGGGCGCGCTGGCGGCCGGCGGCAATGCCTGGCGGCGCGCGCCCTTCTCGCCGCTGCTGATCGAGACGCATCACATCGATCCCTGCTTCGCCTATCGCTTCCAGCAGCCGGGCGAATCCGACGAGGCCTATGGCCTGCGCGCGGCGAACCTGCTGGAGGAGAAGATCCTCGAACTGGGCGCGGGCACGGTGCTGGCCTTCGTCGCCGAGACCGTGGTCGGCGCGACCTCGGGCGCGGTGCCGCCGGCGCCCGGCTACTTCAAGCGCATCCGCGAGATCTGCGATCGTCACGGCGTGCTGCTGATCCTCGACGAGGTGATGTGCGGCATGGGCCGCACCGGCACCTTGCACGCCTGCGAACAGGAAGGCATCGCGCCCGACCTGATGACCATCGCCAAGGGCCTGGGTGGCGGCTACGAGCCGATCGGCGCGGTGCTGCTGGGCAAGCATATCTACGAAACCTTCGCCAAGGGCAGCGGCTTCTTCCAGCACGGCCACACTTATATGGGCCATCCGATGGCCTGCGCGGCGGGCCTCGCCGTGCAGGAGACGATCCGGCGCGACAACCTGTTGGCCAACGTGAAATCGATGGGTGCGCTGCTGCAGCGGCGGCTGGGCGAGCGCTTCGGCAATCATGCGCATGTCGGCGACATTCGTGGCCGCGGCCTTTTTCAGGCCGTCGAGTTGGTCGAGGACCGCTCGACCAAGGAGCCCTTCGATCCGGCACGCAAGCTCCATGCGAAGGTGAAGAAGGCGGCGATGGCGCGCGGCCTCATGGTCTACCCGATGGGCGGCACGATCGATGGCCAGCGCGGCGACCATGTCCTGCTGGCGCCGCCGTTCATCGTGACCCCAGAGCAGATCGGCGACATCGTCGACCGGCTTGGCAGCGCCATCGACGACGCGCTGGCATAGCGACCGGATATAGCTCGCTCTTCGAGCTCGCGATGGCACCGGGTGCATGACCAAACCCGCTCGGCAGCCCGGGCGCAGCGAGGGATCTCCTCTTTTGCGGCATTGGGCCCGCCCTTGTCTTCATCGCGAAGACGGCAGTCGTGAGCTGAACCGCAGCGGCTGTAAGGCCGTCGATCGCGCGGAGCGTGGGACGATCGGCGATGTCGAGCCATGGAACGATTTGGTGGACGGATCGTTCCACCATGGGCGTCCGCGTCCATCGGTTTTCGGACTCAAGTATCACGCTGGGCGCAGGCCGTTCGGCGGGGTCGCGTACGTTCGAACCGGGCAACGTCAGTCTGGGTTTTCTCCCTCGCGAGGTCGCAGTCGCCATGGAAGGTGTCGAGAGGGGGAGGGGCCTGAATGTGGAAAAGGGTGGGGGCTGCCTGCGCGTCGCGCCGCACGCTCGCGCCAACGATGATGTTCGCGGTCACTCCACCACGATCGACCGGCTGCCGCCCGAGATTTCCGTCGTGCCGCCTGGCTTCGTCGCCGGCGCCGCGGGCGGTACGGACTGATGGCGGCCAGGCCGTCTCCCGTCCGGTTAACGCTCATCGCGCTCGTGCTGATCGCGGTGGCGGCTGGCGTCCTCTACTGGTTCACCATGCGCGCCCCCAAGGCGCCGGTGGCCGCGGCGCCACCGCCCGCGGAGGTCGGCGTCGCGACGCTCGTCTCGGCCGATGTGCCGCTGCCGCTTCTCTATGCCGGCAGGGTCATCGGCTTCCGCATTGTCGAAATCCGCTCCCAGGTCGGCGGCTTCCTGCTCAAGCGCGAATTCACCGATGGCGAGGCGGTGAAGGCGGGCGACGTTCTCTTCCGGATCGATCCACGCAGTTACGAGGCCGCGCTGGCCCGGGCCAAGGCGCAGATGGCGCAGGCCCAGGCGACCGTCACGCAGGCGGCCGAGAACTTCACCAGGGTCGAGGGATTGGCTGCCCGGCAAGTCTCGACGCAGAAGGCCCTGGAAGATGCGACGGCTGCCCGGGAGCAATCGATGGCGGCGCTGGCCTCGGCGAAGGCCGACGTGCAGACCGCGGAGCTCAATCTCGAATACACGGTGATCAAGGCACCGATATCGGGTCTCACCAGCATCGAGGCATCGCCGCCCGAGGGCACGCTGGTCCAGCCTCAGCAGACCGTGCTGACCCGGATCACCCAGCTCGATCCGGCCTATGTCTATTTCACCACCACCGACAGCGAGCTGCGCGAGCTTACCGAGATCAACCAGAAGCGCGCCAGGCCGCTCAAGGAAGAGGACGTCACGGTCAAGCTGCGCTTCGGCAACGGCGACGTCTATCCCTACGACGGCAAGGTCGACATCAGCTCCAGCATCGTCGATCCGCGCACCGGCACCGTGCAGATCCGTGCCGTCTTCCCCAATGCCAATCGCGGCCTGTTGCCCGGCCAGTTCGTGCGGGTCGAGATCGTCGGCGTCACCATGCCGAACGCGGTGCTGGTCCCGAAGGCGGCGATCGTGCAGGGGCCGCAGGGCGCGGCCGTCTGGGTTCTCGACGCCAACGATGTGGCGCAGGCCCGTCCCGTTCAGCTCGACCGCGAGGTCGAAAAGGGCTGGATCGTGAAGAGCGGCCTCCAGGCCGGTGAACGCGTCGTCGTCGACGGCGTCATCCGTGTGCGCCCCGGCGCCAAGGTGAAGCCCGTGGCTGCGCCGCCGGCTCCCGCTGCCGCGACACCTGCTTCGGCTCCCCAGGGCGCACCGCCTGCGAACGCTTCGCCGGCGGCGCCGCCAGCCGCTCCGGCACCCGCCGGAGGCGGGACCAGACCGTGATTTCGAAGTTCTTCATCGACAGGCCGGTCTTCGCCAGCGTCCTGTCGATCGTCATCGTGCTCGCCGGTCTCGTGGCCATGCGCGCGCTGCCGATCTCGCAATATCCTCAGATCGTGCCGCCCGACGTGGTGGTGACGGCGAGCTATCCGGGCGCCACGGCCGAGACCATCGCCTCGACGGTGGCGGCGCCGCTCGAGCAGCAGATCAACGGCGTCGAACGCATGATCTACATGCGCTCGACTTCGACCGGCTCGGGCACGATGAGTCTCACGATCAGCTTCGAGATCGGCACCAATCCCGACCAGAACGCGATCAACGTGAACAATCGCGTGCAACGCGCGCTGCCGCTGCTGCCGGCCGAGGTGTCGCGGCAGGGCGTCGTGGTGCAGAAGCGCTCGACGTCGATCCTGATGGTGATGACCATGTCGTCGCCCGACCGGCGCTACGACACGGTGTTCATCAGCAACTACGCGCTGGTGAACGTGATCGACGAATTGCGCCGCCTGCCGGGCGTCGGCGATGCCGCGCTGTTCGGCGCGTCGGACTACTCGATGCGCATCTGGCTGCGGCCCGACAAGCTCGCGCAATACAATCTGACGCCGGGCGATGTCGCGCAGGTGGTGCGTGAGCAGAACTCGCAGTTCGCCGCCGGCCGCTTCGGCGAGGAGCCGATGAAGAACCCGCAGGTCTTCACCTATTCGGTGACGACGCCGGCGCGGCTGGTCGATCCCACCCAGTTCGAGAACATCATCATCCGCTCAGACGAGATCGGCGGCGCGTTGCGCCTCAAGGATGTCGCACGCGTCGAGCTGGGGGCACTGACCTACGGCTTCTCCGCGATCTTCAACGGCGCACCCGCGGTGCCGATCGGTGTCTACCTGCAGCCCGGGGCCAACGCGCTGGAAGTGGCGAAGTCGGTCAACGAGACGATGCAGCGGATCTCGAAGCGCTTTCCCGAGGGGCTGCGCTACGACGTGCCGTTCAACACCACGCGCTTCGTCGAGGTGTCGATCGAGGAGGTGGTCATCACCTTCATCGAGGCGATCATCCTCGTGGTGCTGGTCGTCTTCCTGTTCCTGCAGAGCGTGCGCGCGATGATCATTCCGGTCATCGCGATCCCGGTGTCGATCATCGGCACTTTCGCCGGCATGTATCTGCTCGGCTTCTCCATCAACCTGCTCACGCTCTTCGGACTGGTGCTGGCGATCGGCATCGTGGTCGACGATGCGATCGTGGTGCTGGAGAACGTCGAGCGCATCATGTCGACCGAGGGCAAGAGCCCGCGTGAGGCGGCGATCCAGGCCATGCAGGAGGTGACCGGACCGGTCATCGCCATCGTGCTGGTCCTGTGCGCGGTGTTCATCCCGGTCTCCTTCCTGGGCGGTCTGGCAGGCGAGCTCTACCGGCAGTTCGCGGTGACCATCGCCGTCTCCGTAGTGATCTCGGGCATCGTCGCGCTGACGCTCACGCCTGCGCTGGCCGCGCTGATCCTGAAGCCCGGTCACGAGAAGCCGGGGCGGTTCTTTGCGGGATTCAACAAGGGCTTCGACTGGATCACCAAGCGCTACACCGGCGGCGTGTCGTTCCTGCTGAAAAGCACCGTGATCGGCCTGGCCGGTCTCGCCGTCGTCATCGGCGCGACCGTCTTCTTGTTCCAGAAGGTGCCGGGCGGCCTCGTGCCCAACGAGGACCAGGGCTACGTCTTCCTGGTGACGGCACTGCCGCCCGCGGCCTCGCTGACGCGCACACGCGAGGTGACGGCCAAGGCCACCGAGGAGCTGGGCAAGAACCCGGCGGTCGCCAACATCGTCACCTTCTCGGGCTTCGACCTGCTGTCGGGCGCACAGAAGACCAATTCGGGCATCTCCTTCGTCACGTTGAAGGACTGGTCCGAGCGCAAGGAGGCCAAGGACGACGCCCGCAACCTCGCCCCGTCGCTCGCGGGGCTGAACGCCAACTTTCGCGACGGCGTGGTGATCGGCTTCAACCCGCCGCCCATCCAGGGCATGAGCACGACCGGCGGCTTCGAATTCTACCTGCAGGACCGGTCCGGCGGTTCGTTGGCGAGCCTCGCGGAAGCCGCGAACAAGGTCGTGGCGGCGGCCGCCAGGCATCCCGAGCTGGCCGGCGTCTCCACCACCTTCTCCACGAGCGTGCCGCAGTACCGGATCGACGTCGATCGCGACAAGGCCAAGGCGCTCGGCATCCCGATCAACTCGATCTTCGACACGATGCAGAGTTCGTTCGGCAGCCTCTACGTCAACGACTTCACCCTGTTCGGCCGCACCTATCGCGTCAGCCTGTCGTCGGAATCCGACTTCCGCGAGAAGCCGGACGACCTGCGCCAGGTCTTCGTGAAGTCCGACAAGAACGTGATGGTGCCGCTCAACGAGCTGGTGACGGTGACGCGCATCGTCGGTCCCGACACGGTCGACCGCTTCAACATCTTCCCCGCCGCCAAGATCCTGGGCGGGCCGGCGCCGGGCTATTCCTCGGGCCAGGCGATCGCGGCCATGCAGCAGGTCGTCGCCGAGACGCTGCCGAGCGACTACACGATCGGCTGGACCGGCTCGGCCTACCAGGAGCTGGCGACCCAGGGCTCGGGCAGCCTCGGCTTCGTGTTCGGCATCGTAATGGTGTTCCTGATCCTGGCCGCGCAGTACGAGCGCTGGTCGCTGCCGCTCGCCGTCATCACCGCCGTGCCCTTCGCGGTGTTCGGCGCGCTGCTGGCGGTGTGGATCCGTGGCCTGGAGAACGACGTCTATTTCCAGATCGGCCTGATCACGCTGATCGGCCTCGCCGCCAAGAATGCCATCCTGATCGTCGAGTTCGCCTCCCAGCGCTACCAGCAGGGCCTCTCGGCCTACGACGCGGCGATGGAAGCCGCGAAGCTGCGCTTCCGGCCGATCGTGATGACTTCGCTCGCCTTCATCCTGGGTGTGTTGCCGCTCGCGATCAGCAGCGGCGCAGGCTCGGCCAGCCGCCATTCGATCGGCACCGGCGTGATCGGCGGCATGCTGGCCGCGACCTTCATCGCCATCCTGTTCGTGCCGCTGTTCTTCCGCCTGCTGACCCGTGGTCGAAAGGCGGAGGCGAAGCCGGATGGGGAAAACCCGGCGCAGCCGGCCGCGCACTAGCGGGCGAATCATCCGGCGGCCTGCTATCATCGCCGGATGAAGAACAAGAAATTCGGCACGCCGCTCAAGCGGTCGTCCATCAAGCTGATGATGCTGGGCTCCGGCGAACTCGGCAAGGAAGTCGTCATCGAAGCGATGCGCTTCGGCATCGAAGTCATCGCCTGCGACCGCTACGCCGATGCGCCGGCCATGCTGGTCGCCAACAGCGCCTATGTCTTCGACATGCGCGACGGCGGGGCGATGCGCCATGTCGTCGAGACGGTGCAGCCCGACTTCATCGTGCCCGAGATCGAGGCCATCGCCACCGACACCTTGGTCGAGCTGGAGAAGGAAGGCTGGACGGTCATTCCGACGGCGCGCGCCGCGCAGCTCACCATGGACCGCCGCGGCATCCGCAAGCTCGCCGCAGAGAAACTCAAGTTGCCGACGTCACCCTATCGCTTTGCCGCCAGCCTCGAAGAGCTGAAAGTGGGTGCCGAGGCGGTGGGCTTTCCCTGTTTCATCAAGCCCACCATGTCGTCCTCCGGCCACGGCCAGAGCGTCGCGCGCAAGCCGGCCGACGTCGCGAAGAGCTGGAAGACCGCGATGGAGGGCACGCGCGCCAGCACGGGTCTCGTCATCGTCGAGGGCGCCATCGACTTCGACTACGAGATCACCCTCCTCACCGTGCGCCACGACGGCGGCTTCGGCTTCTGCGAGCCGATCGGCCACATCCAGGTCGACGGCGACTATCGCGAGAGTTGGCAGCCGCACGCCATGTCGAAGACCGCGCTGCGCAAGGCGCGCGACATCGCGAAGAAGGTCGTGAACGAGCTGTGCGGCGCCAAGGGGCGCGGCCTGTTCGGCGTGGAGATGTTCGTGAAGGGCGACAAGGTCTGGTTCTCCGAACTGTCGCCGCGCCCGCACGATACCGGCATGGTGACGATGGTCTCGCAGAACATGAGCGAGATGGAGCTGCACGTGCGCGCCATCCTCGGCCTGCCGATCCCCGCGATCACCTGTCAGCCGGGCGCCTCGGTGCCCGTCCTCGGCGACGGCAACCTCAAGGACCCGACCTACACCGGCGTCGCCAAGGCGCTGGCTCAGCCGGGCACGTCGGTCCGCATCTTCGGCAAGCCCGAAGTGAAGGGCCACCGCCGCATGGCCGTCGCGCTGGCAACCGCCCGCACCGTCAAGGAGGCCCGCCGCAAGGCGATGGTGTCAGCGAAGCAGATCAAGGTTGGGTAGTCATCGGAGCGCGCCACTCCAGTGGCGCTCAAGAGTCGTCAGTAAAGCCTGAGAAGAGCGCCACTGGAGTGGCGCGCTCCATTGAGACGCTCAGTGCCGGAAGTGCCGCATTCCGGTGAAGACCATCGCGAGGCCCTTCTCGTCGGCCGCTTCGATCACTTCCTTGTCGCGCATCGAGCCGCCCGGCTGGATGATCGCGGTCGCACCAGCCTCGGCGGCGGCCAGCAGGCCATCAGCGAAGGGGAAGAAGGCGTCCGAGGCCACGACGCTGCCGATCGCCGGGCTCGCCTCGAGGCCCGCGGCCTCGCCCGATTCGGCGGCGCGGATGGCGGCGATGCGCGAGCTGTCGCGGCGGTTCATCTGGCCGGCGCCGACGCCGACCGTGGCGCCGTCCTTGGCATAGACGATGGCGTTCGACTTCACATGCTTGCAGACGGTGAAGGCGAACAGGAGGTCGTCGAGTTCCTTAGCCGTCGGCGAGCGCTTGGTCACGACCTTGAGGTCGGCCTTGGTGAGATGGCCGTTGTCGCGCGTCTGGAAGAGATAGCCACCGGCCACGCTCTTCAAGGTCATGCCCGCCGTCGACGGATCGGGCAGGGCGCCGGCCAGCAGCACGCGCACATTCTTCTTCGTCGCGAGGATCGCCAGCGCCTCGGGCGTCGCGTCGGGCGCGATCACCACTTCGAGGAACAGCTTCACGAGTTCGGCCGCAACCTTGGCTTCGAGCGTGCGGTTGACCGCGACGATGCCGCCGAAGATCGAGACCGGATCGCAGGCATAGGCCTTCTGGTAGGCGGTGAACTGGTCGGCATCGACCGCCACGCCGCACGGGTTGGCGTGCTTCACCACCACGATGGCGGACTCGGCGAACTCCGCGACGCACTCGTAGGCCGATTCGGTGTCGCCGATATTGTTGTAGGACAGCTCCTTGCCCTGGATCATGCGCGCCGTGGCGACGCCCGGTCGCTTGGTGCCGTCGCTGTAGAACGCGGCCTTCTGATGCGGGTTCTCGCCATAGCGCAGCGTCTGCACGCGCTCAGCCGACAGGGTCAGCCGTTCGGGGAAGGTCTCGCCCTCCTGCGCCGCGAACCAGTTGGCGATCGCCGAATCGTAGGACGCCGTGCGGGCATAGGCCTTGGCCGCGAGCTTGCGGCGCAGCGCCAGGGTCGTCGCGCCCTTGTTGGTGTCGAGCTCCTGCAGCACCGAGGCATAGTCCTTGGGGTCGACCACGATCGTCACGAAGTCGTGGTTCTTGGCCGAGGCGCGGATCAGCGCCGGGCCGCCGATGTCGATGTTCTCGACGCAGGTCGGGAAGTCGGCGCCGCGCGCGACCGTGGCCTCGAACGGGTAGAGGTTCACCACGACGAGATCGATGCCCGCGATCCTGTGGTCGCTCATCGCCTTCTGGTGGCCGGCGTCGGTGCGGCGGGCGAGGATGCCGCCGTGGATCGAGGGCTGCAGCGTCTTCACGCGCCCGTCCATGATCTCGGGGAAGCCGGTATGGTCGCTGACCTCGACCACCTTGAGGCCGGCGTCGCGCAGCGACTTGGCCGACCCGCCGGTCGAGAGGATTTCCACCCCGTGCGCCGCCAGCGCCTTGCCCAGTTCGACCAGGCCCTCCTTGTCGGAGACGGAGATCAACGCGCGCTGGATGCGGGCCAGATCGGGCGTGGGCGAGGGGACGTATTGGGTCGAGGCGGACATGGCCGGTCTTTTAAAGCGGGCGGGCGGATACTGCTACAGCCTGCCTGTGCCCCGTGAGTTTTTTGTTGGGTCTCTGGAGTGTCGGCCGGCCGGTCTGGCGTCGGCTGGATTTGCCCTGTCCTAGTCAGTCCGTTGCCGAATCCGGTGCCAACAGCCGCTTGATGTGTCATATTCTCGACTTCGAGACGGGAATGGTCCCGTCTCTCGGTGATGGAGACCGCTATGACAGTGCTTCCCCTGCCTGATCTATTCGAGGTCGTCGGAAAGACGCTTTTTGGTGACGGGCCAATGTGGAAAGCCCAGCTTGCGCACGCCCTCGGCATCCGAGCCGATTCCGTCGACAGGATGTGCAAGGGGAAGTCGCGCATTTCGCCCGGTCTCTGGCGCGACATTGCTAAGCTCATCGACCGGCGGATGAGCGACGCGGGCCTGCTACTGCCAAGGATGAAGGACCACGTGATTGAGGCCGAGCAATTGCGCTTCGTTAAGCGCGAGGCGAGCGATAGCGGTCAGCAATAACAATGGGTGGTAAAACCCTAGGCAGCCCGATTTCGTGGCGGACTTAGGGTTAAGCGCGATTCGATAGGTGTGACGACTGTAACGGACGCCGTAGATCGCTTCGCGGATTGGGCTATTTTTTTGCCTTGTCGAGGGGAAGGGTCGCGTCTGTGAATTGACCTTCCGTCAGATCAAGCGAACGGGCGGAGCGCGCAACCACGGAATAACTCTGCCCTTTAACCTCGTAGGTTCCGCCCTTGAGAAAAACGATCGAGTGATACCATTCATCGAGCTTGATTATTTTTATGCTGGGATACTTCAGGCGTGTATCTCGCAGCCGCTTCGCAAGGCTAGATTCCCACGACCAGACTTCAATCTTCCAGTTGCGCTTTGCAGCTCGTACTACCTGATCAGTGAAACTGCATCCTTGATCCGTTTGGGCGCCATCGCCAGTGGCCAGCACGATCGTGCCCGGCACTTCTTCATCAAGCAAAATATTCCCGATGCGCAAATGGATGGCCTCATCAACGCCTTGCTCGAACAACCGACCGTTGTCTGACTTGACTCGATGAAGCAGAGTCGTGTCGAAGCCTGCATTGTAGGCTGAATCCCAAAGAGCGTCGTTGCCAGGCGGCACGGAACCGGCGAGCATTGACACGCCATCTCGGGACTTTCCATGTCTAAGCAGACGAAACAGGTGGTCGTAGTCCACTCTCACACAAGGCCAAGGTGCACCCTCTTTTGCGCCCGCAACCTTTTGGGCGCCGCCGAAGATGTTGGCGTTATCCAAGAATATGTGAGTTTTCCCTGCCATTGCGATCCCCCTATTACGGGTAGCATAGCATTCTAACATTCGCCTAAGCCACCAGTGGCCCACAGGCCAGCGTGCCAAGATCAGTGTGCTGAACCAGTGAAGAGGTATGCATGCGTAAGGAAATCGGCCGTGTTGTCTGTCGTGACGATGGCGGCAACGAGTACAGCGTCGTTATGTGGCAGAACTTCAGTGACAGCAGCGCGCTTGAAGCCGCTAACAGAATGACGCCGACAACCAAGGCCCTCGCGCTGTCGACTGGCGAGCCGGTTAACTTCATCGACGACAACACTTTTGAGATCGTCGAGAGTGAGACGGTCATTCGGCGGGTCAGGTGATGCTCACCGCGAAGGAGCGGAAGGCGCTCAACACAGCTGATGATTCCGACGGCGTCACGCGCGGAGAGAGTGGCTTTATGGGTATAGGTGATCCGACTCTCGATGCACTGATTGAGCGCGGCTTACTTGAACGGATTCCACATCCGGTGACTGGCCGGCCCCTTTACAGGACGACCCCAGAGGGGAAAGCTGCACTTCGAAAGCCGGATCCGCCAAAGCCGAAGCGCACTCGGCCAAAACTTAAAATGTTGCAGCCCAGGATCAAGACGATGGATACGCGTAGTGTAAAACCACGCCCTTAGAGCGTTTCACGTTTTGACGTGAGCATATCCGGCGTTTTGGATGTAGCTGCA
>CAMFGZ010000012.1 GCA_945952105.1 uncultured Rhodospirillaceae bacterium | reverse complement strand
AAAGCGGCGCACGGAGGTGCAGGTATGTCAGATCTCGAAATCGTCTGGACGAAGGTCGATGAAGCGCCCGGGCTGGCGACGTTCTCGCTGCTCCCGATCGTCCAGGCCTTCGTCGCCACGGCCGGCGTCAAGATGAGGCTGGCGGACATTTCGCTGACCGGCCGCATCATCGCCAACTTCCCCGACAAGCTGAAGCCCGACCAGAAGATCCCCGACGAGCTGGCCGAGCTCGGCAAGCTGGCGATGAAGCCGGAAGCCAACATCATCAAGCTGCCCAACATCTCCGCCTCGATCCCGCAGCTCAAGGCCGCGATCAAGGAGCTGCAATCCAAGGGCTACGACGTCCCGAACTATCCCGACAGCGACGCCACGCCGGCCGACAAGGAAATCCGCGCCCGCTACGGCAAGGTGCTGGGCAGCGCCGTGAACCCGGTCCTGCGCGAGGGCAATTCCGACCGCCGCGCCGCCGGCGCCGTGAAGCAGTACGCCCGCAAGCATCCGCACAAGATGGGCGCCTGGAGCAAGGACTCGAAGACCCGCGTCGCCCACATGACGGGCAACGACTTCTACGGCTCCGAGGTCGCCACGACCGTCGCGGCGCCGACCAACGCCCGCATCGAGCTGGTCGCCGCCGATGGCGCGACCACGGTGCTGAAGCCCAAGATCCCGCTCAAGGCCGCCGAGATCATCGACTGCTCGGTGATGAGCGCCAAGGCGCTGAACGCCTTCTACGCCTCGGCGATCGAGATGGCGAAGAAGGACGGCATCCTGTTCTCGCTGCACCTCAAGACGACCATGATGAAGATCTCCGATCCCATCCTGTTCGGCCATTGCGTGTCGGTGTTCTTCGCCGACGTGTTCGCCAAGCACGGCGAGACGCTGAAGAAGCTGGGCGTCGATCCCGACAACGGGCTGGGCGACATGCTGGCCCGCATCGAGACCCTGCCCGAGGCCGAGAAGGCCGCGATCAAGGCCGACATCCAGGCCGAATATGCCAAGCGCCCGGGCCTCGCGATGGTGAACTCCGACAAGGGCATCACCAACCTGCACGTCCCCAGCGACGTGATCATCGACGCCTCGATGCCGGCGATGATCCGCGAATCGGGCAAGATGTGGGGCGCCGACGGCAAGCTGCACGACTGCATCGCCGCCATCCCCGACCGCTGCTACTCGACGCTGTTCCAGGCCGTCATCGACGACTGCAAGGCCCACGGCGCCTTCGATCCGAAGACCATGGGCTCGGTGCCGAACGTCGGCCTGATGGCCCAGCAGGCCGAGGAATACGGCAGCCACGACAAGACCTTCGAGATCGCCACGGCCGGCACCGTCCGCGTCGTGGCCGAGGACGGCACCGTCCTGATGCAGCAGAAGGTCGAGCAGGGCGACGTCTTCCGCATGTGCCAGGTCAAGGACGAGCCGATCCGCGACTGGGTCAAGCTCGGCGTGCGCCGCGCCCGCCTGACCAACACGCCGGCGGTGTTCTGGCTGGACGCCAAGCGCGCCCACGACGCGGAGCTGATCAAGAAGGTCGAGAAGTACCTCAAGGACGAGGACACCAAGGGCCTCGAGATCCACATCATGCCGCCGGTCGAGGCCACGAAGTTCTCGCTCGACCGCATCCGCAAGGGCCTCGACACGATCTCCGTCACCGGCAACGTGCTGCGCGACTACCTGACCGACCTGTTCCCGATCATGGAGCTGGGCACCTCGGCCAAGATGCTGTCGATCGTCCCGCTGCTGAACGGCGGCGGCCTGTTCGAGACCGGCGCCGGCGGCTCGGCGCCCAAGCATGTCGAGCAGTTCCAGCACGAGGGCTACCTGCGCTGGGATTCGCTGGGCGAGTTCCTGGCGCTGGGCGCGTCGCTCGAGCATCTGGCGCAGACCACCGGCAACGAGGACGTGAAGGTGCTGGCCGAGACGCTGGACGAGGCCAACGGCAAGATCCTCGACAACAACCGCTCCCCCGCCCGCAAGGTCGGCGAGCTGGACAATCGCGGCAGCCATTTCTACCTCGCCCTCTACTGGGCGCAGGCGCTGGCCCGCCGCGACAACAGCACGGCGCTCTCGGCCCGCTTCAAGCCGCTGGCGAAGACGCTGGAGGAGAACGAGGCCAAGATCGACGCCGAGCTGATCGCCGCGCAAGGCAAGCCGGTGGACACCGGCGGCTACTACGCCCCCGACCAGAAGAAGACCTCGGCCGGCATGCGCCCCAGCAAGACCCTGAACGACGCGCTCGCCTCGCTCTAGGCGACGCAGGCGCTGAAGACGACGAAGCCGCCCCGGGCAACCGGGGCGGCTTTTTGTTGGCCGGGCTATGGAAAACGACAATCACCTCATGCTGAGGAGCGAACGGAGTGAGCGTCTCGAAGCATGGGCACGAGCACCCTGCCCGTTGCCCATCCTTCGAGACGCGCCGCTCCGCGGCGCTCCTCAGGATGAGGTAAATGCTTGAATCGATTCAATTCATTTCCGGGTGGTTCGAGACCGCCCTTTGCGCCTCAGATCGCCCTTGCAGCGTTCCGAGCAGGTCTTGACCTGGTCCCAGTCGCGCGCCCACTTCTTGCGCCAGGCGAAGGGGCGGCCGCAGGCGGCGCAGACCTTCTCGGGCAGGGTCGACTTGGTGTAGCGCTTCGCCGTCACAGGCTCGCCAGGAACGCCGCCGCACTGTCGGCGATCCGTCCCTTCTCCGCGTCGGCGAACTTGTCGTAGGTCCGCACCATCTGCGCCATGCGGGGATTGCGCCCGATCTTTCCGCGGTGCCTCGAAATGAAATCCCAGTAGAGCGCGTTGAAGGGACAGGCGCGCGGGCCCGTCCGCTGCTTCACCTCATAGGCGCAGCCCTCGCAATAGTCCGACATGCGATCGATATAGGCGCCGCTCGCGGCATAGGGCTTGGAGGCGAGCAGGCCGCCGTCGGCGAACTGGCTCATGCCCACCGTGTTGGGCAGCTCGACCCATTCGTAGGCGTCGGCATAGACCGCGAGATACCATTCGTGCAGCTCGTGCGGATCGATTCCCGCCAGCAGCGCAAAGTTGCCGGTGATCATCAGTCTCTGGATGTGGTGCGCGTAGGCCTGCTCCCTGGTCTGCGTCACCGCCGCCCGCACGCACGCCATCGCCGTCTCGCCCGTCCAGTAGAAGCCGGGCAACGGCCGCGTATGGCCGAGGAAGTTGCTGTGCTCGTAGCCCGGCATCTTCAGCCAGTAGATCCCGCGGACATATTCGCGCCAGCCGATGATCTGGCGGATGAACCCTTCCGCCGCGTTCAGCGGCACCTGCCCCGCCCGCCACTCGATCTCGACCTGCCGGCAGACAGCCAGCGGATCGAGCAGGCCGCAGTTGAGATACTGCGAGATGACAGCGTGATAGAGGAACGGCTCGCCCGCCAGCATGGCGTCCTGATAGTCGCCGAACTTGGGCAGCGCATCGCGGACGAAGGCCGCGAACGCCGCCTCGGCGTCGGCCCGCGTGACGGCGAACCGGAACGGTTCCAGGTCGCCGAAATGATTGCCGAAGCGCGCCTCGACCAGCGCCAACACCTCGCGCGTGATCGCATCCGGCGCCACCCCGCGCGGCCGCGGCATGAACAGGTCGGCCTTCGCGGGCTTGCGGTTCTCCGCATCGAAGTTCCAGCGCCCGCCCGCCGGCTCGTCCCCGTCCATCAGCAGCCCGGTGCGCCGGCGCATGTCGCGATAGAAATACTCCATGCGCAGCTGCTTGCGGCCCGCGGCCCAGGCGGCGAACGAGGCGGGCGAACACAGGAAGCGCTCGTCCGGCAGAATGTCCACCGGCAGCGAAAAGCGCGCCGCCCAGGACTCCTGCATCTGCCGCACCCGCCACTCGCCCGCTTCCGTGACCACCACCCGCTCCGGCCGCAGCCGCTCGATCGCCGCGCCGAGCTGCTCCGTGAACGACCCGCGATTGTCCGGATCGTCCAGGGTCACATAATCGACTGTCCAGCCGAGCCCGCGCAGCTCCGCCGCGAAATGGCGCATGGCCGAGAACAGGAAGGCGATCTTCTTCTTGTGATGCCGCACATAGCCCGCCTCCTCGCCCAGCTCCGCCATGAGCACGCGGTCGCGCGCCGGATCGGCCCCAGCGAGGCTGGTGAGGGTCGGCGTGAGCTGGTCGCCGAGGACGAGGATGAGGTTGCGGATGGCGGGCATTGAGGAACTTGTAGGCAGATACGGCGTTTGACCCTGCCCGGTTCACTGAGGGGTCGCCGTGAGGCATCGAAGCGTCGTCAGCCCTGCTCTGAACAGGCCTTCGCCATCGCCCACCTGACAGGTCACCCGGGCGGCCCGGCGGCGCATTGGCAAAAGAGGACATCACGAAATGGCAGTGACGGGCCCGCTGGGCTGTTCTCCCCAGTCGCTTCCGCGTCCCCGGTCGCGGCGACATGAGGGGCGGCCATGAGCGGCGGTCTCGTGGCGCTGCTCGACGACATCGCATCCCTGGCGAAGATGGCCGCCGCCTCGATCGACGACATCGCCGGACAGTCGGCGAAGGCCGGCGTCAAGGCGGCCGGCGTGGTCATCGACGACACGGCCGTCACCCCGCGTTACGTCACCGACTTCAGCCCGGCGCGCGAGCTGCCGATCATCGGCCGGATCGCGCTCGGCTCGCTGCGCAACAAGCTCCTGATCCTCCTCCCCGTGGCCCTGGCGCTCAGCCTCCTGCTGCCCGGGGCGATCACGCCGCTGCTGATGATCGGCGGGGCCTACCTCTGCTACGAAGGCGCGGAGAAGCTCTACGAGGTCGTCTTTCCGCACGAGCCGCCGGCCCCCGAGGCGACGAACGAGCCGGTCGCCCTCGATGCGAAGACCCTCGAGGCTCAGAGGATCGCGAGCGCCATCAAGACCGACTTCATCCTCTCGGCCGAGATCATGGCGATCACGCTGGCCGCCCTGCCCGCGGACGGCTGGCTGAAACAGGCGATCGTCCTCGCCATCGTGGCCGTCGGCATCACCGCTGGCGTCTACGGCGCCGTCGCCCTGATCGTCAAAGCGGACGATGTCGGCCTGGCGCTGGCCCGGCTGTCGCCGGCCTCGGCGCTGGCCGCCCCGTTGCGCGTCACCGGCCGCGCGATCGTGCGGGCCATGCCGCCTCTCCTGAAGGCGCTCGCGGCGATCGGCACGGCGGCGATGATCTGGGTCGGCGGCGGCATCATCCTGCACGGCCTCGATGCCTATGGCCTGGGCGGACCGACGCATATGCTGCACGACGCCGGCGCCGCCGTCGCGCGCGCCGTTCCCGTGGCCAAGCCGGTCGTCGCCTGGGCTGTGGAAGCCGCCGGCTTCGGCGTGGCCGGACTGGCGATCGGGCTGCTGGCGATCCCATTGACGAGCCGCGTGCTGTCGCCGCTCTGGCGCCGGGTCAAACCGCTGGGCCGCCGTATCCTGTCGAGAGGCCGGAGCTGAGGGCGGCAAGCGACTCCTGTCGAAGCAAAATCTTTCCCAAGTGCTCAGCTGGTCGCCGAGGACGAGGATGAGTTTGCCGATGGGCGGCATGCGAGCGCTGCAGTCATCTCCGGCCTAGCTCCCCAAGCCTTCGAGCTCGTTCTATGGAGCAATCGTCCAATCGCAAGGATATATTGGCGGAGCCTTATCACCTGCTCGGAATACCGTGGTGGCTGACCAAGAATACGACGAGATGATGGCTCGCTATTTCGCGGGCATGGAAGAACAGTCCCGCAAACAGCTGGCCGAAGGAGCTGACCTGATTGCGAAGTTCACGGCTCTGGCCGCATCAAAGGGCGTAATCCTCAACGCGGAGTCATTCGAGTACATCCAGACCACCGGCATTGTTGCCAAGGCGCAAGGCATCGCAAGGACGCTATTGGGACCAATAAGTACCGAGCGCGACGGACTGCTGCCGTTCAACGTGATCGCGAGCCGATTCCCTCCTAGCCCCCATTGCGAAGGATGCTTTGCCGGGCCCGACTTTATCCTGATGGCCCACCCGTGTTACCGTCGCAGAATGCACCCGGTCAACAACTGGGCTCCGCGGTTCATAGATCTGTTCTGGCGCTTCGACGGCCCCGGTATACAAAAATACATCGCCCTCGACGAAGACCGGGTCCGAATCGACGTCGACGGCCTGGGCTATGTCGAGGCCGATACTTGGTACGGCGCTCCCTTCGACGAGGACATACGAAATATCAAACCCGGAATCGTCAAGCTACGCCCGCCCTCGGATCTGGAATCTCGGCTTGTCTCTGTCTTCTTCGCCGACGCTTACTGTCTGGACATCGAGTGGAGCGAATCGAAAGGCATTAAGTCATTCTACGCCCTGGAAATGAAGGCAGCGGACATCCGGATCGAGATCGAGGGGCAGCACTACTTCCCCGCCCGCTACCTGCATGCCCAGTTCGACCTCGCGGCCAACTATTTCAGGCACTTCGACGGCGCGATCCAGCTTTTCACCGAAGAAGAGTATTTCCGGAGGCGGGATTCCGACTTCAACATGACTATGAAGAGCCCTGGGCAGATCAAGCCTAAGTCGAACAAGGTCTTCAAGATCAATGGCCCGCTGAGAACGAAAGACTGGGTCGAGTTCTGCTGTCACTTTTATGCAGCCAATCCCCTCACCTTTGAGTACTTCAGCGGTAAATATCCGAATTACGTTATTGAAGCCCTCGAAAGGATCAGGGGTGGCGCCTTGTAACTCGGTGGCGAACCTGATCCTCAGTGCCCATTTGTTCAGAGTGGTGCCTTTCTCTCCGGCTTTTTCCCACTGCGGCACTGTTGAGATGAAGAGAGATCAGGACCTTCCAGCAGTGAAATCCAACACCACTACATCAATCAGCGCACGGCGTTGTTCAGGAGTGCGCTCGATCAGCATTTTGCGCATCTCCTCGGCGTTGGCCGGTGCAGGCAGACCGTCTGGGTGGGCTTTCAGCCGCCGCCTGCTCGCCGACGGCACGTCACCGAACCATAGTACGCAATAGATCCCGCGCTCCTCTGAACGCCAGTCGATTAGATACTGGCTATCAAGCTGGCCTGTGGCTGCATCCCAGACATCCTTGTGCCACTGGCCTTTGACCTCGACCGGCAATTGCATCGAACCTCGTGCAAAGGCGAGGTCGGCCCGCTTAGTCATCGGCATATCAGCTTCAGTGATCCGCTGGATGTCATATCGCGCAAGCTCAGGCCCTATCATCGCTGCGAACCGGTCACGGCAACGATTTTCATCTCTTGGAATGCCTGCGTCTGTCCAGAAGTCAGCAACTGAGTCCAAATCCTCGCCAAGCAGCTTGCGCCTAGCGACATCCATCTCTTCGAGCACCACCGCCTTCAGGTCCTCAATATTGCGAGGCGGGCCGTCGTCCACTAGTGTGCCGAGCTGACATGGCTCTAACGCTGAGAAATTTTCCTCGGCGCGCTTTTGGCGCTGCTCCGCGGACATGTGACGGATCAAACCGCTATAAGTGTCATTCGGTGCCGCGATGAGGCGTTGGAAGGCCTCACTCGCTCCGACACCAGTATCGTCGGCGATGTGGTTGATCAGTGCGCGCAGGAAATCGGTCGCATCATAGTCGTTTGTGCTTCCAGAGCCGCTGCCTTCAAGCGTTGCGTACTGCCATTGCGTCCGAAACTCAGAAATAATCCATTCTGCCTGTGCGACCGTCAGCGGCAGCAGCTTGCCGCGACGCTCAAACTGAACACGATCGCGCAGAGCCCAAATAAACTCGGGATTCCGAGTGCCAATTCCATCGAGGCTAGGCAGAACGGCCTCGAATCTCACTAGCACGTCGATCGCCAGCCACGACAACATATGGTCGAACGTCCGCAATACTGCTCCGACACGTGCCTCAGCGGCATCACGGAGCGTGTGGAGCGCACCACCATAGGTCAGGCAGTCAACCAAACCCGCCTCGGTGGATTCAGGCACATTAGGAAAACTCGCCAGCCATCCGCCCGCGAGCGCGGCGCCAACGGGTTGCCACTCCGGATCATGAGCAAGCTTGTACAGGCCAGCTATGTGCCTATTGCCCGCAGCAAGCGCAGGTTCGATCCAGAGCTGAGCAAATGCTTGCTTGGCCTCCAAAGTCGAGACGACCTCCGACTCAAGCGCCTCACGCAGCGACTCCTTCTCGTCCTTGATCATCCAGCCATGATCATCATAACAGAGCAGCAGCGCGGCGAGCTTAAGCGGTTTTGAAAGGTCGACAACGCCGCGACCGCTCCGTATCCGTTCATTGAGGCCGGCCATGATCGGATAACTGTAGTTATAGATCTTTCCCTGTGCGAAGCCTTCGGCAATTTCGGTGGCAGTCGGCAGATCACTTCGGTGCAGCACTGCTTCAAACCCCACGAGCGCGTCGTCACGCAGTGCTGGACCAATCCACTCTGCCAAACGCTCACTTGGTGGCAGGTCGCTCGAAAGATCGTTGAATCGACCAAGGTAAGCTTGCGAAGATTTCAGGATCGCTTGCAGCTTCCCTACGCGCAGATCGTCACGGACTTTTCCCAATTCGCGACGGGTCGTCTCGAAGGCTACTCTGCGCTTGCGGGCCCGCTGCGCCGCGTCCCTCTCCCGTTTGACTTCCCAGGCGGGCTTCTCAGGGTTCTGAAGGCTGTGCAGAAAATCCGCGAGCAAAGTATCGCCGCGCCGGAATGCTTCCGCCGCGGCGTGCACGTCCGGATCGAGCCCATCCGGCCCCCATCCGATACGCACAAGATCTTTCCAATCTTGGCGCAGCGCAGCGTCCTTGTTGTTCCCCAAAGCAAGACGATCGAGTGCACAGACAAGATCACCCACATTTCCCGACAAGCCGACTAGCCGGCGTTGCAGAGAGAGCGCTGTCGTCCACAGGCTCTCCCTTCGCTGGTCGGTCGCCAACGCGTAAGCCTGGGTCGCGCGACGAAGCCCGTCATTAGCTGCTAGCCGCTGGGCTAGTCCTCGCTGCAGACGACGGTTGTAGTAATACGCCGGCTCAATGACTCCGAGCCAGCGCCACATTGCCGATGCCAGCGACGGGCCGACAGCGCCTTCATCGATCGCCCGAACAATGAGATTCGTCACGAGATCAGTGAAGTCCTCGCTTCCTCCCTGATCCAGCTCTTTCAGCAATTCAAAGTAGTCTGCTACCAGGTCGAGCACCCCGACCAGGCGCGTAGGGGGGATAGCGGCGGTCAGTCGATCAAAGTGATGAATGGTATGAGTGCGCCGGCCCGTGCGGCGAGGAAGTGAGCAACTTATCATGCCCATTTCCGCGAGCATCGCCGAAACCAAGAGATCGTCCGATACATCGACATCAATCTGCTCGATGAGGCGGCACGCCAGCCGGGGCGCAACATCTCCCCCCTGCCCCACCAAGATCGCAATCGTCGCTTGCCACCAATGCCGGTCCCGATGTGGCAACAACGCGTCTGCAGCGTCGCTGCGTTCGCTATAGAAGCGTTCCGAGGAGAACAGGACTGCTTCAAGCGTGTCGGCGAGATCGACAGCGATTGACGCCCCTCGCAACCCCTCGATCAACAAGGAACGCAGATGTCCGCTGCTCGTCGCTGATCCAATGATCGCGTCAATTTTTGGCTTGAGCACTGGGATCATCAGCCCTGCTGCAGTCTTGCTGTCCCAATCGCCCGCGCGGAAGTATGGATCATCCTCAGCAAGAAGACACAAGGCATCAAATAGGCAATCCGCGAGGTGCGGCGTGAGTGCGCCAGTCTCGCCGTATCGGAGCACGCCGTAAGGGTCTTTGGCGATAACTCGCTCCGCCATCGCTGGGCTGTGATACGCAAGCCACGCATGCAGCCCGCGCAAGCTGGCCGGCACTTTGCCACCGCCATGCAACTGGGCAAGTACGCGCCGCTGCGTTCTTGGCGTTGAGCTCTGCCGCGCCAGCCAGCGCGCGCCAAGATACTCGGCAACGACACGGTGGATCAGCTTGGCGCGGAGCAGCCCGACGCTGTGGAACAGCTTCGAACTAAATATGGCGCGCGCAGCGCCCGCACGCGGCAGAATCTGAAGATCTGCGAGACGCAGATCACCTTGTTGCGCCTGCGCGGCGCCCGCCGCACTGACCGCTTCACCACCAGCGAGCAACAACCCAGCCGCCATAGCGCCAGCAGCATCGAGCGCCTCGTCTTGGGTAAGTTGCGCCAGCCCAAAATCTTGCCGATCGGGGTCATGCTCTGGCCACACCAAGGCGCAGACGCGCTCGAACAAAGCCGCACGGGAGGCCGGCAACTGCGCGTCGCTCGCTGCCACCCTTCCCATCAAACCAAGCGTTAGCGGATTCCGGTAAAGATCCTCGAGACTATGCACGGCAAGGTGGTCGAGCACATGGTCTGCATCCGCTTTCGGACATCGCTCCAGTAGGAAGGCGCGCGCCTCGGCGCGGTCAAACGCCTCCAAGGTCAGGATTCTGGGATCAGCGCCGTACAAGCGACGCAGGTTGGTTACACTGCGTGCCTGCCACTCCCGCGAGCGGCACGAGAGGATGAACGGCGGCGCACCGGCTTCCTCAAGTTGGGCTAGAATCGCATCAATCGCATCGCCTTCTCGTCGCGACATAGCCTCGTCGAGAGCGTCGATCAGCAGCGGCTTGCCAATTGGAACAAGTTTGTCTGGACTTTTGGCATTGATGAGCCGGATAGCGGTGACCGGTTCGACGCCAATCCGTCGGCCAAGTTCACGAATCAGTTCGCTCTTGCCCATACCGGGTTCGCCCAACACGACCCGATTGCCAGAAAGCGCGAGCAAGCCAGCCTCGTCAAACCGATTATCCAGGAGCGCCGGATCGCTGATGGTCAGCCGGCGCGGGAAATAGACCACTGCCGGCGTATCGCTCACTCCCACTCAATCGTCCCCGGCGGCTTGCTCGTGATGTCGTACGTCACCCGGTTCACGCCGCGGCATTCGTTGATGATGCGGTTGGCGACGCGGCCGAGGAAGGCGTGGTCGAAGGGGTAGTAGTCGGCGGTCATGCCGTCGGTCGAGGTGACGGCGCGCAGCGCGCAGGCCTGGTCGTAGGTACGGCCGTCGCCCATCACGCCGACGGTGCGCACCGGCAGCAGCACGGCGAAGGCCTGCCAGATCTCATCGTAGAGGCCGGCCTTGCGGATCTCGTCGAGATAGACGGCGTCGACCTCGCGCAGCAGGTCGAGCTTCTCCTTGGTGATGTCGCCGGGGATGCGGATGGCGAGGCCCGGACCGGGGAACGGATGGCGGTTGACCAGGTCGGCCGGGAGGCCCAGTTCGCGGCCGAGCGCCCTCACCTCGTCCTTGAAGAGCTCCCGCAGCGGCTCGACCAGCTTCATGTTCATGCGCGCCGGGAGGCCGCCGACATTGTGGTGGCTCTTGATCGTGACCGACGGTCCGCCGGTGAAAGAGACCGATTCGATCACGTCGGGATAGAGCGTGCCCTGGGCCAGGAACTCGGCGCCGCCGATCTTCTTCGCCTCGGCCTCGAACACGTCGATGAACAGGGCGCCGATGGTCTTGCGCTTCTTCTCCGGGTCGGTGACGCCGGCCAGCGCCTTCAGGAAGGCCTCCGAGGCGTCGGCATGGATCAGCGGGATGTTGTAGTGGTCGCGGAACAGGCGGACGACCTGCTCGCCCTCGTCCTTGCGCAGCAGGCCGTGGTCGACGAACACGCACTGGAGCTGATCGCCGATCGCCTCGTGCAGCAGCACGGCCACGACACTGGAGTCGACACCGCCCGAGAGGCCGCAGATCACCTTGCCCTTGCCGACCTGGGCGCGGACCTGGGCGATGGCGCGCTCGCGGAACGCGGCCATGGTCCAGTCGCCTTTGGCGCCGGCGATATTCAGCGCGAAGTTGCGCAGGAGCTTGGCGCCGTCGGGCGTGTGCATCACCTCGGGGTGGAACTGCACGCCGTAATAGCCGCGGCTCTCGTCGGCGATGGCGGCGAAGGGCGCGTTCTCGCTGGTGGCGACGACCGAGAAGCCGTCGGGCAGCTTCGTCACGCGGTCGCCGTGGCTCATCCAGACCTGCTTGCGGTCGCCGGGCTGCCAGACGCCCTCGAACAGGCGGGTCGAGGCCTTGATCTCGACCTCGGCGCGGCCGAACTCGCGGTGATGGCCGCTCTCCACCGAGCCGCCCAGTTCCTTGGCCATGGTCTGCTCGCCGTAGCAGATGCCCAGCACCGGCACGTCGGCCTTGAAGATGGCGGGATGGGCTGAGGGCGACTGGCCCTCGGTCACCGAGGCGGGGCCGCCGGAGAGGATGATCCCTCGGGGGGCGAACGCCTTGATCTTCGCGTCGTCGACGGACTGGAAGGGCAGGATTTCACAGTAAACCCCGGCTTCGCGCACGCGGCGGGCGATCAGCTGGGTAACCTGGGAACCGAAATCGACGATCAGCAAACGGTCGGTCATGGGGCGATATAAGCGCGCCCGGCCGGTGCGGCAACCGCAAAGACCGCACCGTATTCACAGCAATAACCTCATCCCGAGGAGCGCGCCGCAGGCGTGCGTCTCGAAGGATGGACAACGGGCGCGGTGTGCGTGGCCCATCCTTCGAGACGGCCCTTCGGGCCTCCTCAGGATGAGGTGGTGCGGGTGGTTTGGGCGCCGAAGACCATCGGCCAGTGCTGCGCCGCTTCCCCCTCCCGGCCTCCCCCGTATGACCGGGGAGGTGGAAGAACGCTCAGTCGTCCGCCGCCAGCTTGCGCCGGATCAGCGGGGCGCTGAGGTCGCGCCAGGCGTAGGCGATCTCGTCGACGTCGGTGCCGCCCATCGTGTCGGTGCGCTCGCCCACCCGCTCGCCGCCCAGCCCCTCGTAGAAGAACCGCGTCGGGTTGCGGGCCAGCATCCACAGGACGGCGGTGTCGCAGCGGTCGGCCTTGAGCTGGCGGAACAGCGCGTCGAGCAGGCGCCTTCCCAGCCCGCGGTTCTGGAAATCCGGCTCGACGTAGAGCGTGTAGACCTCGCCGACCTTGATCTCGCGGCCGTCGAGCCCCTCCGGCGGATCGCGCACCGGGCCGCAGCTGCCGAAGCCCACGACGCCCATGTCCCTGTCGTCGGCCACGAAGACGCCGCGCGCCTCGCCGGGATCCTGCAGGAGCTGCGACCACCAGGCCGACTGGCGCACGTCCGACATGGCGACCAGCATCGCGTCGGGCAGCAGCCCGGCATAGGTCGCCTGCCAGGTCTCGACATGGACCCGGCCGATCGCCGCGGCGTCCTGGCGGGCGGCGCGACGGATGCGGATCATGCCGACGGCCCGCGCGGCACTTCGGGCGTCTCTGGAGCGTCGGGAGCCTCCGGAGCGACCGCCGGGGCCGCGTCCGGCACGGCTTCGGGGGCCGCTCCCGCCTCCGCAGCCGGGTCCGGCATCGTCCCGTCGGCCTTGGCCGGTGCGCCCTCTTCCGTCGCTTCCGCGCCCGCCCCGGCAGTCTCGCGCGGTGCCGCCACGGCCCGGGCCGCTTCCTTGCGCACCAGGGCGGCGGCAAAGAAGCCGTCGGTGCCGTGCTTCAGCGGCGATAGCCGCAGATAGGGCGTGTTGCCGGCGTCGGCCGGCGGTTCGGTGGGGAGGATGTCGCGCCACAGCGCCTCGACCGGCACGACCTCGAAGGCGTCGTTGCGCTCGAGGAAGGCGGCGATCTGCTTCTCGTTCTCGGCCGGCAGCACCGAGCAGGTGGCATAGATCAGCCCGCCGCCGGGCTTCACCAGCTTCGCGGCGGCGTCGAGGATGGCGGCCTGCTTCGGCAGCAGTTCGGCGAGATCGTCGGGGCTCAGCGTCCAGCGGCCGTCGGGATTGCGCCGCCAGGTGCCCGTGCCGGTGCAGGGCGCGTCGACCAGCACGCGGTCGAAGGCGCCGGCCTGGCGCTTCAGCCACTTGCGATTGTCGGCATCTATGGGGCGGCGCTCGACATTGTGCGCGCCGGCGCGGCGCAGGCGCTGCGCCGAACGGTCGAGGCGCGATTCGTAGACGTCCATCGCGACGACGCGGCCCTTGTTGTTCATGCGCGCGGCCATCGCCAGCGTCTTGCCGCCGGCGCCGGCGCAATAGTCGGCGATCTGCATGCCGGGCTGCGCGTCGACCAGGGCGGCCACGAGCTGCGAGCCCTCGTCCTGGATCTCGACCAGCCCGTCCTGGAAGGCCTGCCCCTTCACCACCGACAGCCGGCGGCGCAGACGCAAGCCATCGGGGGCATAGCGCATCGTGTCGGTCTCGATGCCTTCGCGGGCCAGCGCCTCGCGCGCCTGCTCGACGGTCGCCTTCAGCCGGTTGACGCGCAGGTCGACCGGCGGCGGCGTCTCGATGGCGGCAACTTCCCGGCCCCAGCCGTCGCCATAGGCTTCGCGGAAATGCGGCGCGACCCATTGCTGGATGTTGAGGCGCACCCAGTCGGGCTGGTCGGGATGGGGCAGCGAATGGCCTTCCATCTGGCGCAGCGCGCGATACTCGGCCTCGTCGAGCCGCGAGGGGCGATAGGTGCCGCCGTCGAACAGGCTTTCGAGCTGGCCCATGTCGAGCCCCTCGACCAGCATCAGGTCGGCGGCCACGATGGCGCGCGCGCCGCGGTCGGGATGGCGCGTGCGCTCCAGCCACCAGGCAAGCTGGCCGTAGCGGCGCAGGATGCTCCAGACGCGGTCGGACACGGCGCGGCGGTCGCCGCCGCCGATGAAGCGGCGCGACCGGAAATAGGCATTGGCGACGAGATCTGCCGGCCGGCCTCTCTCGCCCGAGAGGCCATGGCTGACGATTTCGTCGAGGAGTTCTATGGTGGCCGCCACCCGCGCGCCCGGTGTCACGTCTGTCTCCCTTGCAAAGCATGCCGCTACGATGAATACGCCCGACGCGCAACGTCCCCGCTCCGAGCTCCTCCGTCGCATCGTCCTCGTCCTCGTCTCCGTCGTCGTCGGGCTCGGCCTTCTCGAACTCGGCGTGCGGGCCTCGACCTGGACGTGGCTCTTCGCGTGGCCAAACTTCGTGCTCGATGCACGCAGGGTGCTGGCCGATCGCGACAGTGGCCGCACCGTCCACGACGACCGGCTGGGATACGTGCCGCGCGACGGCTACACCGCCGCCGGCATCGCCATCGAGGAGAACGGATTGCGGCAGACCGGGCCGCTTCTTGCCGGCGGCGCACGCCCCCTCCTCGCGGTCGGAGATTCCTTCACCTTCGGCGAGGAGGTGGCCGACAGCGAGACCTGGCCGGCCGACCTGCAGCGGCTGACCGGCCGCCGCGTGCTGAACGGCGGCGTGAGCAGCTATGGTTTCGACCAGATCGTGCTGCGCACCGAGACGCTGGCGCCGCTCTACGAGCCGCAGGCGATCGTCGTCGCCTTCATTGCGGACGATATCCGCCGCACCGAGATGCGGCGCCTGTGGAGCGCCGACAAGCCCTACTTCGATCTCGACGGCGACGCGCTCCGCCTGCGCAACGTGCCCGTGCCGCCGCGCGCGCCGGCCCGCGAGACGCTCAGCTTCTGGCAGAGGACGCTGGGCTATTCCTTCGCCTTCGACTTCATCCTGCGGCGCCTCGACCAACTGCACGACTGGTACGGCGACCACATCCGCGTCCATCCGCGCGGCACGGGGGAACGCATTTCCTGCCTCCTCACGGCGCGGCTTGCCGAATTGCAGAAGAGCAGCGGCGCGAAGCTCCTGCTGGTCGCCGAGTACGACCCCGTCGTGTGGGACGATCCGCGCTTCGCGGCCGAGCAGCGCCGCCTCACCGCCGGCCTGCTGGCCTGCGGCCGCCGGAACGGACTGGCGACGCTCGACACCTACGAGGCGATGGCCGCCGCGCCCCGGCCGCGCGACCTCTACGTGCTGTGGCACATGAACGCCGCCGGCAATGCGCTGATCGCGCGGCAGGTCGCGGCTGCGCTCGGGCTCAAGGCACCCTGAGATGCTTGGCCGGTTGGCGCTGGTGCTGGGCTCGCTGCTGGTCGGGTTGCTGCTGCTCGAACTGGGCTGCCGTCTCGTGCGCGGGCCGGCGGCGCTGCTCGGCTGGTCGAACATCGTCCTGAAGGAGCGACAGGCGACGCGCGGCAGCAGCGACGGGCGGCTGAAGCGCGACAGCGAGCTGGGCTTCGTCCTCCGACCGGGTTTCAGCGCGGACGGCGTCACCTACGACCTGCACGGCTTTCGCCTCACGCCCGCGCCGGCCGGCACCGTGCTGGCGGAACCGCCCGTGCTCGTGGTCGGCGATTCCTACGCCCATGGCGACGAGGTGAGCGACGTCGAGACCTGGGCGTCGCTGCTGCAGCCGCTGATCGGCCGGCGCACGATCAATGCCGGCGTGAGTGGCTACGGACTCGACCAGACGGTGCTGCGCGCTGAAAAGCTCGCGCCGGAGGTCCGGCCGGCCGCGCTGGTCCTCGTCTTCATCGCCGACGACCTGCGGCGCAGCGAGATGAAGCGCGTCTGGGGCGCGGAGAAGCCGTATTTCGAGCCGGCCGGCGACGGCCTCGCCTTGCGCAACGTCCCCGTTCCGCCTTCACCGCCGCCCGCCACCACTCTCGACACCTGGCAGCGCCTGTTCGGCTGGTCGGTACTCCTGGACACGATCCTGCGCCACAAGGGCTGGCAGTACGAATGGTCGATCGACCATGTCCGCGTGCTGCCGCGGGGCACCGGCGCGGCGATGGCTTGCCCGATGATGAAGCGGCTGGCCGCGCTCGCGGTGCCCACGCTCGTGGTGGCGGAGTATGATCCGTACGTCTGGAAGAATGCGGAGTATGCGCAGGAGCAGCGGCGTCTCTCGACGGTGGTCCTGGATTGTGCGCGTGCCGCAGGCTTCGGCACGCTCGACCTGTTCGACGCGATCGACGCGGCCGTGAAGCGCGACGGCTATGCCGCGATGTTCAGGACGTCGCACCCCGGCCCGCCCGGCCACCGCATCGCGGCGGAGCGGATCGCCGAGGCGCTGCGGCCCTACATGCCGCCGCGGTAGTTCGGCGCCTCGCGCATGATCTCGACGTCGTGCACGTGGCTCTCGCGCAGGCCCGAGCCGGTGATGCGCAGGAACTGGCAATTGCCCTGCATCTCGCGGATCGTGCCGTTTCCGGTGTAGCCCATCGCCGCGCGCAGGCCGCCGACCAGCTGGTGCAGGATGCTGCCGACCGCGCCCTTGTAGGGCACCCGGCCCTCGATGCCCTCGGGCACCAGCTTGAGCGTGCTCTGCACCTCCTGCTGGAAGTAGCGGTCGGCCGAGCCGCGCGCCATGGCGCCGATCGAGCCCATGCCGCGATACGACTTGTAGGAGCGGCCCTGATAGAGGATCACCTCGCCCGGCGCCTCGTCCGTGCCGGCCAGCAGCGAGCCGATCATGGCGCAGTCGGCGCCGGCCGCGATCGCCTTGGCGAGGTCGCCGGAATACTTGATTCCGCCGTCGCCGATCGCCGGCACGCCCGCGGCGCGGCAGGCCTCGGCCGCCTCCATGATCGCGGTGAGCTGCGGCACGCCCACGCCCGCCACCATGCGGGTGGTACAGATCGAGCCCGGGCCGATGCCGATCTTCACGGCATCGGCGCCGGCGTCGATCAGCGCCTGGGCGCCCTCGCGCGTGGCGACGTTGCCCGCCATGACCTGGGTGTAGTTGCTGAGCTTCTTCACCTGCGAGACGGCCTCGAGCACGCCGCGCGAATGTCCATGCGCGGTGTCGACCACGATCACGTCGACGTCGGCGTCGATCAGGAGCTGGGCGCGGCGCAGCCCGTCCTCGCCGACGCCGGTCGCCGCCGCGGTGCGCAGGCGGCCCTTCTCGTCCTTGCTGGCCCCGGGGAACTTGTTGGCCTTCTCGATGTCCTTGACCGTGATCAGGCCGATGCAGCGATAGGCGTCGTCGACGACCAGCAGCTTTTCGATGCGATACTGGTGCAGGAGGCGCTTGGCCTCTTCCTTGGTCGCGCCCTCGCGCACCGTGACCAGCCTCTCACGGGTCATCAGCGCGCTCACCGGGATCGCGTTCTCGGTGGCAAACCGCACGTCGCGGTTGGTGAGGATGCCGGCCAGCTTGCCGCTGCCCCGCTCGACCACCGGGATGCCCGAGATCTGATGCGCTTCCATGAGTGTCAGCGCGTCGGCCAGCGTCTGGTCGGGATGGATGGTGACGGGGTTCACCACCATGCCGCTCTCGAACTTCTTGACCCGTCGGACCTCGTTGGCCTGCGCCTCGGCGTCGAGGTTCTTGTGGATGACGCCGATGCCGCCGGCCTGGGCCATGGCGATCGCCATGCCCGACTCGGTCACGGTGTCCATGGCCGCCGACATCAGCGGGATGTTCAATTCGATGGTGCGCGTCAGGCGGGTGCGGGTGTCGGTCTGTCCGGGCAGGACCGACGAGGCGGCAGGCTTCAGGAGGACGTCATCGAAAGTGAGCGCTTCCTGGATCTGCATACCAACCTCCATCGTGGAGAAATAAAAACGGCGGCCCTCGGAGAGGGCCGCCGGGTTGGCGAGCCTTTATACACACCGCCACGCGCAAGCCAAGTGCGCAGACGCGGGGCGGTTATGCACAGGAAACCCTAAAGGGCGCCCAGGAAATCGCGTTTCCCGATCTCCACACCCGACTGTCGCAAGATTGCGTAGGCGGTGGTGCAGTGGAAATAGAAGTTCGGCAGGGCGAAATGCAGCAGATACTGTTCCCCGGTGAGTTTCAGCGGATTGCCGGCGATGGTCAGCACGACCTCCCGTCCCTCGCTGCCGCCGACCTGCTCGGCGTTGAAGCCCTTGATGTAGGCCTGCACCCCCGGGATGCGCTTCTGAAGCTCTGCCAGCGTCTTCTCCGCGTTGTCGTGCGGCGCCGGAACGTCCGCACCCGCCAGCCGCGCCACGCTCTCCTCGGCGAAGCGACATGGAATTTCTCAGGTTGGGCCGAGCCGGCGAAGCCTAGCGGCGGAAGCCCGTGCCCACGACATACATTTCCGCCGAATCGGCCCGGCTGGCCTCCGGCTTGAAATGCCTGACCTTCTCGAAATCCTTCTTCAGCCGGTCGAGCAGCGTCCGCTCGGTGCCGCCGCGCAGCACCTTGGCGACAAAGGCGCCACCGGGCTTCAGGATCTCGCGCGCGAAGTCGTGGGCGAGTTCCGCCAGTCCCATGATGCGCATATGGTCGACCTGGGTTTCGCCCGTCGCTGCCGCCGCCATGTCGCTCATCACAACGTCGGCCGGCCCGCCCAACAGCTCCGTGAGAACAGCCGGCGCATCCTCGTCGTAGAAATCCTTGGCCAGGACCGTGGCGCCCGCGATCGGCTCGACCGGCGTCAGGTCGATGCCGATCACCACGCCCTTGTTCCTGCCCGAGCTGACGCGCTCGACCGAGACCTGCGTCCAACCGCCCGGCGCCGCGCCGAGATCGACGATGCGCGCTCCCGGCTTCAGGATTTTGAACTGGTCGTCGATCTGCAGCAGCTTGAAGGCCGCGCGCGAGCGGTAGCCGCGTTTCTTCGCTTCCTCGACATAGGGATCGTTGAGCTGGCGCTGCAGCCAGCGCTGCGAGGAGACCGTGCGACCGCGCGCCGTCTTCACGCGGACCGTGGCGCGCCGACCGGTCGGAAGGCTGCCCTTGCTGCCCTTTGCCATCTTCAGTGGCCCCGGCGGCAGGCCTGGTCGGCCTCGCGATCGGCCTGGCGCATCAGGTCCATCAGAACCCCTTCCCGCAGGCCGCGGTCGGCGACGCGGATGACCGGCGCCGCCCATTGCCGGCACACGGCTTCCAGAATCGCCCCGCCGGCCAAAGCGAGGTCGGCCCGGTCGTCGCCGATGCAGGGGAGATGGGTGAGCTGGTCGACAGACATAACGGAAAGCTCTTCACAGATACGCAAGACTTCCTCTCGGCCGATCCGCGAACCGTCGACCATGGTGCGGTTATAGCGCTTCAGACCGAGATGATGAGCACTAACCGTCGTCACGGTGCCCGAGGCGCCGACAAGCTGTACATCGCCGCGCGCGATCGCCGGCGCGATCCTATGCAAAGTGCAGAAAGGCCGCAGGTCTGCGCGGATGCGCTCGACCATGTCGTCGTAGCAGCTGCGGCTGAGCGGCCGTTCGCGCGGCTGGCCGCGGGTGCAGGATTCCGTGAGCGTCACGACGCCCCACGGCACCGAGGTCATGCCGATCAGCTCGGTCCTCACGCCGCCCTGTCGTCCGTCGCGCGGGATCACCCGGATCCAGCTCACCTCGGTCGAACCGCCGCCAATGTCGATCAGCAGTCCGTAGGGAATCTCAGGATCGAGCAGGTTCTCGCAGCTCGCCAAGGCGAGCCTCGCCTCCTCGGCCGGAGGAATGAGATCGAAGCTGAGGCCGGTGCGCGCCTTCACCGTGCCGAGGAAGTCTTCGCCATTGCAGGCGCGGCGGCAGGCTTCGGTGGCGATGTGACGGGCGCGGGTGACGCGGTTGCGTTCGATCTTGGACGCGCAGACGCTCAGCGCTTGCAGCGTGCGTTCGATGGCTTCCCCGCACAGAGAACCGCTCAGCGCCACCCCCTCGCCCAACCTGACGGGGCGAGAATAGGCATCGATCACCTCAAAACCCTCGACCGATGCCTTTGCCACCAGGAGCCGGCAATTGTTGGTGCCGAGATCAATGGCAGCGAAAGTGTGCGCAAATCGACCGCTGTGCCAGCCTCCCCTGAGTGTGGTTTCCCCGGCCATTCACAACTCTTTTCTTGGAGGATGCTAACCGAGGATTTCGCGGACGGCGAGCGCCGCTTGCCAATCCGGCTCGTCATCGCTAAATCGTGCGGCGCGCGAGGTCCGCAAGGTCCTTGGGGGATAGTTTAACGGTAGAACAACTGGCTCTGACCCGGTTAGTCTTGGTTCGAATCCAGGTCCCCCAGCCAGCGCGAAAAGCCCATTCCGATGGGCTTTTTTCTTGCCTGTGGCTTCGTTTTTCGCGCCGGCCAGGCTTGTCGCACGGAGTATGCTACACCGCGTACACGATCTTCTCTCCGCCTCCGGCATCGCCACGGGCATGGGAAACGACATATTTTCGATCGGGCCCACGGTCATCGCAGGCGTTCCAACTGTCCACATGGTCTTCGGTCCCGCCTTCCCCTGGAACCGCGGCCCCGCCCTCAGCGAAAGACTTGCCGTCCATGCACTCCAACGCTCGCTTGCGTCGCCGTGCCTCGATTGCAACTGGACGGTGCAGGTCGAACACCTCAGTCCCGAGCCGCCGCTCCCGCAATTGTCTATTGATTTTGCCCCGATGTTTTGCACAATGATTGCAATCAGAAATTTCGAAGGCTGCACACGATGAAGCCTGAACAGAAGAGTGGCCCCATCGCCTACCCTTGGATCTTGTCCCTTACCCAAGCCGCTTCGATGCTGGGGTTTCATCTGGGTCTTCGGGCCTTCCTGATGTAGCAGGCGCGTCTTCGCAGGCAATGAAGACGGGACCTTCGAGCGCGTCAGGCAAGACCGCGAACATCCTGATTGTGGGCGGAAGTGGTCAAGTCGGCACAGCACTGGCCCGACACAAGTGGCCCGTTCAGTGCACGGTGCATACACCGTCGCGCCATACCCTCTGTGTCACGAACGAAGCCGCTATCGATCGCATCTTCAAGGAGGGGGAGTGGGATTGTGTCGTCAACTGCGCGGCCTACACCGAAGTAGAGGCTGCCGAATCGGGAGATCCAGAAGTAGCGCTGGTCAACACGACCGGGCCGGGGCTGCTGGCGACAGCCACCGCGAAGAACGGCACCCCCTTCATTCATCTGTCGACCGACTATGTATTCGACGGCACGGCGAGTGAGCCCTATCGTTCGTGCGACCCCGTTCGCCCCCTCAATACCTACGGCGTCAGCAAGGCGGCCGGAGAGGACTTGGTCCGGCGGGCAAATCCGCGTCACGTCATCCTGCGAACGTCGTGGGTCGTGAGCCCGTTCCGGAAGAATTTCATCAAGACGGTTCTGAATCTCGCCCAACACCGCGATCATCTTCAGGTCGTCGACGATCAGACCAGCCGTCTCACTTCGGCAATCGACCTGGCGGCGGCTCTTCAGGTGATTTGCATGCGGCTGATCGAGGATCCGCACTGCCCCGTTGGGACCTACCACTTTGCCAACGCCGGACCTGCGACATGGCATGAGGTGGCCGTCGCCACGATGCAGGGAGCAGCCCGGCGAAATGCCAGGGCAGTGCCGGTCGAGGCAACATCGACCCGCAGCCGTCAAACGAGGGCACGGCGCCCCCCATACTCGGTGCTCTGCACCGCGGGACTCTCCAGGGACTTCGGCATCGCCCCCCGCCCCTGGCAGCCCGCACTCGAGGAGATACTCGATGTCTTGCTTCCGCCAGGTCCCAAGGACACGTTGCCGCTTCCGGGCAACGGGCGTCGTGCTCCGTTGACCTAGGAGCCGCCGGCCATTATCGAAATGCAGCTTTGATCGGCTTACCGTGGCAGCATCTGGAGGTATTCATGAACGTTGCGCCTGAGATGCCCACCGACCTGCCACCGCCGATGCAACGCCCCAAGCCGCTTCATCAAGCGCATTTGGCGCCGCCATTCGACGGCTACCTCGGCGAGATTCCTGAAGTGGCGCTTTCGGTGCCGTCGATGATGTCGGAGATGGAGCGCCGCTTCCTGTTCAACATCGCCAAGAGCTACTACTCCGGCGCAGGACTGATCGTCGATGCGGGGATCTTTCTCGGCGCGTCGAGTGCGTGCCTGGGCAATGGCGTCAAGGAGAACCCGCGCGTAGAGGAAATCGCGGCGCGCTGGGGACGTCCCATCATCTCCCTGGAACTGGGCATCACAAATCAGCAGATGCTGCTGTCCTTCAAGAGGCACGGCATAGGCCTTGACCTCAAGGCGGGTGATTCGTTCGGCCCCTTGATCGAAGCCCATATCCGCACGGCCCGACACCTGATCGACTTGAGGCTGGGCGACATCCTGGAAACCGGACGCATCGGCGAGACTCCGAAAGATCGCCGGCTGCCGATCGAAATCCTGTTTCTCGATGTCCTGAAGGCGTCGGCGATCTCCGAATTTGCCGCCTATGAGTATCTGCCGCGGCTGATCCCCAAACGGTCGCTCGTCATCCAGCAAGATTATCTCAACGGTGACCTGCCGTTCATTCATATCCACCAGGAGTATTTCGCGTCGAAGTTCGAGTATGTCGGAGAAATCTCTTCGAGCGCCGTCTTCAGGCTGAAGCATCGCATTACCCGCGATGAAGTCGCCGAACTGTTCGCCGGCCCGCTGGACGGGGAGCAGGAGATCGCCCTGGTTTCACGCGCCGCCCAGCGCTCCATCGATCCCTACCGCCGCCTCATCATGTCGTTCGCCAAGCTGCGTGTCATCCTGAATGCCCGCGGCCTCGAGGCGGCCAAGCAGTATCTGGCATTCATCGAATCGGAGTATGCCGACCAGATTGCGCAGCACCAGTTTCGTCGCGTGCAGAACGTGGTGAGGGCCGCACGCTACCTCTGCGAGGTCGGCGCCGGCGCCGAGAACGAGCGCGAAGCGGTAAAGATCAGCACCGGACACCGCGGCGCGGATCACCGGCGAACCGACCTCGTCGCCTGAGGCGGCACTCCCGCCCGGGGTTCGAACGCCCGGACGGCAAGCGGCGCCAGATACCAAGCTGGCGCCGATCGGCGGCTAAAGCCTATTTCCTGGAAGCGTCCCCGACCTGCGACAGGAACCACTGCCAGGTCGACTCCAGCCCCTGGGCCAGCGGCGTCGCGGGCTCGAAACCGAAACCGGTCCGCGCCTTGGTGATGTCGCAATAGGTCCGCCGCACCTCGCCCGCGCGCCAGTCGGCGAAATGCACGTCGGGCCAGCGGCTGCTCCCCACCACGTTTTTCATCTCGGCGAGAAGCTCGTTGATCGTCGTCGGCTTTCCGGAGCCGAGCTGGAACGCCCCGGAAACGTTCGCGTCGATGGCCTGAAGGATGCCGCGGCAGAGATCTGCCACGAAGACGAAGTCCCTCACCTGGCTTCCGTCGCCATAGACGGTGATCGGCTTGCCATCGAGAGCCTGCTTGAAGAAGTGAGCGACGGCGCTGCCCTTTCGATAGGAGCGCGGGCCATAGACGTTGGAGAAGCGCAGCGCGGTGACCTGCATCCCGTAGGAGGCGGAGAAGGCGGATCCATAACCCTCGGCCGCGAGCTTGGAAGCGCCGTAGGGCGCCGCCGGCTGGGGAACCATGCCTTCGTGAACCGGCGGCTCGACATCCCCCAGGATCGCCCCTCCGGTCGACGCCATGACGACCCGGCTCACCCCGGCATCCCGGGCGGCCATCAGGATGTTGAAGGTTCCCCGCACGTTGACTTCGAAATTCAGGGTCGGGTCTTCGATCGATTCGATGACGCGTGTATTGGCGGCAAGATGGATGATGGTGTCGCAGCCGCTCACCGCCCGCGAAACCGCCGCCGGATCGCAGATGTCGCCCTTGTGATAGTCGAGATCGATATCCGGCAAGTCACGCGGCGACCCCATGGTCTCGTTGTCGAGAACCACGATGCGGCTGTCCCTGCCCTGCTCGACGATCTGACGGATCAGATTGGAGCCGACGAAGCCGCAGCCTCCCGTAATCAAAATCCTCGACGACATGAAGCACCTTAAGAAGTCTGGAAGGACATAACGAAATCGGCGCTCCTCGCAGAGCGCCGATTCGCAATCTGAGAACCAGGTCGTAAGCGATTACTGCGCGGCGACCTTGTCGGCGGCGCTGGCGGCCGTTGCACGCTCCTTGGACCAGTACGACACGCACGGGATCTTCGTCCGGTCGCAGCGATCCTTGTAGCGCTGCGCGATCTCGGTGACTTCCTGCAACAGCCCGTGCTGCAGCGTCGTCGGATTGAGACCGAGTTCGAGGAAGTTCTTGTTGGCGACCTTCAGCTCGTTCTCGTCGGCTTCCGCACGCGGGTTGCTGAGATTCTCGATCTGCGCGCCCGTCAGTTCCCGGATGAGCTTGGCCAGATCCCGGACGCGGTGGGTTTCCGTCATCTGGTTCATGATGCGCACGCGATCGCCGGCCTTCGGCGGCGATTCGATCGCGATCCGGACGCAATTCACCGTGTCGCGGATATGGATGAAGGCACGGGTCTGACCACCGGTGCCGTGCACCGTCAGCGGATAGCCGACGGCCGCCTGCATCAGGAAGCGGTTCAGCACCGTGCCGTAGTCGCCGTCATAGTCGAAGCGATTGATGAGACGCTCGTCCAGTTCCGTCTCCGGAGTCTGGGTGCCCCAGACGATTCCCTGGTGGAGATCGGTGACGCGCAGCTTGTCGTTCCTGGCGTAGAACTGGAACAGCAGCGCGTCCTGCGTCTTGGTCATATGGTAGATGCTGCCGGGGTTGGCCGGATACAGGATCTCCTGGTCGACGTGGCTGCCGTCGGGAAGCGGCACCTTGACCTTGAAGTAGCCTTCCGGAATCACCGAACCGACCGTGCCATAGCCGTAGACACCCATGGTGCCCAGATGGACGCAGTGAATGCTGGGATCCGTCTCGACGACAGCGGCGAGGATGTTGTTGGTCGCGTTGAGGTTGTTGTTGACGGTGTAGATCTTGTGCTTGGCCGACTTCATCGAGTAGGGCGCCGCACGCTGCTCGGCGAAGTGGACGACCGCGACCGGCTTGTACTGGATCAGCAGGTTCTTGATTTCGTCGAACTCGCGGGAGACATCGATGTTGCGGAACGCGATCTCCTTGCCCGTCGCTTCGCGCCACGCCCTCAAGCGGGCATCCATCGTGCTGATCGGGGTCAGCGACTCGGCGCCAAGTTCGGCATCGATCCAACGCCGCGAGAAGTTGTCGACGATCACGACGTCGTAGCCGGTCTTACTGAGATGCAGGCTCGTCGGCCAGCCGCAGAAGCCGTCGCCTCCGAATACGATCACTGACCCTTTGGTTGCCACTTAACCCTCCAAATACGACGTCCAATGAGGAAGTTTACGCCAGATTCGCAGCAAAAAGGCTCAAAATTTTTCGTAGTTCCGCGACATCCCGTCACGACGGCTCGTTGACGCAACTACTCGCATAGTAACACCGGTAACCCACATGAATTTTGTGCTATTGGAGAATCATAATCATTTTGAGTGGATCTTCGTGACATTGGCGCCGTCCTTACGTTCGGCTATATCGCGGCCCGGCACGCGGCCGCGGAAGCCGCCCGATAAAGCCCCCTCAGGCAACGAAAGCTGTCGCAATGTCGCTCATCACGCCCGTTATCCTCGTCGGAGGCTCCGGCAAGCGCCTGTGGCCGCTGTCGCGCGAGAGCATGCCCAAGCAGTTCGTCCCGCTGCTGGGCAAGCAATCGACCTTCCAGCAGACGTTGCTCCGCGTCGCCGACCGCAGCCTGTTCGCCAAGCCCGTGATTGCCACCAACGACGCCTATCGCTTCATGTGCGAGAGCCAGGCCCGTGACATCGGCGTGGAGATCGACATCCTGGTCGAGCCGTCGCGTCGCGATTCAGGTCCTGCCATGGCCGCCGCGGCCGCCTACACGCGCGGTCTCGGCGCCAAGGCGGTTCTGGCGCTGGCCTCCGACCATCTGGTGATCGGCGCCGGGGAATTCCTCGCCGGCTGCCGCGAGGGGCTTGCGGCCGTCGAGAAAGGTGGCATCGTCACCTTCGGCATCCCCCCGACGGAGCCCAAGACCGACTACGGCTACATCCGCCCCGGCAGCGAGACGATCGGACCGGTGATGAAGGTCGCAGCCTTCGTCGAGAAGCCCAATGCCCAGACGGCAATGCAGTACATCGCCGAGGGCCTGCTGTGGAACAGCGGCAACTTCCTGTTCCCGCCCGAACTGCTGCTGTCGGAGATGAAGCGCTTCGAGCCGGCGATGGCCGCCGCCGCCGAGGAGGCCGTCGCCAAGGCGAAGAAGACCGGCTCGACCGTGTTCCTCGACGCCGACGCCTTCGGCAAGGCGCCGGCCAAGTCGATCGACTACGCCGTGATGGAACGCACCGACAAGTGCTGGGTCGTCCCCGCCCGCTTCCGCTGGTCCGACCTCGGCACCTGGGACGCGCTGCTCGACGTCGGCCAGGCCGACAGCGCAGGCAACGTGACGGAGGGTCCGGTCGAGATCGACCATGTGCGCAACTCCTATGTCCGCTCCGACGGCCCGCTGACCGCCGTGATCGGCGTCGAGGATGTCGTCGTCGTGTCGATGAACGACGCCGTGCTGGTCGGCCATCGCGACAACCTCCCGCGCCTCAAGGACGTCGTGCAACGCATGTCCGACGGCAAGCATCGCGCCGCGACCGAGCATGCCGTGATGCACCGCCCGTGGGGCAGCTACCAGGACATCGACCGGGGCGAGCGCTTCCGCGCCAAGCGCCTGACGGTCAAGCCCGGGGCCAAGCTCAGCCTGCAGAGCCACAATCGCCGCGCCGAGCACTGGGTCGTCGTGAAAGGCATCGCCGAGGTCACGCTCGACGGCAAGGTCATGACCCTGCACGAGAACGAGTCGACCTACATTCCGATCGGCGGCGTCCATCGACTGGCCAATCCCGGCAGCGAACTCCTCGAAGTGGTCGAAGTCCAGACCGGCGACTATGTCGAGGAAGACGACATCGTCCGATACGAGGACATCTACGCACGGGTGTGAGGCAGGGCTTTGAGTTTTCCAGACAGGCTTGGCCGCACCTGTACGCGTGAAGCTGACCTGAGCCGCAGGTTTGATCCCGTCGAGCGCGAGCGTGGCTTCACCCGGCTCGTCGCATCCAGCGTTGCAAGAGCCTGCGCGAAACCATCTCTCAATATCCCAAGGGCTAAGAGCTCCGAGGATCCTCTGATTGGTCACCAAGCTTAGTGGTAACCGCTAAGTTCCGTTGCCTCTCTTGAGATTCTGCGACCAGCGCCTTGGTCGTAGCCCAGAGCGCGCGATACTGTTCGGCGATGCTCTCGCGATCTGCAGCAGCCTCGCTCTTCCGGAGCCTGTAGAACTCCCTGATCAGGCTGTCCGCCGACGGAGCACTGCCTTCGCTTGGCTTTTGGCCTGGTCCCGATGGCTTTTTCAGGCCCTCGCCCCGACTGCCTCCTGCGCCGAGCATCGACAGCCAATCCGTCAAAACGGCAGCTTCCTCAAGAGGTTCCGCCGCGTCACTCTTGGCGATGCGCCGCTCAATCCCGCGAAGGACGAGTTCCTTGGTTCTGCTCTCTTTGACGGCACTGAAGTCCAGGTTCCGCGTCGCGTCCATCAGGACAGGGAAGGCCTCCCAAGCCCCCATCTTGACGATGAGATACACGAGCCCCAGAGCCTCGTTGGTATCTTGGCGCGCAACATCGACGAGGGTCTCGGCAAAAATCGGCCATTCCCTTAAGTCGATCAGCACTCGACCTTTGGCGACCAGCAATCGGAGGTCACGCGGTTGGACAGCCAGCCGATTCTCGATCGACACAAGGACGGCGCGCCAATTGCCGGCCTTCTGATAGCTGCGCAAAGCGAGCTCATTTTCGGAGAGCCTCGACCAGAGACGGGCAGCTTCGTCGAAATCGCCCATATTCTCTAGGTTCCGCGCCGCTAGAACGGAGGCTTCCCTATGATCCTGGTCGAGCTTCAACACCGCACGCGCATGATAGATGGTGCTGGCGAAGTCTCCTTTTCGCTCAGCTGCCTTCGCTAGAATCAAATGCGGGTTGAGCGAAACCGATCCCCTGCTCAGCGCGGCCATTGACGCTTGCTCTGCATGTGCATGGTCGCCCAGTCGCAAGGACAGGTCCGCCAACATTTCAAAGTCCTGCGGATCGCCCGGATGCTGCGCAAGATACTGCCTGAGATAATCTCGGCCCGCCCGCATCCCCTCTCGAGCGACGAGCCCCTCGGCATAGTCCCGCCCCGGCATGTTCAGTTCGAGCGACAGGAGATTGTAGGCCTTTCTCGCCTCGGCAACGTCCTTGAACATGTAAAGCGACCCATCGTGCAAGATGCAGCCGATATCACCCTGTTGTTCAGGGGCGCGCATGTCACGCGTTGCAAGAATAGTCGCCGCCGTTCTGCGCCGGGCTTCGAAGGCTCTCCAAAGCCACTGCTTTGTCGCACCTGTGCCATAGGAAACGGTATTGTCGCAAAGATAGAAATCGCACGGAAGCGCATATCCGACAGCATACCCCAGAAGGGCGCGTGTCTGCGAGGGCATCGAGTCCACAGGCTTATCAAAAATCAGCGCCAGCTCTGGAAGAGCGGCGACGACACTCTCAACTTCTCGCGGGTCGCCATCATACAGCGATGCCAGGAAGGCGCACAACTGCCGCCCGGTCTTGAACGAGGCGAAGGTTGCGGCGGATCCTACAGGCAAGGACACCGAGCCGCGCCGATTTATGCTTCCTCGCGACGGCACCGCGACTCCGCTCATGAGGCGGAGCAGAGTACTCTTCCCTGCCCCCCTCATGCCGAAGATCACATAGTGACGATTCGCCGAAAACCTTGCTGTTACATTCTCAAGTATCAGCTTGCGCGCGTTCGCGTTGCCGACGGACTTCGAGACTGCATTCAGTGAGATGATACCGCTAATGAGCAACCTCCTTCGAAGGCTCCCAAAGCATTACAGCACTCTGTGGCGAAACCTATGCACGGGGTGCAATGGTACGCCGAGCCCTATTGCCACGGACGGCCTCGAGGCAATCGGCGTAGGCATCGAGAACCACGTTCCTGGTCACTTTCGATGTGGCACTCGCCGAACCCGTCAAGGGACGGCCTTCGACAGCCATGATCCGCAGCATCAGATGATAGGCCACCACCTCGGGAGTAGCGCCGTCCAGGGACACATCGTCATCAGCCATTTTCGTTCCTTTTCGGTTACGTTCGTGCGCCATTGTCGGTTCTCTTTCCCAAGCCGCTAGTCCACTTCCAGTTTATCGCAGCGTCAGGGGCAAGGATATCGCCAAAAACGCACCTGATTTATATGACATCACCGGCCGGCCCCAAAGTGTCCGTCACATGAACCCATGGTTAAGCACGCAATGACTTGATTGCTCTGCAGGTCACACGCGCCTCCGAGCTTCACAAAGTTCCGGAACAGCATGACTCCCCGATAGCCCTGCTTCTTTGTCTCCTCGTTGAAGAAACGCGCCTCGTCCAGCGTCGTATCAAAGAGACTTATGTTCCAGGATAGCTTTGACCTTTCAGACGCTGTGAGGGGAGAGGTCCCGTTTCTGGTTAGGACCTTAACCTGTGCATGGTAGTTCTCGATGGGATCGGACTGCCGTTGCTTCGTGGCCAGACCGATCGCGGGATTTCCCAACGAGGCGCCACTCGATATTGTCGGTATCAGCCCATCGACCACGCCAAGTATTTCTCGCGCACTGTCTTCCGTCATCCCATTGGGCGCCCTCGGGAGAGGGTTGGTGTTGACGATCAGTTTCTTGCCGTAACTTGCAACCGCTTTGTGCAAGTCGCGCAGGAATGCGGTCGCTTCTGCCGGTGAACGATAGTCGAATACCTCATAGTCGAGCAGAATACCTTGCACATCGGGCGCAACGGACTCCTCCTCGACGATGCAGGTATCGGTGATCACGTTCTGCAGGCTTGCCGGGCGCCCGACCATTTCCTTACGGGCAAGCGCTGTGGGCTGCAGACCCGCGTTGGCCTCCATCACGCGAAGGTCATGCTTACGTCCTTCTTCCGTTACGACCGCAAGACTTTCACCCAAGGCCTTCCTTGCACTTAGGATCGTGCAGAGGTTGGCCTTTCGATAGGATGTAAAGATCGTACGGAGCTGCTGCGACAGCGGCCCCCCGAGCATCTTCGGATAGCCGTTTCCCTTGGTACGCGAGACATTCCTGCAGTCTTCAAATGATTGAGTTTGTCCCTCGACAAAGGCGCACCGATTCGCCCAAAGCATGTAATACCGTCTATAGGGAGCGCCTCGGGGCAATTCGGTAGTGAGGCGGTTCATCGAGGTGGCATAATCTGTCCCGGGATAGCCGGCCGCCGGCACCAGCGCCTCCCGCCCACCTACCGAATACTCTGGTGGTGCGAAGATCTGGAAAACCTCCAGGGTGAGGCGCTTATTGTCGGTTTGCGTAAAACAGTTTGACTGCGCCGCGGCAACATACGGGAGCATGATGCTCAAGATCGTGGCCAAGCTACGCAGGAGCCGTGACGTCACCATATGCCACTCCTTTTAACACAACGGGCCACGGAAAATCGCAAATGACCAACGATCAGGAGGCAAATCTCAAACTGTGGCAATCTGATGGGGCCTTCAAGCTCAGGATCGACGGCCAGGAGTTCAGCTTGACAGCTTCGGCGTTAGAGCATCTTGCCGCAGCCGCGATCGCCACGTTGCGTCAAATAGAACTCACCGAGCCGATGGGTATTCTAGCTGAGGTACAGTTTCTGAGGGCCAACCGGGCATCGCTGGACCCTGTCGAGTATCGCATCCGCAGCACGCATGCATGGGCGGCTCTGGATACATACGCTGAGGCTATCGAGAGCATGCCATTGGCTGGTGAGATCGAACCTCGCGAACCTACCTGATATTTCTCCAGGACCGTGTCGCCATCAAACTCAGGGTCGCAAAGGCAAGCAGCCCGCCCGTGCAGGAGAGAAGGTAGCCCATATCCAAAGAACTGTGCGGATACCCGCTGTAGTATCCTGTCCGATAGAGTGTAATTGCATGAGCCAGGGGATTGTAGACGGCGATCTTCCGGAACACTGGCGGCATCCAATCCACCACGAAAAGGACTCCGGAGAATGCGAGCCATCCACGGATCATGATCGCGTAGATGTACAGCCATGCGAAGAAGAAGGCGGAGATCACGGCATTCAGCAAGCCCACCGCGATACCCAGGAGTGAAATCACGACGAGCGCCAGCAGGCATTCTAGGGGCTCCCGCGGTATCGCCGCGCCGATGCCCCACAGCCAAAGACACGCGGCCACGACGGCAATGATTACGATCTTCGTCAAATATTCATCGAGGACCTGAACACAGAGAAGATCAAATTCCGACGCTCTCGGGAAGCGGCGCAACCAGTCCCAGGACCTCAGGCGCCACGAAATGTGGAAGAACAGGTAGAAGGGCAATATGCCGGTCGAAAAGAACAGCAAGTTCGAAGGGCCGAAGGGCGGCTGGACGCTAACGAGCGAGTGGGTCAGAGAGAAGACTCCGATGACCCCCAATGGCTCGCCGATCGCCACCAGAACGGAAAGCTTAGTCCGGCGATAGCGGTCTCCGAAGCTCTCGGCCATCAGCAACAAGATGGTTTGAGACCATGCGAAGAACGCGCCGAAAAATCTCATGCCTGGTGCTTTCCGTGGCCAAAAAATGGCAATGGCATAGGTCTTGACGGTCGATGCCGGCGAAGCCTAGACCGGGGGGCTCAAAGAGTGCGCGAAGAACTTCTAGAAGTGAGTAGAGGCAAATGCAACGCTCGACCATAATGGTGCGCCGAGGCGATCGCCTGATCGCTCGTCTCAAGCATTTGTTTTACGCATGGCGATTCGCAGATCAGATCAATGCTCGCGTGGTTATGTTGTGGCCGCAATTGCCAGTCTTCTGGCACCAGTTCGACGGCACCGAATACAGCCCCAGTCTGATTTTCAATCTTCGCGATTTTTACGCGGCTGGAGGGGCCGACGATCTTGTCTTCCTCGAAGGGCCGATGAACTATCCTGCCCAGCGGAGAAGCCTTAGGGACCGCGAGTTCGCAGCGATGCGGCCTCACAAGTTCGACAAGACCTATTTCCTGAACAACCCCACTACTTACTACGAGCAGGACGCCGCGATCTACTCGTTTCAAGACGAGCCGCGGACGCGAGAATACACGCACAAGACCCTTCGTAAACTCTACGATCGCCTCCCCCATGACGCCGCTGTAACGCGGTCTTTGGACCTGGCGCGCTCGCGCATCAAAGACGACCGCTATGTCGGCCTGCATGTCCGTCGAGGCGACGTCGATGAGATGCTGAAGCTCGAACTGCCCAAACTGGCAGACAGTGGTTTAGCGCCGGAGCGGCTCGCCCTCCTGATGGGGCATTACGTGTGCCGAACGGCACTGAACGAGTTTTATTACGAGTCGATCGAAGATTCGATCCGTTCAGGACTCAAGATTGTCTATTTCTCGGACAGCCCCGACACGCTTGAGCACTTCGCGAATACGTTCGGCAGAAAGCACTTCGTCGACGCAGGTATGTTCAAAGCGCGGTACCCGATCCAGAAGGCCTTTCTCGATTTCAACCTGCTCATCGGTGCTGAACGAATTATCAGTACGGGTAGCAACTATGCCTCCTTTGCTGCAACGTTGAGCAATAGCGAAATTACCAATGTGGCGGTGAGCGGCGGCCTCGAGCAGCTAGAGAACCATCTGCACATCGAGTACCTCAAAGACGTGAAAGTCGGCGTCGAGAATCTGCGCCTCTTGCGCGACGAACTCGAACGGCAATACCTTCGTCGGTCTCGCATGAGGCCGCTTGAGGCCGACGAGGCACTGCCTGCTGCGCTGTGAATTCTGCAATGAATGCACAACACACCTTGGTGACGCCCCTCCAGTTGCAGATTTTCAACGCCAGAAGGTTCACATGCCCCGCGGTTCCAACAATGGACATCAAGAGTTGGCTCAAGAACTGCCAGACGCCGGCCGCCCCCTAAAACTTCATCTTGGCTGCGGTCCGAAGCACATCCCGGGCTTCTATCACGTCGATGCTCTAGAATATCCCAATGTGGACAGGGTTGCATTGATCGACCGTCTCGATTTCCTGTCGAACGACACGGTCGATCTCATCTATGCGTCTCACGTCCTCGAGCATTTCGGGCGCCACGAGGTCGACAACGTGCTTCGGGAATGGAATCGCGTGTTGCGGCCCGGCGGGGTCCTGCGCTTGGCGGTCCCCGACTTCAAGGCTTGCAGCCGGCTCTATCTCGAAGGGAAGTTGGCAAACGGCATAAACGACATCATGGGACTGATCATCGGCGGTCAGCGCAACGACCATGATTTTCACTACGTCCTATTCGACCAGGAAACGCTCGAAGCACGCCTGAAGGGTGTGGGATTCTCACATTGCCGGCTTTGGGATTGGCGTTCCACGGAACACCACAATCTTGATGACTACAGCCAAGCCTACCTGCCGCACATGGACAAGACCAATGGGACGCTGGTCAGCCTGAACATGGAAGCCGTCAAGTAGGCTTGGGCGCCGATCCAGTCTGCTCGACATTCTTGAGGTACCAGTCGTAGGCCTTGCGAATACCCTCGTGGATGTCGATCTTCGCGCGCCACCCCATGGCCGCCAGTTTGGTCCCATCCATTAGCTTGCGCGGCATCCCGTCCGGCTTCGTGGTGTCATAGTTGAAGCCGCCGCGGTAGCCAACGACATCTCCAATCATCTCGGCCAGTTCGCTGATCTTGTAGTCGACCCCGCTTCCGATGTTGATATGGCCGAATCCGTCGTAGTTCTTTAGCAGAAAGAGGCAGGCATCGGCCATGTCGTCGACATGGAGGAACTCCCGCTTGGGCGTTCCCGTGCCCCAGAGCGTAACGGGCTCGTCGGCGAGTTTGGCCGCATGCATCTTTCGGATCAGCGCGGGCATGACGTGGCTCGAGGCGAGGTCGAAGTTATCGTTCGGGCCGTAGAGGTTGGTAGGCATCGCGGAAATGAAATTGCAGCCATACTGCTTGCGATAGGCCTGGCACAGTTTGATGCCCGCGATCTTCGCGACAGCATACCCCTCGTTCGTTGGCTCCAGAGGACCCGCGAGAAGCGACTCTTCCACTATCGGCTGCTCGGCCAGGCGAGGATAGATGCAGCTCGAGCCAAGATAAAGCAGCTTCTCGACTTTCCGTTCGAACGAAGAGTGTATGAGGTTGGTCGAGATCGCCAAGTTCTCGTAAAGAAAGTCCGCTGGGAAAGAGTTGTTGGCGAGAACGCCACCGACTTTACCCGCCGCAACAATCACGACGTCAGGGCGATTGTCGGACATCCAGCGCCGGACGGCCGACAAGTCCTTTAGGTCGACCTCCTGTCGGGTCGCTGTCAATATCCGGCAATCCTCTGACTTGCTCAACGCCCGTACCAGCGCGCTACCAACCATGCCCCGATGGCCGGTAACCCAGACAGACTTGCCCTTCAGTGAAAACGTCATGGCCAACTATCCTCAACTCTGCCTGTGACTCTCAATCCGTGACTTCAGAAAGCCGTAAGGTGACACCTTTGGGCCCAACAACGGAGTGATTCGTTTTGCCGAGAGCAAGGTCCACCTCAACCATCTCTCTTACGAGCTCTTGGAAGCTGATGCGATGCTTCCAGTCCAACAAACGCCGAGCCTTCGAAGGGTCTCCCAATAGAAAATCAACCTCCGTCGGGCGGAAGTAGCGCGCATCCACCCTGATGCGCGTCTGGCCGGTCTTTCTGTCGATGCCTCGTTCCCCTATGCCTTGACCTTCCCAGGAAATATCGATTCCGACTTCGCGAAACGCCAGTTCGACAAATTCGCGAACACTATGCGCTTCGCCGGTCGCCAAAACGAAATCATCGGGAACGTCGTGTTGCACGATCCGCCATATGCCCTCGACATAGTCCGCAGCATGCCCCCAATCCCTGCGGGCATCCAGGTTGCCGAGAAGCAACTCCTGTTGCTTGCCCTGTACGATGGCTGCCACCGCTCTCGTAATCTTGCGTGTGACAAAAGTCTCGCCACGCAGCGGGCTTTCATGGTTGAACAAAATACCATTGGATGCATGGATACCGTAGGCTTCCCGGTAATTTACCACGATCCAGTACGCGTAGAGCTTCGCCACGGCATAGGGGCTGCGCGGATGAAACGTCGTTGTCTCACTTTGCGGCGGTGGCGTCGCTCCATAGAGCTCCGATGTCGACGCCTGATAGAAGCGAACGCTGCGCTCAATACCCAGAATTCGAACGGCCTCAAGAAGACGCAATACGCCTGTCGCGTCTGCGTTGGCCGTGTATTCCGGAGTCTCGAAGCTCACCATAACGTGGCTTTGCGCCCCAAGGTTGTAGATTTCAGTTGGCTGAACGCTCTGGATCAGTCGCACCAGACTCATGCTGTCCGTAAGATCGCCGTGATGCAGATAGAACGGCAATCCCTCCTTGACCTGCCGCTCCAGCATATCGTCGACGCGGGGTGTATTGAAGCTAGAAGACCTTCTCTTGATGCCGTGGACGACATAGCCCTTCTTGAGCAGCAAGTCTGCAAGATACGCGCCGTCTTGACCCGTGACGCCGGTAATTAGTGCAATTGGCGAAGCCACTTCAGTACTCCCTTAGGATCCGCAGTTCGTTCCGTCTATACATCGCATCAGACATGCTCGCCGACGGCACGCACAACCATGAGACCCACTATCCAGATACCAAAAAAAGCCAGCGCTGCAATGAGTGTTGATTGACCCCGCCTAGGATATGTCGAACTTTCGGCAAGTACCGGACGTACATAGGGGGTAAGATACAGGTGCTGCGCCGCGGCATTAGCCCGTGCCTGATCGAACGCCTGTTGTGCCGCTACGTATCCCGCCTGCGCATACTGGCGTTCTAGATCCAACCGCTCGTAGCGTCCGACGAGCTCGGTTAGGACCTTGTTCCCTTCCCTGTCTTTCGAAACCTCCTTCACCATCTTGTCCAGTTGATCCTTGGTGGCGGCAATGCGGGAACGCAGGGATTGTGCCGCAGGTGTATTCGGATTTTGTTGCTGGCTCAGAAGAGTTGCGAGATCGGCCTGCTGCTGGATGAGTTGGCCTCGCAAGGTCTGGACCAGCGCCACGTTCGTGGAAAGAGCCCCGCTCGGATCGACCAGCCCCTCTTTGAGCCGGTAATCCGTCAGCTCCTGACGTGCCACCCTGAGACGCTCCTCGGTCCGCCGGACCTCGCCCTCGGCGAATCGCACCGAGTCCATCTGTGGTCTTTTCGCTACACCGTTGACCAAATCTTCGGAGAGCGTGACCATTGTATTGGCAATCAACAGAGCGTCTTGTGGCGAGAATGCCCTGACAGTCACAACGGCCAGTCCTGTCATCGGATCGTAGTTCGCCGTGACCATCCGATTCCAGTAAACGAGGAACCGTTCCATCGGTAGGCTCCTGGCAAAGCGCGCCCAGAGATCATTTTTGGCCACGTCCTTGTCATAGAGTGAGCGAACGTCGATACGGCGCTGCAACTCCTCCACGACCTGTCGGCTGAGCAGGTAATCAGTGACGACATAATTCTGCATCGTCGCGGTAGAGCCGCCCAGCATGCCGCCGCCCATCAGCGCAAGCCCGCCCGCACCGCCCATGGCGGCACTTGGCGATGTAGCACTGATCGGAGGTGGACTCCCCGGAAGCACCGGGCTGGACTCCATGACGGCGAACTTGAACTCGGCAACGTATTGGTCTGCCGCGAACAGGTAGTAATAGAGTGCAATCAATCCGGTCGGCAGCATGACGCACAGCAGAAATGACCATGCTAATTTTCGTCGCGAAGGTGGCTTGCGTTGCGGTAGAGGCGGCAAATCCAGATTGAGCGTGCGACGATCTGTCTTTTCCTTCGCCGCAGGCAGAATATTCTCTATGTCAGATGGCCCCCGCACGACTGGATCGGCGAACTCATTATCGTCCGAGATAAACGGTGGAATTTCACGAGGACGCTGAGTCCCCTGCCGTGTATCTCTGCTGAACGGAGAATCATGCGTATCAGGCATAAACCCGATGCTCCTCGATCGACGCGTGCGGTAAAGTCTGCGGACAGCCTGAAGCAGCTCAAGCCAGCCTCGACTTGCTCCAAAGTATCTACGCGATAGTATTCTCGACAAATTAACGCATTACTAGGGCTGTGCGTATAGCATGGTATGCTTGTTCACCATTACTTGAGAGTCTTGGCCACGGTTGGCGAACACACTGCCCTGCAAACGCCCAGATCCCAACGTGAGGACTTGATCCCACCGCCCTCCGACTCTGCTCAGCTTTGCGACTTTTCTAGGGAAGATCAAGGTGACCATGAGCGACGCCTCTATTACTGAAATACAGCCCCCAAAACTGAGCCTGCGAACCACGAATCTCATACCGCCCTTCAACCGGCTGGTCGGCGCCCTGCCGAAGTCAGTGCTGTCGGTGCCGTCGATGATGTCCGTCGCCGAGCGGCGGTTTCTCTACGGTCTGGCCTCGAAGTACTACGACGGCGAAGGCCTGATCGTCGATGCGGGCATCTTCCTAGGCGCGTCGACCCGGTGTTTCGGGGAGGGCCTGCGCGAGAATCCGAATCTTCCGGCGTCGAGCGAGAAATGGCGCCGTCCGATCGTTTCCTTCGAACGGGGCATCGTCACGCCCACCATGCCACATTTTTTCAAGAGGAACGGCCTCGAGCTCGGCGCGGCTCCCGGCGAGTCCTTCTCGAATCTGGTCGAAGCCAACATCGCGCCCGTCCGCGATGTCGTGGATCTGAGGCTCGGCGACATCCAGCAAACCGGAGCCATCGACCAGCCCATCGAGATCCTGTTTCTCGACGTGCTCAAGTTGCCCGAGATCAACAAGTTCGTTGTCGAGAACTACTACTCGCGACTGATCCCCGGCCGCTCCATCGTCATCCAGCAGGATTACTTCTACGATCTGCTGCCGTATGTGAAGACGTATCAGGAAGCCCTGTCCGAGTACTTCACCTTCGTGGGCGAGATCGGATCGACGGCCGTGTTCCTCTGCAAAAAGCAGATCCCCCAGGAGGCGACACTCCGGATCGAGGAAAGACTGGACGCGTCGGAACAGCTTCGGCTGTCGGCGATCGCGCTGCAACGCTCGACCGATCCCGCCCGGCGTTTCCTCATGGCACTGTCGCGAGCCCGCCTCATCCGCAAGCTGCAGGGTGCGAAGGCTGCCCAGGCATATCTCGAATTCGTCAAATCCGAGTATCCGGAGGAAGTGGATTCCGAGCGCTCGCCGCGGCTGCGGGAAGCCCTCCGAGGCGCCGAGATTGCGTGCCGTGCCAAGGGAGCACCAATTCCGGAAGCAGCCGATACAGACTAGCGATCGACTTCGAACCGGGTGCAATGCCCCGGCGCGCGTGAAGCGATGGGGAAACTGACGAATCAGTGGCAACTACAAGGGCATGCGCCCTAGCGGGAGGGAACAGCACGAGCTTGTGATCGTGCTGTCATTCGAACCGCGCCATCCCTGCACAAGCAAGGCATGCCACTCCCCCACCGCGATGGACTTACATGCCTTGTTCGGCTTCCTGCTTGGCGGCCTTCCGGATCAGGCGCACACCTTCCATCAGGGCCGCAATGATGATCTTCTTCTCGCTCTCGCTGGCTTCGCTCTGAACATAGTCGACCACGACCCGCATCGTTTCCGGGAAGCCGAGGGCCGTCGCCCGCTTCTGAACGCCCTGGGCATTGCGGAACATCTCGATCGCCTTGGCGAGTTCTTCCTTCTCCTCGGGCTGCACCGCGCCTTCGAGTTCGGGTGACGGCTCCAGCGTGCCCTTGGCGATCAGCCCCAAGCGCTCCCGCTTCATGGCACCCGACGAATCCGGGAGGCTCCTGAGCACGCGGATATGTTTCGGTTGGTCGATAAAAAGCAGCATACTCTTCCCCTGGATCAGCCCTTTGAGCGTACGATCTAGTTTATAAAGTCGACGTTCCCGAGTCATTTCCAAAAAAGTATCATGCCGTTCATCCGTCGCTTTGGAGTCACTTGCAGCGCGACGGCAATAATGCCGGGACGGATATTCGCTGACCTGCTCAGAATGCTGTGCCGCCCGCAGACGATCATCGGGTGTGTCGACGGGCCGAGCCGTGGCCGCCTGCACGGCTGGGCATTCGATCGTCGCAATCCGCTTCAACGACTGACGGTCGTCATGCAACACCCCGACGGTCGCCGCTTGGTGACGCTTGCCGACCGCTACCGTGCGGATGTTCAGAAAGCCGGCATTGGCGACGGGCATTACGGTTTCTCACTGCCGAGCCCGGGCATGGCCGGCCCGGTGTATGTCATGCAGCCGCGCTCCGCGATTGCACTGCCTCTTAACCCGAGCCGTCCGCCGACAGGACGCCGCCCCCAGACGCATCATGCGGGTTCCTATCGACTGCACGTCGACCTCCTCTCTCCGGGGCAGATCAGCGGTTGGGCTGTCGATCGTGCCCGACCGGAACTGCGTCGAAACCTGCAACTTTACTGCAATGGTCGATTCGCTGGACATCGGCGTGCGACACTTTATCGACCTGAAATCGTCGACACCCAGTGCGACGGCTACCATGGATTCTGGTTCGCACTTCCCGCCGGAGAGCTGACGTCCATCACCATCAAAGACGTGGGGCTCGATAGGTCCTTCGTCGCGCGCCTCTCGTTCGATCCATGAAGATCGCGCTCATAGATCGGGACCGATCCGCCAACTGGCCGGGAAGCACGAGCCGATTTGCCGGACTGGCGGCATTGCTGCGCCAATTCGGTCATGAAGTGAACCTGTACGACGGCGCGCCGGCTGCCGAGTTGCGAGCAGCGCCGGTGCTCACGGGCCTCAATCGCGCCGTGGCTGCCGGCCCGATGCTCGATGCATATCGTCTCGGACAGGCACTGGTCATCCAGAATCCCGATCTCGTTGTCGCGCCGCTGAACGGGGGCCTCGCGCAGGGCGTGCTCATGGCCAGGGCCTGCGGCGAGGCGTTTTCCAGTACCCGCGTCGCCTTGTGGTGCGATACGCCCTCTCGCCAACGGTTTCTCCACGCCGACGACGCGACGACCGGATTGTCGCCGCTGATCTCCGATGCACTCGAACGACAGTCGCTTGCCATGGCCGACGCGCTGATCGTTCCCGACGCGATCAGGGCACTGCCGCGGGCGATCCTGTCCGCCGAAAGCTTGCCGACGATCGAGGCATACCTGCCCGGCCGTCCCGGTGGAGCCGACGTCGCCCCGAAGGGCGCGATCACCGAGATCGTCTTCGTCGGTCCGATCCGGCGTGGCGCGGGCCTCGTCGAGTTCGTCGAGGCCATGCAACGTCTCGCGAGTGACGGATTACTGAAAGATCGCGTCGTAACCCTGCTCGGTCCCGCACGAAGCGACGTTCAGGGCATAGGCAAGGAATGGCTCGGCATGCGAGGACATCGCTGGGACTTTCCGTTCAAGGTGATCGAGGCAGGCGATCCCGTCGGTCTTTCGTACGTGCGCAAGCCCTCTCGCCTGGCGGTCACCTTCGTGGACGACGACGAGGATGCCGATGTCATCCGGTCCGTTGCGCATCGTGTCATCGTGCTTTCGAATTCGTCGGCAGGAACCTCGCCCCTGGTCGATCGGACCGAGGCAGCCTTGCGCAGCGCCCTTGGCGGCGAGGCAATCGCTAGTCCCGTGCCGGCGCCACCGACGACGGATTGGGGACGGCTCGTGAACGAACTCACCGAACGCCCTTTTCGACCGGCCTTTCAGGCTCCGCCCGCCCGCGGGATTACCGTGTGTATCGTCCACTTCAATCGAGTGATGCAGCTTGCAAGAGCGCTTGCGAGCATTCCGGACACCGTCGACGGCGCCCCCGTCGAGATCATCGTCCTGGACAATGCGAGCGCCCATCCCTCGATAGAAGAAGAGATTCGATCGCAGGCAGGCGAACGGCCTCATCTGCGGATCATTCGCCTGGCCAAAGCAGTGCCGCAGGCCACCGCCCTCAACATGGGGCTGGCGCAAGCCCGCTTCGAAACCGTCCTTTTCCTGGACGACGACAACTACTACCTGCCGTCGGGCGTGGAACGCCTGGCGAGGGCCGTGGCCAACGGCGGCTTCGACATCGTGGTGACGGCACTCGACTTGTTCGATGACGGGGCATCCGAGCAGGCTTCCTCCACGGGGCGCCTCGTCTTCCTGGGACAGGCTCACTCGGCCGGCCTGTTCTTCAATGCATTCGGCGACACCGCCATGGCGGTAAGGCGCGACACCTTTCTGGGGTCCGGCGGCTTTCGTGATCCGGGATATGACTACCCCTCTCTGGACTGGGTGACTTTGGCGAAGTCTCAGGCTGCCGGGCTGCGCATTGGAGCCCTGCAATCACCTGCCGTGCGCTACCACCGCGACATCGTTCGCGCCGACATGGCGGCAAACAAACTCGACCAGGAAGGCGCGCGCTTGTTCGTGTTCGAAGCCTATGCCGGTTCTTTCGATGCCGAACTCATGGCAAGATACGCGCAGAACTTACAGTTCGAGGAATTGTAGCCGCCTCAAGCGGCACGGCGCCGCCAGCTCCGTTCCCTGACAGAGAACCTGTCGCCGACCAGCGTCAATTGCCCGCCTTTCAGCAGGACTCCCGCATTGGCGACGACGACGTCGATCTGCCGGGGCGTGCCGTCACACAGCGGCTTGGGCACCGGCACCGCGAAGCCGTAATGACCGCTGCCGATGCCGGCCGCCCTGACATCCTCCCGAACGCTGCCTGCCGCCACGCGGGTCAGGAACTTGCCATCCACGAAGACGGAAATGTCGACGACCGCATGCGGATCCGATGGCTGCCAGACCCACCCGCGCAGCACTCCATCGACCGCATCGGCGGCGTCGCAATGGCCATCGTATCCGGCTTCCTCGAGCTGATCCGCGCTTCGCCTGATGGCGAGCCTTGCGATCTCGACATCCGTGCCTTTGATACGCAGCATCACGTCCTTGGCAGACCGTCTCTTGAAAAGGCCCTGCCACTTCTTCGAAAGCGGGATCGCGAAGCCGTGGCCACGCATCTGCGGCGGCATGATCATGGCCGTGGGCAGATCGATGTCGGCCTGGATTTCCTGGGGAGCATTTCCGTCGACCATGACATCGACGATGACGGGCGTCTTGGGCCGGTCGTCATTCCTCACCCAGCCATAAGCGATCCCCTGATGCACGCCGAGGAGTCGCCCCGAGTAATTCTTGCCTTCGCCCGAGTGGAGAAGATCCGGCTGAGGCCCGGCATGCCGCGACGGCTTTACGGGCGGTCGAGGATCGCTGATGCGCGCGCGTGCCGCCGGCTTGGCAGGAACAACTTCCAACGGCTCCGCCGAAAGCTCGTCGATCAACTGCACCAGGCCGGCACCGCGCAGGGAGGCCTGCTTCGCCGCCACCCTGTCCTTGCGGATGTCTGCCGCCACGACCTTGGACTTGACCGCACCGTCGCCGGGCGAACCAGGCGCCTTGGGAGCCGGGCGGCTGGCTTCCGGGCTCTGGGGCGCGGGCTTTGCGGCCCCCGCCAGCGCACCGGGCCGCTTGGCCGATTGGCCCGCTTGCGCGGCATTCTTCGAACCGCCGTCGGCCGCTTCCTCGCCCGCGTGCAGGTCGCGCGACAAGGCCATCAGCAATCTGCCGATGGGCCCCTCGGCCTCGGCCTCGACCTTCTTGGCCTTCTGCACTTTCCCGGGGACCTTGCGCCGGCCCCCCGATTTCTGAAGCCCCTTCGCCATCAGAAGCAATTCGCGCAGCGCCAGAGGGGTCGCCGCCAGCTCCGGTCGGATCGCCCTGAACTGAGCCACCGACTGGTCGTAGCACTTGGCCTTGAGCCAATCCTCGTCCCAGGCGGGAACCGTGCCCAGTTCCAGAAGCGCCGTCTCGCAATGAACGCCGCTGATCTGGGCCTTGGCGACCAGCTCATGGTCGTGCGCGAGGACACGATAGTCCGTGCTGAAACCGCCGAGCTCGACGAAGGTGTGGCGCCGCACCAGCAACGGCAGCGACGTCACGTCCGTGCGAAAGAAACTCTGGGCCACGTTGCCGAACACGATCGCGCTGAGATAGTCCCGGCTCGACTGATCGCCATCGTGCGTCACCCGGAAGAAATAGTTCACGAGGTTCGCATTGCTGGATGCCGCGACCTTCGTGAGCGCACGCAACGCCATGGGACGGATGGTCGACCCGGCCCACAGAAACAGCATGTACTCGGCCTTGACGTGCCCGGCGAGGACATTGAACGCATGACCGGCGTCGAAGTCGAAGGCGGGCACGATCGTCGCCGTCACCCCGGCGGCGGACGCAATGGCTTTCGCGCTCGCCAGCCCGTCGAAATTGTCGGTGTCGACCGCAATCAGAATTTCTTCCGGCGGATGATCCTGCTCCTTTATCGAAGCCAGAGTCGCCTGCAGCTTTTCGTCTGGACCGGCATGGTAAATGCACACCGAAACGGTCGAGAGGATTTCCGCGCCCTTCTTGATCGGCGGCAACAGCTGCCTCAGCAGGCCGCGGCCCAGATCGAGATGAAACCGGCTCCACTGCTCCAGGTTTTCGGCGTTGTCGAAGCTTGCGCGGGCTACGTACCCGCCGAGCCTCAGTGACTCCTCGATCTTGTTTGCCAGCGGGATCGGATGCGCTTCGCAAAGAACATGAGGTTGATCGATCGAAGCCACCAGTTCGGGCGTCCCGCCGGAGTCCGATGCGATGAACGGGATGCCGCAGATCGCCGCCTCATAGACGGCGAGCGAGGAGTTCTCGATCATCGACGGCATGACTGCGAGCCGATTGCCGCTCAACAGATATTTCAGGGCGTCGTATTGCTGGAAGTCACTCAGGACTTCGACCGTGGTCGGCCAGTCCCGGGTCTCCTCGGCGATGTAGTCGACGATATCCTGGTCCGGCCTCGCCATGAGCCGGGCGCCAGGCTTGCCCATGAACGTGACCTTCTTGGGCAGCTTCTGCCCCTGGCGAAGCAGCCGCTTGATGGCCTGCACGAACGTGAAGAGGCCCTTGCGCGCCTCCAGGCGCCCGAAGAAGACCACTTCGTCGATCGGGTGACGCTTGCCGCGCTCCCAACTACGCGCCGTCATAAGGTCGTTGAGATGATCGAACGTGGCCACGTTGGGCTGAACGAACGTACGATCGCGTGGGATCTTGTAGCCCTGGCTGGCCATCCAACGCAGCAGATGAAGGCTGCCGCCGATGACCATGTCGGCGAACTCGACGCTGCGGCGTTCGGCATGCACCTTGGCAAGATCGTCCACGCGGTCGAGCGGCTGCGAGCCGTAGAGCCTGTTCCAGATCCACGGAGACGACGTCTTCACGACGAACAGCGTCTCCTGGAAGGCAAGATGCTGCCTCTTCGCGAGCAGGCAAAGATAGCCGGATCCCCGCCATTCGGAGACGTGCACCACGTCCATCGGATGATCGGTCAGATACTTCAGCATGTTGTAGGGTGCGTGCAGCCAGCGGTCGGCACCGGTCTGGAAGCGGTCGACGGCGGCATAGTTCGGAACAGGCACGAAGCGAACCGACTTGGCGGCGTAGAATTCGATCCACTGCTCGATAGTCCCGTTCTCCACCTCCTGGCCCTTGAGATAGAGGATCGTGACGTCGTGCCCTAGTCGAGCGAGCAGTTCGGACAGGGCCGAATAGGTCGTACCGATGCCGCCGTTGCGGACCGGTCCGACGATGTCCTCCGTGGCGATGCAAATCCGAAGACGTGCCGGCTCATCCTCGAAGCGCGGCAGCGAGCCAAGGTCCGGAAACTCGATCGACCAGGCATCCACAGCGTGAGGAACGAGGTTTCCGAGAATGCCGACAGGGGCAACCCGACAAAGGATCTCTTCGAGCGCTGCACTGCCCAATTTGACTGAGCCACCACCCGCAAAAGTATCCACTCGCCCGCTCCCAGCCTCACCGTTGCAAATCAAGATCGCACCTAGTACGCACCCGCGAACAGGCGCACAAGCCACAAAAGACGATAAGGCCAGCTTAGCCGCTTTTCTCGGAAATCTTTACCAGCAAGCGTCCTGACTTCGATCGATGACGCCTCAGAAGCGGCACAATTCTCTGCTGCCCGGCGCGGGCGACAAATGACGAGCAAAGCACGGAGGGTGGGCGTTGACCGGTTTCCTGAATGACTCCAAGTTAGTCGCTCAGGAGCTCAAGACGTTGAGCCGCTCAGGTTTATGACGCGACCGCTGCCAAATTTCCCGGCCCGTTCTTTTCCCAAACGTGATCGAAACTGCTTGCGCGATGCAATTTACCACGGCCTTCGGCCTTCCATGCACCGTGGGAAGCGGGCCTCGAGCACTCGAGCTCCGATGCCGGCCCTCCGCAAGAGATCGCTGAATGCTTGAAAAACGCCCGATCATCGTCACGGGCGCGGCGGGCCTCGCCGGGCAGAATCTGGTCCCTCGCCTCAAGGCGCGGGGCATGGGGCCGTTGATCGGGATCGACAAGCATCCCGCCAATAACAAGATATTCAAGCGGCTCCATCCCGACGTGCGCCTGGTCGAGGCCGATCTCGCCACGGACGACGGCTGGCAGGAGGCTCTGTCCGGCGCCGGCACGCTCGTCCTCTGCCACGCCCAGATTGCCGCCCTCACCGAAGCGCCGTTCATTGCGAACAACGTGGTCGCGACCGAGCGGGTGCTCGAGGCCGCGCGGCGACACGGTGTGGACCAGATCATCCATATCAGCTCGTCGGTCGTGAACTCGCTGGCGCACGATTTCTATACCGAGTCCAAGAAGGCCCAGGAAAAGCTCGCCCTCGACAGCGGCATCCCGACCTGCGTACTGCGCCCGACACTGATGTACGGCTGGTTCGACCGAAAGCATCTCGGCTGGCTGGCCCGCTTCATGGCGCGCACGCCGGTCTTCCCGATCCCGGGCCACGGCCGGTATCTTCGGCAGCCCCTCTACGTCGGCGACTTCTGCAATATCATTGCCGCCTGCATCGCCGAGCCACGGCCGGGCCAGGTGTTCAACATCTCCGGCCAGGAGCAGATCGCCTATATCGACCTTATCCGCGCGCTGAAGGAAGCCAGCGGCGCGAGGGCGGCCATTGTGCGCATTCCCTACGGCCTGTTCCGGACCCTGCTGCAACTCTATGCAACGGTGGATTCGAATCCACCGTTCACGGTGAGCCAGCTCGCGGCGCTGGTAGTGCCCGAGACGTTCGAGGTGATCGACTGGCCGCGCCTGTTCGGGGTCGAGTCGACCCCGATCCTCGAGGGCCTGCGCGAGACCTTCCAGGACCCGGTTTATTCCAGCGTGGTCCTGGAGTTCTGAGCATGGCCCGCGTCGCCATCGTTGGTGCGGGCGCCATGGGACTGGCCGCCGCCTATCATGCGCTCGTGGCCGGCCACGAGGTCACGGTCTTCGAGGCCGACCGCATCCCCGGCGGCATGGCAGCGCATTTCGATTTCGCCGGCCTGTCGATCGAGCGCTTCTACCATTTCGTCTGCAAGGCCGACCAGCCGACCTTCGACCTGATGCGTGACCTCGGCATCGCCGACCGCATGGTCTGGCGCAAGACGTCGATGGGCTATTTCGTCGACGGCAGGCACTACCGCTGGGGCGACCCTCTCGCCCTCCTCGCCTTCCCCAAGCTCGGGCCGCTCTCGAAGATCCGCTACGGCCTCCACATGTTCCTGTCGACCCTGCGCAACGACTGGTCGTCGCTGGAGAAGGTCAATGCGCGGGAATGGATCCTCAGATGGGGCGGGCAACGCGTCTACGACGTGCTGTGGCGGCGCCTCTTCGAGCTGAAGTTCTTCGAATATGCCGACAATATCTCGGCTGCCTGGATCTGGACCCGCATCAAGCGCGTCGGCACTTCGCGCGCGTCGATCCTGCAGGAGGAGCTGGGGTACATCGATGGCGGCTCGCAGACGCTGATCGACACGCTGGTCGATGCCATCGGGAAGCGCGGCGGCGCGCTGAAGCTCGGCGCGCGGGTCAGCGAGATCACGAGCGAGCACGGCCGCGTCACCGGACTGGTCGTCGATGGCGCCGCCCAATCCTTCGATGCCGTCATCTCGACCGTGCCGACGCCTTTCGTATCGAGGCTCGTGCCAAGCCTGCCCGCCGAAGCAAGGGCGAAGTACGACGCGATCCACAACATCGGCGTCGTCTGCGTCGTCCTCAAACTCGGCAAGCCCGTCACCGGACACTTCTGGTTGAACATCAGCGACGCCGGCATCGACATACCGGGCATCGTCGAGTTCTCCAACCTGCGGCACCTGCCGGAAACCGTCGTGTACGTGCCCTACTACATGCCGCAGACACATCCCAAATTCGGTCGCAGCTCGGAGGCCTTCGTCGCCGAGGCCTTCGGCTACCTGCAAAGGCTCAACCCCGCCTTGAAGGCCGCCGACCTGCTGGCGAGCCAAGTCGGGCGGCTGAACTATGCCCAGCCCGTCTGCGAGCCCGGCTTCCTCGCCAAGATCCCCAGGGTGCAGACGGCGATTGAGGGACTGCAGATCGCCGACACCTGCTTCTACTATCCCGAGGACCGCGGCATCTCCGAGAGCGTGCGCTACGGCAGGTTGATGGCGCAGGCGATCGACGATCCCGGCGTCTGGCGCGCCGAGAACCGCTAGATCCGGATCGATGAGCCTTCAGTTCCTAAAATTCCTGGTCACCGGCGGCATCGCCGCACTCGTCAACCTCCTCAGCCGCTACGCGATCAACCACATCGTGTCGTTCGAGGCGGCGGTGGTCGCGGCGTACATGCTCGGCATGGCGACCGCCTACGTGCTGGCGCGCCGGTTCGTGTTCGATTCCTCGGGCCGGTCGATTGCCTCGGAGGTCCGCCGCTTCGTGCTGGTCAATCTCGTGGCCCTGGGCTTCGTCTGGGTGATCAGCGTCGGCCTCGCCCGAATCGTGTTCCCGGCCATCGGCCTCACCTGGCACGCCGACGACATCGCGCACCTGATCGGCGTGCTGGCGCCGGCGGCGACCAGCTATGTCGGCCACCGTTTCTACACCTTCGCCCGGAAGTAGCGGACGCGAACTCTAGGTGTAGAGAACGATCGCGCAGACGCCGACCCAGGCCACGACCGTAGCCAGCAGCGGCAGGTCCGACAGCAGCGCATCGGTCGGCGACTCGCCCGCCCCCAGCCGCTCCACGACGTACCAGTAGCGGAACAGGCCGAAGATCACCAAGGGGATGGTCGCCGTCAGCTTCTGGTTCGCCGACATGACGAAGAGGCTGTAGAAGACCAGAGCACCGGTCGCCGACATTTCGGCATAGCGCTCGATCAACGCGGGCGAGTACTTGTCCAGCACCTCGCGCCCCTCCGAGCCGCTGCCCAACAGTTCCTGCCGCCGCTTCACGGCGGCGAGATAGAGCGCGAGGCAGAGGGTCGTGATCAGCATCCAGCCCGAGAGCGGCAGGTCGAGCACGACGGCGCCGGCACAGATGCGCAGCACGAAGCCGATGGCGATGCTGAAGATGTCGAGCACCGGCTGCTGCTTCAGCACGAAGGTGTAGGCGATGTTGAGAACCAGGTAGCCCGCGATCACCGCCATGACGTGAGGCTGGAAGATCGCGGCCACGGCAAGTCCCGCCAGGATCAGCCCGAGCAACCCAAGTGCGCCGCCGCGCGAGACGCGGCCCGCGGCCAGCGGCCGCGAGAAGCGCTTGGTCGGATGGCGCCGGTCGCGCTCGATGTCGTGCAGGTCGTTCACGATGTAGCAGGCAGACGAGGCCGCGCAGAACAGCGCGAAGGCCAGCAGCGACAGCTTGATCGAGGCCGGATGCGTGAATTCGCGGGCAAAGACCAGCGGCGCGAAGACGAAGCCGTTCTTCACCCATTGCCGGGGCCGCACCAGCTGGATCAGCCCCACGATCATCCCGCCCGACGAAGTCGAATTCATTGCCCCAAGCCACCCCTCGGCAGGCATCTATGCGCACTCTCCCGGACTCTGGCAATCCCTCACCTGACGAGCCCGATCGGAGACGTTATTGGCATGGCCTTCGCGGATCGGAGGAAGTACGATCACAGCGAATAATCGCTTCTGGGCACAGGACGGATGAGACCTGTTTCCTCCTGGGGACGCCTGAGCGCGGAGCCTCATCAAGTCGCCGATCTGTCCGATGTCTTCGCCCTGGCCGACCAGGTGCGAGGCATGGGACCCGTGATCCCGCTCGGCATGGGTCGCAGCTATGGCGACGCCTGCCTGAACCCCGGTGGCGCGCTCCTGAGTACCGCACGGCTCGATCGCTTCCACTCATTCGATCCCGAGATGGGCCGGCTGGTCTGCGAGGCCGGCGTGCAACTTCGCGACATCCAGCGCTTCATGGTCCCGCGTGGCTGGAGCCTGCCGGTGATCCCCGGCACGCAGATCGTGAGCGTGGGCGGCGCCATTGCCAACGATGTCCACGGCAAGAATCATCATCGGGTCGGCTCATTCGGCCACCATGTCCGGAACGTCAAGCTGGTGCGCACCGATGGTCAGGTCGTCGATTGCGGGCCGGGCGTGCGCCCCGACCTCTTCACCGCCACCGTTGGTGGCATCGGCCTCACCGGCCTGATCGCAACCGCCGAGTTGCAGTTGCAGCCCGTGACGGGACCGTGGCTGGATACCGAAATCCTGCCCTATCGCAGCCTCGAGGAGTTCCTGACCCTGGCGGACGATTCGGAATCGCTCTGGGAGCACACTGTTTCCTGGCTCGACTGCACCGCCGGCCGCCGCACGCGCGGAATCTTCCTGCGCGCCAACCCGGCGGTCGACCAGTCGGGTGAGCCGCCCCGGCCGCGCCGCCTCGCGATCCCTCTTACGCCGCCATTGTCCCTCTTCAACCGGCTGACGCTGCCGCTCTTCAACGCGCTCTACTACCATCTGAACAGCCATCGCGGCGGCGCCAGGCGCCGGCCCTTCGAGACCTTCCTGTTTCCCCTCGACGACATGCAGGACTGGAACCGCCTCTACGGCCCCCGTGGCTTCTACCAGTACCAGCTCGTGGTGCCACGCGACGCCGGGCCGGCGGCCTTGCGGGACATCCTCGACATCATCGCGAAGTCGGGACAGGGCTCGTTCCTCGCCGTCATCAAAACCTTCGGCGAGCGCCCCTCATCCGGCCTGCTCAGCTTTCCGATGCCCGGCATCACCCTTTCGCTCGACTTCCCCAACCGGGGTGCCCCGACCGAGCGGCTGTTCGTCGAACTCGACGCCGTCGTCCGGGAAGCCGGCGGGCGGCTCTACCTCGCCAAGGACGCGCGCATGCCACGCGACCTGTTCGAAACGGGCTATCCAAAAGCGCCGGAGCTTGCGAGATTCCGCGATCCTGGGATGAGCTCCGGCATGTCCCGTCGTTTGATGGGGCATTGAGTGGACCAGAAGAAGCGCATCGTCGTGATCGGCGCGACCTCGGCCATCGCCGAGCATTGCTGCCGGCTATGGGTGCAAAAAAGCCCGGTCGAATTCATCCTCGTCGCCCGCAACCTGCCCCTCGCCCAGCGCATCGCCACCGATCTCCGGGCTCGCGGCGCGGCGGTCGATGTTTCGGTCGAGACGCTGGACTTCCTGTCGGCATCCGCCATTGCCGAGGCGGTGGCGCGCTGGACGGCGCAAGGACCGGTCGACATCGCTCTGATCGCGCATGGCGTGCTCTCGCCGCAGCTTCCATGTCAGGAAGACATCGCGCAGGCGCACCAGTCGCTCGAGGTCAACGGCGTCTCGCCGGTGCTGTTCGCCGAAGCCTTCGCCGGGACGATGGAACGCGCCGGCCGTGGAACGATCGGCATGATCGGCTCGGTCGCCGGGGATCGCGGCCGCCGCGCCAACTATGTCTACGGCGCCTCGAAGGCCCTGATGGATCGCTACGCGCAGGGCCTGCAGCATCGCTTTGCCGGCACGGGCGTCAAAGTCGTGCTGATCAAGCCAGGCCCCACCGACACGCCGATGACGGCGCAGTACAAGGCACAGGGACGGAAGATGGCCTCGGTCGAATCAGTCGCTGAGGGAACCGTGAATGCCATCGAGCGCGGCACGCCGGTTGCCTACCTGCCGCGCAAATGGCAGCTCATCATGTTCGTGGTGCGCAACCTGCCGGGCTTCATCTTCAACAGGCTCAATATCTGATGCTGAAAGAGATTTACGACGCGGTCATCTCGACCTTCGAGCGGGCTTTCGGCCTGCTCGCCGGCCGCCGCCTGTGGCTCGTCTGGGGCGTGGCGGCGGCGCTCGCTTTGTCGCTGTTCATCTCTTTTCCGCGCATCAGTTTCTTCCTCGGCACCGACGGCCAGATCGTCAATTTCTGGCCGGTGCTCGAACGCCAGGCCGCCAATCCGCTGGCCACCGCGGGCGACCAGTACAAGGACCACGCGCTGCACGACGCCAAGCTGGCGTTCCGGCTGACCCTGCCGCTCACCATGAAGGTCCTTCACATCGACTGGCGCGGCCTGCTGATGATCCAGTATGGACTCGGCATCCTGATGCTGGGGCTGGTCGGCAAGATCGCGATGGATCTGTTCCACGACCGGATCGTGGCGCTCGCCAGCGTTTTCGGCGTGGCCTCGATCTATGCCGGCAAGGCGGCCTTCCTGCAGCTCGGCGGGATGGGAGATGCCTTCGCCTTCGCCTTCCTCACCGTGGCCGTGGCCGTCCGCAATCCGGCCGTGATCTTCGCCGCCGTGATCGCCGCCTGTTTCACCGACGAGCGCGCCGTCATCGTCTCGCCCCTGCTCGTCGTCTACTGGGCGATGCGCGACAGCGACGGAAGCCGGCCAGACTGGTTCAACCTGCAGACGATCGCCGTGGCCGCGTCCATCCTGGTCGCCGGGATCATCCGTCTCGTGCTGATGTTCGGTTACGGCCTGCACATACCGGTGGGCGCTGGCAACGATGTCGGCTTGAGCGTCCTGCCGATCAACCTGCCGAACCTGCAATACGAGCTGCCGCACGTGCTGGCGGGACTCTGGCTATGGCCCCTCGTCGCCTGCATCCTGCTCGTGCGGAACCGCTGGTGGTTCTCGCTGCTGGCGATCGTGGGAGTCACCGGCGCGATCGTGGCCGCGTCGTTCATGGTGCTCGATGTCGACCGAAGCCTCGCCTACACGCTGCCGCTCGTTTACGCCTCGATGGCGGTCGCGGCCTGGGCCCGCCTCGATCTCAAGGACCTGCGCGGCATTGCCATCCTGGGCTTCCTGGTTTCCTTCGCCTGCCCGATCAACAGCCTGTTCGGCGGCGTCAGCAACCGGTATTCGGAAGGCAACCTGATGCCGGTCGAGATCGTGCGCTTCTACAAGTACAGCACCGCCCGTTAGTTACGGATCTGATAGAAGCAGACCATGTCGCCGAGTGGCACCATTGTCCATCCGTCGATCGGATAGTCGACGAAGGAGCGCAGGATGGCGTCGGCCTTGCCGTTGCCCAGCAGCTTCTTCTGGACGAAGACATAGAGACGATCGATGCGGCCGCGATAGGCCTGCGCCTTGAGGTCCTCCAGCGAGTCGAAATCCGCCAGGTTCGACCAGTTCCGCGCATGACGGACTTCCAGCGCGATCTCCGGCGACGGCAGGAAGATCAGCGTCTTCTTCGAGTCGGGCCCCGACAGGTCGATGGTGCGGATATAGGCGATCGCTTCCGCCGTCGCGTTCATCTGCCGGAAGCCGCGATCGCCCATCGGATAATGCGAATTGGCGATGGTGCGCGTGACGAACGAGGTCACACCATACAGGCAGGCCAGCCCGGCCACGGCGGCGAAGCAGAGCCGCAGGATCCACGACCGGCTGGTGATGAAGGCATGGACCACGCCGATGAAAAGCAGCAGCGACGGAATACGGAAGTGGCGCTCGTCGAAGCTCACCGACCTGGCAGCCATCCATGTCGCGAGGAATACGACGAGGATCGCACCGCATGTCGCGACGGCGAAGCGCAGGTATTCACCGTAAGTGTGGCGCAGCCGCACCCAGGTGACGGCGAAGGTCGCGACGGCCAGCGGCAGGAAGGCGTAGACAACGGCGTCGATCGACTTCAGGACCTGGCGCCCGGGATTGAGGAAGAGGTAGTTGCCGAGGTCGAACATCGACAGGCTGGCGCTCCACAGGCAGCCGATGCCGAGAGACACATAGAAGAACAGCCCGTCCGGATGGAGGGTCGTCGGAATCGAAGCCGCGGTGACGCCGCGCGTGTACCACGTAAAATAGAAGATCACGCCCATCAGGGCGATCGCTGCGCCGGCGACCACCAGCTTCCGCAGCGTGTCCCATCTGGCCCAGGCCTTGTCGCCGCAGACCGCCGCACCACCGACGACGGCCGCGCCGATGATGATGCCGCTCAGTTTGGCGAAAACCAGGACCGCCGTCCCCGCCACGAAGGGGATCACGGAAAACCACCGGAAATCGCGCAGCCGCCAGACCATGAGGATGAACCAGGGCGCGACGCCGAACAGCAGCGATTCGCCGCCGGAATAGTTGGTGAAGGACAGGTTGAAGAACCTGTTGCAGACGATGATGGCCAGCGCCACCCAGACCGTCAGCGGCGGAAAGCCGAAGGCGAGGTAGAGGGCATGCCAACCGAACAGGCCAAGCACCGAAAAGGCCGCGACCACGACGATGATCGCAAGGCCGAGGCTCATGCCGAGCTTCTCGACCAGCCCCGGCAGCACATGCTGGCCCGGCGTCCAGGTGCTCATGAAGGCCTCGACTTCACGCGAGATGTCGGAGAGGTCGGGTCCGAGGGAGAAGTTGAAGGCGGATGCCCGGGCCTGCGTGTACCAGCCGACGAAGCCCCAGCCGCTGTCGGAGTACATGTTCGGCCGCACGATCGCACCGGCGGCCGTGTAGGCGAGCGTCAGGACGACGACGAGGCCGAGGCACAGGCTCGGCGCCCATGCCATGAGACGGTCGGAGCCCCTGCCAGCCCCCCCAAACGATCGAACCATCCAATGCCACCGGCCGCTGAAAATCTGGCCGAAGTCTAGGGGCGTCGCCCGGGCAGACAAGAACCATCTGCGGCGGAAATCGCAGTAGGACCGTTCCGGCCGCCGCAATATAATGGCTGCGGATGCAATCGATTTCTCCGACGGTTACCGTCGTCGCTCCGACGTTCAACGAGTCGCAGAACCTGCCTCGCCTTGTCGCCCTGCTCGACAAGACGATGGGCGACATCCCCTGGGAAATCGTCTTCGTCGACGACAACAGTCCCGACGGCACATGGAAGGTGGCCAAGCAGTTGTCCCAGGAAGATCCCCGGGTGCGCTGCCTGCGCCGCGTCGGCCGGCGGGGCCTCGCCGGCGCCTGTATCGAGGGCGCCCTGAGTTCCGCCGCGCCCTATGTGGCCGTCATGGATGCCGATCTCCAGCATGACGAGACCATCCTCCCCGCGATGATCGCCAAGCTGCGGAACGACGAGGCCGACATCGTGATCGGCAGCCGCTTCGTGGGCGACGGCAGCGCCGGGGAAGGTTTCTCCGCCCGCCGTGCCTTCGCGAGCAAGGTCGCCACCTACCTGTCGACCATCGTCATCGGCCGGCAGGTCTCCGACCCTATGAGCGGCTTCTTCGCGCTGAAGCGCGAGGTGTTCGAGGCGGTCGCGCCCAGCCTGATCTCCTCGGGCTTCAAGATCCTGCTCGACATCCTGGCCAGCACGCGCGGCCAGGTGCGTGTCGCCGAAGTCGCCTACCGGTTCCGCTCCCGGCAGGAGGGCCTGTCGAAATTCGACAGCCGGGCCATGATGGATTTCCTCGGCCTGCTGGTCCATCGCCTGACCGGCGGAGCCATCTCGGTACGCTTCCTGTTCTTCATGATCGTGGGCGCCATCGGCCTTGCCCTCCACCTCGTCGTCCTGCGGCTCGGCATGCTGGGCGGATTGGGCTTCGAAGTGGCGCAATCCGTGGCGACGGTCATCGCCATGACGTCCAACTTCCTGGTGAACAACCTGCTCACCTACAGCGACATGAAACTGCGCGGCCTGTCGGCTCTGGGCGGCCTGTTGAAGTTCTATGTCGTATGCGGCGTGGGGGCGCTCGCCAATATCGGCGTGGCGTCGTGGCTGTTCGTGTCGAACGAAAGCTGGTGGATCGCCGGCATCGCGGGCGTGATCGTCGGCGCCACGTTCAATTACACGATGAGCTCGATCTTCGTCTGGCGGCAGCAGCAGAACTGAAGGGGCGCCCTGAAGCGCCGCCCCGTACGTTCGTCCGTCAGCGGGCGTTCTCTTTCTCGAAGTCCGGTACCGCGGCTGACGCGGCCGCGAAACGCGGCGACTTGGTGACCTTGAGCGCTTCCGCGCCGCCCTCGGTCTGCATGATCTTCGCCATGATCGCCTGCTGCGCGCGATCGAAGACACCGCGATTCTCGATCAGGAACTTCTGAGACTCGCGCAGCTTGTTCACGTAGCCGTTGATCTCGGGAACGACGTAACGAGCGACCATGTCCCAGCTGCGGCGCGTGTTCTCCGGGTTGGCCCAGTCATGCACGAAGCCCACGCAGACGCCGAAGCCGCCGCTCTTGGCGTAGACGTCCTTGATCACCTTCACGAGGTCGTCGGGCGTGCCGATCGTGGCGGCCGAACCCGGCGTGAAGGCCGTCTTGTCCACCGCCTCGTCCGGATCGGCGAAAGGCTCGGCGCCGGGCCGCTGCAGCGTCCCGACGATGTACTCGTTGTGCCACCGATGCAGACCCACACGCGCTTCCTCGCGGGCCTTTTCGCGCGTTTCCGCCACGTGCCAGGAGAGCAGTACGCGCCAGTTCCTGCGGTCGACCGTCTGGCCGTGCTTCTTCGCGGCGTCCTCCGCGAACTTCCACTGCGTCGGCAACGCCAGCAAGCCCTCGTTCGACATCGAACCTATGGAAATGATGCCGATGCCGTGCTTGCCGGCGAGCGTCATGCCCGACGGGCTGACCTGCGAGGCCACGACGAAGGGCATTTCCTCCTGCAATGGCAGGAGCTGCAGGGCGGCGTCCTGCATGGTGTACCAGTCGGTCCTGTCGGTGACCCGCTCACCCTTGAACAGGCGGCGGATGACGCCGATCGCATGGTCCTGGCGGTCGCGCTGGACCATCGGGTCGATGCCGAGCGTATGGGCGTCGGAGGCCAGTGCGCCCGGGCCCGAGCCGAAGATCGCGCGACCACCGGTCATGTGGTCGAGCTGCACCATGCGCTGCGCAACGTTGTAGGGATGATGGTAGGGCAGCGAGATGACGCCGGTACCGAGCTTGATGCGCTTGCTGCGCTCGCCCGCGGCGGCCAGGAACATCTCGGGCGACGCGATCATCTCCCAGCCGCTGGAATGATGCTCGCCGCACCAGAATTCGTCGTAGCCCAGCCCGTCGAGCTGCTCGACGAGGTCGAGATCCCGCCGGAACTGCAGCATCGGATGCTCACCGATCGGATGGTGGGGGGCGATGAAGGCGCCGAATTTGAGCCGCTGCATATTGAGATCCCCGGTGACTGTTCGCATCCACGTTTGGGACCCGATCATGCCGCGATCCACCCCCTCGCAGAAAGGGGGCGGAGCGGCCGATTTCGATCAGCGGACGAAGGTCGGGCGGCTCCCGCCTTAGGCTGCGCCCGGCTGCGAGACGTGCGGGCGCCGCCATGGCACCGCGGAACGGGATCGGCATGCCTCACCCGACAGGCAAGAGTCGGACTGGATAAGCTTGATGTATCCAATTAACTCTGTGGCCTGGAACCCGCCCGTGAAAAGTGATCCGTCTCGCACCCCGGCACCGGCTCAGCTGATCCTCGATGTGTCGAGGCTGGTGTACGCTGCGTGGTCGCGAACGCCGACGGGGATTCCCCGCGTCGAACTGGCCTATGCCGAGCATTACATCGCGACCGAGCCGGATCGGCTCCAGTTTGCCGTCCTCGACTCCTTCGGCCGGCTTCGGACCGTGAACCGACGCCTGGCTATCGGTTTCGTGCGGGAGATCGCCGGCTACTGGGAAGGCAATGTCGGCTCGATGTGGGCCTATCTCCGTGTGGTCGTCCGTGCGGTCTGGATCCACCTGCTTCTGATGTTGAGGCCCTGGGGGGACCTGCGGGAACTGATCGCCGCGCATGGCGGACGTTCGATCTACATCATTCCATCTCAACTGCAGCTCGAGCATTCCTCGCTCATCGAAGGCCTGAAGACAGCCGGCGACCTGAAGCTGGTCTACTTCGTCCACGACATCCTGCCGAGTCTGCTGCCAGCCTACTTCCCCGACGATGCCGAGGAGAGCAACCGGCGCCGCATGGAGAATGCCTCCCGGCTGGCCGACGCCATTATCGTCAATTCCCGGGCGACGGCCCTTTCTTTCAAGGAGCGGTTCGGAGGGAACATGGCGCCGGCAAGACTCGTCGTCGCACCGCTCGGCGTCACGCTCGCCAGCAGCGCCGGCATGTCCCATCGACCGCTCACGGAATCCTATTTCGTGATGCTGGGCACGATCGAGCCGCGCAAGAACCACCTTCTGGTCCTGAACCTGTGGCGGGAGCTTTACGCCAAGTACGGACGAGAGACGCCGAGCCTGCTCCTCGTGGGAAGCCGCGGCTGGAAGAACCGCGACATCATCGCGATGATCGAGCGCAACACGCCACCCCGTGGAGCCGTCGAGGAGCTGGGACGATTGCCCGACGCGGATGTCGCCGGCCTGCTCAAGGGCGCGCGCGCCCTTTTGCTCCCCTCCTTTGCCGAAGGATATGGACTTCCCCTCGCCGAGGCCCTCAGTCACGGCACGCCCGTGCTCTGCAGCGACTTGCCGGTGTTCCACGAAGTCGGCGCGGGCATTCCGGAGTACCTGCCGCCGACCGACACCGAGGCGTGGCGAGTCGCGGTCCTGGACTATGCTGATGTCGGTTCGCCACGCCGCGCTGAGCAACTTCGGCGGCTGAGCGCCTGGTCGCCGCCGAGCTGGCTCCGGCACTTCGCCGTAGTCGACGAGATTTTGGGGACACTGGGCAAATGAGATCGGCGGCGAGGATCATTGTTCCGGGCGGCGAACCCAGCGACACTCCTGTTCCTTATCCACCCTCAGGGCAAATCAGGGCTTCAATGAAGGCGTTGCTGTTCGTGCTCGCGGGATTCGTCCTGACCATGCCCGCCTGGGGGCAACAGATCGGGCAAGGCGGTCAGGGCGCTGTGGGAGGGGCGGTCGGCGGCGCCATTGGCTCGACCGTCGGGCCACCCACGGGAGGCTCCACCGTCGGCTCGCCCGTCGGCAGCACGCCAGGCGTGCCGCTTTACCCTTATGCGACCGGCCTGCCCGGCAGCGACATGCCATCCTACGGCCAGGCGATCCGGCCTCCCGACGGCCTGCCGGGCATCCCCTATCCTGCCGACGGCCTGATCCTGACCCCGGCCCGACCGGGCTACGAGAACGATCCGTGAAACACTGAAGCGCCCCTGCACACCCGACGCGGGCCATGCCGAGAGGCTTCCTGTTAGGGAGACCATTCAAGCGACCCCGGAGCGCTGCGCCGTCCTCCTGAACGATCAGCCTTGCACCATGGGTGCGACACAACTCCCAAGCCAGTGCATGGGAATTATCAGCATTCCCCGCTGGGGTCGGAAGCGGTCCGACGACTGCGGGCCGAGTTACTGGGGTACGTAGTAGGTTGCGCCCTTGCTGATGTCGAAGTAGGCGCCGGTGAATCCGCGCAGCAGCGTCAGGGCCTTCTGGATCTGGGCCGTCTCGGCATTCGCCACCAGTACAATGTCCTTGTCACGCAGCACGATGTTCTGCGCGAAGAAGTAACCGTTCGTTCGCGTGAGATCGAGGCTATAGATCACGCGGGTCTGCGGCCCGGTCATATTGCGGGTCTCATCAGTCTGTACATAGGTGGTGTCGACTGCACCCGTGTCCGACGCGATGATCGAGCGGGCCAGCGCTGAGGGTTCATTGCGCAGGAGATAGATTCCCGAAAGGTCGCCATAAGCATCCATCGTGCCGCCGGCCCGGGCGATGCCTTCGGCCAGCGTTACCCGTTCGGCCTCCATTCCATACTGCGCGACCTTGGTGACGGCGCCCAGGACGACGAAGGTCTTGGGATTGCGCGTGAGCACCACGGTGTCGTTGGGTCTCGCAACGATGTTGTCGGGCGGATTTACCAGGACCTGCTGGAGCGGAACCGATGCCACCGTGCCGCTGCGCATGACCCGTACGTCGGTCTCGAAGGCCGGATAGCGCGGCCCACCGGCCTGCGCGATGACATCCAGCAGCCTCTCACCACGCAGGGTCAGCGGAACGAGACCGGCCTTGTTGACCTCGCCGCCGACAGAGACGGTGTTGGAATTGTTGTTGAGGACGGTGACGAGGACCTGCGGCTTGACCGTCTCCGGCGCGAGGAGGCGCGCGATCTCGTCGGCGGCCTGTGTGGGCGTGCGGCCTGCGACCCGGACCCGGCCGACGAAGGGGATCAGGATCTGGCCGTCCGGCTCGATCAGCTGTCCGGGAAGATTGGTGCCCTGGGCCGACGTCGAGGGCAGCTGTGTCGATGCACCACCCGTCGTGTTGCCGAACAACGGCGAGCCGCCGGCTTCGTAGATACTGACACCGACGACGTCGCCCGGCTGCAGCGCTACGGTCGGACGATGGTTCTGGAGGCGGAAAGAACCGGGGAAGCCATCTGTCTTGAACTGCGACAGAGCCCGCACGACTGTCGGCGTGACTTTGACGAGATACATGTCCAGCGTCGGGTCGCTCGATCGTTCGACCTGGCTCTTCGTCGGACCGGCTGAGGGAAGAGCACATCCGGCCAAGGCGAAAGCGCCAAGGACCAGGACGACGAGCTTTGACAACGACATGCGATCACGCACTCACGACAGATGAAGCGGTTTGGACGACGTCTCCGCCCCCTGTTCCGAAGAACCTGAGACGCCCTGTCGTCGAGCATATCACTTCTGGCTTGGGGACCACTGAAAATAGGCCGGGAGTGTGGAAAAAGCCGGTTGAGCGCGGTCCTTAATAGACAGGACGGGCTCGCGCACCTTTTGTGGCCAGGAGATGGCGAGATCAGGATCGTTCCAGGCGATCCCGCAATCATGCTCGGCGCTGTAATAGCTTGTGAGCTTGTATTCGAGTTCCGTGTCAGGTTCCAAGGTACAGAAACCATGGGCGAAGCCCTGAGGGATCCAGAACTGGCGCCAGTTCGACGCGCTCAGTTCGACACCGATATGGCGGCCGTAGGTCGGCGAGCCGGCCCTGATATCCACAGCCACGTCATAGGCCGCGCCCTTCACGACGCGCACCAGTTTGGCTTGTGCCATCGGTGGCGCCTGAAAATGGAGCCCGCGCAACGTCCCCGCCACGCGTGACAGCGTGTGGTTGTCCTGGACGATACAAAGTGGTCCAGTGTGCTCTTCGAGGCGCCGAGCGCTGAACGTCTCCGAGACAAATCCTCTTTCGTCCCCATGCCGCGTAGGGGTGAAGAGAATCGGGCCTTCGATTTCGAATCTGACAACGTCCACGATGGCGTTCGACCTCCCCCTTCTCGACCGGGACTATAGAAGCGCGCGAGGGCAGCAATGAGACGGACGTCGGTTCATCCACAAAAAAGGCGGCCCGTGAGGGCCGCCTTTTCCGTATCTCTTGTCGTCCAGCTTACTGGATGACGATCTCGACGCGGCGGTTCTGCGGCTCGCGGACGTTCGGGCCGGTCTGGACCAGCAGGCCCTGCTCGCCACGGCCCACCACCGCGATCGCGGTCGCCGGCACGCCTTCGCGAACCAGCGCGTCCTTGACGGCGTTCGCACGACGCAGCGACAGCGCCATGTTGTAGGCCTCGGTGCCCGACGTGTCGGTGTGACCCGTCGCCGTGATGCGGGCGTTACCCTTCGCCTTGTAGGCGCCGGCAGCCTGCTTGATCGTGTTCAGAGCCTGCGCGCTCAGGTTCGAGCGATCCCAGTCGAAGAACACCATGAACGACGGCGGAGCAACCATCGGCGGAGCCGGCGGCGGCGGCGGCGGCGGAGCGTTGAACTTGTAGGTGACGCCAGCCAGGGCCAGGATGTTCTGGTTCTGGAAGGTCACGTTGCCGATCGGCGTGTTGACGCTCGGGTTCGTCGTGCCGAGGTAGCGGCCTTCGACCATGAACCGCAGCTGTTCGTTCACGTTGTAGGCGACGCCCAGCATCGCCTGGTAGGCAAACTGGGTGCTGCCGAGCGAGGCGTTGCTGTCGACGAAGGCGATACCCGCACCGGCGCCAATATAAGGCGTGATGATCGAGGTCGGCATGAAGTCGTACAGCAGGTTCGCCATCACGGTGAGCTGGCCGACCTTGCCGTTGATCGCCGTGCCCGGGATGTTGGCCGACGTCGGGATCTGGCCGTAACCGGCTTCCAGTTCGAGGCGGGGGCCAACGAAGTCGTAGCCCACCTTGCCGCCGGCCGACCAGCCGGTCGAAGTCGTCGTATTCGGATTCGAACCGATGAACCAGGCGGCACCGCCGCCGGCACCGATGTAAAAGCCTTCCTGCGCATTGATCGTCTGCGCGCCGGCCACGGTCGGCAGCAGCATGCCCAGTCCGAGCAGAGCCAAACCAGCTTTCTTCATATTTCTCCCCAACACCGAAGGTTAAATCAGAGGGTATTACGTTGACCTTAACACAGGCCGGCTTGCTAGCCCGGTGACACTTGCGTCTTCGCACCCGCAATGTCACTGACTGTGGCTCCGGAGCAACAGTCGGCCTTCAGCGCCCCGAGACCCATCTGACGCCGCCGGCCTGACACGCCTCTTCGAGGCGCCGCAGCCACGGCGGATCGTCGTTGCGCTCATCCGGCACCTCACACTCTCGGACGCCCAACTCCCGCAACAGCATGCCCATCTCCGACGTAGACAAGGCAGAGTGGACCCGCGGCAGATTGGGATAGGGGCCCGCACCGGCCGGTACGAGGCGGTACTGGTCGCCATAGGGCGGAAGATCGCGCGTCATGACGATCTCCAGAACGCCGGACGGGATCGGAGACCTAATTATCCCCAGCCGGAGGCGTTTCGGACGCGGATCAGCGGCAATCCTGGCCATGTCGAGCGCTTGCCTCGCGGCGGATAGCGGATCGCGCCGGATGAACTGGCCGACGGCTGCGGCGTAACCCGGATGAAGCCTCTCGATGGTGGCCTGGGCGGCCGCGATGAGGGCCTCGCGCTCGACGCCGAAAGATGCTCCGCCACGGTGCCAGACGAAAAGGCCCGGTGCCGCCAGATGCCGCCAGCCCGCCGCCGTCGCCCTCAGGCAGAAATCGTTCTCCTCGCCATATCCGCGACCGAAGCGCTCGCCATCGAAAGCACCGATCTGGTCGAGGCAAGCCCGGCGGACCGCCATGCAGAAGCCGACGCCGGTCGGCACCTCGACGAACGGCGCGTCGAGGGCGGCACACAGACCATCCCATAGCTCGACCTGAGCATCGGCCGGCAGGCGATTGTCGCACAGCGTCGCGGGATAGCTGAGAATGGTGGCGGCATTGGAGAGGGGCGTCGCCGTGGCGGTCCGCTCCGTTCGTAAAGCCGCCATCAGCCGATCGAGCCAGCCACCGAAGACCTTCGTATCGGAGTTGAGCAAGATCACATCCCGGTCGGCATGGAGAGCGAAGCCGCGATTGACGGATTCCACGAATCCGAGATTTCTCTCGTTCACGAGCAGGGTTATCAGGCCCACGCGGGCCAACGCCTCCAGTTCCTCGCGCAGCACCGGATCGGGCGATGCATCATCCACCACCACGAGCTCGTAGGCCTCCTTCGTCTCTGCCGCGAATACACTGTCGATTGCCTGCAGTACGAGGGCGCGGCTGCCGTAGACCGGCATGACGACATCGACCTTTGCAAGCTGCCCATCCGGCGGGCGGTGCGAAAGGAGATGACCGAGGTCGACCGGCAAGGGATCCGGCGGGACATCGCCTCCCCGCCCCTCCTCCCGGCCGAACCTCAGCCAGTGAGCGAAGGGTTCGTAGCCCGCGACGCCGACATCGGGATTGAGGCGCCGATATCGAGCCGGCGAGAAGCCGGCCCGCGGCGACCAGTCTCTTGCCGATCCGGTCGTCAGATAGTGAAGGGTCGCGGCCACAGGCGATGAGAACGTCTTTCCCGACGTGCGCTGATAGTGCTCGACATCGACCGCCCCGCGGGGAAGGCCGTGCTTCTCGCAGAGTCGTTCGGCCCACCGTGGCAGGATCGCCGCCGCGGTTGATGCCAGGCCGGCATGCCGCAACGCCCCCAGCAGGACTTCGCTCATGCTCCAGGCCGAGCGCACACCGCTCATCGTGCCACCCACGATGAGCGCAACTCCAGGAACGCGGCCAGAAGTCTCGCGGAATCGGTCGACAAGTCCCTCGGCAGGATAATGCCGCGGCCCAGTCGGCGCAGCCGCGCTGCCGGTGCGCCAATGTCGAACACCACGACCGGCAATCCCTGCTCCAGTGCGGACGTGAGAACAAAAGACCAGGTTTCCGGCCATATTGCCGGCAGCAGAACCACATGGGGCGATGCTTCGGAGAGCAGGCGCCCCAGGTCTTCAGATCGATAGGGGCCGCTGACCGTGACGTTGGCCGGGAGAGCCTCCGAGACAGGTCCCAGCACGGACATGTCCAGAGGTGCGGAGGCCTCGTCCGCCGCCTCCGCCAGTCCTGCCACAACGCGCACGCCTTTCGCGACGTTCAATGCTCCCAGAGTGACGATACGTAGGCGCTCGTCCGGTGACAGTCGCGGTATCCGTTCAGCGGGGAATCCCGAGTCGTTTCCAGGCGTCCAGACGGTGATGTCCTTCGACAGAAAGCGCTGCATCCGAGACGCGAGGTCGTCGCTTGGCGCGATGATGCGACTCGCTCCCGCGAGAAAAGCCAGATGTTCCTCGCGCCACGACAGCGGGTCGAATTCACGGGCTTCCGCACCATAGTTCGTCACGCACCGCAGGCAGGCTTCGGGAGGCGCGACGTCGCAGAATACGCCGGGTCCCGTGATGAGGTCGACCCGCGGACACACCATGAAGTAGTCGTGCAGGACGACATCATACGGAACGCCCAGGTTCTTCGCGAGATCGCGCACCCATTCCATCATGGCCATGGGCCGATCGATGATGTGGTTCACCAGCAGTCTCGCGACACCTTCCCGTCGGGCGAACTGCATCAGTCCGGCAAGGCCGGTCGCCAGATCGAAGGTCCTGTCATTCACCACCGCCAGGGTCGGCGCGCGCAGCACCGTTCTCGCGCGAAGGACATTGTAGCCCTCAGTCTCGATCGACCGCTCGTAGAGATCGAGGAACCGGCTGCTGCCCCCGCCCCGCGCGTGATGAAACACGAGGACTGCCTGGGCGCCTTCCCGCCATGGCTGACGATCGGCCCGCGCATCCACTTCGTTCCTCGGTGACTTTTCCGCAAGGGAACTTCCGAGATGGTGAAACAGCGGATCCATTCCCGGTGGGCGGTGGAGGTTGCGTCGCTGGTAGAAGGCCGGATCGAAGGCAGGCGCCGGCGCACGCAGCGTCCGCCAGCCGAGCAGCGCGTAATGCAACAGCGGAGCGCGTGCGACCCGTGCGCGCTGACGGGCGTCACTGAACTGACGCAGATAGAAGTCCCGGTCGAAGCCACGTTCGAGAACCGCAAGCCGGGGCGCCAGAACATGCAGCATTGCCGGCCAGATCAAGCCGCCGAGCATCTTCCCCAGCACCACGCCTTCCACCAGTGCGGTTCCAAGCCATGCCAGTGCCGCTTCGAACGCATCTTTCGAGAGGCGCCGTATACGGTCGGATCGCCTGGCCCGCGGCGCATACCTCGAGGGCGAGCGAATACGCACCGTCCTAGCGATCGAGGCTGGTACGTCGCGCCGCAAGCGACAGCGCCGGATGGAAATGGGGGTCGTCGGGCAGGACATCCTTCCAGTCGGAAAGGAAATGCCGCCTTTCCCACTCGTAGCGCTTCGCACTCTCCGCTCTGCCGCGCGACGCCGATTCGTGGTGTATCAGGACCGATTCGGGCGTGAAGACGGTCTTCCATCCACGCCGTGCCAGACGCAGGCAGAGGTCCACGTCACCCAGCTCGATGGGATATTTCTTCTCGTCGAAGCCACCGACCGCATCGAACTTGCTTTTCTCGACGACGAGGCATGCACCGGTGACCGCGGAAACCTCGTGCGGAACCGCGAGGCGCCCCAGATAGCCTTCGTCGTCAGCGGCTGCACCGGCGTCGATATGAGCCGCATAACCGCCCAGGCTGAGGACAAGGCCAGCATGCTGAACGCGCCCGGACGCATAGAGTAGTTTGGGTCCCACTGCGCCGACATCGGGATGCACCGCGCGGCAGACGAGGCGAGAGAGCCAGTCCGGCTGAGTCACCTCCGTGTCGTTGTTGAGAAAGACAAGGACGCCGCTCTGCGCGAGTGCAGCGCCACGATTGCAAAGAGAGGCAAAATTGAAAAGTCCCGGCGCATCCAGGACGCGCATCCCGGGCCGCCCCCGGGCCTGCTCCAGCAGTCGCCGTGCCTCGGCCTGCTCGCTACCGTTGTCGACGATCAGCACATCGAAATCGCGTGGAGAGGTTTTTTCCAGGCTGGCAAGACATGCCGCCAGAAGGTCGGCGCGATCGCGTGTGGGGATTATGAGCGTGACAGCCACCGCTCGCGGCTTTTCCGCAGACGGCCGCTCCACCTGATGGCGAACGGTGCCCATGGCAACACCGAAAGATCCCCTGGACCGATCGGCCTTCGTCAGCAGAACACGCCGGATATGCCCGACGCAGCCCTTCTCTCGCGCGAACATCGCATCCCAGTTCGAGGGCCGCAGGAAATCCGCCGACGAAGTGCCGGCCTGATCTTCAAGGGCACGGCGTCGAAAATAGACGGCCCTCCCGACATAGGCACGGAAGCTGTGAAATATCGGACTCCAATCCGGCTTCAGCTCCGGGTCAAAATACCGGCCTTGAGCGCTGATCGAATCCTCGTCCGCATAGAAAAGCGACATGTCCGGCCGGGACGCCACGAATTCCGCAACGGTCGCGATCGCTGTTTCTGGAACGGTATCGCCGGCGAGGATGGGCAACACGATGTCGGACGCTTTCAGTCCATCCCACAGCCGTCCCGCCTCTTCCTCGGCACCGACTCTCGGGCATCGTTGTCCATCGGCCGGCCGCGTCGCCTCGCCGACCACGATAAGGGACCAATTCCGGGAGGATTGACGATCGAGCGACGCAAGGGTCACAGAAAGATCTTCCGGCCTGTCTGTCTCGCGCGCGCGGACGACAATGCGGACATGCGGCGCATCGTGCCGATTCTCATCACTGGCATCCACGCCGGCCGGATCGAGCGACCGCTCACCGCCGGTACGCCATTCGTGGTACTGCGCCAAGGGCGTAGAGCCGAGAAGTCCCTGCAGCAGGTCGTTCGAATCGAGCGCCCGACCCAGAAGCCTCAGCCCCGTCGCCGCAACCGTTTTCACGACGCTCCGCCGAGAGGCGAGCAGCAGAATGCCGGGAAGCGACAACACCTCGCAGGAAATCAGGGCGAACCCGGCGGCCGGCAATCCAGACGGCAACACGATGCGGATCATGCGGGTTCGCGCCGGTACCGGGCCCATCCACTCACCGACTCCGAACAGCGCCGCCCCCATCGCGGCCTGTAACTCGTCGTTGCCGAGATCAAACCGGATGACCGGCCGTTCGGCCGATCGACACAAATTCATCCGATAGCGTAGAGCGAGCCAGCTCCCAGCCGGCAAGACGTCGGGAAATCGCAACTCTAACTGCACGCTACCTGCAATTCTCGCCGCTGGGACGAGTGCCACCAGAGAAGGCCGCCGCTCAACCACAATTGCCCGCCGAGGCAGCTTTTGAAGTTGACGCGTTTCTCACAGTTGCTTCGCTCCCCGATGAAGCGGCCGTCCCGTGCCGCCACGAAATTACTGTCCTACACCAAGGCTACACTAACCTCGGAATGGCAAGCAGATCGGTAACTGGCATCATGGACGCAAGAACAACACAATCACCGCTTAATCGCGGCTTAGTGGTTTGATGTCGTGTATGAAAATCGCTAAGGCATCGCTCTCGGAATCGGGGATTTTCACATGATTTGCGCGCGGTCGAACACGAAGGCGAAGTACGCTCGCAAGCAGGCGGCCAAATGACGCGTCGCGATGAGATCGCGATCGTCGGTTATGCCTGTCGCCTTCCCGGTGCGCGGAACAGTGACGAATTCTGGAAACTGCTGCGCACCAACCGCTGCAGCGTCAGCCATATCACCCCCGACCGTTTTCCCACACGGCCTCACTTTCATCCTTCCCCCGACCAGATCGGTCGCAGCTATTCCTTCGCCGCCGGTATCATAGACGACGTCTGGGGCTTCGACGCCACCGCCTTCGGCATGAGTCCGCGCGAAGCAGAACAGGTCGACCCACAGCATCGCCACCTCCTCGAAGTGGCTCACGATGCGCTCGCGCATGCCGGCATTCGCCCCTCGACACTGGCGGGCCATCCCGTCGGTGTCTACGTAGGCGCCTCTTCGGTCGACCACGCCGCGCGCTTCTTCGCCGATCCGTCGGCTGCCGGCATGCACATGATGACGGGCAACTCGCTCAGCATCATGGCCAACCGGATCTCCTACACCTTCGACCTGCGCGGACCGAGCCTCGCGATCGATACGGCCTGCTCTTCGTCGCTGGTGGCACTGGACATGGCCGCCGAGGCGATCCGCAACGGATCGATCGACACGGCCATCGTCGGCGGCGTCAACCTGCTGCTGTCGCCATTTTCCTATGTGGGCTTCTCGCGCGCCTCGATGCTGTCGCCGACCGGGCTTTGCCGTCCGTTCGACGCGTCGGCCGACGGATACGTGCGCGCCGAGGGTGCGATCGTCGTCGTGCTCCGATCGATGTCCTCGGCCCTGAAGGCCCGCAGTCGCGTCCATGCCGTGATCGTGGGATCCGGCGTAAACCAGGACGGCCGTACCACCGGCATGTCCCTGCCGTCGGCCGACTCGCAACGGCGGCTCCTCGAACAGGTCTATGGAGACTTCGGTGTCGATCCCGCCGACCTCAGTTTCGTCGAGGCCCATGGCACCGGCACGCGGGTCGGCGATCCGATCGAGGCCGATGCTCTCGGCAAGGGCCTTGGTCAGAAGAGGACGCGGCCGCTTCCCATTGGCTCGGTCAAATCCAATGTCGGCCATCTCGAGCCGGTATCGGGGCTGGCCGGCCTCCTGAAATCAGTCATCGCGCTCGATCATGGAACGGTGCCGGCGACGCTGCACCAGCGTGCGCCCAACCCCGACATCCCGTTCGACGACCTCAATCTGGAGGTCATCGCCCAGAACCGCCGCCTTCCGGAGCAGCGCGGACCGGAACTGGTCGGCGTCAATTCCTTCGGCTTCGGCGGGACGAACTCCCACGTCATCCTGCGCAGCGACAGGACGGTCGCCCATCTCGTGCAGGTCAACAACACCGCCACGCCACCGCCCCTGTTGCTGACGGCGCACAGCGCCGAGGCCCTGAAGGATCTGGCGGCCGACTATGTGGAGAAGTGGCCGGCGGCTGCGCGCGACGCCACTCCCTTCATTTCGGCCAGTGCCTATCTTCGCGATGCGCTGCCGCATCGTCTCATCGCACGCGGCAGGACAGCGGACGAAATCCGCCACCACCTCGCCTCCTTCGCCAAGGGTGAGGCTTCGGAGTCTGTCCTCACCGGGCAGGCCCTGGGCAGCGATCAGCCCCTCACCTTCCTGTTCTCCGGCAATGGTTCTCAGTGGGCCGGCATGGGTCGCGACGCCTGGGAAACCAACCCGGTCTTCCAGAACGCCCTGCGGGACATCGACAGCCGTTTCTCCAAGGTACAGAACTGGTCGATCGTCGATACGCTGTTTGCCGACGACCTGGCTCCCCGGCTGCGGCGGGCGACCTACTCCCAGCCCCTGCTGCTCGCCCTGCAGGTCGCCACAGTACGCGCGCTCGAAGAGCGCGGTATCGTCGCCACCGCCACCCTTGGGCACAGTGTCGGCGAGATCGCCGCGGCCTGGTGCGCCGGCGCCCTGAGCCTCGACCAGGCCATCGATGTCGTCATCGCCCGCAGCCGCCATCAGGAAGGCGTGCGGGGCAGCGGCGGCATGGCGGCACTGATGCTGAGCGACCGCGAGGCGCGCCGGTTCCTCAAGACCGCGGGCGCGCCCGGCGTGGAAATCGCCGCGGTCAACAGTTGGCGAAGCGTCACCGTCTCGGGGAGCATCGCCGACATCGATCGCGTGCTGCAGGCTGCCGCCGACATGCGCATCAGCGCCCGTCGCCTCGATCTCGACTATCCTTTCCACAGCGCCTTGATCGATCCCGTGCGGGCCCCGTTGCTCCGGGAGTTGCAGGGGCTGCGACCGCTGCCGGTGCACAAGCGCTTCGTTTCGTCGGTCACCGGCGCCATTGCGACCCCCGAGACGCTGGGTGCCGAACACTGGTGGCACAACGTTCGCGATCCCGTTCTGTTCGAGCCCGCCTTGAACATCCTTCTCAATGACGGAATGCGCGTCTTCGTCGAGGTCGGCCCCCGCCCCATCCTGACCAGCTACGTCCGCGACGTGTTGCGCGAGGCCGGCACGCGCGGCGTCGTCGTAGAGACGATGAGCGAGGCCGACAGTCAGAAGGCTTCCGATCCGATCGAACGTGCGGCCTCCAAGATCGCGCTGGCCGGCGGCAAGGTCGAGATGCAGCGCTTCTTCGGCCCCGCGCCCGCCACTTCCGTCGTCCTGCCGCTCTATCCCTGGCAACACACGCACTTCAAACTGCAGGCGACCGAAGAGGCCGGTACGCTCCTGCTGGCAGAGGCGCATACCCACCCACTTCTCGGTGCACGTCCGCGGCTGGATGGCGCCGAGTGGTTCTCGACGGTCGATCCTGCGCTCTTCCCCTGGATTTCCGATCACCAGGTCGGCAACGTGCCCGTGCTGCCCGCGACGGCCTACGTCGAGACCATGCTTGCGGCGGCACGGCAGATCCATCCAGACGGAGCCCTGGAACTCCGCGACCTCGACATTCTGCGTCCGCTGGTTTTCGACGGTAAGGCCTCTTACGAGACGTCCATCCGCTTTGCGCATGAAACGGGAATCGTCGAGTTGCTTTCGCGACTGCGTGGCGGCGGCGGCAGCGGCTGGACACTGAACGCACGCGGCGTCGTCGGGCGATCGCCGATCGCGGGCAAAGCGACGGTTGTTCCGGAAGCCCCGGATCAGGCGATCGCCGTTCCCCGGAACCGCGTCTACGCCTGGGCGCATGATCTCGGATTCGATTACGGTCCCACCTTCCAGCGGACCCGGCAGGTCGTTTTCCCGGAACCCAAACTGGCAATCGCGAGCCTCGACCGTCCCGATGAACTCGTGAGCGGCACGAAGATCATCGACATCGCGGCGCTGGATGCCGCGTTCCATGCGCTGTTCGCCTCCGAGGAAGCCGGCGTCGCAGACATGCCGATGAAGCGCATGCTGCCCGTCCGCTTCGGCAACGTGCGCGTGTTCGAAACCGGCGCCATCGCCGCGCGCGTGACGGCCCGGACGCTCCGGCAGTCCCTCAGTTCGATGGTGGTCGACATCGATGTCTGGGACGAGCACGGCAAGATCGTCGTTGCGGCACAGAACGTCCGGCTGGTCGAAGCGCCGGCCGAGCTGGCCGTCGATCCCATGTCGCTCAGCTACCGCACCGTGGCCTGGAAACTCGACCGGCCCGGCATGCCGTCCACCCTTGCTTCCGGAAACGTGGATTTCGAGCCCCCCGCGGACAAGGCGGCCGCCCTCTCCGAGGCTCTTCTCCTGGTGGAAGCCGGAGCCTTGCGGGCGAGCTGGTCGGCGCTGAGGAACGAAAGCTCGCCAGTCCCCTCGAATGAGCCGGCTTCCGACGACGATTCGCCCTGGTCGAGCTACCTGCGGTCAGCACTGCTCTGGCATCTCGAAGCCAAGAATCTTGCCGTCGAACGCGATGGCGTTCGCACGCTCTCGCCCAGCTGCGCCCTTCCCGAGATCGGCTCGATCGCCAGCACGCTTCTGGAGCGTCACCCGACGATGGCGGCCGAAGCAGCCAGCGTCTCCCGACTTGAGAGCATCATCGGCCGCCTGAGCAAGGGCGATCCGAGCGCGGTCGGCGAACTGGGTTCGCCTCATTGGCGTAATCTGGGCGTTGCATCGAACCAGATCGCCTGGCTCCGCGAGGCCGTCACGAGCCACGTCATCGCTGCCGTGTCGGACCACGATGGCAGCCGCCTGCTTCGCCTGTTGATGGTGGGCGCCGACCATTCGTCCACGGCGGTCGATCTCGGCGCGCGACTTCCTAACGTCGAGATCATCCTCACGGACCTCGACGACGATCGCCTCGAACAGGCGAAGGCCACCATCGGCGACGAGGCGCCGCTCGTGCGGTGCTTAACCTGGGCGCAACTCGAGACGGTCGCGCCGGCTTCCGTGGACCTTACCTTCGCCATCGACGCCTTGAGCGAGATTGCATCCGTTCGTGACGACGGCCTGTCGGTCATCACGCGGCTGTCGAGGCCACGGGCACCGATCATCGCCGGCGAACTTGCGCCCGGCATCTTCTGGGACATCGTTCGTGGAAGCCGACGCCACTGGTGGACGCGCTCGGCCAATACCGAGTTCCCGGTCGGCGCCCTGCTGTCCGATCAGGAATGGATCGACGAGCTCGAGACCGCCGGTTTCACAGGTGTCTCGGTATCCTCCATGGCGGACGAGGCACGCATCGGCGTGATCGTTCGCGGCTGCTCGGGTCGCAGCGCGGACCGCAGTCCCCAGACGTCGTCCGAACCGGCAATCTTCGCCTGGCAGGGCGAGGCGGCGGCCGACCTCCGTGTCGCGACCGGCCCGGTCGATACCGCGCGGACTGAACAGCCGGTTCCCACCGACTTCGTCCTAGCAATCCCGGCCACCGACCGCGCCGGCGATCCGGTCGTGGCCCTCGGCGGTCACCTCGACGATATCGCGGAACTGTGCCGGCGCCTCGCCGATGCGCCTGCCCGCCTCTGGATCGTCGTCGACTTCGGCGCGGAAGAGCCGGCCCCCCTCGAACAGCCGCTCTGGTGCGCGCTCATTGCCGCGACACGCGTCGCCCGCAACGAGTATCCCGGCCTGCATATCCGTTGCCTCGGACTCTCTGGCAAGCCGCGCCAGCGCGTGATCGAGCAGGCGGCCGATGAAATGCTGGCCCCTGGCGAAGAACGGGAAGTGTTCTTCACGGGCGAACGCCGAATGGTCTTCCGGGTCGAGCGCGGCGCCACGCCTCCGCGTCCTCCGGAAGCTCTCTCCAACGACGTCGCGCTGCGCCTCGCGCCCCGCCAGGGCGCCGGCCGTGGCGTGCTGGGCTGGATCCCGGAGCCGCGCAAGACGCCGCAGGCCGGCGAGGTCGAGATCGAGGTCGCTACGACGGGCCTCAACTTCCGCGACGTCATGTGGAACCTGCGGCTATTGCCGGAAGAAGCGCTGGAAGACGGCTATGCGGGTCCCGGCCTCGGCATGGAGTGCGCCGGCACGGTAGTGAACGTCGGTCCCGACGTGGAAAACTTCGCCATCGGCGACCGGGTGCTCGCCTTCGTCCCAGGCGCCTTTGCCAGCCACGTCATCGCGCGCACCTTCGCCGTGAGCAAGCTGCCCAGCCAGCTCTCGCTCGAAGACGCCACGACCCTGCCCGTTGCCTTCTTGACGGCCTACTATTCGCTCGTGCACCTCGCGCGACTGGACGCCGGTGAAACCGTGCTGATCCATGGCGGCGCCGGTGCCGTTGGCCTTGCTGCCCTGCAGATCGCCAAGCGGCGCGGTGCGACGATCATCGCCACTGCCGGCAGCGGCGAGAAGCGAGCGCTTCTGCGCAATCTTGGCGCCGACTTCGTGTGCAACTCGCGCACTCTCGCCTTCGCCGAGGAAGTGATGGGCTTCACCGGCGGAAAGGGAGTGGACGTCGTGCTGAACTCGCTGGCGGGCGAGGCAATGATCCGTTCGATGGACTGCCTGAAGCCGTTCGGTCGGTTCATCGAGCTCGGCAAGCGCGACTTCTATGCCAACACGCATCTCGGCCTGCGGCCGCTTCGCCGCAACCTGAGCTATTTCGGCGTGGACGTCGACCAGCTCATCGGCGCGCACAAGGCGCTCTCGCAGCAGCTTTTCGCCGACGTCGTCTCCCTGTTCGACCAGGGAGACCTCTCGCCCCTGCCGCATCGCGTCTTCGACGGCGCGCATATCGCCGAAGCCTTCCGGCTGATGCAGCGCGCCGGCCATATCGGCAAGATCATCGTGTCGCCCCCCCGTCAGGCCAGTGTCGCCGATGCGCCGGTCAATACCTTCCCCGTCGATGTCGAGGGCTGGCATGTCGTGATCGGCGGCACCAGCGGCTTCGGCCTCGCGACGGCCGAATGGCTGGCCGATCGCAATGCCCGTCACCTCGCACTGGTCAGCCGCTCCGGGCATCTCTCCGAGACCGTTGCCGAACAGGTCGAAGCCCTGCGCGCCAGGGGCGTGACGGTCGAGGTCGCGGCCGTCGACGTCACCGACGCGACCGCTCTCGAGCGCTTCGTCGGGCAGCTCGGACGCGGGCGCTCCATCAAGGGCATCGTCCACGCCGCCATGGTACTCGACGACCGGCTGATCCAGGGCACCGACCGGGAATCGATCGAGACGGTGCTGCGCCCCAAGGCGAGCGGCGCCCTGCATCTCGAGCGTCTGGCCGGCCGCCTTGCGCTCGACTATCTGCTGCTCTTTTCCTCGGCCACCACGCTGTTCGGCAACCCGGGACAATTCAACTACGTCGCCGGCAACGCCTACGTCGAAGGAGTGGCCCGCCGTCTTCGCGCCCGCGGACTGCCCGCGCTCGCCGTCGCCTGGGGCGCGATCGAGGATGCGGGTTACCTCGCCCGCCATATCGAGGCGAATGCCAGCCTCAAGCGTCGCTTCGCCTCGACCCTCATGCCCGCGCGCATGGCGCTCAACGGCCTGGACTGGGCCTTCGACGCCGAGGGACGGCAGGTCGCCGATGTCTGCGCGATCGCCCGCGTCGACTGGACCATGGCCAAGCGGGAACTGGCTGCCGTGCGCGCGCCGACTTTCAATGCGATCGACACCGGGAACGCTTCGCGGCAGTCCGGCCAGGCCGCCGTCACGCTCGAACGCCTGCGCGCGATGCCGTCGGAAGAAGCGACGGCCGCCCTCCTCGACATCGTCGTCGACGAGATCGCGCGCGTGCTTCGGTTGCCGCCCAAGGAAATCGATCGTCACCGGCCGCTTGCCGACATCGGCATGGACTCGCTGATGATGCTGGAGCTGCGCACGACCGTCGAAGCATCGCTGCAGATCGAGCTGCCGATGATGTCGCTCGCGAGCGGCATCACGCCGGCCGACGTCGCCCGTCGCGTCACTCCGCTCGTGACGGGAGAAACGCCTCGCGATGCCGTGCCCGGCACGCTCGCGGCCCTGTCCGCCAGCCATCTTGCCGAGGAGGCCGATGCGGCATCGCCTTCTGACCAGAAGGCGGCGGTCACTGCCGTCCTGCAGAAGGTCAAGCAGATCGACGGGCCGTTATGAACCAGCTGCGATCGAACACCGCACAGGAAACCGTCGATCGGGTACGACAGGCGCTGGGCCAGTCAGCGGCCTCCCCCACCCGCCCTCAAGCTAGGACAGCGAGCGGGCGGAAGGATTTCGACTTCTCGACCTTGCCCGAGTACGAGATCCTGAAAATCTGGAAAGCGGTGGGCGATCTCACCAGCATCAGCAACCCGTTCTATCGCCTGCACGACGGCCGTGCGTCGAGCACGACGTCGATCGACGGTCGCACCATCACCAACTTTTCGTCCTACGACTATCTCGGTCTGAATGGCCATCCCGACGTGGCAGCGGCGGCGAAGGCCGCGATCGACCATTACGGGACTTCCGTGTCGGCCAGCCGCCTGTCGTCGGGCGAACGCCAGGTGCACCGCGACCTCGAAGCGGCTTTGGCGCGTCTCAGCGGCACCGAGGATGCGATCGCCTTCGTAAGCGGGCATGCCACGAACGTGACGGTGATCGGCGAACTGCTGGGGCCCGAGGATCTCATCGTGGCCGACTCCCTGGTCCACAACAGCATCGTCGAGGGAGCCAAGCTTTCCGGCGCGAAACGCATCCTCTGCCCGCACGGCGACCTCGATGCCTTCGAGCGGGCGTTACGCCTCAATCGCGCGCGGTATCGTCGGGCGCTGATCATCGTCGAGGGGCTTTACGGCATGGACGGTGACGTTCCCGACCTTGCCGCCCTGATCAAGCTGAAGAAGCGCTACAATGCGTGGCTGATGGTCGACGAGGCGCACGCGACGGGTGCTCTCGGTGCGACAGGCCGGGGCATCGCCGAGGAACAGGGCATCGATCCGACGGAGGTCGAGATCTGGATGGGGACGCTCAGCAAGACGCTGGCCGCGGCCGGCGGATACATCGCCGGCAGCCGGGCGCTGATCGAACTGCTCCGCTACACGTCGCCAGGCTTCGTCTTCAGCGTCGGCCTGGCGCCTCCCGTGGCGGCGGCGGCCACGGCGGCGGTCGAGGTGATGATGCGCGAACCGGAGCGCGCCACCGCGCTGCGCCGCAACGGCCGTGCGCTCCTGACGAGGGCCAAGTCGCGCGGTCTCGATACCGGCCTCAGCATCGGCGCATCCGTGGTGCCGGTCATCATCGGCAATTCCGGCCAGACCATCATGCTGTCGGAACGGCTGCTGCAACGGGGCTTCAACGTCGTTCCTGCCGTCTTCCCCGGCGTGGCTGAGAACCAGGCGCGGCTTCGTTTCTTCATCACGTCGGAGCACAGCCAGGAGCAGATCGACTCGGTGATCGACGCCGTAGCGGAAGAGTTGCCGGATATCCGCAGCAATTCCTCCATCGTCGGCGCCATTGCCGGCCGCTGATCCGGCATGGATTTCAGAACCATCGTCATAACCGGTGCGTCCAGTGGGATCGGCGCCGCCCTGGCGCGTTCTCTGGCCGCGCCCGGCCGGACGCTGGCCCTGCTTGGCCGCAATGCCGGCCGCCTCGAGGAGGTAGCAACGGCGTGCAGATCGAAGAGCGCCGATTGCAAGGTCGCGAGCCTGGACGTCGCGGACAGGGACGGCCTGTCGGCTTTCCTGCGCGACCTCGAGCAGGACGGCCCTGTCGACCTCCTGATCGCGAATGCCGGTATCCTCGAGGGACGATCCGCCGACCAGGCTCTCGAGGATGGCAAGGTCGCGCGCCGGGTACTGGAGACCAATCTGCTGGCGGCGATCGACATCGTTCATCTCGTTCTTCCCCGCATGCGCCGGGAAAGGCGCGGCCAGATCGTCCTGGTGGCGTCGCTGGCTTCGCTCGTGCCCCTGCCCGATGCGCCGGCCTACTCGGCGTCCAAGGCGGGACTGCTGTCCTATGGGCTGGCCTTGCGCGATGCAGTCGCCCCGGAGGGCGTGCGGGTGGCCGTCGCCTGTCCGGGGTTCGTCGCCACGGCGATGGCCGGCAGGCATCTCGGACCGCGACCGGGCGAAATATCCGCCGCCGACGCCGCCGAACGCATCCTCTCGGGCCTGCGAAGGAACAAGGGGATGATCGGATTCCCTCTGGTGCCGTTCTGGCTTTCGCGCCTCAGTCTCCTCGTCCCCGAGGCCCTGCGCCGTCGAAGCATGAAAGGCACGCGCTTTCACGTCGGTGGGTAGTTCACACCAGCCGCAGGACAGCCATCGAGAAGCAGTAGCTGCCGTGCTGCCAGCGGCGATAGCGCTCGCTGCCTTCGGCCGACAACATTTCCCGCACCTGAGGTCGCACGAAGGGGGGCACCCACCTCAGCGCCTTTTCGACACGGGGACTTCGCTCGCGAATGGATCGCCGGACGCCGTCCGACACGTCGCGCACGGCAGCGACCATCATGCCGCTCATGCGCGCCAGGCGACCGAAGCGCGCCTTCGCCTCCTCGAAGCCCGTCGACGTTTCCGCCAGAAGAAGCCTGCCCGAGGGCCTCAGAACGCGCTTCGCCTCGCGAATGAACGCCTCGTCGCCGAGGTAGTTCAGCGCGTCGACACAGACCAGGCAATCGAAGCGCCTCTCCTCGAACGGCAGACGGGCCGCTTCGGCCTGCCGGAGATCGACGCCCAGCCGGCGCCCCCTCCAGGCGGCGACGACGGAAAGATCGACACCGATGGCCTCCCGCGGCTTGTAGCGCTTCGAGAGATAGAGGAGTCCACCGCCGCATCCGGCCGCGACTTCGAGCACCGAACTCTCCCGCCACTCGAAAGCGTCATATTGGGCGAGGGAGAACAATTCCGCGTAGAGCTGGATCTGGCTGGCATCGCGCGCGAGCTGCGGATCGGCGAGGACGAACGGGTCGACCGGCGCCATGCCAACGTTGAACGTCGTCCCGGTCCAGGTCCCCGGCCAGGCATAAATCAATTCATAGACCAGACGACGTGCCGAAGAGCTTTGCGGAATCAGCGAAGGCAAGGACGGTCCTGAAGCAGTACGAGCGCCATGAAGTAGGCTAGTCTCCGCAGACCATGGCGACGGTCCGCGACGCTCCCCTCTCACGTTCCAACCAAGGCTGGCTGTCGGTGCCGGAACGAAGGCTTATCGCATGGATCGTTCCCCGCCTGCCACGCTGGATGTCGCCGGACTTCCTGACCGGCCTCGGTTTCCTGGCCGCCGTACTGGCCTTCTTCTCGTATGCACAGGCGTCTCGGGAACCCGCCTGGCTTTGGGGCGTGAATGCCGCCCTGATCCTGAACTGGTTCGGCGACTCCCTCGATGGTGCCGTCGCGCGCCGGCGCGGTATCGAGCGGCCCCGCTACGGTTTCTTCCTCGACCAGTCGGTCGACGTGCTGAGCCAGTTCCTGTTCGCCCTCGGGCTCGGCCTCTCCGGCTACATCCGCCTGGAAATCGCCGTCCTGGGACTGGCGGCCTATCTCACGATGACGGCTCAGTCGCTGCTGCGAGCCGAGGTATCGCGCACGTTCCATCTGGCCAGCGCGGGCTTCGGCCTCACGGAGGTCCGCTGCCTGTTCCTGGCGCTCAACATCGCATTCTTCGTGAAACCGCCACTCCCGTTCGAGGTAGCAGGCCAGGAGCTGGGCTACGGCGACCTTCTCGGACTTGCCTGGATCGTGGCGAACCTTGGACTGTACGTCGCGGGCATGGTCGCGCAGCTCCGCCAGCTCGCCCGCGAAGAGCCTCCGGCCGGAAAAGACCGCTGAAATTGGATGCCAGCGGCCACATGACCTGTCAAAAATCGACGAGATGAAACGTAAGATCTCCGTCATCGGGCTTGGTTACGTTGGCCTGCCCGTCGCCGCCGGCTTCGGTCGCATCGGCTACCAGGTGCTGGGCTTCGACATCGATTCGCGCCGCATCTCCGAACTCTCCCATGGCCACGACCGTACGGGAGAGGTCGAGCCTGAAATGCTTGCCGCGCCGGGCCTTCGCTTCTCGTGCGATCCCCGCGATCTTGCTGCCGCCGACTTCCATATCGTGACGGTCCCCACACCGATCGACGCCAGCAAGCAACCCGACCTCGGTCCCCTGAAGTGCGCCTCCGAGACCATCGGGCGGACGCTCAAGCGCGGCGACATCGTGGTCTACGAATCGACCGTCTATCCCGGCGTCACGGAAGATGTCTGCATCCCGGTCCTCGAGAAGGCGTCCGGGCTTAGGTGGAAGGCGGACTTCAACGTCGGCTACTCGCCGGAGCGCATCAATCCCGGCGACAAGGAGCGCCGCTTCGACAGCATCCTGAAGATCGTGTCCGCCGACACGCCGGAGACGCTCGACGTCATCGACGCGACCTATCGTGCCGTCGTGAAGGCCGGCACGCATCGCGCCGAGTCGATCAAGGTGGCGGAGTTCGCCAAGGTGCTCGAGAACACGCAGCGCGACATCAACATCGCGCTGATCAACGAGGTCGCGCTCATCTCCGACAGGCTGGGAATCGATACGCGCGACGTGCTCGCCGCCGCCGGCACCAAATGGAATTTCCTGCCCTTCAAGCCCGGTCTGGTCGGCGGGCACTGCATCGGCGTCGATCCGTTCTACATCGCCCACAAGGCCGAGGAAGTGGGCTATCACCCGCACGTCATCCATTCGGGCCGCCGGGTCAACGACAGCATGGGCCTGCATGTCGCCGATCGCGTGGTTCGCAGCGTCATGCGGCACGCCCGCAACGGCCGTCCCATCGTCACGGTCCTGGGCGTCACCTTCAAGGAGAACGTTCCCGACATCCGCAATACGCGGGTCGTCGACATCGTGCGCGAGTTGCAGGATTTCGGAATCACCGTGCAACTGCACGATCCGATGGCGGATGGCGACCTGTTGCGCGAGGAATACGATCTCTCGCTGACGCCGCTCGAGAATCTCCAGCCGGCCGATGCCGTCGTGCTGGCGGTCGCCCACAAACCATACAGCGAAGGCGGCTGGTCGCTCGTGAAGCCGCTGCTGAAGTCGGCCCCGGGCGGTTTCGTGGCGGACGTCACGGGTCTGCTCGACCGGGCCGCCACGCCCGAAGGCGTCACGCTCTGGCGCCTGTAGGCATCCCCAGCGGGAGGATCACGGCTACATCGGCGGCGTCAGCCCGTCCTTTCCAACCAGTAAGCGCGTAACCGTCAAGGTGCCGTCCGCAGCTTTGGACGCGCCCGTGAAGATCTTCGCTCCCACTTTGGCGTCGGCGCGATCACCGGGCACGAAGGTCACGATCGGCGTCCCCGGCTTCACCCTGATGGTCTGGGTGCCGTCCTTGTACTTGAGTGTCAGTGTCGGCCCGTCGCCGCCCGCCGCGACGGTCGCCACCGTGGCATTGGTCATCATGCTCTCGGGCTGCAGGTCCCAGGGATAATGCCCCTCATTGCTGCCCCGCGCCGCTTCGGGAAAAACCAGTACCTCGAGCGCATTCAGGCCGCCGTCGGGGCCCTTCAGCGAGGCGATGCCGACGAAGCTGTTTTCCTTGATGTCGGTCATTGCGAGGGGCGCGACCAGGGCCACGCTCCAGTTGTCCGCGAGCTTCACGTCGACCGCCTTCCCCTCGCGCGTCGCGATGGTCGCCGTCTTGCCGTCAATGGCGGAAATCGCGCCGCGCAGCCGCGTCGGCGGACTCTGGGCAAATGAAGAAGCGGCGAGCGCCGCCGCGGCGAGTAAGGCCGCGCAGCCTGCCGCAAGAGAAGAGGTCTTCATGGAGTGTCTCCGGTGGCGGGAGACACAACGGTCGCATGCAAGGGGCCCACGGGCCGCTTACGATTGCGTGAGCGCCACGCGAGGGCTCCAGGCCTTCGCGTGGCGGTCGGGCTTACTTCTTGGCCAGCTTGAGCGGCGGACGATTGGCGGCGCTCGCGGCCATGTCGGCACCCGAGCCGTAATAGCCGCGATAGCGCGAGTAGTAGTCGCCGTGGTCGCCGTAGCCATAGCGGGCGTGCTTGGCCAGGTTCACGCGGTTGATGACCACACCGACATGGTTGGTGACGTTCATCAGCGCCGAAATCGCCGTCTTGACGACCTCGCGCGGGGTCTTCGCCCACTGCACGATGAACACCGTGTAGTCGGCCAGACGCGAAATGATGCGCGCGTCGGAAACCGCCATGACCGGCGGGCCGTCGAGGATCACGAGGTCGTAGCGCTCCGCGAAGACGCCCAGGGCAGCCTTCATGGCGTGCGACTCGAGGATTTCCGGCGCGTTGGGCGTGTTCGGACGGGCGCAGATATAGTCGACGCCGGAGAGATCGTGGCGCCTTGTGCACTCCTCCAGCGTCTTGATGCCCATCAGGTACTCGTCGATCGTGCCGCCACGATCCTTGAGGCCGAGCGCCGCCGACAGGCGGGCCTGCCGGAGGTCGAGATCGACGATCAGCACCCGGCGTGAGGCGTTCATCTTCGTCAGCAGGCCGCCAAGGGCGGCCACGAAGGTGGTCTTGCCCTCGCTCGGCGTCGACGACGTGATCGCAATGATGCGCGGCGGCCGGTCGAGGCTGCCGAGACTGATCGCGGTGAAGACGGCTCGTATCGACTCCGCCGCCGGCGACGTCGTGTTCTCGAGCACGTGGGTGACCACGTTGGAACGCGTGGTCGCCGGTCCCTTCACCTCGGGAACCATGCCGAGCACGCCCACGCCCGTGGCCTCCTCGACCTGGGAGGCCGAGCGGAACACGCGGTCGAGCTTCTCGGCCGCGACCGCCCCGGCCATGCCGAGCAGCGAGCCGATGATGAAGGCTGCCATCAGGCCGGTCTTGTAGTTCGGCGAGGACGGCGCGCCCGACGGATGGGCGTAGGCGAGGATGCGGGCATCCGCGCGCTGGATATCCTGCTGCTCTCGCAGTTCCTTGAAGCGAGTCAGGAAGCCTTCATAAAGGGTGCGATTCGACTGCGCCTCACGCTCCAGCTGCTTCAGCTCGGCTTCGTACTGGCTGGCCGTGCCGGAAACCACCGACGCCTTGTCGACCAACTCCTTGAGCTCGTCTTCCTCGGACTTGGCCGCGTCGAGTTCGGCGCGGACCGCCAGCGTGATGCGCTGCGTCTCGGTGATGAAGCGCGCCCGGATCGAGGCGAGTTCGCTGCGCACCTGCTGGATCTTGGGGTGGTTTTCACCAAGCTGCGACGAAAGCTCGGCGCTCTTGCGGGTGAGCTCGACATCCTGGATGCGCAGTGCCGCGAGCGTCGTATTGCCCGACACTTCCGGGATGTTGGCGAGTTCGCCCGGATTGAGGCTCGCCTTGCTGAGCGCAATCAGGCGGCCCTCGCGCTCGATGCGGCGGCCCTTGGCGGCGGTGTAGCGGCTGTTGAGGTCCGACAGCGTCTGGGTCGAGACGGCGCCCTCCGGGCTGCCCGCCAGACCCTTGTCGCGGCGGTAGGCGGCGACCGCCTCCTCCGCGACCTGCAGGTTACGGCGCAGTTCCGCGAGGCGCTGCTCGAGCCATTCGGTGGCGCGGCGGTTGGCCTCGTTCTTCGTCTCGATCTGGTCGGCGAGATAGGCCTCGGCAAGCGCGTTGGCGATGCGCGCCGACATCGTGCCGTCGGGGCTTTCGACCGTGATCAGGATGACGAAGGTCCGTCCCAGCAGCGTGACGCTGAGCCGGCCGGCGACGGCGCCGATCGCCGCGCGGCGGCGCGGGTCGCTGTCCTCGGCCGGGCGACCGGTGCGCGCCGGCGCCGGTGCGGCGCTCGCCTGCTGCGGCTTGGGCGGCGGGGCCAGCAGCGTGGAGATGCCGGTGCTCCACAGATCGCGCAACGGCTGCAGGGCGTTGTCGATGAAGCCCGGCGGCTTGGTGCCGTTGAACTCGGGATTGTTGGCGAGACCGAGCTTGTCGACGACGCGGCCGATCAGAAACTCCGACTGGATGACCTCCAGCTCGCTTTGGATGGCGCCCATATTGAGCGTGTCCACGCCCGACAAGGCCGCCTCGGTGCTGACCACCTTGAACGTCCGCGTATCGAGCATGATGCGCGAGGAAGCTTTGTAGAGCGGCGTGGCCTGCGCGATCATCAGCGCCATGAGCGCCGTTGCGATGAGCCCGCACCCCAGGATCAATGCCTTGCGGCGATTGAGCAGGCGCAGCCACTCCCACAATTCGTTCGGCGATTCGACCGGGCGAACGGGCGCGAGTGCCGCCGCGTCAGGCGCAGGCACCATACGATTCTGGTTGGGCTCATCCACAATGTGGTCCGCCCTCGGCAACGATCCCATCCCACAACACTCCGCGAAAAAGAAAACTCGCGACGACACCCAATCGAGCTTCGAAACAGGACAGCCCGTTACCGGACCTGCCACTGCACGTTGCCCAACCCGATAGGCGATCCCACATCGCCCATCCCCAAGAACGCTCTATCCAAGACGCCTTACACAGACCTTAGAGTTAGAACCAACGCTCCGGCACGCGGATGATGTCGCCCGGCCCCACCGGTGAATCCTCCGTTACCGTCTCTTCCTGACCCTGCTGCGCGTTGAAGCGCTGAATTGTGATGCGCGTCTTGGAAGCGCGACGCGTATACCCACCGGCGATCGCGATCGCCTGCAGGACGTTGATGCCCGACACATAGGGGAACGAACCCGGCCGCCCGATCTCGCCCACAATGTAGAATGGACGGCGCGACACGAGATCGACGCTGATGCGGGGATTTCGCAGGTAACCGCCTGAGCGGTAGCGGTCGGCCAGCATGGCCTCGATTTCCGGCATCGACATGCCGAGCACGACGACCCGGCCGGCCATGCGGGGCGAGATCATTCCCGTCGAATCGACTTCGTATTCGCCCGACAGCTCGGTGTCGGACAGGACCACGACCCGGAGCCGGTCTCCCGGCGCGACGCGATATTCGCCGAGACGCAGGTTCTGAGTTCCCTGCGACGGCTGCTGGATGGTCATGGTGGAGGCCGGCGGCTGCGGATCGCAGGCACCGACAAGCAGTGCCATCGCCACAAAGAGCGGCCCAAGGCAACGGGAAAGGAAAGGACGCACGTTCACCAGATCACCGTCTTGCAACAAGCCTAAGGGACACCACTTCTCGGGTGTACGATGGACCGCCAGATGCGACGTCGGTCGACCAGGCGGTCGTATGTTCGTAAAGCGGCCCGAGTTGTATCTGCGGTCGCAGTGCATACAGCAAACCAAGCGACGCGCGCCAGTAGTAATCGGTGCGGGGTCCCACACTCGACCCGGCCGCCGGCGTGAAATCCGCGATATTGAGACCGGTCCCGCCGACCATCTGCCAAGCATCGTGGATATCGTAAGTGAAATCCACGCCGACCGTGGTCGAGACGTAGTTCGTGTAGTTGCTGTAAGGGGATTCGTTGATCGACCGCGCGAAGGCCGGCCGGATCGTCAGCGGCTCATAGCCGTTCCAGCTTCCCGACAGACCGAAGGTGAAGGCCGGAGTCGTCGTACCGTCGGCGATGTAAGTTTGATTCGTGTAGCCGACATAGCCTTCCAGGATGCTTTTCGGCGAAAACTTGATGGTGGCGCCCAGATTGACGTTCCACCCGTTCGAATCGCGCTGCTGGCCGAAGGCATTCACGAACTGATCGTAGATGCGCTGATTGAGGCCAGGCGCCACCCAGACGTCGATGCCATCCGTCACCTCATAACCCAGCCGAACCCGCTCGTCATACTCTATGCGATTACGGCTGGCCGCAGGCAATCCCGCGGAGCTCACGATGCTGTTGTCGGTGTAGTTGTAGCGGGTTGCCGAGGCCCTGAAGTCGTAGAAGAAGCGGTTGAAACGCTGGTACAGGCCGACTTCGACCGGAATTGAATCGACCACTGTGGGAGAGCTTGCGACCAGCGCGTTCGGCGTGCCGAGCGCTTCGGTCTGGCGTCGCACGGCAACGAGGCCGGTGGCATAGAAATCCTCACGGATATCCAGACGGCCGTCGACCTGGATGTTGGCGTTCCAGTAATTCTGGGAACTGGCGTTGGCGTAGATGCCCACGCCAGCCCCGGCCAGAACCCGAAGCGAATGATTGAGCCAGTCGGACTTCAATTCCACTACGGGCCGGATCAGCGTGTAGGGAGAACCGACCGTTGGCGCCGACGTCGCGTAGACGTTGCTGTCGTACCCGGCCTGCACTTCGAGGGACGGGTAGAGGGTGAAGGCGCCCACCGCTATGCCGACCTCTCCGGGAGCGTTCACGGCGCCGGTTGCCGAAACCGGAATGTCGGGAATGTCGACCACCGGCGTCTGCTCGAGCAGGATCTGCGCGGCCGGCGACGACGTCTCGGTCTGGGCATGCGCCGCCGACGTTGCACAAGCCAACAGCACCCAGCCAAAAACGGGCGACCAAGTCAGCAGCGATCGATTCGCGCTAATAGCCATGGGTTCCGAGCGCCATCCCGGTAGCGGTCCTAGTGTCGGCTGGAAGAATTTTCCACGCAGACGCTGTGACGCACTACCTCTGGCTCTGCTGCTGCGACGACGGCGTGTCATAGACGGGCGGCAGTGGACCAACCGGAAACGATGGGCCAGACGGCGGCTGCGGATTATTGCTGACCGGCGTATAGGGCGTCGGCTGTCCCGGCTGCGGCGAGTCGGGCGTCAGGGTGTTGACCAACGAAACCAGCGTCTCCGACGACGTGCCGTCCGCTCCTCCCAGCATCTGCGCGATGAGTTGCTGCATCGTCGGTCCACCCGTCGGGCCATACGGCACGCCGGCATAGTTGCCGGGGTTGTTGTCCGGCGGGGGAATCATCGGAGAGCCCGTATTGGTAAGGCTTTCCAGCCCTCCCGGCGGACCACTATCAGGAGCCGTGTTCTGAAGCGGAGCGGCTGGCTGCAACGGGCCGGCATTCTGCAGCGGACCGTTGCTCTGCAGCGGACCGGCGCTCTGGAGGGGGCCAGCGCTTTGCAGCGGACCCGCGCTCTGGAGAGGTCCGGCAGTCTGCACAGGACCAGCGCCCTGCAGCGGACCGGCATTCTGAAGCGGACCACCACCTTGCTGCGGTCCCTGCTGGGCCTGCTGCGGATCGCTACCGGGGCCACCCGGCACACCGCCGCCGGCGGGACCGCTCGGGCCCGCCCCCTGCATCGGGCCGGAGCCCTGCATCGGGCCGGCACCCTGGCTGGGACCGCCACTCGGTTGCGCGGCCCCGGGAGGCGCCTGGGCCACTTCGGGACCGACCTGCGCGACAGCGGCGGCGGTCCAGAGAAGGACCGACATCGCCGCTAGACCCTGCGTCCGAAGTGCAATTTTGAACATTTGACCCAACCCGATCACGAAGCCGCAAGGACATCATGATCAATTTTTGGAACCATCACCCACTTGGCCCTCCCCGACGATCACGGTTCGGTCCCACCCAAGTCGATGAACAAAATAGACAATTGCGTGCAGAAAGCCAAGACCTGCGCCCCTAATACACTCAGACGTGAGGGGATAAGGAAACGCGGGAAATGAAACGGCGCTGCCCGTACGGACGCCCTGAATCCAGGGGCTATGAGGCAATTTCAAGGCGAAATCTGCATTGATACGGCAATGTCAGTCTTACCCTGGGCTATCGATCCGCGAGGTCCTCGAGTGCCGCCGCGAGTCCGTCTGCGTCTCCACTCGGTACCCGCCAATAGGCTGCCGATGAGGAACGGGCGAGCAAATCCACATCGGAAAGGGCACTCCCCACGAAGAGGACCGGTTTGCCCGATTCTATGCATGCATAAATTTTGGACGGCATCACGTAGCCGACAAATGCATCCCGCAGAGTGACCAGATGTGCAGCCGGCGCCCTGAGCAGGCCCGGTAGCCTTTCGAGGGGCACCGGAGGGGATCGGTGAAAAGGAAGCCCGGCGGCACTGAACCGCGCGGCGAGTTCTTCCGCCCCCGCCCCTGTGGCACTAAGCCACAGGTGGACACGTCCGCTTCCACGCCGGTGATGGAGTTCATAGCCGCGAGCCACCGTCTCCACTTCATGGGCCACGCCGTAGTTGCCGGAGTAGAGCAATACGCACTTCCCGGTCAGCTCCGCAGGCAGCGGTTCGACCGGCCCGTCATCCTCGAAGGACACGGGCGATCCGTCCCGGACGAGGGCGATGCGATCCGCCGGGATACCGGTCTCGGTGAGGCGGCGGCGTTGATCCTCGCCCAGCACCTCGAAGCCGTCGACCCTTCGCCGCCAGAAGTTGGTCAATCCCAGGAGGAAGCCAAGGGCGCGCGAGGGACGGTCGCGCGCGGCGATGAGGCATTCGGGATGGAAATCCGTGATCCGATACACGAGCCTGCCTCGCCACAGTGGCTTCAGCGGTGCCAGCAGGTGGATGAGGAACGGCGGCGACCCCGTGAACAGGATGCCATCCGCTGCGCGTAAGGGACCGAAAGCCGCGGAGATCAGGCGGAGATTGGTCGCGATCGTCCACAGCATGCGCCCGATCAGAGAGCCACGAGGCACGGGCCGCGCCGCGAGCCTGATCTCCGTCAACCGTCCCCTGCCCTCCGAATTCTGGATCGTCGAGCTCCGAAGCGTCGAAAGGCCGACCAGAGTGACATCGTGCCCCTGCTCTGCAAGCGCCCGTGCCCGCATCTGCATGTATTGCCCGACCGCGCCGAAATCCGGTGGCAGCCAGTCGGCGATGATGACGATCTTCGGCTCCTTCGCCGGATCGAAGGGGCTCTGCTGCAGCAGTTCCATCATGGAGCCGTTCCTCGACGGGAGGCATCCGCGATCGACCGGTAGAGATCCGCCATCCGGCGCGCCACGGCCGGCCAGCCGTAGTGATCGATGACGTGACGCTGCCCGGCCTCGCCCTGGCGGCGACAGAGATCCGGGTCAGCGAACATGATCCTCAGGCCGGCCGCGATGGCGACCGGCGTCGCCTCGACGACCATGCCGGCCTCAGTCTGGCGCACGATCTCCGACATGCCGACGTCGGGCGTGGCGAGGACCGGCACGCCGCGGCGCATCGCCTCGAAGGCGGCGATGCCGAAATTCTCCGAGAGCGAGGTCATCGCAAAGAGGCGCGCGGCGGTGAAAAGCGCCTCCTTGTCCGCGCCAGAAACGTGACGGGCGATGATCGTCACCCGGTCGGCGACGCCATGACGCTGAGCCTCCGAGGCAAGATAGGCGGCGTGATCGCCGGCATCGTCGCCCGCCATGACGGCGCGCACCCCGGGCGCTTCCGCAAGGGCGGCAATCCCCCGGTCCAGGCCCTTCTCCCAGCTCAGCCGGCCGAACGAGAGGACCATCGGCCCGCCCGCCACCGCCGCGGCGATATCGGGCGACAGCGGCTTCGACGTTGGCGATGGCGGATCGTCGACGCCGTGAGGGATCATGGCGATCGGCGGCAGGCGCCAGCCGAAGCTCGCAATATGCTGCGCCTCGATCTCCGAGGTGGCGTGCACGGCGGCTGCCCGTTCCAGATTGGGCCGGTCGATCAAGCGAATCCACGCTTCCTTCACCCAGCGGCTTTTCCGACGGATCAGTTCGGGCACCAGCATCCCTCGTGGCGAGATCACGTAAGGCACGCCCGCGCGTTGCGCCGCCCGGGCGCCAGCGAGAATCGGCCACAGGAACACCGAATGGAGATGGACGGCGTCATAGCCCGCCGTGACTTGGCCGAGCGCGCGTCCCATCGGCGGGGACCAGTACAGGCGGCGCAGTACGCGACTCGGGAAGTAGGTGACCTTCACGCCTTCGACGTCGACCGGCACGTTGTGTGGCACATCGCTGTCGCCGGGACCGTCGACGCTGGTGGTGAAGACCTGAACGTCGTGGCCCGCGGCGGTGAGTTCACGGCAGAGCGCGTGGACCGACCGGATGGGTCCGCCATATCGCGTGGCCGGAAGATATGTCGGAACGACATGAAGGAGACGCAACGGCTGGTCCACGGATCCCAAGGGCTTGATGTATCGGGGCAATTGATAGCATAGGTGTTGCAGGAATGGGCTCCGCGATCGAATGAAGCTCCGCATCGACTTCCGGCCGTCGATCGTGGTGGCACTGTTGGCCGCCGCCGCTCTCCTGCTCTGGCTGGCGACCCGGCTCCCTGGTCTGTTCTGGATCGCCCTGCCTTTCGCGCTCTTCTACACGCTGCTCCTGATGCTCGCGACACTCGCCCTGCTGAGGATCCGGATGACCGAACGCTGGATGGCGTGGGATGCGCCTGGCCGCCTGCTGATCCTCGCCCCGCACGAAGACGACTGCGTCATCGCCGCCGGCGGGCTCGGCCTGCGCAACAGCCGTCTCGGCGGTGTCACGCGTATCGTCTATCTGGCACGCGACGAAACGCCGGCGCTGCCGGAACGGCGGGAAGCGGAGGCACGCGCCGCCTGGCGCATCGCAGGCCTCGGCGAAGCAGACCTACGCTTCCTGGATATGATGCCTCCGCTGGAGAGCCGCGATCCCGCGAAGCTTCACGCCGCATCGGCGGCGCTTCGCGCCATCATCGACGAGTACCAGCCGACCGTCATCGTCACGCCCGCTTTCGAGGGTGGCCATGTCCATCACGACATGATCGCGGCCCTGATCGATCGCCTCGTCACGCCGGCCGACCGGTTCACCGTCTACGAGGCCCCCGAATACAGCCCCTACGTTTCCCTGCTGCACACACCGCACCGCATCCTCGCCTTGTGCGCCCGCTGGTTGCTGGGGCTGGTCTCCTATAACGGCCCCCCGGACGGCGTCGATGGCCGCCCGATCCTGAAACTCCGGATGGCCCCGTCGGAACTGGACGACAAGAAACGCATGCTGGGCGCCTTCGTGAGCCAGAATGCGCCATCTCTGATCGCGACCCGCAGCTATCCCGACCGTCTCATCGTGCGCCCCGGCGGCCAGCACCGCCGCCGCCCGTTCGACTTCGACCGTTCCTACCTGCGCCTCGTGCTCATGCTCCGCCGTCTCCTGCCCTCCCGATTGGTCGACCGTGTCCTTCCGGTGCAGCTCGGCACGATCGGCCGCCCGGGAACGATCACCGATTGGGACCATGAATGGGGCAAGGCATGAGCGGCTTTGCGTCGGATCTCACTCATGCGACCTACGAGTCGCCCGACATCGTCGCCCTCTATGCCCGCCCCGACGGGCTGCAGAAGCCGGAAGAGACCCTGCTGTCTCAACTCCGTCCGTCGCTCGGCGCGATGGACATGCTCGACATCGGCGTCGGCGGCGGCCGGACCACCCGCCATTTCGCGCCGCTCGCAAGGTCCTATCTCGGCGTCGACTATTCCGCTGGCATGATCGCGCGATGCAAGGCGGAATTCCCGGCCTTCAGCTTCGCCGTTGCCGACGCGCGCCGTCTTGCATCGGTCGCGGACGAGAGTTTCGATTTCGTGCTCTTCAGCTACAACGGCATCGACCATCTCGACTCACGCGAGCGCACGATGGCCCTGACCGAGATGAAGCGCGCCCTGCGGCCCGGCGGGCTGATGGTCTTCTCGAGCCACAACGCCAACTACCTGCCCGCGATCATCGACCGCTTCCGGTTCCGCATCCATGGCAACCTGCGCGAGACGTTGCGCTCGCTCAAATGGTCGGGCGTGTTCTGGGGCAAGAACGGCCTGCTGCAATACCGCATGCCCCTGGCCGCGGGTCGCGTCCATGACGGCACGCACTCCTTCCGGTCCTCGGCGCTCTACTACGTCCGGCCCGACATCGGCGTGGCGGAGCTGCGCCGGCTCGGCATGATCGACATCGTCTGCGCGGGCAACGAGAGCCGCGATTTCGTGCCCGGCGACGATCCCCGCCTCGCGCAAGATCCAAATCCCTGGATCTACTACGCGTCGCGCAAGCCGGAGCGTATCTGACGATGGCGCTGGCCCTGGAACTGGTGACGACCGTCGAAGCCTTCGAGAGGCTTCGGCCGGACTGGAACGAACTCGTGGACCGCATGGAATTTCCCGAGATCTTCTATCGCTGGGAATGGAGCTTCCTGTTCTTCCGCCATTGCCGGCCGGACGACGAGCTTTTCATCGTCGTGGCGCGCGAGGCGCCCGGCGGCGCGGTCGCGGCCGTCGCGCCGCTCTGTCTCCGGCGCACGCGGTCGCTCGGGATCGCGGTGAAGGTGGTCGAAACCATCGTCGCCGGTCTCGCGGACTACCAGAACATCCTGGTGCGGAAGGGCATCCATCGCGGTCGTGCCGTCGACGAAATCCTCGCCTTTCTGGGGGCCCGGTCCGAGCGCTGGGACGTGATCGATCTGCAGCAGTTCTGCAGTCGCGATCCCACCACGTTCCAGATCGTCAATGCCGCACAGGCGCACCACGACTGGACCGTGCGCACCCACATCCTCACCCCCGTGGCGGTGCGCGATCTGCGGCCCGGTCACGCCACGGAGGACAAGAACCGCCTTCGTCGCGTGCGCAGCCGCCTCGACACGCTGCGTGCCCGCGGCTTCGACCTGCGGATCGGATGCGAGGACTTCGACGCCCTTTGGCCCGCCTTCCGCGACCTGCATGTCCGCACCTGGCCCGGCAGTCCTCTCGGCCGCGACAAGGAGGGAAAATTCTTCGACGCGCTGGTCGCCAGCGAGGGCATGCGCGCGCATCTCGATCTCTCGCTCGTCCTCGCCGACGGGCGGATCGCGGCGGGGCATTTCGGCTTCATAGACGACCGCAAGGCCTACTACTACATGCCGGCGCGCGACGGTTCGTTCCGGAATGAGCGCGTCGGAGCTGCCCTGCTCTTCGCGCTCGTCGAGCACCATGCCCGGACGCGTAACCTGTTCGACTTCATGCGCACGCTGGGTCGCTACAAGACCTGGTACACCGACACGATCGACGTGAATGTCCGCATCGTCGTCCACGCCAATTCCAGCTTCAGGGCCTTTGCCTACGGGCTGCGCGACGTGACCCGGCGCTTCCTCGTCGAACTCGGCCTGCCGCGCGCCCTGCTGCGCCTCCTGGGACGCGGTCGGGCCTGAGGATCGTCAGCCGGGACCGTAGGCGTCGACCAGCGCAAGATAGGCCATGGCCTGGCTTTCCAGCGTGAACTTCTCCGCGATCATCTCGCGCGGCGCGTAGAGGCCCGCCTCGACGCCGAACCAGAACCTGTCGAACCCCGGCAGCAGGTCGCCGCTCCCCTTGAACTTCATGCCGCACCGCTCGTCCCAGTACGGCACCGACGTCACCGGTCCGAAGCGCACGAGGTGCGGCGCGTATTTCGGGTCCTTCCACAGCCCGCCATGGTCCCAGGCGAACAACGGCACGTCGGAGGCAAGCATCTGCTGGGCGGCCAATCCCTGCGTCTCGTGATGGCTGAGGTAGATCATCGCGCGCGTGCGCCTGCTGAGATCGTGCAGCCGCTCCTCGCGGTAGAAGCCGTAGCGAAGCACCTCCACGCTGAGACGCCGGCGCCGCAGCTCGACGAGGATGGGCTCGACGATGGTGCGCATGTAGCGGCTGCGATGCCGGACGATCTTGTCGTAGATCAGCACGTCGACGTCTTTGTTGGCGCGGCGGGACGGCGACCAGCGATCGGTGTCGATGCCGGACGGCCAGACGCTGATACTTCCCGGCCAAACCGTCGAGAACATCCTCTCGACCCACGGGCTCGGCACCAGGACGCGACGAATCCTGCGACGGCACAGGAGTTCGGGGTCGTCGCTGGGGTGGTTGTAGATGGAGGTGCCGAACAGGATGGGCGTCTCCTGCGGCAGCTTCGCCAGAACATGCGGCTGGCCGATCACGCAGGCCAGCTCATGCGGATTCTCCCGGATGTGGCGATAGTCGTTGATGCGATACGGCACGTTCAGCCGGTCGAGGCCGGCACAGAGGTTGAGATAGACGCGCATCGTGCCGCCGGGTTGCTTGGGGCCGCGCAGCGCCCAGCGCACGAGCCGGCGCGGATAGCGATCGAACGGCGCCCATCGATCCGAGTCCGGCTCCTCGTAGAAGAGGTTCAGAGGCGAGCGCAGCGGCACTATCGGCCGTCCTCGGCAGGCCGTCGGCGTTCGGCCATGATCTCGCGATAGAGCACGGCCATGTCGTCGGCCACGTCGTCGATCGATCGCGTGCGCTGCATGTTGCTCGACAGGCGCGCCACCTCGGCGCGGTCGGTGGCGGCGACCCGGATCGCCTCCGCCCAGGGCCGGGGGTCGTCGAACGGCAGCAGCCAACCGTCCACACCATGATGGACGCGCTCGGAAATGCCGCCGAGATCGGCGCCCATCACCGGGATACCGAGCGCCCGTGCCTCCTGCACGACGATCGGGCCGGTTTCCATGTAACGCGACGGCACCGCGAGCACGTCGATGTCGGCCAGGAATTCCGGCACCTTCTCGTGCTTGACCAGGCCCATCAACTGGATGCGCGAATCCTTCTGCGCGGCTTTTTCCATGCGCTTGGCGAAGCGTGCATCCTGGCCGACGCCGGCGATCCGCAGCTGCACCGGCAGGCCGGCCGGAAGCAGTTCGAGCGCGCGCACGAGCATGTCCGCGCCCTTGTAGCGTTCGAGCCGGCCGAGGAAGCCGATCACGATCTCGCGGCGGCCGGCCCCTTCGAGCGGTCGCTGCTTGCGATCGGAGAATTCGGCGCTTGCGGACTGCCCCGACACCACCATCTTCTCCGGCGGGATGGCATTCTCGGCCAGCGCCGCACGCACCCATTCGCTGGGCGCCACGATGCGCTCGCTGAGCGTCGCCATGGAACGAAGCTGCCGGGCCTTGGTCGCGGCCGCCGCCCGTGCCGAGAGCAACGTCGCGGCCCTCTGGGAGAGCCGCGAGACAAAGCTGTCCGTCACGTCCCAACGCGGCAGCCGAGACACGAGATAGGCCGCGGGCTTGGGCAGGCCGCGGTCCAGCGCCCAGCACTCGGCGCAGCGCCGGTCGTCGATCAGGCCATCGCACGGCTGCCGGTCATGCAGCAGCATCGTGCCACGCATGCAGATCGGCGACGGTACGTGCATCGTCACGACGCTGGGAATGTCCATGCGCGCGACCTGTCGAAGGTGGCGCAGGCCCGCGCCGCTGGTCCAGGAATGGAGATGGAACAGATCGGGCCGCGTCGCCTCCACCAGTTCCTGGAACATGGTCCGGCGCTTGCGCACGCTCCTGTCGCGGACTTTCTGGATCTCCGGCGCATCGATGGGATAGCGAACCACCTCGACGCCGTTCCACGTATAGCGGTCGTAGGAACCGTCCGTTGCGGCGATGATGGTGTTGTCGATGTCGTGGGCCGACAGGGCCGTTACCAGGTCGCGGACATAGACCTCGGTGCCGCCCGTCGAATCGGGAAAATAGAAGCCGACGCAGTGCACGACGCGCAACCGCCTGTCCGGCCGTCCTTCCGCGGCGACGCCAGCGAGTGTCATTGCGGCAACGACCTCAGCCGCAACAGACGCTCGGTCGTGGCGAACCCCAGCAGCCTGTAGGCAAGGGCCAGCACGGGCCGCACCGGCGGCACGAACTGCGGATCGAGCCGGTAGATCCAGTCCACGACCTCCGCCGCCTCGCGCGGATAGGCTTTGGCGAAGGATCGCACGTTGGGCCACAGCGTGCGGATGGCCGCCTGCTTGCGGCGCGAGGTCAGCTCGCCGCGCTCTTCGAGGAGCCCCAGCACCTTCCGGTAAATCGAGATGTGCATCCAGTAGCGCAGGTCGCGCTTGAAGCCCGCCGTGTGCTGCAGCCGGTCGCCGGCATGGCGCCGGTGCACGAAGGCCGGCTCGCGATAGACGGCAAGCCGCGGATGGCGCATCGCGACCTCGAGGATGAACAGCCGGTCGTCACGCAGCGCGAAGTCCTGCCGGTGCGGAATCCCCCGGATCAAATCCCGACGGAACAGAAAGGCCGAATAGTGCGACGCCCAGCCTTCGCCGAGTTGCTGGGCGATGAAGTCGTCGCAATCGTCCCACGCGTTGACGCGCCGCTCGCCGCTCTCGTCGTCATAGTCCTCGTAGCCCGCGACGATGAGGTCGGCGCCCGTCTCCCGGGCCAGCGCCAATTGGTCGGCGCTGGCGTCCTCGCAGAGCCAGTCGTCTGAATCGAGGAAGCGCACATACTCGCCCTTCGCGACGACCAGGGCCGTCTCGACCGCCCAGTCCTTGCCCCAGTTGTCGGTCCGGATGGCCACGATGTCCCGCTGTGTCTGCAGCCAGTCCCAGGTTCCATCCGTGCTTCCGTCGTCGACGACCACGATCTCCACATTGCCGCCGGCCGACCGGCAAGACTCCACCGCCCGAGGCAGGGCCCACAGGCGGTTGTAGGTCGGAATGACAACGGAAATGTCGGTCACGCGGGTCACCTTAACCCACTCCCGCCGGCCAGCGCATCGGCGGCTTCGAGCACTCCTTCGGCCGCCCGCGCCGGGGAGTAGATATCCATGCGCCCGGCCAGGGCCCGCCGCGTGGCGTCCGGATCGAAAGCGAGAACCGAGGCGATGGCGGCGGCCAGCGCCGGCACGTCGCCGAGCGGGGCCACGGCACCCGTCTCGCCCGGCTGGATCAGGTCGGGCCAGCATCCCACGGCATCGGACACCACGGCGGGCACACCACAAGCCATCGCCTCGTTGACGACGAGCCCCCAGGTCTCGATCGCGATCGACGGCAGGACGACGACGTCGGACGATGCGTAAACCGCCGGCAGCCTGCTCTGGTTCACGAAACCCAGGAACGTCGCGTCGACGCCACCGGCGCGGGCAGCCTCTTCCATCTCGCCCTGGCGTTCCCCTGCGCCCGCAATCACGAGATCGACCGGCCGGCCTTGCGCGACCAGCCTTGCGACCGACTGGACCACGTCCATCGGCCTCTTGCTGTCGACCAGGCGGCCGACGAACAGCACACGCCGCCGGCCGCCGTCTCCCCCTCGTCCAGCCGCAGCGCGCGCCGCGTCGCTCGCCCTCTCGAAGGCGTCGTTGTCGACACAGTGCGGCGAAAAGAAGAGCCGCCTCGCGGGGACGCCGTAATGTTCGAGGTACTCTCGATTGCGCCGGCCGACATAGAGGCAGGCGTCGAACTGCTTCAGCATGTGGGGGAAAACCACGCCCTTGACCTTGCCGACCGCACCGCCGCGCTGACCGGCGAGTTGAGAATCGCCGCGGACCATGACCGGCACGCCGGCGCGGCGGCACGAGCGCACCGCCTGCCAGTAGGAGCGCAGCGACCAGCCCGGCACGACGAAGGCGTCGAAGCGGCCTTCCCGGATCCTTTCGGCAATCTCTGGCGTGTTGCACCCGGCGAAGGTCTGGGTGGACGGCACGCGCGCCACATTCCTCAGGAACCGGCTCTCGTATCCGGAGAGGAGGTCGACATCCCACTCGAAGGACACGCCATACCCGGCCTGTCCCTGCCCGGTCGCGTCCTGCCGGTGCGCGAAGAACACGGTGAGATCGCAGCGCCGCGCGAGTTCGCGGAAGATCGGCGCGTAATACTGGATGGGATGGCTGACCAGGAAGCCGATGCGGCGCGTCATGCCACGGCACCCGTGGCACATGCCCGGTCCAGCGCGTCGGCAAACAGGCGTGTCGACTCGCGCGCCGAATAGCCCTCGAAGACGCTGCTATCCACGGCCCCCGCGTCGTAGGCGGGATGCTCGATTAAGGCCCGTAGCGACGTTGCCACGCCGTCGGGGGACGGAAGTTCGCCTTCCGTCAGGGTCAGGACCTCGCCGACATGGGCCGAGCGGATCATCGTGACGGCCGTGCTGTCGCGATGCAGCAGCGCGAAGACCGGCCGTTCCGACAGCATCGCCTGGAAGACCTTCGAAGGCGTGTAGTGCGGCTCGGTCGAGCCCAGCACCAGCACGGCGCTGCTGTGCATCAGGTGGTTGAGCGTATCGACGTAGCCGATGCGATGCGGATGCTCGTCGACCATCTCCGCGACGCCCGCCGCCTGCGCGCGCGGCAGCACTCGATGGCCCCGCGGATCGTCGGGCGAGCTGCCCGTCCCGACGAAATGGACACGAAGCCGGGCGGCGACCTCGGGCGCCCGCTCCCGCAGGGTGCGAAGCCCTGCAAGAAAGGCATCGAGCACGCCGAAACCCGCCGGCAGCAACGCACCGGCATAGATCATGTGGAAGCGCCCGTCCGTCGGGTCGAACAGGAAAGGCGCGCGGTCGAGGCCACGGACCAGGGCGTAGTCTTCCTGCGCGGTACCCATCGGCATGTAGGCCAGCACCGACCTGGCGGCGACGCCGGGATTGCGCTCCAGCATGCCGGCGACATAGCCCGGCGCCATACCGGTGATGAGCGCGGCATCGCGCACCGACCAGGGCTCCAGCAGTTCGGCAAGCTTGTTCGAGGCCCAGGCGCGGCTGAAGGGTTTCTCGCTGCCGGTCCAGCGATTCACCCAGGGATCCTGATAGTCGATGCCAAACGGCAGGCCGTGGCGCAGATGGATCAGCCGGCCGACCGGGGCCAGGAAGTTCGACGGGATCGTCACCATGACGAAGTCGATTTCGCGCGCCTTCGCCAATTGCGCGAGCACGCGGTAACAGCCGCGGAAAGACCGGATGCCGATGTCGCCGACCAGCCGCACCGGTCGCGTCGACATCGTCCTCGCGTGCACGACCTTCAGTCCCGGCGCCACCAGCCGCTCGAGGTCGGGATCGGGCCGCTCCTCGTATTGGGCGGGATCGCCGGTGACCACCACCGGTTCCCAGCCGAACTCCGGAAGATATCGCGACCACAAGCGGGCCCGCTGCGCGCCCACGAGATTGCTCGGCGGGAAATGTCCGCTGACCAGGGCAACCCTTCGTGTCATGACCGCGCCAGACGGGCGCGCACCTTGGTGTAGAGGTCGAGGTAGCGCGCCACCACGGCGTCGGCGGAGAAGTGATCGACCGCCCGGCGGCGGCATTCGGCACGATCCAGCGGACCCACGCGCTCCACCGCCTCGCAGCCTTCCTCGATCGACGTGATCAGGAAGCCATCGACACCGGGCCGGACGATCTCCGGCAGGGCGCCGCGCGGGCACGATATCACGGGCGCGCCGCAGGCCAGCGATTCGGCGAACACGATCCCGAAGGGCTCGTCCCACTGGATCGGCACCAGCATGGCGCGCGCCTTCCCCAGCAGCGCGTTCTTCTGAACGTCGTCGACCGGGCCGACATACTCGACGCCTCCCTTGCCGATCTCCGGTGCGATCTTCTCGCGCCAGAAACGGCCCTCCGGATCGTCGCGGTCGGAATGATTGCCGGCGATGATCAGCTTGCGGCCGGTGCGGCGCGCGATCTCGATCGCCCAGTGCGCGCCTTTGATCTCCTCGACGCGGCTCAGGAACACCAGCGGCGCATCGTCGGGCACCGATGTTGCACCGAGCGTCAGCCCTTCGGTGTCGGCGAAGTTCGGAATGCCGTGCCACTCGCCGCCGGCCGGCCGGCCGCGGCGCGCGATGTATTCGCTGCAACCGGTGAAGGTGATGCGGCCCGGCGCGGCCAGCCGCACCGCCATGCCGACGGTGCGATGGGTCGGCTCGCGCTGGAACGACATGATCAGCGGGATGCGACCGCGCAGATGCGGCAGCAGGTAGGCGATGCGCGAGAAGCTGTGCACGACGTCAGGCTTGAAGGATTTCACCGCCCGCGACAAAGCGAGCGTGTTGCGCACCGTGTCACGCCGCGACAGAGAACTCAGCCCCGGCCAGGGAAAGAATGCGTCGTTCGGACATTCGGAGCCCGGCCGCGCCACCAGCCCGACCGTGTGCCCTGACGCGCGCAGGCGCCGGACCAGGACGTCCACGATGCGTTCGATCCCGCCATAGAGGCGCGGCGGCACTTCGATCTCCGGATCGGCGGTCAGCAGCAGGCGCATCAGCGCGCCGTCTCCCGCCGCGCGAAGGCGGCGGCCACCGATTGCAGCAGCACGTCCTGCTCCCTGTCCCAGTTGTAGCGCTCGCGCCCCAGACGCCACGCCGTTTCCGCAGACTCGGCGAGGATCGGTGGCGACGCAAGCGTGTCGAGCGTCCGGGCGAGGCCTGCCGGGTCGGACAGCGAGCAGAGCCGGGCCGCGCGCCAGAGATCGGCCGCCAGAAGCTTCTGCGCCGGCGTGTCGCTCATGATGACCGGCACTCCGGCCAGCAGGTAGGTGAAAATCTTGTTCGTGAGGCAGATCTGGCGGTTCTCGCTGACCTCGGTCTCCAGCGACAGGCCGATGTCGTAGTCGGCGGCCAGCCGCACCATCTCGCCCGGAGCCGCCATCGGTAGCAGCTTCACCCGGTCGCCGATGCCAAGCGATGCCGCCAGCGCCAGGAGCGCATCGCCATGGCCCCAGCGGTTGCTGCCCCTGATGTCGAGCGTCACGTGCGTGGCGGTTTGCGCCATCGCCTTGATGAAGGCCTGCAGGCCGCGATCCGGCCCGATCGTCTGCGAGAACCAATAGGCGCGCAGCCCTTCCCTTGCGCCCCGTACCCGCGGCACGGCCGGCGCCATCGACAGGGGAAAGACGTTGAGGACCGTGACGGGCGCGGCGATCCCGTAGCGCGCCGCATAGGCCTTGCCGATCAAGGGCGCCGCCGCCGTGAGGTGGGTGCACGACGGCAGGATCGCACCCTCGACGATCCCGATCATGCGCATGCGAAAGGCATCGTCGGCGCTTCCCGAGCTCTCTCCCGAATGGAAGTCCTCGGCGTCGAAGCCCAGCAGCGCGCCATGACGCCGGGCGGCGGCAGCGGCGGCCGGAAGAGCGGCGACATAGTGCGCGATATAGAGATCGGCCTTCACGTCGCGCGTCCGGCGCAGCAACGCCGCGACCGGCGTGCGGGCGCTGCGCGCGGCAATGCCGAGCGGCACCTCCGCTCCCAGCGCCGACAATCCTTTGGCCAGCGAGGCGGCGGCCCGTGCCGTCACGCCCTCGTCGGCCGAGCGGGGCACACGGATCACCTTCCAGGAGGCCGACGCTTCGATCTCGTCGTCGGCTTCGCGCAGAGCGGCGTTGTAGTCGCAGACGATGGCGGTCACGTCGTATCCGGCGCCGTGCAACGCATCCGCTTCCTTGAGCACGCGCGGATTGGACGCGAGATTGCCGGGGCTGACGATGCAAACCGTGCGTCGCATGGGCCCGGCGGTCAGACCGGCTCCGGCTCTTTGCGCTCGATGCGCAGCGGCGAGCAGAGCTGCATGGCAATGACGCCGTTACCGAGGCTCTGCTTGAAGTCGTAGGCGATGCCACCGGGGCTCGATGCCGCGACATTGAAGGTGATCGCGTTCGAGACGCCGTGATCGACGACGATGGTCAGCGAGTTCGTGGCGATATCGAAGCTGTAGTCCCCGGACGCGAGGAACAGCGGCTGCAGGCTCAGCCTGAAGACGTGGCGGCCGGGCTCGCTCGGCAAGGCGGTCTGCGAGAAAATGCTGGATGAGTAGAAGCCGACCGGCAGATTGTTGGCGTCGCGGAGCTGCAGCTCCAGGCCGAGGCCGGGCATGTCTGTGGTCTCGACCTCGACCTGCAGATTGAACGGCGTGCCCGGTTCGTAGGTCTCGGTTGGCCTTCCGTCGGCATCGAGCAGGTCGGCGGAAACGATCGCCGAATGATGCCCCTTGCCCCAGTCCCGGTCGGCCTTGCCCTTGCTGAGCGAGGCGGAATACTGGGCGATGGCGGCATCGATCGGCCCGTCGAACAGGAGCCGCCCCCCCTTCAGCACGATACCGCGCCTGGTCAGCGCCGCCACCGCCGCGAGATTGTGGCTGACGAACAGGACGGTACGGCCCTCGCTGGCGACGGCCGACATGCGGTCGAGGCAGCGCTTCTGGAATTCCGAATCGCCGACCGCAAGCACCTCGTCGACGAACAGTATCTCGGTTTCGAGATGTGCCGCCACGGAGAAGGCCAGGCGCGCGTACATGCCCACCGAGTAACGCTTGACCGGCGTGTCGATGAACTTCTCCACGCCGGAGAAATCGACGATCTGGTCAAAGCGTGACTGCACTTCCTTGCGCGTCATGCCGAGGATGGCGCCGTTCAGGAAGATGTTCTCGCGCCCCGTCAGCTCCTGGTGGAAGCCGGTGCCGACCTCGAGCAGGCTGGCGACGCGGCCGTTCAGCTCGACCCGTCCCAGGGTCGGCTCCAGGATGCGCGAAAGGATCTTGAGCAGCGTCGTCTTGCCGGCGCCGTTGTGGCCGATGATGCTGACGACCTCGCCGCGCTTGATCTCGAAGTCGACGTCGCGCAGCGCCCAGAATTCCTCGACTTCGTCGCCCTCGATGACCGCGCGTCCGCGGAGCATGTCGGCGCCGCGCCGTACGAGGCCGCGCGCACTGCGCACCAGCGCCTCGCCGAGAATCCCGCCGTACTGGACCTTGTGGCCGATGATGAACTTCTTGCCGAGCTTGTCGGCACGGATGACGGTGTCCGGCATGGTCAGATGAGGTCCGCGAAGCCGCGCTCGGTTCGGCGGAAGGTACGGATACCAAGCCAGAGCATGAAGGCGGTGACGAGCAGGCTGACGGCAAAGCCCGGCAGATAGAGCGGGCTGTCGCCGCCCAGGATGGCCCAGCGGAAGCCGTCGATCACGCCGACCATCGGATTGATGCTGTAGAGGAGTTGCCATTCAGGCGGCACGACCTTGGCCGAGAAGCCGACCGGCGAGACGTAGAGGCCGATCTGCACGACGAAGGGGATGACGAAGCGGAAGTCGCGGTATTTGACGACCACCGCCGCCGCCCACAACGCCGGGCCGATGGCCACCGCCACCGCCAGGGCCACGAAGAACGGCAGCATCAGGATGTGCCAGTCCGGTATCACGCCGTACCACAGCATGACCCCGGCCAGGATGACGAGGCTCACGCAAAAATCGACGAGGCCGACCATGACCGTCGCGAACGGGATGATGATGCGCGGGAAATAGACCTTGCTGACCAGTTGGGAGTTCGTCAGCACGCTGCCGGCGGCATCGCTCAGGATCGACGAAGCGAGTGTCCAGGGCAGAAGCCCCGCAAAGACGAGAACCGCATAGGGCGCGTCACCCTCGGTCGGCAATCTGGCGAGCTTCCCGAACACGATCGTGAAGACGACCATGGTGATGAAGGGGCGCACGAAGGCCCAGGCCAGGCCGATCACCGTCTGCTTGTAACGCACCGCCACGTCGCGCCAGGCGAGGATGAAGAACAGCTCGCGGTATCGCCACAGGTCGCGCCAATACTGGCGATCTGCACGTCCGGCCTCGAGGATGAGCCGCTGCGAAGGACGATCGCTGGAAGTCATTGGGCCGAAGTCATACGACGCGGCTGGGCCGAAAGGCGAGCGTAGAGTGCGCGGGCCGCGGCGACAAAATGGGGCCGGCGATAGGGTTCGACGGCTGTCGGATCGGCTTTGCCTTTTTGCAGTTGCCCCTCGATTGCGATGGCGAGCGCCTCGCGGTCGGCCGGATCGACGATGACGCCCACCCTGTCGTCGGGAACGGCATCGGCCGTACCGCCGCCCTTCCCGCCGACGACACGCAGGCCGCACGCCGCCGCTTCGAGATAGACGATGCCGAACCCCTCTTCCGTGCTCGGCATCACGTAGAGATCGGCGAGACGATAAAGGTCGGGAAGGTCGGCATCGGGCACGAATCCCAGAAAGCGCACCGCGCCGGGCGCGATCTCGGCAGCCACCCTTTCGAGACGTGCGCGGTCGTCGCCGTCACCGGCGACGACATGGACGAGATCAGGAAATTTCTTCCGCAGGCGCGTCAGCACCGAGAAGACCGGCTCGTGTCCCTTATAGCGTTCACTTGCGGACAGCCGCCCGACGGTCAGCAGGATCGGCCCGGCGCCAAGCTGCAGCCGGTCGCGCAAGGCCAGGGACGGCAGGCCCGGCACAAAGACATCCTGCACCGTGTCGGGCAGGACGCGCACGCGCTCGGGCGCAAGGTCGACCCAGTTCAGCAGGATGCGCCGCGTCTCGCGGCTGACGGTGCTCACCAGATCCGCACGGCCGATCAGGCGGCGCACGAGGCCGCGGCGATCCTTCCAGATGTCGGTGCCGTGCGCCTGGATCCAGTAATGTGCGCCCAGAAAACGCGCGAGGAGGTAGCCGAGCGGCGCCATGAAGACATGGCCGCAGAACACCGTATCGACGGGCCGGAAGCGCCAGGCCGCCGAAATGGCGGCCAAAGAGAAGCGAAGCCGGCCGAAGATCGGCGGGTTCTGGCGGACGCCCGGCGGAAGAACCATGCCGCTCGCATCGCCATGGCGCGGCAGGATCAGGATCTCGACGCTGCCGTCGGCCAGCGCGTCGAACAGATCCTGATTGTAACGCGCAATGCCGCCGCGCGCGCCGTAGCAATCGCCCACAAGGGCGAGGATGCGAGAGGCCATCGCGCCCTTTAGACCGCCGCCGGGCCGGCCCAGCCGGCGCGCCAGACGTCGAGCGCCCAGGCGCGCGAGGCGGCGGAGAGATCGATGCCCTGCTGTGGAGGCACACCGGACGCTTCGCGCAGCCAGCGGCCCACCGGAGTAGAGAAGCCGGTCTTGCGGCGATGGCGGACGCTGTCGGGCAAGGGCGGTTGCGGGACCTCGGCAATGGCGTCCTTGGCATTCATGCCCGCCAGCACGGGCCCGGGCGGCAGGGCGGCGAGGAAGAACGGGTCGACGAAGGGAACGCGGATCTCGACCCCGTGGGACATGCCCGCCCAGTCGGAATCGCGCAGGAGCTGGTTGCGCATGTAGAGCGACGTCTCGAGCGCGGCGACGCGATCAAAATCGCCGAGCGGCTGGCCCGTCCGGATCGCGGCGGCGATGCGGATGAGCGGCGCCAGCCGGCGCAGTCCCTCTTCCACCAGCGTCGGATCGAGCACCTCGTCGAGTTCCCACGGCATGTAGACGCTGCGGCGCAGGAGATAGGCGCCGGCCCAGTCGCCGCCATACTGCAGCACGCCGGCCGCCTTCGGATGCAGCTTGAGACCGGCGGACATGGCGCCGGACAAAGCCCGTCGCGCCAGCGCGCCGAGGCCGGGAACCCAGGAGACCGGCCGCAGCCAGTGAACGCTGCGCGGCACGTCGACGAAAGACGGATAGCCGCCGAAACATTCGTCGGCGCCGAGACCACTCAGAGCGACCTTGATACCAGCCTCGTGCGCGGCCTTGGCGACGAACCATGTGTTGATGCCGTCGACGGTCGGCAGATCCATCGCGTCCAGCAACGCCGGAAGATCGCGCTCGAATTCGGCGCGGTCGACGGTGCGAACGATATGACGGGCCCCATAGCGCGCCGCGACCTCCGCCGCGAGCGGCGCCTCGTCGAGCGCCAGTCCCTGGAATTCCTGGAAGCCCAGCGTCACGGCGGTGATGTCGCGCACGCCGAGCCCCGCCATCGTTCCCAGCAACGCACCCGAATCGATACCTGCCGACAGGAATACCGCGACCGGCACATCGGCTTCGAGGTGATAGCGCACCGACTCGCGAACCGCTCCGGCCAACCGGGCCCGCGAATCCGCCCCCGTGTCGCCGGTGCTCGCGCGTTGGGAAAGCGCCGTCGCCACGTCGTAGTAGCGCTGCGGCAATCCCGGGCCGGTCGCGTCGACCGTCAGTGTCGTTCCCGCCGGCAGGGACTGGATGCCGCGCCAGACGGTGAAGGGCTCCGGTACGCTGCCGAACAGGTGGAAGCCCACGATGCCGGCCGGATCGGGATCGCGTGAGACGGCGCCGCCCGCGAGCAGCGCCTTGGCCTGGGAGGCGAAGCGCACGGTCCAGCCGTCGTCGGCCCAGTAGAGCGGCTTGATGCCCAGCGGATCGCGCGCCAGCAACAAAGTGCGCTCGTCGGCGTCCCAGATACCGAAGGCGAACATGCCACGCAGCCGGCCGACCATCGCCGCGCCGTACTCGGCATAGAGCTGCAGCAGGACCTCGGTGTCCGATCCGCTGCGGAAGGTGCGCCCCCTCGCCTGCAGCTCGGCCTTCAGTTCGCGATAGTTATAGATCTCGCCGTTGAAGGTGATGGTGAGCCGGCCGTCACTGGCGTGCATCGGCTGCGCACCGCCCTCCGACAGGTCGATGATGGCGAGCCGCAGGTGGCCGAAGCCCGTGCGGCCGTCGTCGCTCAGCCACAGGCCGCTTCCGTCGGGGCCGCGCGCCACCATGCGCTTGTTCATGCGAACGAGTTCGCCCCGGTCGACCCGCGGCGCGACGTCGAGATAGGCGTGGATACCCGCTATGCCGCACATGATGTCGCGCCGGAGTCTAGCGGGCGCCGGTGCCGCGGAACACCACGGCGAAGGTCCTGAGCACGATCACCAGATCGAGCCACAGCGAGCAGTGCTTGAGATAGTAGAGGTCGTATTCGAGCTTCGAACGCATCGCGTCGGCCTCGTGGGCATAGCCCTGGTTGATCTGGGCCCAGCCGGTGATGCCTGGTCGCACGATGCTGCGCAACGCGAAATGCTCGATGTCGCGCACATAGCCCTGTTCCAGCGAGGCCGCCTCGGGACGCGGCCCGACCCAGCTCATGTCGCCCTTCAGGATGTTGAACAGCTGGGGCAGTTCGTCGAGGCGGCAGCGCCTGAGGAAATGGCCGCTGCGCGTGATGCGGGGGTCGGCCGAAGTCGTGAAGCTCGGTCCGGGTATGCCCACGAACATCGTGCGGAACTTGATCATGCGGAACGCCTGGCCGCGGCGGCCTATGCGGGTCTGCAGGAAGAAGACCGGACCGGGACTGTCGAGCCTGACGACCAGCGCGATGACAGCCAGGACGGGCAACAGCAGCGGCAGCAAGAGAACGGTCAGCCCCCATTCGAGGGCACGCCGGACGACGAGATACTGTCGCGACGGCAACAGCGAGCCGAATTCGTTGGGCGACAGGCCGCTGAGCGGCGTCCTGCCGGTCATGTTCTCCACGACGTAGCGCCGGTCGAGCACGGGCACGCCCGCGATGGCCGCGTCGGCCAGGGCCGCGAGCTGCCCCTCGCCGAGGTCGCCGCTCAGGTCGGCCACGATGGCATCGACGCGCAGGCGCCGCTGGCGCACATCGTCGAAATCGAGCCAGCGACAGGTCGGAAGCATCGGCAGGGTGTCGATCGTGGCGTGAGGCGTCACCGCATAGTTGCGTACGAGGTATCGGCCGCGCATCTGGGCAATCACGGCCATCCAGAGCATGGTGAGAAGTCCGCTGCCGAACAGCTGCACGCGCGAGTAGTCCAGGCGCAGGAGCAGCAGGATCGCGGCGATGAGCGCGTAGGTGATGATGGCCACCGGCGCGACCTGCGCGACGTTGAGGCCCGCGCCGGGAAAAGCGTCGAGCCGGCGCCCGCAGTACCACACGATCGCGTAGGCGACGGCGGTGGTCACGATGGTGAGTTCCGACGCATCGAACGGGCCGTTGAAGGGCTCGTCGTTGGCGTAGAGCGGAATCGGCAGCACGACGCAGAACAGAAAACCCAGGACCGCATCGACCCAGGTCTCGATGAAGCGTTGCGGCGCCGAACGCATGCGCGGCATCCTGGCCGACCGCTGCTCATCCGACGGCATGTCTACTCCAGCGACGATCGCTTTCCGCACCCCATATCCCCCGGTGCACCCCCTGGCCCGTCATCCAGACCGCGGATCGAAACGTGTAGTTGCACTTTCGGTGATCATATAATGGCCTCCGCCGGGGCGTAAAGCGGCGTTGCCTCAGCGTTCGCTGCGGCTGAAGGCCTGCGCCCAGCCCATGCCCAGCAGCGCCGCGGTCACGAAACCGATGGCGGGCATCTGCAGGCTGAAATCGATCAGCGAGTGAAGGATAGGGACGGCCGTGATCGCAAAGGCCGCGGCGGGAAGGTAACGATTGGCCAGCCGGCGCCTGAGCGCTCCCCTGAAGCAGACTGCCCATGGCAGGAGGACGACTGCCAACGCCGGGAGCGACGCCAGAACCCCCAGTTCGACGACGGTCTCGAGCGGTGTCGAATGAGCAATGTCGTTGGGCTGCAGGCTGTTTGCCGGTTGCAGGAGCGCGAACACATCGCCGAAGCTGCCCAGCCCCCAGCCCATCCAGGGCGAGAGACCGATCGCCTGGAACGCCGCCGACCAGATGCGCAGCCGCGAGGAATCGTCGGCCGAGACGGCGAACTTGGACAGCAGGGCACTCCCTGCAATGACCCCCACCACGACGAACAGCACCACCCCGGCCAGGAAAACCCGGCCGAGATCGGGACGCGATCGCCAGCGGCCACGCATCAGCAACACGCCGAACGCCAGCAGTGCCGCCGCCGATGCCCCGAACCCGGCACGCGAGGCCGACATCATCATTCCGCCCAGCATCAGCAGCGCACAGGCGAGGAACACGACCCGCGGACCGGTGAACCAGTCGATGAGACCGACCTCCTCGTCCTCGTCTTCGTAGCCTCGGGGCAGGTTCATGCTGTTTCGCGGGACGTGCTTGCTGAACACCAGAGCGAGCGCCGCAAGGATCGCCATTCCCATGTAACAGGCAAAGGAGTTGCTGTTCACGAACGTGCCGCCCATGGGGCAGCGGTCGGTCGGTGTCAGTTCGAACTGTTTGCGGAGATAGCTGCCGAGGTAGCAGGAATTCGTCGCCATCTGCATGGCGATGCCATAGGCCACGACCAGCACGCCGCTGATGACCAGCGCCATGAGGAACCATCGGGCATTGTCGCGATCGCGGCACACGGCGCGCGCGATCAGGAAAACAAGCGCGCAAGCCACGCATTTCAGGAGGGAGTTTCGCGCCAGGTCGGCGGCGATCGCCGGAATGGGCGCGCGGGCGCTGCCCAGGATCGCCGCGGCCTGCTGGAACAGCCACGCATCGGCGGTGAGTGGCGTCCACGTCGTCGTCTGCCAGATCGCGAAAGCCGCGAAGAAAAGCCAGCAGCCGATCAGGACCAGGAGGGGAATCCGCTCGACCGCGCCGATCGCGTGACCGCCACGGGGACCGAGGCCCAGCGCGACGGGGATCGCGATCAGGCCGAGCATGACGCAGAGCGGCGCCCACGCCCAGTCGCGGTTGGCGCCCATCGGCAGCGCGGCCAGCACCACCATCGCGAAGAAGATGAACACGACCGCACGGTCGATCGCGCGGCGGGCAAACCAGCGCCAATCGTGCAGGACGACGACGCCGGGCTCGTGCCCCTTCTCCGTCCATTCGGTCATGGCTTCGGCTTCCGGCGCTCGGCCAGCAGGCGGGAAAGCTCTTCCTGCGCCCCCGGTTCGTTGCGCACGAAGTAACGGACGAAGAGCTCGTCGATCGGACTGCGGATCGCATCCGCAAACCAGTCGCGCCGGGGCGACAACTGCCAGGTTCGCGCCACATACAGCGCGATCTTCTCACGCTGGGCGACCGTGAGGACCTGCCAGTTCTCCAGGATCAGAGTCAGTCGTGCAGGCCACAGCGGCAGCAGCATCGGGGCGGTGTCGATGGACATCAGAAGCGGCGCGACCGTCCGTTGAGACGGCCCCTCGAGCGCGTACCTGACCGAGGATAGCCGGGCCCACTGCAAACCGCGCACGGGATCCCGGCCCAGCCCGATGTCGAGATCCTCCTGGGCGCGCTTCAGCCATTCGGAGCGCTGCTGGGGCGACGGCGCGAAGTTGGGCGAAAGCGCAGCGCCGACAAGAAGCTCGGAACGCTGCAGATGCCGGCCGGCAGTCGGATCGGATTCGACCGCCCGATCCACCGCATCGATGGCGTTCAACAATTCGTCGAGCGTGATCCTGTAGTTGAGGCGCAGGGCGGTCGTGGCCTTGTCGGCCTGCTGGGCCTGCCACGCACTCCTTGCGACCGGCCATGCCAGCCAGACGAGCAGGACTCCGCCCAGGCCAAGCAGCCCCCGCACCATCCCATCGATTGAAATGCCCAGAAACCCGCCCCCGACTGCAATCGGCGTATGCCGCCGTTGCCGCCACTCAACCGCCGTCGCCCCACGATGTCAAAGGGGTTACGCGGAGGTCGGCTGGACAGTGGGTGGAGGCGCATCCTGCGTCACTTGAGCAGGTAGCGGCGCCGCAGGATCGGGCTGCAGGGGAACCGCCGGATCCGGCAGCGGCGCCGGAGAGAGGGTGTGTACCTGCACATCGACGGACGCATTCACCGTGACTTCCGGCGAACCGGTGAAAGTGCCCTTGATCGGCATGGCCTGCTCGGGGTCGCGTCCCACCGCCACCCGGATGAGGCGTTCACTGCCGATGATGCCGTTGGTCGGATCGAATTCCACCCAGCCGGCACCGGGAAGATAGACCTCCATCCAGGCGTGCGGATAGGCGTGCGTCGTCGCCTCGCCAGGCGCGGCATCCAGTGCCGGATCGTAGAGGTAGCCGGTGATGAACCGTGCCGCGAGGCCGAGCGAGCGGCAGCACTCGATCATGAGGAGCGCAAAGTCGCGGCAGGTACCGCCACCCGATTCGAGCGTCACCGCCGGCACCTGCGTGCCGATCTCGAACCGCATCGCGTATTTCAGCTTCTGCTGGATGCCCATGCAGAGCCGCTTCAACAGCGCGAACGTGTCGTTGCCGCCCTCGCCTTCCAGGAACTGCTTGGTCCAGGGCCCTACGATCGAATTGGGGTCGGGATAGGAGCGCTCGACATAACGGGCGAGGTCCGGTGCCTCCTCGGCGGCGTAGCTGAACGGCAGGGTGCGGGCGAACTCCTCGATCGGCGGCAGTTCCGGCGGCACGCCGAAATGCTCGAGCTGGATCGTGCTGACCAGTTCCAGGACCTGGGTCGGCCCGTCGAACGATGCGATGGCGATGGAGTTGCCGAACGGATCGTGGATCCAGCGCACATGGGCCGCCGGCTCGATCACGAGGCCGGTGTGAAGCAAGCGAAGGTCGTGGCTGTCGCGCGGCCGGAACATCAGCCGGTGATCGCCGAGCGTTACGGGCTCGGAATATTCGTAACGGGTACGATGGACGATTTCGAGGGTTCGCATCAGAGCGCTATAATGCCCGGAGAGTGGTTCGGTTGCATCTCGTGTAAATCCAAATGTCATCCGGGCGTCAAATCGCCCGACGATGATCTTCCCACTTCTCAAGGGGGAAAATCATGACAAACATCGCCATGCAGGCGCCGCCGATAGAACCGGCGGCCGGCGGTTCGCGGCCGAACCTCGACAAGGGTTTCAACCCGCTCTCGCTGATCATCTTCGTCGGCCTTCTGACCGCCGGCTTTCTCTACGTGATCTACAGCGTCTATTCCGACGTCCAGGCATCGGGCACCAGGATCACGACATTCCTGCCCTACCTGATGCTGTTCGTCGCACTGCTCATCGCGCTCGGCTTCGAGTTCGTGAACGGCTTCCATGACACGGCAAATGCAGTCGCCACCGTCATCTATACCCATTCTCTGCCGGCCGAGTTGGCCGTCGTCTGGTCGGGCGTTTTCAACTTTCTGGGCGTGCTGACCTCCACCGGCGCGGTGGCCTTCGGCATCGTTTCGCTTCTGCCGGTCGAGCTGATCCTGCAGGTCGGCAGCAGCGCCGGCTTCGCCATGGTCTTCGCCCTGCTGATCGCCGCGATCATCTGGAATCTCGGCACCTGGTGGCTTGGTCTTCCGGCGTCGAGCTCGCATACGCTGATCGGCTCGATCATCGGCGTCGGTATCGCCAATGCGTTGTCGCGCGGCATGGACGGCACCTCCGGTGTCGACTGGAGCAAGGCAACGGAAATCGGTTACGCGCTGCTGCTCTCGCCGCTGTTCGGCTTCTGCGCCGCCGGCCTCGTGCTGCTGTCGCTGAAAGTGATGGTGCGCAATCCCGCGCTCTATGCCGAGCCCAAGGGCCTGCAGCCGCCGCCGTGGTGGATCCGCGGCATCCTGATCCTGACCTGCACGGGCGTCAGCTTCGCGCACGGCTCCAACGACGGCCAGAAGGGCATGGGCCTCATCATGCTGATCCTGATCGGCACCGTGCCCACCGCCTATGCGTTGAACCGTACGCCCGCGCCGAGCCAGATGGAATCGTTCCAGGCGGCTTCCGCCGCCGCGGCGGTCGTCATCGAGAAGCAGGCCGCCGGCTACCACGCGATGGGCAACCCCCGTCCCGCCGTCACGACCTACGTCTCGCAGCGCAAGATGAACGAAGGCACCTACGTTTCCATCGCCAGCCTCGTCAAGGAGATCGCCGACCAGGTGACCAAATACGGCTCGGTCGACAGGATCCCGGCCGATGCCGTCAGCAACACGCGTAACGACATGTACCTCGCATCGGAGGCACTGCGCTTCCTGATGAAGGACAAGGAGAACTCGCTCACCAAACCCGAAGTGGCGGTCCTCCACACCTACAAGAAGGAACTCGACATGGCGACGCGCTTCATCCCGACCTGGGTGAAGGTCGCCGTGGCGATTGCCCTCGGCCTGGGCACCATGATCGGCTGGAAGCGCATCGTCGTGACCGTCGGAGAGAAGATCGGCAAGAGCCATCTCACCTACGCGCAGGGCGCGTCGGCCGAGCTGGTTGCCGCCGGCACCATCGCGGCCGCCGACATCTACGGCCTGCCCGTCTCGACGACGCACGTCCTGTCGTCGGGCGTCGCCGGCACGATGGCGGCCAACGGATCGGGCTTGCAATGGGCCACCGTCCGCAACCTGCTGATGGCCTGGGTGCTCACCCTGCCCTGCGCCATCGCGCTCTCGGCCAGCCTCTACATGATCTTCCTTCAGATCTTCTGAGCCGGCAGATCTCCTGAGCTGGATCCGACGAAGACGATTTGACGGGTGTGGCGGCGGGCTTATCGTTTCCGCAACGAGGGAAACGGAGGACCGTCGCCATGCTCTATACGTGTGATCCGAGGCGCCGTCGTCTCGCTGCCGCTTCCAAACGGGGCGCCCGCAAGACCGCCGGCCCCATCATCGACATCCACTGCCATATCGTGTCGCCCGAGGCCGCCGCACTGGTCGCGGCCTCCGGCATCGCGCCGGACGAACCGATGGGCCGCTTCTCCAACGACGCCACCCGCGCGGTCCAGAAGGCGCAGACCGAGACCGTCCGTCCCATGCTCACCTCGGTCGAACGGCGTATCGCCGACATGGACAGGATGGGCGTCGACATACAGGCGATCTCGCCCGCACCGCCGCAGTATTTCTACTGGACGCCGCCCGAACTCGGCCGTGATGCCGCCCGGCTTATCAACGACAACATCGCCGCGACCGTGGCCAAGCATCCTGACCGCCTCGTTGGCCTCGGCACCGTGCCGATGCAGGCGCCCGAGTTCGCCGTCGCCGAGTTGGAACGCGCGGTGAAGACGCTCGGCCTGCGCGGCGTCGAACTCTGCACCAACGTGGCGGGAGCCGATCTTTCGGAAGAGAGGTTCCGGCCCGTGTTTGCCAGGGCCGAGGAGCTGGGCGTGCTGGTCTTCCTGCATCCCAACGGCTTTCCCGATGGGCGCCGTTTCTCCGAGCACTATTTCAGCAACGTGATCGGCAACCCGCTCGATTCGACCATGGCCGTCAGCCACCTGATCTTCGGCGGTGTGCTCGACGCCTATCCGAAGCTCAAGGTCTGCGTGGCGCATGGCGGCGGCTTCCTGCCCGCCTATGCCGGCCGCATGGACCATGCCCACGGCGCACGCGCGGACTGCCGCCTGTGCATCAAGAAGAAGCCGAGCTGGTATCTGAAGAAGATGTACTTCGACACGATCGTGTTCGAAGAAAGCCAGCTCGAATATCTCGTGAAGACCTATGGCAGCGACCATATCCTGATGGGGACCGACTATCCTTTCGACATGGGCATGTACGAGCCGATCGAGTTCGTGTCTGGCGCGAAGCTCACCGCCGCCGACAAGCAGGCAATCCTCGGCGGCAATGCCGCGAAGCTCCTTAAACTGAATGCCAGGCGAACTCAGGCGAAGGGGTAAGGCCCCGGGAACGTTCCGATCGGGACGAAGTGCGTGACGAGACCCGTTCCCTCCCGCCAATGATGCAGCAGCATCGCCGGCGGCTCGATATACGAGGCCGGCCTGGCGTCGGGCCGGAGCTGCAATGCGATGGCCGTTGTCGTGGACGGCGCGGTGCACAGTGTCGTGCTTCCGAAGCGCAACTGCATGACGCGATGGACGTGCCCGCACAGCAGGCGCTCGACCTGCGGGTGGCGCGCCAGCACCGCCGCCAGCCGCTGCCCCTCTCGGCACGAATAGGGATCCATGTAGGGAATGCCGGTATCGAACGGCGGCTGGTGCATCATGACGATCGTCGGCCGCGTCGGTTCCGCCGCCAGCACATGATCGAGCCAGACCGCGCCCTCCTCGCTGACGATGCCATGGTGCTGGCCGGGCAGGGTCACATCGAAGCCAACGATGCGCACCGGTCCGCGATCTTCGAACACGTAGTTCACCGGTCCGCCCGCCGGCAGCCAGCTTCGGCCGGCGAAGGCCGTCCTGAAGGCTTCGCGCTCGTCGTGATTGCCGGGAATGGCCAGCACCGGCATCTTCAGATCCGCCAGCAATCGCGCGAGCATCGCATATTCGCCGGCGTGACCATGGTCCACCAGGTCGCCGCTCAGCAGCATGAGATCAGGCCGCGGATCGAGTGCGTTCACGTGCGCGATCGCCGCCGCGAACTGTGCGTTCGAATCGACCACGCCCTGGTAGAGCTCGCCGACCGGCCGGACGTGCGGATCGGACAGATGCGCGATCAGCATTCAGGACGGCCTGCGGTCGAACCGCTCGAGCCCCTCGCGCCCCTTCGGCGTGATGGCGTAAACACCCCGCTCCACTCTTTCGAACCAACCATAGACATCCTGTTGCAGGATCTGGGCCGCTTTGGGTGCGTCACAGGCAGCGCGCAACGCCGCCACCTTCATCGGCCCGTTCGCCGCCAGCAATTCGGCGCAGCGCAGCGCTTCCTGCCGGTAGGCCGTCATCAGCGGCGCGCGCATTGCCTGGCCGCCGAGATTGGGATCGCCGACACGGCGAGCGTGCTCGCCCAGCATGCGTCCCGCCTTGCGCTTGTTCTGACGCGGCACATAGGGCACGGGATCGAGCACCACATCGGCCTTGTCCTTTGCAACGACGATGAAGCCGAGCCCCAGCCGGCGGCAGAGCTTCTTCACGTTCTTCATCTGCTTGGGCCACTGGCCCACTGCGAGATAGACGAGATCGGTGAGCGCCAGCCGGTCGACGCCCTGCAGGACCAACCCCAGCCCGAAGGTCCGCTTCAGTTCGACGACGACGGGCGGCTCCGCGCCGCGCACTGCCACCACGTCGCAACCGCGCACCTCGCCCTTGACGACATACCCCTGCCCTTCGAGCAGCGCCTTCACCGGCGCGTATAGGTCGCTCTCCAACGTCATCGCGCCGCACGCTATCATGCTAAGAAGTGGGCAAATGAGGAAAAACCGATGACCGAGTTGCTGGATCAGGGTGCGGGCGCCATTGCACAGGCGGTACGGACGGGCAAGGCGAAGGCCCGCGACGTGGCCGAGATGGCGATTGCCCGGGTCGAGGCCCGGAACAGGCAGCTCACGTCCATCGTCGACTTCGACCCGGCCGAGGCCCGCGCCTCGGCGGACGCCGTCGATGCGCGCCGCAAGCAGGGTTTCGACGGCGCCCTCCTCGGCGTGCCCTATACGGTCAAGGATACGACCTGGGTGCAGGGCCGCACCGTCACCAACGGCTCGCTGCTCTACAAGGATTTCAAGCCGACGCGCGACGCCGTCGCCGTCGAGCGCCTGAAGGCCGCCGGCGGCATCTTCCTCGGCATGACGAATACGCCCGAGATGGCCGCCAAGGGCCACACCGAGAACAAGGTCTATGGCCCGTCGCGCCATCCGATGAATCCCGCGCTGACGCCGGGCGGTTCCTCCGGCGGCGCGGCCGCGGCGCTGGCCGCCGGCTTTTCCCCCATCGCGCTCGGCACCGACGGCGGCGGCTCGGGCCGACGGCCCGCCTCGCATTGCGGGGTCGTCGGCCTCAAGACCTCGGCCGGAGCGATCCCCTCGCCCTTCGGCTTCGGCGGCGCCTACGGTCCGCTCTACGGTGTGACGGCGCCGATGGGCCGCAAAGTGGCCGATGCGAAGGTCGCCTTCGAGGTCATGGCCGGCCCCGACCGCCGCGATCCGCATTCGGTCGCGTTGCTCGACGTGCCACCGCCCGCCAGCCCGCGCATCGCGGTGAGTTCGCGCCTCGGCCTCGGCGTCGCCGTCGATCCCGATGTGATGGCGGCCTTCGAATCGGCCGTCGCCAAGCTGCGCGCCGCCGGCTGGCGCATCGAGGAAGCCGACGTGACCTGGCCCGAGGAGACCAGCGAGACCGCCTTCGCGGCCGTCAACAGTGCGGCTTCCGCCCTGCTCTACGGCGAGCGCCAGGCCGCCGACAGGGACCTGTTCGGCGACAATGTCACCGGCCTGATCGAGCGCGGCCGTTCTGTGCCCGGCACCGACGTCGTCGCCGCCTTCCGATTCGCCGACGCCTGCGCGCGCTCGGTGGCGCAATTCTTCACCGAGTACGACTATCTGCTGACGCCGACGACCGCCTGCGTTTCCTGGCCGGTGGAGCAGGTCTATCCCAAGGTGATCGAGAACAAGGAAGTGGGCCCGCGCGGGCACGCCGCCTTCACGCCGCTGTTCAATCTCGCGCTGGTCCCCGGCATCTCCATCCCCTGCGGCACCGGCCGCGACGGCCTGCCCGTCGGATTGCAGATCGTGGCGCCACGTCTGCACGACCGTCCGCTGCTGGCGATGGCGCAACGCGCGGAGACGGCGCTCGCCTGAGGGCCGGCGCACGGATCATCGTGAGCGGCATGGCAGGCTCAGTGTCCCGACAGTTCGAGCGCGCCAAGCGCCTTGTTCGCAAGGTGACGCGCGAGCCCCATTACGCGTTGGGCCGGTTCGCGACGGTGCGCGACGCCTATTCCGCCCTCAACAGCTTGAAGGACGTCGTCGTCCGGACGACACCGCTCCGGATCGGCGACCTCTACAAGCCGGCCAATTCGACGGTCGACGTCGTGCGCTCGCTCCATGTCGTCCCTTCGCGGAAAGCCGCCGAGCAGGTCGGCGAGATGCGGCGGCACGCCTATTCGCTCGGACCGCAACTCGACGGCGCGGCCGTGGCCACCTTGCAGGGCCAGGCGAGAAGCCTGCCCCTTCACGTCGGCGACAGGCCGGTCGGCACCTACACCACGCTTTCGGAGGCGCGAGGGAAATTTGCGATCGTCACGATCCAGGACTCGTCGAAATTGCCGACGGTCCGTGACATCGCCGGCGATGCCTTCCTCTACGAGGCAGCGTCCCTGTTCCTGGGCTACCGCCCGCGGCAGGTATCTAGCTGGCTGTTCTGGAGCCTGGCCAATCGGCTTTCCGCCGAGCAACGGCGCGAAGCCTCGCAGACCATCGACTATCACTACGACGTCGACGGCTTCAACTTCATGTACGCCAACTTCTACCTCCTCGACACGACGGCGAAGAACGGCGCGCATGCGCTGATCGCAGGCAGCAGCCGGCGCAAGCGTCTCGGCCATCTGCTGGGCAGCGCGCGCCTCAGCGATGCCGAAGCGCTTGAAGCTTATGGGCGAGATTTCGAGCGTACCCTCGAGGGTCCGGCCGGCTTCGGCTTCCTCGAAGACGCCTCCTGCTATCACAAGGCCCTGCCGCCGGAGACCGGAGACCGGCTGATGCTGCAGTTGCGCTACCAATGACCATCCCTGCGCTCGGCTTCGGAACGGCCGCCATCATGGGACGCGTCTCGCGGCGCGCCGGCACTGCCGCGCTCGAGCGAGCCCATGCCGCAGGCATCCGGCACTTCGACACGGCGCGTTCCTATGGCTGGGGCGAGGCCGAAGGCGTCGTTGGCGCGGTCCTCGGCAAGCATCGCCGCGAGGACATCCGCATCGTCACGAAATGCGGCATCCTGCCGGTACGCAACACACCGCTGCTCGGCATGGCGAAGTCGGCCGCTCGTTCCCTGCTCGCCCTCGCGCCGGGCCTCAAGGCGCAGGTGCGCCGCGTCGCCAGTTCCGGGAGCTTCCAGCCGGTTCGCACCTACGAAATCGACGTCCTGTCCGGCAGCCTCAAGACGAGCCTCAGCGAACTCGGCGTGTCCTACGTCGACGATCTGCTGCTGCACAATTTCTCGCCCGAGCGGCCGGGCCTCGAAGAAGTCGGCGCGTGGTTCAGGGAACTCCAGCGCGCCGGAACCATCCGCCGCTTCGGCTTCTCGGTGGAGGGCGATCTGATCTCGGGACTCGAGCGTCTGGCCGGCAAGGACCTGCTGGCCGATGCGATCGTGCAGGTGCCCGTCAGCGACACGCTGCTGGCCCTGCCGCAGGAGTGGCGCGGCGTCCGGTTCATCGCCCATTCCCCCTTCGGCTTCATGCGCCAGCAGGGGGAGCTCGACAAGCCATTGAGGAGTCTCGCCGCCCTCCTGCCGGCGCTCGGCGACGCATGCCGCTGCGATGCGCTCGTCTGCTCCATGTTCGGAGCCGGTCATCTCGCCGACAACGTGACAGCGTGGAAATCATGCAGCTGACGGAAGTCCTAATCGTCGTCGTCACGGCACTCGTCGTCGCCATCGCGGTCAAGGTTTTTCGCGCCCGCCGCGACGCCCGCAACCGCGGCCCCGCCCATATCCACGAAGCCCTGATGAAGCGGGCGGAACTTCACACCGAGCGCAGCCCCTTCCTCCGCAAGGTCGTTCTCGAATTCAAGGCCAACGGACATGTGTCCAATCGCCAGGCCGAGGCGGTCGAGAAGGCCCTGAAGCGGTTCGAGGGCAAATAGGCGGACATAGCTTGTTGAATGCCGCTGCCGGCTAACCGATAGTCGCCACGCATCGGGGGAGCGTGGGGCGAAGCGCATGACGCAATCGGGGAAGACGACGGCGGCCAACCTTCCGCTCTGGAAAAAGATCCTCTTCACCCTCATCCTGGTCTTCGGCTTTCCGGTCGCCGCCGTGCTGGCGATCGAGGCCGCCGGCTACGCGATCATGCACTTCAAGTACGGCGTGCCGGGCAAGACCTACGGCCTCTGGACCTACGACGCCGAGCTGGGCGCGATCCATTCGAGCAACGGCTATAACTCGAATTCGGAGACCAACAATTACGGCTTCCGCAACAAGGAGGACGTCTTCGAGCCCAAGCCGCCGAATTCGATCCGTGTCATCGCCTACGGCGGTTCAACCACCTTCTGCTTCAACCTGGAAACCGACCAAGCCTGGCCGATCCGGCTGCAGGAGCAGTTGCGCAAGTATGCCGGACCGAAATCGCAGGTCCTCAATGCGGGCGCAATCGTGTGGTCGATCGGCCAGGAAGTGGCCCGGGCGAAGCGCGATCTGCCGCGGCTCAAACCGGACGTGGTGATCATCTATTCCGGCCTCAACGAGGAGGCCAATGCCGGCCATCTGGCGGAGGAAGGAATCAGCCTCAAGGAGGCCGTCGACGCGGGCAAGCACGGGCTTTTCGCGACCAACCTCGACCAGTCGCGCTGGCTGAAGCGCAACTCGTTGATCGTCCGGTACCTCGAGTATCTGAACCTCTTCGCCCCGCCGCCGAATCCCGCACCGGTGCCGGAATATCCCATCGTTCCGGAGATACGGGAGAACTTCAACCGCACCCTCCGCGAATTCATCGAGCTGATCCGGAGGAACAACGCCAAGCCGCTTTACGTAATCATGGGCGGCATCCACGAGATCGGCCAGAATCGCCTGCTGCTGCGTTACTCGCGCGAAGGCGCTGAAGTCGCCCGCGAGATGGGCGTGCCGGTGATCGACTCCATGGACCTCGTCAACAGCTACAAGGGCAACAAGGCCGACCTCTTCTCGCCCACCGGCGCCCACTGGTCCGCGCTCGGCGCCGAACTGCTGGCCAAGTTCATCGACGAGCAGGCACTGAAAGCAATGGTCAAGCCGAACTGAGTTCAGAACCGCTTCTCCCCATTCGGATGCACGAGTGTCCGGGCGTAGGGGCGCACGCTGTTCGGGAGGACAAGGTGCGTGCAAAAGAGCTGCTTCGACGAACCGGCTGCCCGAGTCTCGGACTTCTTGAACGGCAATGTGTTGTCGACGGCGCGAGCGTTTCGCCAGGCCCCTCCTGCTACCCGGGCGGCCCCGCCCCTGATGGGGAAGCTGGTATGAGTCCTCTCTACCAGGTGATGTGAACGCTCTGGGACGAGCGGTCGTGGGGGCCGTGATGGACCGCCTCGACATTGTTGCCGTCGGGGTCGAGGGCAAACGCCGCGTAGTATCCGGGATGGTATTTCCGCTCGCCGGGCGGCCCGTTGTCGCGACCGCCCGCGGCCAGGACCGCGGTATGGAATCGGTCAACCATCTCGCGATCCTTCGCCTGGAACGCGAAGTGCACATGCGCCACGGCGGGCCCGACATCGACCCATAACTCGTCGGCAAAGAAGTATCCTTCCCCCTCGACGAGCGGGATCCCGAGCACGTCCATCGCGGCCTTGTAGAATCTCTTCGAAGCATCGAGATCCTTCACCTTGAGATGGAGATGATCGATCAGCCGCCCGCGATATGTCTCCATGACGATTCCTTCCGATACAGCGAGGACGATGCAGGCAACGCCAGCACGGTACGACGGTTGCGCCTGCGGTCCGCATCGGCAACTCTGCGCTCCGGCAAAACGGGGCATCGTTGGTGAAGCGTCAGAGAATTTCGGCGGCCGCCGCCCGGCGCATCGCGCTGGCGGCCCAAGGCTTCGGTAAGCAGCGCCCCGAAGGCGCCTCCAATCTCGGCCACGTGAAGCGCTCCATCGACCGGCTCGGCCTTCTCCAGATCGACTCCGTCAACGTGCTGGCGCGCGCTCACTACCTGCCGCTGTTCTCCCGGCTGGGAAACTATGACAGCGCGCATCTCGACGGGCTGGCCTGGGGCCGCCAGAGCCGCCGCGGGCTCTTCGAGTTCTGGGCGCACGAGGCCTCGCTGCTGCCGCTCGCCTCGCAGCCGCTGCTGCGCTGGCGCATGGAGCGCGCCGCCGCCGGCACCAGCAAGGGCAAGTTGCAGGAGTTCCGCCGAGAGAAGGCCGCCTACATCGAGGAGGTTCGTCGCGAGGTCGAGGATCGCGGGCCCATCGCCGCCTCCGAATTGGCCGACGGCGGGCCCAAGCGTGGGCCGTGGTGGGGTTGGAACGACGGCAAGCTCGCTCTCGAATGGCTGTTCTACGCCGGCATCGTCACCACGGCGACGCGGCGCGGTACCTTCGAGCGGGTCTACGACCTCACGCAGCGCGTGCTGCCGGTCGATATCCAGGCCCTGCCCACGCCGTCCCCCGAGGAGGCCCAGCGCGAGCTCCTGCGAATCTCGGCCCGCGCGCTGGGCGTCGCCACCGAATTCGACCTGCGTGACTATTTCCGCCTGCCCGTCACGGATACCAAAGCGCGACTGTCCGAACTCGTCGAGATGGGAGACCTGCTCCCGGTCGACGTCGAGGGCTGGAAAGCGCCGGCCTATCTGCACCCCGAGGCGCGGCAGCCCCGGCACATCGAGGCGCGGGCGCTGCTGGCGCCGTTCGACCCGTTGATCTGGGAGCGCGACCGCACCGAGCGGATCTTCGACTTCTTCTATCGCATCGAGATCTACACGCCCGTCGCCAAGCGCAAGCACGGCTACTATGTGCTGCCATTCCTGCTGGGCGACCGGCTGGTTGGCCGAGTCGACCTGAAATCGGACCGCGCCCACTCCAGGTTGCTGGTGCCGGCTGCCCATCTCGAACCGGGAATCGAGGCAAGCGAGGTCGCTGCCCCGATGCGGGAGGAGCTGCGCCTAATGGCCGAGTGGCTCGGCCTCGAAGGCCTTGCCCTGCCCCGAGTTGGGGCATTGGGGCGCGAGTGGAGTAGGATGGGCAAGTGATACGCGTCGGAAGGAAGAAACGGAAATGAACGATCTGGTCCTCAAGGGTGGCCGCGTCATCGATCCCTCGCAGGGACTCGACAAGACGACCGACATCGCCTTCGCCGGCGGCAAGGTGGCCGCGATCGGTGACGGGCTGTCAGGCAAGGACACACGCGACGTCGCGGGCAAGATCGTCTCGCCCGGCCTGATCGACCTGCACACGCACGTCTACTGGGGCGGCACCTCGCTCGGCGTCGAAGCCGAACTGGTCGCGCGCACCGGCGGCGTCACGACCTTCATCGACGCCGGCAGCGCCGGCCCTGGCAACTTCCATGGCTTCCGCAAGCATGTGATCGAGACCTCGCCAGTCCGCATCCTGCCGTTCCTCAACGTGTCCTTCCCCGGCATCTTCGCCTTCTCCAAGACGGTGATGGTGGGCGAAGCCGCCGACATGCGGCTGCTCGATGCACGCGAAGCCGTTCGTGTCGCGCGCGAGCACAAGGACCTGATCCTCGGCGTGAAGGTGCGCGTCGGCAAGTCGGCGAGCGGCGACTCCGGCATCATGCCGCTCGACATCGCCCTCGACGTCGCCGAGGAGACCGGCCTGCCGCTGATGGCGCATCTCGACTCGCCGCCGCCATCGCGCCTCGAGGTGGTGAGCCGCCTGCGGCCGGGCGACATCCTCACCCACTGCTTCCGCCCTTTCCCCAACGCGCCCGTCAAGCCGGGCGGCGACGTGCGCGACGAGATCCTGGCGGCGCGCGAGCGCGGCGTTATCTTCGACATCGGCCATGGCGGCGGCTCGTTCGGCTTCGGCACGACGCGCAAGATGCTGGCGGCCGGCTTCCTGCCCGACGTCATCTCCTCCGACGTGCACGCGATCTCGATCGAGGGCCCGGCCTTCGACCTGCTGACGACCATGTCGAAGTTCCTGTGCCTCGGCGTGGATCTTCCCACCGTGATCAGGCTCGCCACCGTGAATGCCGCCGCCGCGATCAACCGGCCGGAGATCGGCACGCTGAAGGTGGGCAACGTCGGCGACGCCACGGTGATCGACCGGGCGAGTGGCAGGTTCGACTACGCCGATTCGATCGGAGAGAAATTGGTGGGCGAGCAGCGGCTCCTGTCGACAGGCGTCGTGCTTGCAGGCAAATGGTGGCACCCGCTCTAAGCCGACCATGCCCGACGACCCCGCTTCGCCCACCTGCTTCGCCCACGAGGCCGACGATGCCTACATGGGCTTCGCGACAGTGGCGGAGATTGCTCAGTTCAAGACGGAGCTCGAAGCAGCGCCGGCGGGTGCGAGAGCGGAAATGCTGCGGGAATTTTTGCCGAAGATCCGCGACGAGGCGGTACATGCCGAGTTTACGGCCCGTCTCGCGGAAATTATTGCGGCAGAATCAAAGACTTAGTGGGTAGATTCTTTTTTTCGGGCGTTCGGCAACTTTCACAGGCCAACCGCCGTTGGTTCCGTATGGCTGGATAACTGGCGTTGCCTCTGCCCCCGCTCAGCAGCGCCTCTCTCCCCGTCCGGCCCTACACCAAGCCCGCTCCTGACCCCGTCAGGGGCGGGCTGCCTGTTTGGGGGAACTACTTCAGAAAGACCACGGCGAACAGGCGATCAGGATCGGTCCAGGTATGGGCGATGGAGAACCCGCCCTTTCGCGCCAGTTCGGCGATGCCGGCATTGTCGTACTTGTACGAGTACTCGGTATGAACGCGCTCACCCGCGGCGAAGACGAAGCGGCGGCCTGCGATCGTCACCGTCTGGTCGCGCAGGCTTCGGAGGTAGATTTCGATGCGCCCTTCGGCCTCGTTGTAGAACGCGTCATGAGCGAAGGCCGAAAGGTCGAAGTTGGCATCGAGTTCACGGTTCATGCGCCTCAGCAGGTTAAGCGTGAACTGAGCCGTGACGCCGGCCGCATCGTTGTAGGCGTCATGCAGACGCTGAGGGGCCTTCCTGAGATCGACGCCCAGCACCAGCGCGCCATTGCTACGGAGCAGGCGGCGCGCGCGCCGCAGGAACAGGATCGCCTCGTCCGGTGTCAGATTGCCGATCGTCGAGCCGGGGAAGAAGCCGATGCGCCGCGCACCGTTGATCCCCGCCGGCAGCGCGTCGAGCGCCATATAGTCGCCGCTCACCGGATCGACGCGCAGCCCGACATAGTCGTTTCGCAGGCGGGCCGCCGTCGCGTCGAGATGCTGGCGCGAGATGTCGATCGGCACGTAGGCGTGAAGGTCGGGCATCGCATCGAGCAGGATGCGGGTCTTGACGCTTGAGCCACTGCCGTATTCGACGAGCGCGCAGCCCGGCCCGGCAAGCTTTGCGATCTCGTCCGCGCAGTCGCGCAAGATCGCCGTCTCGGTACGTGTCGGATAGTATTCCGGCAGTTCGCAGATCGCGTCGAACAGCGCCGAGCCACGGGCGTCGTAGAGATACTTGGCGGGAACCGCGCGCGGAAGAGCGCCGAGGCCCGCGAGCACGTCGCGGCGGAAATCGTCACGGTCGGCAAGCGCGCCGTCGTCGAGGGCGAGAAGCGGCACGTTCATCGAAGATCCTCCGCGAGGCGAATTCCACCGAACATCCAACGCGCGTCGGGCGGAAAGAAATTGCGATAGGTGGGACGGACATGGTCTTCCGGCGTCGCGCCGCAGCCGCCGCGCAGGACCATCTGGCTCGCCATGAACTTGCCGTTGTACTCGCCGACAGCGCCAGCCGGCTCCCGATAGCCCGGATAGGCCACGTATGGGCTGGCGGTCCATTCCCAGACTTCGCCCTTGCCTTGCAGGACCTCCGACGCGACCTCCCATTCGGCTTCGCGGGGCAGCCGCTTGCCCGACCACTTGGCGAAGGCCGCCGCCTCGAAAGCGCTCACATGACAAACGGGGCGCGAGGGATCGACCGGCTCGAGGCCCGACAGGGTGAAGACGCGCCAGACGCCGTTCCTCTTCTCCCAGTAGAGAGGCGCCTCCCAGCCCCGGCTGTTCACGCAGTCCCAGCCGGCCGACAGCCAGAACTCCGCACGCCGGTAACCGCCATCCTCGATGAAGGCGAGATACTCGCCGCAATTCACGGGACGCATGGCGATAGCGAAAGCATCCAGCCAGGAACGATGGCGCGGCCCCTCATTGTCGAAGGCGAATCCCTGCCCGTCATGGCCGGTCTCGACCAGCCCGCCCTCGAATTCACGCCAGGCCAACGACTCCGGTGACTGCAACGCCTGCATGCGCGCCGGTCGATACGCGGGCCGAAGCGGATTCATCGACAGGGCATGCTTGATGTCCATCAGGATCAGTTCCTGATGCTGTTGCTCGTGGTGCAGACCAAGCTCCACGAGCCCCTGCACGTTATGATCGCTGCTCAGAAAATCCTTCATCGCGTCCGTGACATGCCGGCGATACGAAAGCACTTCCTCGACACCGGGCCGCGTGATCAATCCGCGTTGCGGTCGAGGATGCCGCGGCCCCACGGCCTCGTAATAGGAATTGAAGAGATACTCGAACGCCGGGTCGAAGGGCTGATAGCCGGACGCATGCGGGCGCAGGACGAAGGTTTCGAAGAACCATGTCGTGTGCGCGAGATGCCATTTCGTCGGACTGGCGTCCGGCATCGATTGCACCGTCTGGTCCTCGGGGGACAGTGGTGCAGCCAATTCTTCCGTACGACGACGAACAGCAAGAAAGGCGTCGAGACCGTGCGCCTGCACGGAACGCGTCTGCAAATGGGGCACGGTACCTCCGCAGGCCGTAACGTGGTGCCGCGCGTCTCAGTTGCAAGAGCGGCGCCTTGCGACCACCTTGTCAGCGTCCGCTCGTAGGCGTGAGGGAAGCAAGTGCCGATTTGCGAGATCGACCCGTGGCGCAAACAATATTTCGAGAACGCTGCATGCCCTGCCAGCATCTTCATACCAACTGAGGACTCGGATGCCTGGCTTTGGAACCCGGATCATCGCTGGGCCTACGACAAGCTGCAGGTCGCGACTCGGCAGGGTCTGGAAGCTGCGCCCCACGGGATTGCACCGAGCGTGTATCCCGTCTTTTCAAAGCCGATCTATAACCTGAAAGGCATGGGCGTCGGCAGCCGAACGTTGCATTCGAAGAGAGAGTACGAAGTCGCATACACCCCCGGTCACATGTGGATGACCCTGCTCGAAGGCGAGCACATCAGCAGCGACGTTGCACTGGTCGATGGCGTACCAAAATGGTGGCGCCATGCCATCGGAGTCGCCTCGGGCGATGGCACGTTCGATCACTGGAAGATTCTCGACCGTGGCGACCCGGCGGTCGAAACGTGGGGCGGCGTTTGGTGCCGCAAGCATCTCGCGGGCTATACCGGCATGATCAACCTGGAAACGATCGGCGGACGCATCATCGAGGTGCATCTGAGGTTCGCCGACCAGTGGCCGGACCTCTACGGCGCTGGCTGGGTCGAGGCACTGGTCCGCCTCTACGAGAAGAAAGAATGGGTGTTCGATGATACCGACAGGCGCACGGGATATAGCGTGGTGCTTTTCCTGCCGCATGGGCCGCGTTACCGGCACCCTCCCCGGTCGCTCGTGAAACGCATCGAAAACCTACCGGCCGTATCGAGCGTCCAGATCACCTTTCACGAGGAAGTCGCACCGGAACGACATGCAATGCCACCCGGAGGCTTCCGGGTGGCCATCGTAAATTGCTGGAATCGCGCGGCAGGAAACGAGGCCCGCTTCCTTCTGCGCGAGCACTTCGCCGGCTAAAGGTTGCGGCGGGCGAAGCCTGTGAACAGGCTGACGATGAAAAGGACAAGCGCGATCACGAAAAGGATCTGCGCGATGCCGGTGGCTGTCGAAGCGATGCCGCCGAAGCCGAAGATGCCGGCGATCAGTGCAATGACAAGAAACATCAGGGACCAATACAACATCTTCTCACTCCTCTGTTGCCCGGCGGGCAGGTTCCTGCGCGGGTAACGCCAGGAGGCAAGGGACGGTTCCGGCGGGCAACCCTGTCCGGCGAAGCGGCGTTGGTTTCGCGATCGAGGCGATCGCGCCTCGCTTGGACAACAATCCAAACAGCGGAGGTAGCATGCAGCCCGAACTCACCCCCACCGAAGCGAGAAGCGGTGTCGTCACCGGTCGCGTCTTCCTGGTTCTTGCCCTATCGTCGGTGGGCGCCATCGCAGCGCTCGCGCTGGCCTGGTACCTGCTGATCCCGCACTGATAGGCTCATTGAACGAATGAAAACTCTCGCGCTCAGCTACATCGTCGCGCTCGTCGTCCTGGCCATTCTGGACGGCATCTGGCTGGGCGTCGTCAGCCGGGAGTTCTACAAGGCGCGACTGGGCCATATGCTCCTCGATCAACCGATCTGGAGCGTGGCCATTCTCTTCTACCTGATCCACGCCGCCGGCATCGCGGTTTTTGCGGTGCCCCCAGCAGTCAGCGCGGGAACGTGGAGCAGTGCGCTGCTCTACGGCGGCCTTTTCGGCTTCTGCGTGTACGCGGCCTACGACATCACCAACCTGGCGACGTTACGCGGATGGCCTATGGCCGTGAGCGCAGTCGATCTCGCTTGGGGTGCCGCTGCAACGGCTGTAACGACACTCGTCACCTTCTTCGTGGTCCGGCCCTGATCAGGACCGGCTGTCGTCGAATTCGGGGTGTCGCCGCACATAAGCCACGACGAAGCTGCACGCAGGCACGATCCTAAAACCCTGCTTTCGCGTATCCTCGAGCGCCGCCTTCACGACCCTGGCGCCGATCCCCTTTCCCTCGTCCTCCGGCGGCACCTCGGTGTGAGTGAAGATGCGCGAGTCGCCTTGCTGACGATAAGCGGCAAGGGCGAGCCCGTGATCCACCTGCAGTTCGTAACGACTCTGGGCAGCGTTATGGATAACCGTCATGTCAGGCCCTTAAAGCGGCCGTCGCGCCGCGAATTCCCGTTGAACACACTGGTCGAAGCCCGCGCTCGGCGGTACGATGCCGTAGGAGCGGCACGCTTCCTGGGACTGTGCCATCACTTGATCCGAAGAATAGGCGGTATTCGCCACCCTTCCCTGGCGGCGTGCCGCCTGCTCGCGCGACTGGCAGTTCGCATACTCCGCCGTACCGGCGCGAAAACCGTAGGCCGTACAGGCGTCGTCCGCGACCACGAACCGCGTTTCGGTCGCACAGGCTCCGAGTGCCATCGCTGCAACGGCAATAACCAGTATGCGACCCGGCATGTCGGCTCCCTCGAGCGCTTGCGGCGCCCCGCCGGGTAACGCCGGATCCCATGGCGGGGTTGCCTACCGGTCGACCTCCCAGAACATCGGGTAGGAGGACTGAATCAATCCCTTCAGATCCGACCTGTAGCCGGCCGGAATCGTGAACTGGCCCCACATGATCGAGGGAACGAGCTCGTAGGAAATCGCCTGGATGTCGGCGGCGATCTTCTTGCGCTCCTCCAGCGTGGCGGCGCGCGTGAAGGCCTTCAGCAGGTCCGGAATGCGGTTGTCGCAGGACCAGCCCGGAAACTCGTTGCAGGTCGACGCGACGTAGAAATGCGTGAGCGGCGAAAACATGTCGGTGCCGTTGGAGTAGACCGGGAACATCGACCAGCCTTCCTTCTTGCCGCGACGCGCCAGCACGGTCGGCCAGTCGCGCGGCTGCTGCTCCACGGTGAAGCCGACATCCTTCATGTTCTGCGCCAGCACCCGCGACGCGGTCTGGCTGATCGAGCCGGCCACTTCGAGGATGATCACCGGCTCGCCCTTGTAGCCCGAAGCCTTCAGCTCGGCGCGCGCGACCGCGAGGTCGAACTTGTTGCCGCTCGCGCCGGCGTCGGTCGAAAGCGGCGTGCCGCACATCCAGAACGAGGCACAGTCCTTGGTCTGGTACTTGTCGGGCACGCCGATCGCCTGGAGCGTCGCGTTCGGATCGACCAGCTTCCACATGACCTTGCGGACCGCCGGGTTGTCGAACGGCGGAAAGGCATGGTTCAGGCGGAAATTCCCCTGGAACTGGTGGATGCCGCCCAGGCCGAGGAGCTTGACCGACTTTTCCTTCTCCAGCACCGGCAGCATGTCGAACGGCAGGTACTGCATGTAATCGATCTCGCCCGCGATCAACGCATTTGCGCCGGTCGACTGGTCTGGCATCACGCGCAGGGTGAGCTGGTCGATCTTCACGTTCTTGCCGCCGGTGAGGAAATCCGGCGCTTCCTTGCGCGGCACGTATCCGGCAAAGCGCTCCAGCACCATGGCATTGCCCGGCCGCCACTGGTCCTTGATGAAACGGAACGGGCCCGAACCGATCGGCTCGGGAATGCGCTGATCGCCCGGCGTTGCGGCAAGCCGGGCCGGCATCATCACCGGCAGCGGTGCGTTGGGCTTGCCCAGGACCTCGAGGATCAGCGGGAACGGCTGCTTCAGCACGAGCCTGAAGGTCTTGGGATTGGTCGCTTCCAGCGTGTCGGTGTCGCCGATCAGCATCCGGCCCAGCGGATCGCGCGGCGCCCAGCGCTTCAGCGAGGCGACGCAATCATCGGCCGTTACCGGCGTGCCGTCGTGCCACTTCAGGCCGTCGCGCAGAACGAAGGTCCAGGTGAGCTTGTCTGGGCTGCTGTCGTAGCTCTCGATCATCTGAGGCTTGATTTCGCCCTTGTTGTTCATGGCGAAGAGCGTGTCGAAGACGAGCGTGCCGAACGTTCGGGTGATCGCCGCGGTGGTCGCGTGCGGATCGAGGATCGTCACCTCGGATTCGAGAACGACCGTGAGGCCCTTGGCGGCCCGCGCCTCGCGCGGCCGAATCAAGGAGGCGCTCGCCAGGGCGACACCGCCCGCCAGTGCCGTCCGACGTCCCAGTACAGTGTTACGCATGCAATTCCCTTCAAACCCCGGAGGCGCACCGTAGCCGTCTTTCAGCCCGAACGAAACGGGCCAGCCCTCCTTTCGGAAGGCCGGCCCGCGATAGCCGGAATTTGGAACGATCAGGCCGGGGACAGAACCCGGCAGGCGACCCGATCGACGAACGTGGTCACCGGCGGACCGTAGACCGGAAAGCCCCAGCGCTCCCCCGGTCCCGACGGCTGAAGCACGACTCGCGTGTCCTGGACGGGCCGGCCGCCGTTCGTGAACGTACAGCCGACGACCACGTCGACGACGTTTGCGCTGTTGTTCGTGACGTAGAGCACGGACAACCAGTTCTGCTGCGGCACGGCCTGCAGCCAGGGACTGTCGATCACCACCACCGGCACCATCGGACCGGCGGTGATCGGCACGGTGCCCATCAGGCTGCCCCGGGGACGCTGGACGACGACCTGCGTGCCGGTGGCCTGGCTATTTGGATCGAACGCCTTGTCAGCGGACGTCTGCGGCATCGCCGCCTGCTGCTGCGGCGTCTGATTGTCCTTGCTCACATTCTCAGGGGTCCAGACCTTGCCGGTCTTCTCGTCCTTGAATTGGGTCAGGCCGTTGGCCGACACACCGGCGCCGACCGTGCCTGGCGCTTGGGCGAAAGCCGATGCGGCCGCGAGGGTGATGACGCCGGCCATCGCGGCCAGCGCGAGCGAGAGCTTCATGCTGGGCACTCCTCACATGTCCCGGAAACGACGCTGCTCCCACGTGCCGACCTGAGCCTCGGCCTCTTCCTTGGAAATACCGTAGCGGGTCTGGATCTTGCCGACGAGCTGGTCGCGGCGCCCCTCGATGGCGAGCAGGTCGTCATCGGTCAGCTTTCCCCACTGCTCCTTTACAGCGCCCTTGGTCTGGCCCCAGCTCCCCTTGAACTTCTCCCAGATGGTCTTGACGTCGCTCTGGGTGGTGGTCGTCTGCCCCTTGGTTTGGGCAGACGCAACGAGCGGAAGGGAAACGACGGCGAGGCCCGCGCAGGCCGCGAGCATGGCGATTGAACGCATCTGAATGACCTCCTGATTGGAACCGATCAACGGCGCTCGTCAGCCGAGGTTGCGACTGTCGCCCGTCACCGGGAGTCGAGCGCGGTCAGACCCAAAAGGATTTCAGCAGGAAGGCTACCGGTATGACGATCAGCATCGCCGCATAGAGGTCCATGAGTTCGCCCGCCAGAGGGCTGTGATCGGCCTGGTCCTGGGTCACCATGTTCGACGTTTCGGGCAGCTGCTTGGACTTCATATTCCCCTCCACGATTGCCCCACGCTCGCCAGATGAACGCCGCAAAATCGTGCGGGGTTGCAGCGGTCGCGCGCAATTCGTCGACGTCCATGGTGGAGAAGTCTCAGGACGCGCTTCGGACGGCGTGGTCCAAGGCCTGCTGAAGATCGATGGAGGAATACGGTTTGGAAATGAACTGCATACGCTCTGCCTGCATGCCGGAGCGGCCGTAGCCGCTCGCGATCACCACGGGGAGCGACGGATAGTTTTCCCGCACTTTCGCTGCGAGTTCTTCGCCGCTCATGCCCGGCAATCCGACATCGGTCAGGAGCAGATCGAAACCCTCTCCCCGGGCAAGGAGGTCCAGCGCCGCTTCGCCACTGCCGACCCCGGCCACCGAACATCCCAATCTCTCCAGCATGTCGGTCGTGGACATGCGCAGGACCACCTCGTCCTCGACGAACAGAACCCGTCTTGCCCGGTCGGGTCCCGGCGGAGGGTCGCCGGTCCAGCTCGCGGGTTCCGCCGGCGATGGCGGCGCCACGGGACGTCGGTTGGCCAGGACGCTGCGCAGCTTGGCCGAAAGAGCGTCGCTGCTGTAGGGCTTGGCGATCATGGGATAGCCGGACCGGGTGTGATCGGGGATCAGCCCGCGGGCGAATCCGGACGTTAGCAGGACGGCGATGCCCGGGTTCAGGCGTTGCGCCAGTTGCGCGAGTTCGACGGCCGTTATCGTTCCGGGCATCACGATGTCCGTGAAGAGCAGATCGAATGCCGAATCCTTCTGCAGAAGGGCCGCCGCAACGTCCGGATCCTCCGCCGCCTCGACCCGGTACCCCCAGCCCGTCAGCATGTCGACGACCGCGCGCCGGACATCGTCGCTGTCCTCGACCACGAGGATGCGTTCGCTCCCGCTGACCGCCGTACCTTCATCGGCTCCCTCTTCGATCACCGGATCGTCAGTCCGCGGCAGGTAGAGCTTGACGCTGGTCCCCTGCCCGATCGCACTGTCGATCCGGATATGACCGTTCGACTGGCGCACGAAGCCGTAGACCATGCTGAGACCAAGGCCCGTGCCTTTGCCATCGCCCTTGGTCGTGAAGAACGGATCGAAGGCCTGCGCGGCGACCTCGGGAGGCATGCCGGTACCGGTATCGCTGACGTCGACCAGCACGTAAGGCCCGGGCGTCACGTCGGGATGGAGGGCGGCGTAGCGGCGGTCGAGCGTGGCGTTCGAGACCTCGACCCGAACAGTGCCGCCGTCGAGCATTGCGTCGCGCGCATTGATTGACAGGTTGAGGATAGCGTTCTCGAGCTGGCCGGCATCGACCTTGGCGTTCCACGGCGCGTCGGCGACCTTGAGCTCGATGGCGATGCGCTCGCCGAGCGAGTGGCGCATCAGATCCGCGAGGTCGCCGACAAGACGTGCCACGTTCGTGGGCTGCGGCGTCAACGGCTGGCGGCGTGCGAAGGCCAGGAGCTGCTGTGTCAGGCGGGCGCCGCGGTCGGCGGCCGCCGTGGCGCTCTGCACGCGCGAGGCCATGGCCGCATTGTCGCCGACCTCGCCCTTCAGCAGGTCAAGGTTGGCACGAATGACCTGCAGGATATTGTTGAAGTCGTGCGCCATGCCGCCGGTCAGCTGACCGGTGGCCTCCATCTTCTGGCCCTGTCGAAGCGCCGCCTCGTCATGCAGCTTCTCCGTGATGTCGACGCAGCGCACCACCGCGCCACCGCCCGACATCTCACCGCGATAGATCTCGTAGTCGCGCCCGTCATGGGCGACGCGGAGGACCGCGGAACCCTTCGAGGACGTGCCGCCGAGGTCGAGTGGCAGCAGCAGCGCCCTGGTCGCGGGTGAGCGCTCCGACAGAAGCTGCTCCAGGGTCGGTGGCGCCTGTTTTCCCGGCTCCCACTGGGCGAGCCTGGCAAAAGCGTCGTTCCACGCCACCACCGTGCGCTCGTCGTCGATCACGAAGATGGGATCACGCAGGCTTTCGAGGGTCGCCTGCAGGAGCTGCGACCGGCCAGCCAGGGCAAACTGGCTGCGCTCCAGCCGCGTCGCACTGCGCACGACGATGTAGATGCCCGCGATCAGGCAGACGAACGCGCCGGCCATGACCAGCAGGCCGGCAATGTCCGCCTGCTCCTGCTCCGACCGCAGGGCCGTCACGCGTCTCGCCAGCAGGAGCCGCTGCCCCTCGACCAGAGCATCGCCCAGCAGCCTGACCTGCCCGAGCATCGCGCGGCCCGCACCGGTGCGGTCGAGCGCGAGCGCCGCTTCGCGGCCATTGAGCTGATAGGCGCCGACCGTCGCGTTGAGCTGATCGAACTTCTGGGCTGTGACCCTCCGGAACTCCTGGAACTGGCGTGTCGTGTCGGGGTCGCCGGCCACCATGGCCTCGAGCAGCCGCATGCCGGATTCGATCCGCAGGCGTGCCCGCTCGTAGGGTTCCAGGCTGGTGACGTCGCCGCTGAGAAGGAACCCGCGCATGCCGATCTCGGCGTCCTGCACGGCGATCACCATTTCGCGCATCAGCGCCATCGTCTCGTAGTTGGCGACGACGAGCCGCTGCTGGCGTGCCGCGGACTTGGAGTGGGTCAGGGCCAGCATCAGCCCGGTCGCGATCAGCACGGCGAGCGTGATGCCCGCGATCACGCCGGTCGAGCGTGCCGACCGCAGCAGGCTAGGCATTTGCCGGATCGTCCGCCGCCGGCGTCGGGAAAGTGACGACGACGCGGTTGCCGCCTTCCGGCTTGCGCTCGATCGTGACCTCGCCGCCGAGCTGCATCGCCAGCCCGCGAATCAGAGTCAGCGCGAATCCGCCCCTGCCCTCGGGCACCTGCGCGACGTCGTCCCGGGCGGCGCCATTGTCCTCGATCACGAGCTGTACTTCCTCGCCGCGCTCGCTGGTCTCGATGCGAATCTCGGGCGTCGGCGCCCGACTGAAATCGTGGCTGAGGGCGATGCTGACGGCTTCGGTGACGATGAGACCGATCGGGATTGCGGTATCGGGTCCCACGGCCATGATCGGCGCGCGGATATGGTAGCGCGGAGCCTGCCGACCCGCCGGCGTGCGCCCGACCGATATCTGCCGCACCAGGTCGCTGATGAACTGTTGGAAATCGACCAGCGACCAGCTCGACCGCTCGTAGAGATGGCGATGCAGGATCGACAAGGTGAGCACGCGGTTCTGCGCGTCGCCGAAGAAGCGGCGGATGCGCGGCGACCTGATCTCTCCGGCCTGAAGGTTGAGCAGGCTCGATATCATCTGCAGATTGTTCTTCACCCTGTGATGTATTTCACGGAGCATGTGGTCGCGCTGCTCGACGTTGGCCCGCAGCTTCGCCTCGCGGCTGGCGATGGCCTCCGCCATCGCTGTCACCCCCGCCCCGACGGATGCCATTTCGGGCGACCACGGGCGCGGCGGCGCCAGCACGATGTTCTCGCCGCGTGCCACCTTGTCGGCGAAATCCTGGATGTAGCGCAGCGGCCGCACGCACCAGCGATCCGCGCCGAACCAGATCACAAGCAGGACGACGAGGGCCGACAGCACCACAAGCCCGAACCCGGTCCACGCGCTGGACAATGGGAGCCCTCGCTCAGGAATCGGGGCCGAAGCCACGACGAAAAGCGCACTGCCGTCCACGGGCCTGACGCGAAACTCGTAGAAGGCGGCGTCCTGGCCGAAATCCGAGAAGGCCACGCGGCTTCCCGTCAGGATTTCGGCAAGCCGGGCCGGTACCGGCAACCGCCGCATCGACTGGGCGTCTCCGCCGATCGCCGAGCCGGAGCGGTCGACCACGGCCACGGCGACACCGGGAGCGCCCTCGACCTGGACCGCGGTTTCGGCCAGTGCCTTGAGCGTGATGCCCACGGCGCACATGCCTCGGAAGGCGCCGTCGCGAATGATCGGCAATGCGATGGGAACGATGGGCTTGGGCGCGATGCGGCTCACGATCGTGTCGCCGACGACGATTTCCTTAGCCGGCCGGACTTTCTGGAACACCTCCCGGTCGGCGAAGCTCATTCCGATGGCGTTCGGCACCGTGGCGCAGCGGGCGACACCCTGCTCATCCGTCACCAGCGCCGTGGAATACTGGTCGGGGTAGGAGGAAAGCAGCCTCGACAGGTAGCTCTCGCAACGGCCGACCGCCGCGGCCGGCGGATCGACGCCGGTGCTGCTCTCGACGGCTTCGTCGGCGCACGCCGCCGAAAGCATCCTCTGCGAAGCCTCGAACAGGCCGCCGTAGCGCGCGACCGACAAGTCGGCGACCGCTCCCAGGGCAACGCCCCTACGGGCGATGCCGGCTGCTTCTTCCTTCTCAGCCTGCCAGGCCGCCAGCCCGAGGACAGGCAGCAAGGCCAGCGCAACGAGCGTGACGAGCTTGGAGCGAAGCGACCATCGCGCCACGAACCGTCTCGCCTCAGATCGATACGGTATCGAGCGCCTGGGCGATCGCCGCACGGAGGAGGTCGGGGTCGAAAGGCTTCGAAATCACGAAGGCCGGCTCCACCTGCTTGCCGGTGAGAAGCCTCTCGGGAAATCCGGTGACGAAAATCACCGGCACGGACATCGACTTCATGATCTGGTTCACGGCCGAGATGCCGCTGTCAGAGCCGCGAAGCTGGATGTCCGCAAGCACCAGATGCGGCGAATGCTTCTTGGCGAGTTCGATGGCGGTCTTCTCGGTCGCGGCGATGCCGACCACCTCGTGGCCGGCGTTGCGCACGATGTCGGCGACGTCGAGCGCGATGACGGCTTCGTCCTCGATGACGAGGATGCGGACCGAAGCGACCCGCTGCAGTTCACGACGGGCTTCCTCGAGGCTCTGCTCCGCCTCGTCGACGCTAACGCCCAGGATGTGTGCCGCGTCGCTCACGGTGAACCCTTCGAGGACCGTGAGGAGAAGCACCTGGCGCTGCATCGGCGCCATGTCTGTGAGCGATTCCTTCAGCCGACCGCGAACACTCTCGCCGCCAGCGGCCGCTTCCTCGATCTCGCCGAAAGGCTGGCGAAGACGGTGGAAGAGCGCGAACACGCCGACCTTCGTGTCTTCAGCCTCGGCGATTAGTTCCGGCTGCTGAACGGCCACCTCGGCGCATAGACGAACCCATTCGTCGCCCTGCTGCTGGGAGCCGGTGACGGCCCGTGCGTACCGGCGCAGGAACGGAAGCGTCCTGGTGATCGCTTCCGACACTTTCTTGGAAGCTACCTGCTCTTCAGCCACGTCGTTCTCCCTCATCACTCTAAAGTCGTTTCCGGCGTCACGTCCCGCTGCCTGTTCAGCCTACAGTACGCCGTGTGCGCCCGGAGACAACTTGCCTCTCGCTCAAGGAACGCGCCGGCCCGCGCGCCTCCACCCCGACAAATACGTACGGACGGGCTCAAATCGCCCGTCCGCATGGCCTCGTCTCCATCTTGTAGGTTATCGCTCCGGCGCCGTCACCGCGCCGATCGTGGCGCCCGCGGCACCGCCGATGACGGCACCCGCCACCGGATTGCCGACGGTCGACCCGACTACAGCGCCGGTGCCTGCCCCGATCGCACCACCGGTAAGCGCGCGATCGACAGGTCGATTGCCGCAAGCTGCCGTCAAAAACGCCAGCGAAAGAACCACTGAAGAGACCAACACCTTGTTCATGACTTTCCCCCACGCTTCAGTGAAGCCAACCCAGCACCCACATAAGCAGGAGAACGGGGATCGGAACCCCCAGAAACCAAAGGAGAGCTGCGCGTCCCATGTGATCCTCTTTTGACCCGTGATGGATCGTTTAAACGTCGGCACCACAACGTCCGGAGGCGCCCGCGGTTCCACACGAACCGATTCCAGGTATCGAACCCACAACAAAACGCCTAGATGTGGTTGCCAGTGCGATTTCCCCTTTCACGCCAGGCGCATGATCCCCAAGTAGGATAGTGATGAAGGAAGAGATCGTCGCACTTCTCCCTGATTTGCGTGCTTTTGCGCGCTTCATGTGTCGCGAGCGGGAAGCGGCCGATGATCTGGTGCAAAACACCATCCTTGCAGCGCTCAGCAAGCAAGAGCAGTTCATGCCCGGCACGAACCTGAAGGGCTGGCTGTTCACCATCATGCGAAACCGATTTTATTCGGACCTTCGCACCCAACGCCGCCGCCCGCTCACCATAGACAACGATGCCGCCGCCCCGTTGCCGGCCGTCGACAATCCCGAAGCCACGCTCGCCCTGAAGGAGCTCTCTTCGGAACTGTGGAAACTCAATCCCCAATCGCGCGAAGCGTTGGTTCTGATCGGCGCGGGCGGTTTTTCCTACGAGGAAGCGGCAAGCTTGTGCGGATGCTCCGTCGGCACGCTGAAGGCGCGGGTTTCACGAGCCCGCAAGTTCCTTTCAGAAAAGCTCCAGTAGGGTTTTTCACCGGATTTCTTCATTTTTTTCAATGAGTTACGAAATTTGGTCGTCGTCGTGTAACCAATCGGTCGCTGCGACATTCGTTCAGTACACGACGCATCATTTCGGGAGACCCTACATGACGACGCAGACCCAGGACGCCGGCGACTTCCACGAGCAGTTGAAGACGATCCTGCCCCGCCTGCGCATCTATGCCCTGTCGCTGACCCGCGATCGCGACCAGGCGGACGATCTCGTGCATGACACCGTCATCAAGGCCCTGACTGGACGCAACAGCTTCCAGCCGGGCACTAACCTCGCCGCATGGCTGTTCCGCATTCAGCGTAACGAATTCATCTCCGGCCTGCGTCGCCGCCGGCCGACGGTGCCCGTCGACACTGCCATCGCCGAGACTCTGTCTCATCCCCCCCATCAGGACAGCGGATTGGTCATGCGTGAGTTCATGTCGGCCTTTGGCAAGCTTGCGGCTGCGCAGCGCGAGGCTCTCCTGCTCGCGGTTCTCGAAGGCCTCCCCTATGAGACGATTGCCGAACATACCGGCGTTTCCGTGGGCACGGTGAAGAGCCGCATCTCGCGGGCGCGTGACACTCTGGAGCGTCTGCTACTCGAGGGTGAAACGCATCGCCCCTCCGACGCGACGCGCTCGTCGGTCGACCGTCACGATGAAGAAGCAACCGTCGCGACCCGCTAAAGTCCTCTTTTCAGACCCGCGTTTGAGTGCGAAATAGTCATGAGCGGTCCCATGGGGAGAGTTGGATGGGTCGGACAGGATCCCGCGGAGTGGGTTTCCGCCCCCGGGGAGCGTGGCATGGCGACCAATGACGATAAGCCCGAGGGCGGGCGCGCTGAAAAGACGGCGCGCCCCAAGAGCAAGGGCAATGATCGCCCCTTCGATATGTGGCTGCACAAGCAGTTGCACGCGATGTACGATGAAATCGCGAGCGAACCGCTGCCTGACGATCTTCTCAATCTGATCGACAAGGACGCGACGAAGAGCTCGAAAAAACAATCTACGCCTGACGAGCCGTCAAAAAAATAGCTCGTTGAAGATGTAGCTCGTCCTCTAGGGTCGTCGAGTGCTTTAGCGGCACGAAGCGAGCCCTGTGGCCTGTCCGCGTGCTCGTTTCTTTGAGCTGTCGCGGCTTGGCGATCATCGCACTCCCTAAAAGGAAATGGCGGCGGTCTCGCGACCACCGCCACCCTTGTTCACAGACTGCCGGTCAGCCCGGCCGACACCCTGCGAACTCGTACTTGCTGAAGGTTTAACGGGCCTGGCCTGTCGGCGGTTCCTCCCGTCCGCTATAGAAGCGCGGACGAAACGGGAGGCAACGCGATGAAACTGTTCGATCTTTCTGGGCGGGTGGCGGTCGTCACGGGGGGCAACGGCGGCATCGGCCTCGGCATGGCAAAAGGCATGGCTCTCGCGGGCGCCACGGTGATCGTTGCCGGCCGAAACGCCGAGAAGAATGAGGCCGCGGTCGGCGAGCTGAAGGCGATCGGCGGCAAGGCCAGCGCGATCGCCGTGGACGTTCTCCAGGAAGATTCGTGCCGCGCGCTCGTCGCCAACGCGGTGAAGGCCCACGGACGCCTCGACATCCTGGTCAATAACGCCGGCATCAACATTCGCAAGCAGCCGCAGGAATACACGCTTGCCGAATGGCACCAGGTGCTCGACAGCAACCTGACCAGCGCCTTCCTGTGCAGTCATGCCGCCTATCCCGAGATGAAGAAAGGTGGTGGCGGCAAGATGATCAACATCGGCTCGATGATGTCGATCTTCGGTGCCTCGTTCACCACGGCCTATGCCGCGAGCAAGGGCGGCATCGTGCAGATGACCAAGGCCATGGCCACCGCCTGGGCAAAGGACAATATCCAGGTTAACTCGATCCTGCCGGGGTGGATCGACACCGCCCTCACCCGGCGCGCGCGGACCGACGTTCCGGCGCTGCACGATTCGGTGCTGAAGCGCACGCCGGCGGGCCGCTGGGGCACGCCGGAGGACTTCGCCGGCATCGCCGTCTTCCTGGCCGCATCGGCTTCGGACTATGTGACCGGCGCAGCCATCACCGTGGATGGCGGATACTCGGTCCAGGGATAGCGGTCAGGGCGAAACGATACGGCAGGTCGCGCGATCGACGAACAGGTCCGTCTTCGGGCCGTAGATCGTGGCGCCGCCGCGCACGCCGGCGGCAATTGCCGGCATCAGGACCCGCGTGTCCTCGACCAACTTGCCGGCGTTGGTGAAGCGGCAGTCGATCATCGGCGCCAGCGTGCCCGCGCTATTATTGTTAACATAAAGTACGACCTGCCACCGCCGGGCCGGAACCGCGCGCAGGCTCGCATTGTCGAGGGTCACGAACGGCGTTTCCGGCCCCGCCGTCGGCACCGACCAGCCCAGCGGCACGAAAGCGGGCCGCTGCACCACCCGCCCCTCGATGCGCGCGGCCTGGGCCAGCGGATCGAAGGCGAGATCCGCCGGAGTCGGCTTGCCGATCGGCCCCTGCCCGACGTTTAGTGGCGTCCAGATCTGCCCCGTCTTGGGATCGCGAAACTCCGGAACGCCTTGGGTCGCCGGGATCTCGACGCTGCTGCGTTGCACCGGCACAGGCGCCGCCGGAGCCTGCGCGCCTGCTGGAGAGGCAAGCGCCGCGGCGAACAGGGCTGCCGGGAGGATCTTGGGCATGATCGGAGACATGGGATTTCCTTTCGTCGACACCGATCTCAACCCAGCGCCAGCCGGCTTGCAACCCACAGTCCACCCGCCGCGATGGCCGGCCCGTAGGGAACGCGGCTCCGCATCCGACTCCTGAGCGTGGCCTCCCCCCTTGCAGGCACCGCACCCATCGGTATGCCAGCCATGGCCGCCAATCCCAGCAATCCTCCCGCGAGCGCCGTGACCAGCAACAGGTCGGCCACCAGAGCCGGACCAGCGAACAGGCCTACGCCGGCGAGAATCTTCACGTCGCCTCCGCCGATCATCCCGGCGGCAAAGGCGATGGTGCCCAGCACGAACAATCCAGCGGCGCAGGCCAGCGACAGGCCCAGCGAGTAAAGGGGGAATGAACCGTCCAGGAAGCCAATTGCGGACCAGATCGCGAAGAGAGCAGCAATGGCGAGCGAAAAGCGGTTACCGATCCGCAGGGTCCGCAAATCCAGCCAGGCGGCAGCCAGCAAGAGGACCGCCAAGACGATCAGGCAGCCGAACTGGAGCAACACTCCAGGCTGCGTCAAGGCTTGGAGTTACCGGCTAGTTGAGGGCGTTGGTGGCCGCGCCCAGCACATGACTCACCTTGCCGCTCACCGAACGCATCGACGCGATGGCGGCAACGGCAATCAACGAGGTGATCAGGGTGTATTCGACCGCGGTGGCGCCATCGGTGTTCTTCATCAAGCGGCGGAAAATCGAAAGCATTCCCAGTCTCCAGCTCAATCCCGAAGTCGTCATCGAATCACTTAGCAACCGTACTTAATGTGATTTATCAGGTCAATTGAAACTGGACGAATTTGTGTCAACTTTTCTAAGAATATGATTCCAATAGGGAATTTTTAGGGAACATAAGCGCGAAGACGACCGCCGGAGAGTCGCCTCCCGCTTGCGGATTTTCCTGATTCTGACTCTGGTGACGACCTACCGGAGAGTTACTCCCGCGGCGTCGACGCCCCGTCGACCGCGCGCAGCGGCACGACGGCTGCCGCCGATTCGGCCGCCTTGCGGTCCTGCGCCGCCTGCCGGCGGTAGGAGAGAACGCTGAAGGGAATGAGGCACATGTAGCCAAGACCGAGCAGCGAGAGCGCGATCCAGGGGGCGCTGGCCAGCACCCCCATCACGAGGGCTGCCGCCAGCAGCGCCGGCAGGACGAGATGACGGGGAATCCTGCCCTTCTTGAAGGAGAAGGTGGGAAGCCGGCTGACCATGAGTCCGCCAACGGCCACCAGCACCACGCCCACGACGACCGCGTGACGGGGCCAGGCCGCCTCGATCTCGAAGCTCAGCATCAGCGGCATCAGCGCCAACAGCGCACCCGCGGGCGCCGGCACGCCGGTGAAGAACGAGCCCGTCCAGGCCGGCGGCGGCGTGTCCGCCTCCAACGCCGTGTTGAAACGCGCCAGGCGCAGGGCCGAGCAGATCGGGAACATCAGCGTCACGACCCACCCGACCGCCCCTGCGTGGGTGAGCGAGGCCAGATAAAGGACGATCGCCGGCGCCACGCCGAAGCAGAGGAAATCCGACAGGGAGTCGAGTTCGGCACCAAACCGGCTGGTCACGCCGAGCCTGCGGGCGACGCGGCCGTCGAGTGCATCGAAGATCGCGGCCACGATGATCGCGATGACGGCCAGGCGCATTTCCCCCTGCAGGCCGAAGCGGATGGCCGTCAGGCCCGAGCAGAGCGCCGCGAGCGTCAGGATGTTGGGGATCAGGCGGTTGATCGAGAAACCGCGCAATCCGCTCCGCTGTGAGTGCCGCTCGCTATCCATGTCCCTGCTCCCCGGACGCTAGAATTCGATGGCGGTCCGCGGCCCGGGAACCACCGGATCGAGTTCGGCCATCACGGTCTCGCCGCCGATCATGCGCTGGCCCGGCGAAACCAGCAGTCGCGCACCCTCCGGCAGGTAGAGGTCCGTACGGCTACCAAAGCGGATATGGCCGAATCGTTCCCCCGCGACCACGGCCTGCCCCGGCTTCACGTAGCAGACGATGCGGCGCGCGACGTAACCCGCGATCTGGACGCATCCGATGAGCCGGCCGTCGGCGCGACGCAGGGCCAGGGCCGTGCGCTCGTTTTCCTCGCTCGCCTTGTCGGCGTTGGCGCTCAGGAACTTGCCCGGCCGGTAGGCGACCACCTCGATGGTGCCAGCGCAGGGGCTGCGGTTGATATGGACGTCGAACACGCTGAGGAAGATCGACACGCGCGTCAGCGGCTTGTCGCCCAGCCCCAGTTCCTGGGGCGGCATCGCCTCGACCACCATCTGCACGAGCCCGTCGGCCGGCGCGATCAGCAGCCCGTCATCCTGGGGCACACCGCGCGGCGGATCGCGGAAGAAATAGATCGACCAGAGGGTCACGATCATCAGCGGCCAGAACAGCCAGGCCGCACCGGTCAGGGCCGCCAGGAACGTCGCGGCCGCAAAAAGACCGATGAAGCGCCAACCGTCCGAGAGGATCGGCACCAGGAAATTTGCCAGCATGAGTCGGACGCACCCCGTTTGCGAAGGTCAGTTGACCTTGGGCAGGCTGAGAATTTGCCCCGGATATATCAGATCGGGATTTTTTACCTGATCTTTGTTTGCGGCGAAAATGACGGTGTGGTGCCAGCCGGCGCCATAGTGGGCCTGGGCGATGTTCCACAGATTGTCGCCCTTCACGATGTGCAGGCGCCGTGCGTCGCTGCTGGAGACCGGCGCCACGACGACGCGCTCGAACGGCAGTTCGAGACGAGCCACCGGCCTGCCGTCCTGCGCGATGCGGTCGAGCCTCAGGAGATGCTTGCCCTGCCCGATCGGCTCGGCCGGCTTCAGGCGCCAGCGACCATCCGAGGCGGCCACGCCTTCGGCAACCATCTTGTCGTTCACGTACGCTCTGACGACGGTGCCGGGCGCGGCAACGCCCGACATGGTCACGTGGCCGCGATCGTCATAGTCGACCGTCGACAGCGAGAGGTCGGCCGACTTCGGTACGCCCGCCGCCGTCGGTGGCTGAACGAGGGTCGCGGCGCCCGACGGCGGCGAGATCATCACCAGCGTCTCGGCGCGCGGCTGCGCCGGCGCGTTCGCGGCGGGCGGCTCGGGCACGACGGCGACCACGGCCTGCTCGGAGGTGAGCGGCGCCTTGCCTTCGATATGCTGGACCACGCGCAGCTCGTGCTGGCCGACGGCGAGCGGCGGATCCTGGACGATGACGACCCATTCGCCCCGAGCGTCGGACTCTGCCTTTGCGATCTCCTTGCCGCCATCGAGGAGGACGATCTTGGCTCCGGGCGCCGCGCGGCCGGCGATCACGGCCCGGCCGTCCGTCCCGATGCGGGCGACGTCGAACGTCGGAACGCCCGTTGCCGACGGCGGCGCGGTCGTCCGTGCGGTTCCAGCCGTCGCCGCAGGGTTCGCAGGGGCCGATCCTTTCGGGGCGGCTGCCGGCGTCATGGTTTCAGGTGCGGCACCGCCGACAGGCTGGGCGGGGCGGTCGATCGCTGCCTGCTCGGTCATCTTCCCGCGCCATGCGACCCCCAGCGCGATTGCGATCACCACCGCGCCTACAGCGACCAGCCCGAAAACAGTTCGTGACATCGCCCTCCCAACGGTGCGACCACCATATCCCCATTGGCGTCGCGACCAGCCTTTGCGTAACAATACCATGTCACACCCGCGCTGAAACGCGCTGGATCGTCCCAGAAAAGCAGCTTTCGTGCCTGAGTCCACTCCTTCTTCCCTTTGCGTCTTCTGTGGCGCCCGTTTCGGCAACGATCCCGCGACCCGGGAAACCGCGGTGGGCCTCGGCCGGCTGCTGGCCACCGAGGGGATAACGCTGGTCTATGGCGGTGGCGGTGTCGGCCTGATGGGCCTGGTCGCCAATGCCGCCCTGGACAGTGGCGGCAAGGCCGTCGGGATCATCCCGAACTTCCTCCTGCAACGTGAGGCGGGCCATCCGGCGCTCACCGAGACCGTGGTCGTGGAGACCATGCACGAGCGCAAGCTCAAGATGTTCGAGCGTTCCGACGCTTTCGCGGTGCTGCCCGGCGGCCTCGGCACGCTGGAGGAATTCTTCGAAGTCCTGTCCTGGCGAACCCTCGGCCTGCACAGCAAGCCGATCGTCATCATCGACCAGGGCGGCTACTGGCGGCCGCTGGAGGGCCTCCTCAAGAATGTGGTGGCCGGCGGCTTCGCCGAACCGTCCCATCTCGACCATGTCGCTTTCGTGACCGACTTCAAGGACGTGCTGCCCGCGATCCGGGCGATGCCGCGGTCGGCCGGCTTCGAGAAGCGTCTGGACCGGGTCTGAACATTTCGCCGGCCGATGCGCGGGCAAACCGCGTTGCCGGCCGTTCCCCGCTTCGGTAGAACGCGCCCGCACCGGCTTTTGAGGTGCGAAAGGAAGCGTGATGCCGAAGATCAAGGTGAAGAACCCGGTCGTCGAGATGGACGGCGACGAGATGACCCGCATCATCTGGGCGTTCATCAAGGACAAGCTGATCCTTCCCTATCTCGACATCGACCTGAAGTACTACGATCTCGGCATCGAGAACCGCGACAAGACCAACGACCAGGTCACGGTCGACTCCGCCAAGGCCACGCTGAAGTACGGCGTCGCCGTGAAGTGCGCGACCATCACGCCGGACGAGGCGCGCGTCGAGGAGTTCAAGCTCAAGGAGATGTGGCGGTCGCCCAACGGCACGATCCGCAACATCATCGGCGGGACGATCTTCCGCGAGCCCATCGTCTGCAAGAACGTCCCCCGCCTCGTACCGGGCTGGACGCATCCGATCGTGATCGGCCGCCATGCCTTCGGCGACCAGTATCGCGCCACCGACTTCGTGGTGCCGGGCAAGGGCAAGCTCACCGTCCGCTTCGAGGGCGAGGACGGCCAGGTGATCGAGCACAGCGTATTCGACTTCCCGGCCGGCGGCGTCGCCATGACGATGTACAATCTCGACGAGTCGATCATCGGCTTCGCGCGCAGCTCGTTCAATTACGGCCTGATGCGCGGCTGGCCGGTCTTCCTGTCGACCAAGAACACGATCCTCAAGCGCTACGACGGCCGCTTCAAGGACCTGTTCCAGGAGGTCTTCGACAAGGAGTTCGCCGACAGGTTCAAGGCCAAGAAGATCTATTACCAGCACCGCCTGATCGACGACATGGTCGCCTCGGCGCTGAAGTGGCACGGCGAATTCGTCTGGGCCTGCAAGAACTACGACGGCGACGTCCAGTCCGACACGGTGGCCCAGGGCTTCGGCTCGCTCGGCCTCATGACCTCGGTGCTGCTGACGCCCGACGGCAGGACCGTCGAGGCCGAAGCCGCCCACGGCACGGTGACGCGTCACTATCGCGAGCATCAACAGGGCAAGCCGACCTCGACCAACCCGATCGCCTCGATCTTCGCCTGGACGCAGGCGCTGAAGTATCGCGGCACGTTCGACGACACGCCCGAGGTAGTGAAGTTCGCCGACGCGCTCGAGAAGGTCTGCGTCGAGGCGGTCGAAGGCGGCAAGATGACCAAGGACCTCGCACTCCTCATCGGCATGCACCAGCCCTACCAGACCACCGAGGAGTTCCTTGCAGTGCTGGACGGCGGCCTCAAGGCCCGGATGGCGACCTGGTAGAACGGCATTGATCGTCGCGGGCGCCGACGGTTGCCGCACCGGCTGGGTGATCTGCCGGCGCGACACTGACGGCGCCCTCGACATAAGAGTCGTGAAGACCCTCGCGGAAGCCTGCGAGGGTCTTTCGATTCTGGCCGTCGACATGCCGATCGGCTTGGTCGACGTGCCGCGCCCGCCCCGCGCCTGCGAGGTGGAGGCCCGCAAGCTGCTGCCGGGCAAGGCGAGCTCCGTCTTCCCCACGCCCTGCCGCCCCACGCTCGACTGCACCACGCACGCCGAGGCCAATGCGCTCAGCAAAAGCCTGGGGATCGGACTGAACCAGCAGACCTTTCACCTTTTCCCCAAGATCCGAGAGGTCGATGCGCTGATGCGCGGCAACGAGGCCCTGCACTCGATCGTCTACGAGGCGCACCCCGAGCTCGCTTTTGCCCGCATGAACGGCGGCAAGCCCGTGCTCGCCAAGAAGCGCAAACCGGACGGCTTCGCCGAACGCCTCGACCTGCTTGCCCGGCACGGCTTCGACTGGAACCCTCAAACGGTTTCTGGCGCCGCCCGCGACGACGTCCTCGACGCCATCGCCGTCTGCCGCACGGCAACGCTGATCGCAAACAGCACGGCCACGCGCCTCGGTCCGGCCGACGCGCGCGACCGCTACGGCCTGCCGATGAACATCTGGTTCTAGACGCGGTAGTAACGACGGAGCGCGCCACTCCAGTGGCGCTCATGATCATGAGCGGGCCTGGAGGCCCGCGGTCCGATGATTACTCCGGCTTGATACCGGCCGCTTGCAGTACCGGCACCCAGATGGGCTCCTGCACCTTCAGCCAATCGCCGAGTTGCTGCGGCGTGCCGCCCATGGCGACGAAGCCGCGCTTGGAAAGGTCTTCTTTCTGGTCGGGCGTCGCCACGGCCGCGTTCAGCGCCTCGTTCAGCTTGGCGACGATCGCGGGCGGCGTGCCGGCCGGCGCGAACAGCGCGTAGACGATGGTGCCGTCGACATCGCCGGCGCCCAGTTCCTTGAAGGTCGGGATGTTGGGCGCCACCGCGGAGCGTTCCAGCGACGCCATCGCATAGGGCTTCAGCTTTCCGGACCCGATCTGCTGCGCGACGCTGGTGATGCTCGACATGCCGAGCTTGATGTGGCCGCCCAAAAGATCCGTCACCAGCGGGCCGGTGCCGCGGAACGGCACGTGCGTCAGCTTGATGCCGTTCAGCATCGCGAACTGCTCGGTCGAGAGGTGCATCGGTGTCGTGAGGCCGGCGGTGCCATACTGCACCGAGCCGGGCGCCGCCTTGGCCGCGGCGATGATCGCCTTGAGATCTGGCCACGGTGCATCGACGCTGCCAACCAGTACGGACTCCTGCTTGGCGATGAAGCCGATGGGCGTGAAGGCCGTCTTCGCGTCGAAGCCCAGCTTGGCCACGATATGCGGGTAGAGCGGCAGGTTGTTGGCGCCGACCACCATCCAGTGGCCGTCGGCAGGCTGCTTGGCCACGAACTCGTGCGCGATACTGCCGCCACCGCCGCCCTTGTTGTCGACGATCACCGTGCCACCAAGCGCCTTCTGCATCGGCTCCTGAATGGCGCGCGCGAGCGAGTCTGTGCCGCCTCCGGGCGGAAACGGCACGACGATATGGACGGGCTGCGACGGGAAGGTCTGGGCCCGGGCCGGCACGCCGCTCGCCGCGGCGGCGAGCGGAAGGACAAGTACGCTACGCCTTGCGATCATCGGTCAGTCGAACTCCTCACTGCTGCGGCGCCGCCGACCGTGTCGATCTTCTGACCGGTGTCGGAGACCTTGCCGTTGTCGTTCTTGAACACCTGCATGTTCTTCTCGTTCATGTTCTGCACGACGATGATCGAACCATCGCGCGAGAAGGACGCGCCCTGCGACCAACCGCCGATCGGCGCCTCGCCGGTCTTGGTGAGGCCGGTCCCGTCGAGCTTGTAGAGCACGACCACGCCGTTGGGCTTGAACTGCGGCGCATCCTTGGGCCGGGTCGAACCCGCATGCGCCACGCCCGCGATCCAGCGGCCGTCGCTCGACATCATCATGCCCTCGAGGTTCTCGTGCCCGATGTCGGCGGTGCCGACGATCTTGCCACTGGCGAGATCGATCACGGTGAGGATGCCGTTGGCCTTGGGGTCGCCGAGGCTGGCGACGACGGCGGTCTTGCTGTCGGGCGTCACCGAAACCGCATAGGGCCGCGGCGCCACGTCGAGCACGGCCGACGAGGTGATGTTGTCACCACCGAGCTTCATCAGCTCGACCTTGGCGTCACCGTTGCGCGTCGCCACGCCGGTCGCGCCGTCCGGCGAAACCGCCATGTGGCTGAGCAGCGTCTTGGCGTCCATCAGCGGCACGGTCTTCACGACCTTCACGTCCTTGCCGTCGATCGACAGGATCGAAACCGAGCCGGCCATGCGATTGGCGACATAGGCGCGCTTGCCGTCCTTTGTGATGGAAATGCCGGCCGCGCCCGGCCCGGTGTTCAGGGTTCCAAGGATTCTGCGATCCTTGAGATCGATGACGGTCACCCGATCGTCCGGCACGAGCTTGGTGGGATCGGCGGGATCGATCTTCGACGAGGAGGCGATCAGCGCGATCGATTCGTCCGGCGTGATCGCGACCGAGAGCGGTGGACCGACGACGCTTCCCGGAACGTTGGCAACGGTGCCCACCACCTTAACCGGCAGCGCGCCGAGATCCACGATCGTGACCGTGTCGGGCGACGGGTTGGGGAGGTTTCGGTTGACGCCATTCTCCTGGACGATCTTGTGGTCGTTCGAGGAGACGGCGAGCTGCGCGTGCGCCTGCGTGGCGCCGAGACTCAAGGCAAGGCAAACGCCAGTGATGACGGTGTTTCGCATGGGCTTCCTCCGCGGCCGGCTCCTTGGTGGAGCATTCGTGCCGTGGAGAACCCTAACGCCTGCCCGGGGCGTGCGATATCAAATTTCCGTAGTCCCTTTTCAGCCGCCTCGACGTGTCCCGATCAGACCATCCCGAGGGCGTGCTTGTAGACATCGAGCAGCGTCTCCTGCTCGGCGCGGTCGGCGGCGTCCATGGAGCGCAGGGAGATGATCTTGCGCATGGTCTTGACGTCGTAGCCGACGCCCTTGGCCTCGCTGTAGACGTCCTTGATGTCGCCGCCGATGGCCTTGCGCTCTTCCTCGAGCTTTTCGATACGCTCGACGAAGCTCTTCAGGCGGTCTGCGGAGATCGGGCCGGCCTTGGTCTTCTTGGAAATGTCGCTGCCGTCCGGCATGTCCCTGCTCCTTGCTCTCGACCGCCGGACCATAGGGGGAGCGGCCCGGTCGGCTCAATGATGACGAACCGATGAAAGATGGGGATAACGGGGAAGGTCGCGGCAAAAAAGCCGATCTATGCACGGGCCGGGAACCGCGCCCGCCAATGGCGTGCAATGTCGATGCCGCGACAGAACCAGACTCCCTCGCGGGCCGTCGCGTGCTGCAGGAACTTGACGAGGCCGCCCGCGCGGCCCGGCCGCCCGATCAGCCGGTCGTGCAGTCCGATCGACAGCAACTTCGGCGCCCCCGCAGCACCCTCCTCGTAGAGGAAGTCGAAGGCGTCGCGCATGTACTCGAAGAAATCCTGAGCGGTCGAGAAGCCGGAATTCGCGTCGAAGCGGTTGTCGTTCGCCTCGTAGGAGTAAGGGATCACCAGATGGGGCCCGTTTACGCTTTCCACCCAGTAGGGCAATTCGTCGGCAAGTGAGTCCCGGTCATAGAGGAAGCCGCCCTCCTCGGCCACGAGCCGGCGCGTGTTCTCGCCGGGGCGCCCTGTCATCCAGCCGAGAGGACGACTGCCGGCGAGGCGTGTCAGAATCTCCACCGCCTGTCGGACATGCTGGCGCTCGGTTGCCTCGTCAACCTCGCCGTAGTCGATCCAACGGTAGCCGTGGCTGACCATCTCGTGGCCCCGTTCGACGCAGGCCCGAGCCAGCTGCGGATTCTGCTCGAGCGCCCGGGCCACCCCGAGCACGCTCACCGGCACGGAGAACCGGGCGAATATGTCGAGGAGCCTCCAGGCCCCCCGTCGGCTGCCGTATTCGAAGACCGACTCGACGAGGGGAACCCGGCGACCGACCTTGGGGCCGACGCCGATGTCGTTCAGCATCCCTTCGGACACCGTGTCGCCGTTGGCGACCGTCGACTCACCGCCGCCCTCGACGTTGAGATTGAAGTTTACCGCGATCCTGGCGTTGCCCGGCCAGTGCGGATGGGGCGGCGTCTCGCCATAGCCCACGAGATCCCGGATCGTCATCGGATCGGGGCGGATAGCGTCGGGGGCGGCAGAGTCGAATAGGAACATTGGCGGCTCCGGATCAGGTGGCGGCGTCGAGCGGGGCATTGCAGGGATCGTAGGCGAAGAACCAGTCGACCTCCGTCGGACCGTGCATCCAGGTATTGGCAATCGAGATGCGCTGCACCTCGGCCACTCGCGGAATGCGGTTTGCGGCGTAGCGGCGGAAGGCCGTCCCGGTATCGCTGGCCTCGACGATACAACGATGGAGAATGGCGGCGTCCTCGATCGCCATCGAGCCACCGGCCGCCATGAACGGCCGCACGGCGTGGCAGGCGTCACCCATCAGCACGACGCGGCCCTTGTGCCACGTGTCATTGCGCGGCCGGTCCATGATCGGCCAGACGGACACGTCGGTCGCTGCCTCGGCCGCCCGCAGCAGCTCGGGATGGAAGCCTTCCAGCGCCGAGACGAAGTCGTCGCGCGTGCCGGGGATCGGCGTTCCATCGCCGTCCCAGCGCTCGGCCGGGATGGCCGCCATGACATAGACCTCGTCGCGGCGCGCCGTCATGTAATAGACGAGCACGTGGCGATCGGGTCCCCACCATTTGGTGCAATCGCGGATCGCAAGGTCGCCGAGACGCTCGGCCGGGAAGACCGCCCTGGGGGCAATGCGTCCGATGAAGCGCGGCTCTTCATGCCCGAGGATCTCGTCGCGTACCCGCGAGCGGATGCCGTCGGCGCCGATCACGATGTCGACCTCGGCGGTGGCGCCGTTGTCGAAAGTCAGCGTGATCCCCCCCGGCGTCTCCTCGAGTCCCGCCAGCCGATGACCGAACCGGATCGTTCCCGGCGCGAGCGGCGTCTGCAGGATGCGATGCAGGTCGGCGCGATGGATGTTGACGAAGGGACCGCCGAAGCGCGCTTCGCAGGCGGCGTCGAAGACGAGTTCGTAGAGCGTTTCGCCGCTGTCCCAGGCGCGACTGACGAAGGCATCGGGCCGAATGCCGGTTTCCGCGAAGCTCGCTTCGAGGCCGAGCGATCGCAGGACCTTGGCGACATTGGCCCCGAGGATGATGCCCGCACCGATCCTCGAAAAGTTCGGCGTCTGCTCATACACGGCGACCGGGTATCCGTCGCGCTGCAGCAGAGCCGCCACCGTCAGGCCCGCCAGGCCCCCGCCAACAACTGCGATTCGCGTCTGCCGATCCATCCGCCTTACCTCGATCAAGCGTTCCGAAGACCCTTCGTAAATTATTCGATATCGAATGAATAGAGGCCGGCGGATGATTCCAAGCCTCTTGACCGACATCTCTTCAATTCAGAGAAAGCCCAATAATAGGCTATTTGGTGGGCATTTTGACCAAGAGTTGGGCATTGGACCCAAGGGAGGTTGTTGGAGCGCCGCACGCTTTTCATTCGATATGGAATGAAATATGCAGGGACGGCGGAACGCTCAATGGCGGCGATGGCGCCGCAGCCCGCCGGGGGCCTTCCCAGTTCGAAATCGAGGATCTGATCTATGAAACTGCTTGGACGTCTCGCCGCCGCACTCGGCCTCGTCGCCGGCATGGCCGCGGCCAGCGCGGCACCGGCTCGCGCGACAGACGTGAACTTCATCACCGACTTCGGCTTCAACGGACGGCACGCCTACTTCTACGTCGCGCGCGAGAAGGGCTACTACAAGGACGCCGGCCTCGACGTGACCTTCCTGCGCGGCCAGGGCTCGGCCGATGCGATCAAGAAGGTCGCCGCCGGCCTGGCGACGATCGGCTTCGCCGACGCGGGCTCGCTCGTGCTGGCCCGGGGAAACGACGGCGTCCCGGTGAAACTGGTCTCGATCGTCTATGCCCGGCCGCCACAGGCCATCTTCGGCGTCAAGGGAGCGGGGATCGCCTCGCCCAAGGATCTCGAGGGCAAGACCATCGCCGATACCGCATCGAGTTCGGTCCGCCTGCTCTTCCCGGCTTTCGCAAAGGCGGCGGGCATCGACGCCGCAAAGGTGAAGTGGGTCGTCGCGGAAGGCTCCGCCCTGCCCTCGCTGCTCGCCAACGGGCGGGTTGATGCGATCGGCCAGTTCTCGGTGGGAGAGCCGCTGATCGCGGCGGCGATCGCACCGAAGGAAACGGTGCGTATCGCATACAAGGATTCTGGCCTCGACTACTACGGCAACGGACTGATCGCCTCGGAGGAGACGATCGCCAGGCAGCCCGAACTGGTGCGCGCCTTCGTCAAGGCGACGATCAAGGGCATGAAGGATGCCTTCGCCAACCCGGCGGAAGCCGCCGCCATCATGGCCAAGTACCAGAAGGAACTGGCGCCGGCGATCATCGAGGGCGAGACGAAGCTCGTGGGAGAGCTCGCGACCGTTCCCGGCCAGCCCCTGGGCAGCATCAACCCGAAGAGCATCGCCGGAACCGTCGAGGTCATGTCGGCGAACTTCACCCTGAAGTCGCCCGT
>CAMFGZ010000011.1 GCA_945952105.1 uncultured Rhodospirillaceae bacterium | reverse complement strand
TCTCGACCGCTCGGGAATCCCCTTCGATTCACTCAAGCCATGAAACGCTCTAGCCCTCGTCAGTCTCATTGGAGCGCGCAACTCCAGTTGCGCTCAAGCGTCGTGGATAGGCAAGGGATGAGCGCCACTGGAGTGGCGCGCTCCGTTGAGAGATCTTGCCATCCTAGCCTCTACCAACAAACGGCATCTTGGTCGCCATCACGGTCATGAACTGCACGTTTGCGTCGAGCGGCAGGCTGTCCATGTAGACGATGGCGTTGGCGACGGCGGCCACGTCCATGCGGGGTTCCACGACGGTGGTGCCGTTGGGCTGCAGCACGCCCTTGGTCATGCGCTCGGTCATCGGCGACACGGCGTTACCGATGTCGATCTGGCCGCAGGCGATGTCGTAGGCGCGGCCGTCGAGCGAGGTCGACTTGGTGAGGCCGGTGATGGCGTGCTTGGTCGAGGTGTAGGCGACCGAGAAGGGCCGCGGCGCGTGCGCCGAGATCGAGCCGTTGTTGATGATCCGGCCGCCGCGCGGCGTCTGGTCCTTCATGATCTTCATCGCTTCCTGCGTGCACAGGAACGGACCGGTCAGGTTCGCCGCCACGACGCTCAGCCACGTCTCGTAGGGAAGTTCCTCGAGCGGCACGGGCGGGGCGCCGCCGCCGGCATTGTTGAACACCAGGTCGAGGCGGCCCCAGGTCGCCTTCACCTTGGCGAACAGCGCCACGATGTCGTCGCGCTTGGTGACGTCGGTCGGCACGGCCAGCGCGTTGGGGGCATTGTTGCCGGCCATCGAAGCCGTCTCGTCAAGCGCGTCCTTGCGGCGTCCGGCCAGGGCGACCTTGTAGCCGTTGTTCAACAGGGCAAGCGCCGAGGCGCGGCCGATGCCGCTGCCCGCGCCGGTGACGACGGCGATTTTTCCACTCATGGGTTCCGTTTCCTCTCCTCGAAGGAGCGGACCCTAGCAGACCGGTACGCCGCAGTTGAAGGGCCGCGGATCAGGCAAAGGTTTCGACGTAGGCCCGCCAGCCGCCCAGCGAGGTGATGTCCTTCGCGCCTGCGGTGGCGTGGGCTTCGCAGAGGAAGCCGGGAACGGACGTCCCGTCGGCCAGGCTCACGGTGCCGAGGCCGAGCGGAGCGGGGATCTTGCGCAGCAGGTCGCCGATCCGGTCGGCGGGCAGGCTCCAAACCTCCAGTTCGATCGCGCCGCCGCCCGCCGCCACGCGCAACAGGCCCGGCCGGTGTGGCGGGCCGCCCGGCAACGCATAGAAGCGATAGACGGGCGCCGTCTTGCCGGCGCTCTCCAGCCGGCCGCCGAGTTCGAGGAGTTGGCCGTTCAAGGGCAGGCCGCTCATATGGGCCCCGACCACCGCGACCGGCACGCGGTCCTCGGCGACGACGGGATCGGCCCCGGGCGGCGGCAACTGACTCGCCGTCTTGCCGAGCGGCAAGGGCACCGCGCGCTGCCAGCGGGCGCCGAAGGCGAGCAGGGCGCGCTCGGCATGGGCGCGTGCGATCAGGGTGATGCCGAACGGCATGCCGTCGGGCCGGAAGCCGGCGGGCACGGCAAGCGCCGACAGGCCGAAGAAGTTCACGAAGTTGGTGTAATGGCCGAGATGCGAATTGTAGAGCACCGGCTCGCGTTCCAGATCGCTGAGCTTGTAGACGGTGCCCGCCGTCGGCACGGCCAGGAAGTCGAGCCCGTTCATCTCGGCGAAGGCGCGCGCCTTCAGCTCGGCCAGCCTGTACTGGCCCTCGAAGGCATCGACGGCGCTGTACTTGCGGCCGCCCAGCACGATCTGTTGCGTCGTCGGCCACACGCCCGACGTCTCGTCTGCCTTTTCCATGAAGGCGCCGACCGCCGCCGTACGCTCCGCCACCCAGGGTCCGCTGTAGAGAAGCTGCGCGGCATCGCGGAAGGGCGCGTAGTCGATCTCGACCGGCGTGCCGCCCAGCGCCTTCAGCCGTTCGATCGACTGCGCATAGAGCGTGGCATAGGCGGCGTCGCCGAAGAACTCGGCGTCCTTCGTGCCGAGGATGCCGAAGCGGAACGTCTTGCCGATGGCGGCCGTCACCTGCGGTTGGGCGGCGACGGCGAGGACCGCGTCGGCGTCGGCGCAGGACAGCGCGAACACCGAGGTGCAGTCGAGCGAGCGGCAGGCCGGCACCATGCCTTCGTTGCTGAGCAGTCCCGGTGTCGGCTTGAGGCCGACGATGTTGTTGAAGCCGGCCGGCACGCGGCCCGAGCCCGCGGTGTCGGTGCCCAGCGAGAAGCTCACGAGGCCAGAGGAGACCGCGACCGCCGAGCCCGAGCTCGAACCTCCCGGCACATAGGAAGCGTCGAACGGATTGCGCGGCACGCCGTAGGGCGAGCGCACGCCGACGAGGCCGGTGGCGAACTGGTCGAGGTTGGTCTTGCCGATCACGATCGCACCGGCATCGACCAGCCGCTGCACGACTTCCGCGGAGGTCTTCGCCTCGTAGGCGAAGCCGGGGCAGGCCGCCGTCGTCACCATGCCGGCGACGTCGAGATTGTCCTTCGCGGCGAAGGGCACGCCGTAGAGCGGCAGCTTGTCGATTTCGCCGCGGCGCGCATCGAGCGCGTCGGCCTGCGCCAGCAGGTCGTCGTCGGAAGCGCGCGAAATCCAGACCTTGTCGTCGCCGGATTGCGCGATGCGCTTCAGCACCTCCTCGATGGTCTGCCGCACGTCGAGCGTGCCGGCGCGGTAGGCGTCGAGCAGCGCGTGAACACCAAGGTCGAGAAGGGCTGTCATGCCGCCGTTTTAGACAAGCGCCGCGCCGATTGCAGCCGCCAGATGCGCGCAGCGATTGGCACGGTCCTTGCCTTCCAGTTCGCGGGGAAACGGCAAGCGAGGGCCAGGGCATGAAGCATCGCACATCCGGGGAGGCGAAGGCCGGATCGGCGATCTTGCAGCTACTTCGGCAACTCAAGCATGATCTCGGCGCGAGCTACCGGCTCATGCGCCGCGATCTCCATATCGTCTGAAAGCCGGCCCCGATCCCGGCGACTCGAAGGAAAGAAAGACCCTCATGGCGGAAGAGAAGCGTGACGTCGCGCGCATGGTCGAGGAGGGCGCGAAGACCGCGGGCCTCACGATTGCGCCGGAATACCTGCCGAACGTGATCCTGAACGTCGAGCGCTCGCTCGCGATCGCACGGCCGCTGCTCGACCTGGAACTCGAGGACGATCTCATGTCGGCGCCGGTGTACCGGCCATGACCGATCCCCTGTCGAAAGCCGCCACCGCAACCGAGATCGCGGGCGCGGTGATGAGTGGCAAGGTCAAGGCCGCCGCCGTCATCGACGCCACGTTGAAGCGCATCGAGGCGGCCGAGCCGACCGTCAACGCCTTCACAGATGTGGTGGCCGAGCGTGCCCGCAAGCGGGCAGCGGAGATCGACGCCGGCCTCCATCGCGGGCCACTGCTGGGCGTGCCGTTCGCGGTGAAGAACCTGTTCGACATCGCCGGCCTGCCGACACGCGCCGGCTCGAAGATCAATATCGATGGTCCGAAGGCCGAGCGCGACGGCGCGCTGGTGCGCAAGCTCGAAGCGGCCGGGGCGATCCTCGTCGGCGGCCTCAACATGGGCGAGTACGCCTACGACTTCACCGGCGAGAACGCCCATTACGGACCCTCGCGCAATCCGCACGATCCGACGCGCATGTCCGGCGGCTCGTCCGGGGGCTCCGGCGCGGCCGTCGCGGCGGGGGAGGTCCCGCTGTCGCTGGGCTCGGACACCAACGGCTCGATCCGTGTGCCGTCCTCGCTGTGCGGCCTGTTTGGCTTGAAGCCGACCTATGGACGCCTGAGCCGTGCCGGGTCCTTCCCCTTCGTGGATTCCTTCGACCATCTCGGCCCGATCGCCCGCTCGGCCGAGGATCTCGCTCTGTCCTTCGACGCCATGCAGGGCTGGGATTCCGACGATCCGGTCTGCACCGACCGCCCGGCCGATCCGACCCTGCCGCGCCTCGTCGACGGCATGAACGGGTTGCGCATCGCCATCGCCGGTGACTATTTCGCCAGGGGCGGCGAGCCCGAGGCGTTCGAGGCGGTGGCGGCCGTGGCCAAGGCGCTGGGCGCCACGAAGACCGTCGTGCTGCCGCAGGCGGCGGCTGCCCGCGCCGCGGCCTATGTCATCACCGCCATCGAGGGCGCGCAGCTTCACCTGCCACGCCTGCGCACGCGACCGCAGGACTTCGATCCCGACACGCGCGAGCGCTTCATGGCGGGCGCCCTGCTGCCCGGCGCCTGGTACGTGAAGGCGCAGCGCTTCCGCCGCCAGTATCGCGCCCATGTGCTGAAGCTGTTCGAGGAGGTCGACGTGATCCTGGCGCCGGCCACGCCCTGCACTGCGCCCAAACTCGGACAGACCACGATGAACCTGGGCGGCGTCGAGCTGCCGGTGCGCGCCAATCTCGGCGTGTTCACCCAGCCGATCTCCTTCATCGGCCTGCCGGTCGCGGTGGCGCCGCTGCAACGCCCGGGTGGCCTGCCGATCGGCGTCCAGCTCATCGCCAAGCCGTACAACGAACAGGCGGCGCTACGCGTCGCCGCCCACCTGCAGAAGCTCGGCGTGGCCGCCGCGCCGCCCGCCTGAGGAGTCGACCCGCATGGAAATCAACATTCCCGAAGTCGTCGCGGAAGTGACGGCGGCCTTCAATCGCTACGAAGCGGCACTCAACGGCAACGATGTCGAGGTGCTGGACGAACTCTTCTGGAAGAGCCCGCACACGCTGCGTTATGGCGTCGGCGAGCAGCTCTACGGCTACGACCAGATCGCCGCCTTCCGCTCCGGCCGCAATCCGCAGTTCGTGCAGAACCGCGACCTGCTGAAGCTCTGGGTCGTCACCTACGGTCGCGACTTCGGCACCGCGAACTGCGAGTTTCAGCGCCACGGCACGGCCAAGCCCGGCCGCCAGAGCCACACCTGGATGCGCACCCCCGACGGCTGGCGCATCGTCGCCGCCCACGTGTCCCTGCTGGGCGAAGCGACGCCGATGAAGAGCTAGTTTTCACGCGACCCGCTCCGTGCCGCCGTCGTAAACTCGGCGGCATGAAGAGGCTTCTTCTTACCCACGTCCCGCTCGCACGCCGTCAATACTATGGCGCCCGCGCACTTGCCCGCCTGCAGGAGCTGGTCGAGGTCGTGCTGCACGAGGGCGAGGCACCGCTCGATGCGCAGGGCGTGATCGGGATGGCGCGCGGTGTCGACTTCATCGTCGCCGATCGCGCGACGGCGGTGCCGGCGGTCGTGTTCGAAAGCCTGCCGGGGCTGCGCGCGGTGATGCGCAGCGCCATCGACATCCGCAACATCGACGTGGCCGCCGCTTCGAAGGCTGGCGTGCTGGTGACGCTTGCCGAGGCGGGGTTCGTGAAGTCGGTGGTCGAACTGACCCTGGGTTTCCTGGTCGATCTCTCGCGCGGCATTACGCAGGCGGCGACCGCTTATCACGCCGGCCAGAAGCCCGAGATCAGGGTCGGCCGGCAGCTCGGCGGCGCAACTGTTGGCATCGTTGGCTACGGCCGCATCTCGCGCGAGCTGGCGCCGGTGCTGGCCCAGCTCGGCATGACGGTGCTGGTGTCGGATCCCTATGCCCAGGTCGACGACCGGCGCTTCGTGAAGCTGCCGCTGCAGGAGATGCTGCCGAAGGCTGACTACGTGATCTGCCTCGCGATCGCCAACGAGGAGACCGAGAATCTCATGGATGCGGCCGCCTTCGAGCGCATGAAGCCGGATGCGTTCTTCATCAACATGTCGCGCGGCAACCTGGTCGACGAAGCGGCGCTGGCGAAGGTGCTGGCCGAGGGCCGCATTGCCGGGGCGGCCATGGATGTCGGGCGGGCGCCCGACCAGATGCCGTCGCGCGAGTTGGCGCGGCTGCCCAACGTAATCGCCACGCCGCATATCGGCGGCCTGACGCCGCCCGCCAGCGAAAGCCAGGCGATGGACACGGTCCGCCAGGTCGAGGCGATGGTGAAGGGCGAGGTCCCGCCGGGTGCGGTCAATCTTGCGGACTGGGCGCGGCGGAACTGAAGGCAGGCTTGAAAAGCCCGTCTGCGGGGTGCATGTGCAGTCCATGCGCACCCCAAAGGATCTGATCGCCGTCCATGTCCCGAAGGACGATCTGGGCGACTACAATCTCACCCAGACGGGCTGGTACGCGATGGACGACGGCGACCACGTGATCCTGGGGCCTTTCGAGAGCCTCGCGCAATGCGACCGCGCGATCCGCGACCGGCTGCAGCAACAGAAGTTGTGAGCCGGCGCGGTTGAACGCAGCCGGCTCAGTTGCCCGGGCCGCGCTCCATCGAGAAGGGCTGCCAGCGCTGCAGCCTGGACTTCTCCAGCACCATCGGATTGACACAGGCGCGCGGCCACTTGCCGCCGAGCACGAGCGCCAGTTCGGCGCCGACACGACGCTTGCGTGCCGGATCGAAGCGGCTGGAGGCCGAGGCGACGTGCGCGGTCAGGATGACGTTGTCCATCGCGAGCAGCGGATTGTTGTGGCCCACGGGCTCGGTCTCCAGCACGTCGAGACCGGCGCCGGCGATCCAGCCTTCCTGAAGCGCCTTGATCATGGCCGGCTCGTCGACCGTGGAGCCGCGGCCCGTGTTCACGAACAGCGCCGTCTTCTTCATCTGGCGGAAGTGCTGCTCCTTCATGAGGTGATGCGCGTCCTTGGTGCCGGGCGCATGCATGCTGACAATGTCCGAGCGCTGCAGCAGCTCGTCGTAGCCGACCGGCTGCACGCCATAGTCGGACATGACCAGCTCCTCGATGTAGGGATCGTAGGCCAGCATCTGGAAGCCGAACGGCGCCGCGCGCTTGGCGACGGCACGCGCGACATGGCCAAACGAGATGAAGCCCAGCGTCATGCCCATGAGGCGCGGGAACTGGTAGAGGTGCGGCCGGCCCTTGGCCCAGTCTCCCTTGCGCACCATCTGGTCCTGCACCACCAGCCGCCGCCAGCTCGCCAGGATCAGCGTCATGGCATGGTCGGCCACTTCCTCGATGAAGGTATCGGGCACGTTGGTCACAGGGATGCCGAGCTGGGTGGCCGCCTCCACATCGACGGAATCGACTCCGACGCTGCCCAGCGAAACGACCTTCAGCTTCTTGCCCGCCTCGATCACCTTCGCGGTGATGCGGGGACGCCCTTTGCCGTAGATGGCATCGGCATCGGCCACTGCCTTGATGAGTTCGTTCTCGTCGCCCGAAACCTCGACGATTTCCGCGCCGATGGGGCCGAGCGTCTCCATTTCCAGCGAATGGTCGGTCTTGCCCGGTCCGGTCGTCACGATCTTGAAACGCGCCACGTGTTGTCTCCTCCACAAATTTGACGGCACTCTAGCGCAATCCCGCTTCCGTCCAACCTCGGTGAATGAACATGCCTGCGGCCAAGAACGTGTTGTTGATCGTCGTGGACCAGTGGCGCGGTCTCATGTTGCCCAAGCTCGGCGCTGACTATCTGAAGCTGCCGAACATTGACCGGCTGTGCGCCGAGGGCGTCACCTTCCGCAACCATTTCACCCAGGCCGTCCCCTGTGGCCCGGCCCGCGCCAGCCTGTTGACCGGCCAGTACCTGATGAACCATCGCGCGGTGCAGAATACGATTCCGCTGGCGTCGCGCTTCACCAACCTGGCGCACGAGTTGCGGCGCGGCGGCTACGACCCCGCGCTGGTGGGATACACGACCACGACGCCCGATCCGCGCCAGACCGCACCCAACGATCCGCGTTTCTTCGTGCTGGGCGACATCATGGAGGGTTTTCACTCGGTAGGGGCCTTCGAGAACCGCGACGCCTATTTCGGCTGGGTGGCCAGCCAGGGGTTTGAGATGCCGAAGACCCGCGAAGACATCTGGCTGCCGAAAGGCGCGCCGGGCGCGGGCGCGACAGGCCGTCCGGCCGTCATTCCGAAGGAGCTCTCCGACACCGCCTGGTTCACCGAACGCGGGCTCGACTATCTGCGGGGCCGCGGCGGCAAGCCCTGGTTTCTGCATCTCGGCTACTACCGGCCGCACCCGCCCTTCATAGCACCGGAACCCTACAATTCCATGTATCGGCCCGAGGACATGCCGAAGCCGGTCCGCGCGCCGTCTCCGGCGGAAGAGGGGCGGCAGAACGCGCTGCTCGACTACTATGTTCGCAACATCAAGCAGGCGAGCTTCTTTCAGGACGGCAAGGATCTCGGGTCGGACATGACCGAGGCCGAGGTGGCGCAGATGCGCGCCACCTATTGCGGGCTGATGAGCGAGATCGACGATCATCTCGGCCGCGTCTTCGACTACCTGAAGGAAACCGGCCAGTGGGACGACACGCTGATCGTCTTCACCTGCGATCACGGCGAGCAGGGCGGCGACCATCACCTGCTGGGCAAGATCGGTTATTTCGACGAGTCCTATCGCATTCCGATGGTCATCCGCGATCCGCGGGCCAGCGCCGACGTCACGCGCGGCAGTATCGTCGAGCGCTTTACCGAGACGATCGACACCATGCCGACCATCCTCGAATGGATGGGCCTGCCGGTGCCGCGCCAGTGCGACGGAAGCTCGCTTTTGCCCTTCTGCGAAGGCAACACGCCGGCGGACTGGCGGACCGAGGTCCACTACGAGTTCGACTTCCGAGATCTTCACTACAGCAAGCCTGAATCGGCGCTGGGCGTGCCCATGGACAAGTGCTCGCTGGCCGTCGTGCAGGACGAGAAGTTCAAGTACGTGCACTTCGCGGCCCTGCCGCCGCTGCTGTTCGACCTTGCGAAGGATCCCGGCCAGTTCGTCAATTGCGCGGCCGACCCTGCCTATGCCGCCACGGTCGCCGAATATGCCCGCAAGATGCTGGACTGGCGCCTGGGCTTCGCCGAGCGCACGCTCACCGGCTATCGCGCCACGCCGCAGGGGCTGGAGGTGCGCGCGGCCTGAGGCGGCGCTAAGCTCGGCGGCATGAAAGAGGAAACGTACCGCCGGCCCGTGACGGGGCAGGATCATCCCGCCAACCTGTCGCCCGCCTACAAATCCACTGTCAGCCGATCGCCGTCGAAGCCGGCGATCGTGTTGCCGCACACGCTGTCGGAAATCACTGGGCCGCTGCTGCGTGATGAACGGCTCGATGCAGCCGAGAACGATCTCACGCGCCGTCGCATGGGCGAGCCGCTGGGCGAACGCATCATTGTCCAGGGCCGCGTGCTCGACGAGGACGGCCGGCCCGTTCCCGAGGCGCTGGTCGAGATCTGGCAGTGCAATGCCGCGGGCCGGTACCATCATCCCGGCGACCAGCACGACGCGCCGCTCGATCCCAACTTCTACGGCGGCGGCCGCGTTCGCGCCGATGCCGATGGCAACTACAAGTTCATCACCATCAAGCCCGGCGCCTATCCGTGGGGCAACCATCACAATGCGTGGCGGCCGGCGCACATCCATTTCTCGCTGTTCGGGCCGGCCTTCGCGACGCGCCTGATCACGCAGATGTACTTTCCGCAGGATCCTTTGCTGGCTTACGACCCGATCTACAACTCGGTGCCCGAGGGCGCGCGGGTGCGGCTGCAGGCAGCGTTCGACATGGATGCGACACAACCCCAGTGGGCGCTGGCCTACCGCTTCGACATCGTGCTGCGCGGCCGCAATGCCACGCCGATGGAGAATACATGAGCCGCGCCCTGACGCCGTCCCAGACGATCGGCCCGTTCTATTTCGGCACGGTGGTGAACGGCTACCGGCACGACCTCGCGCCGGCCGGCGTCGCGGGCGAGCGGATCGAGATCGCGCTCACCCTGCACGACGCCGGGGGCGCGATCGTGCCCGATGGGCTGATCGAAATCTGGCAGGCGAACAGCCATGGCCGTTACAATCATCCCGAGGATCGCCGCAACCTGCCGCTCGATGCGGGGTTCGACGGCTACGGCCGCGCGTCGACCGACACCGAAGGCTGCGCGCGGTTCGGCTCGGTGAAGCCCGGCCGCGTGCCGTGGCCGGCCGGCGGCCTGCAGGCGGCGCACGTCAACATCTCGGTGTTCGCGCGCGGCGTCCTCAACCGTCTCGCGACGCGCCTCTATTTCGAGGGAGACCCGGCGCTGGCCGAGGATCCGGTTCTCGCACTGGTCGAGCCGGCGCGGCGCGCCACGCTGATCGCCAGGCGCGATGCCGATGGTGTCTGGCGGCTGCCTCTCTATCTGGGCGGTCCGAACGAAACCGTCTTCTTCGACTGCTGAGCGCATGGTCGTCCGCCTCGTCTCTGCCCTCGGCTCGTCGGCGGCGACCGCCGACTGCTTCTCCGACGGCGCCACCTTGCGCCACATGCTGCGCTTCGAGGCGGCGCTGGCCGAAGCCACCGCGGCGGCGGGCCTGATCCCCAAGCGGGCCGCGTCGGTGATCGTCAAAGCCTGCGATCCGTCGCTCTACGATTCCGCGCCGCTGGCAGCCGCGGCGCGCCGTACCGCAACGCTCACCGTGCCGGTCGTCAAGGCGCTGACGGAACAGGTCCGCCTGCGTGACGCCAAGGCCGCCGATTACGTCCATTGGGGCGCCACCAGCCAGGACGTGATCGACACCGCGATGGTGCTGCAACTCGGCGAGGCGCTGCCGCCGTTGCTGAAGGCACTCGACGGTATCGTCACCGCGCTGGCGCGTCTCGCGAAGAAGCATCGCGCGACCCCCATGCTGGGCCGTACCCTGCTGCAGCCGGCGACGCCGCTGGCGCTGGGTCAGAAGATCGCGGGCTGGGCGTCGGATATCGACCGCGCGAAACGTCGCCTCGCCGCGAGCTTCGTCGAGACGCAGATCGTGCAGTTCGGTGGCGCCTCGGGCAGCCTGACGGCGCTCGGTCCCAAGGCCGAACCGGTGATGAAGGGGCTGGCCAAGCACCTGAAGCTCGCCCTGCCACCGGGGCCGTGGTTCACGCAGCGGGTACGCGTCGCCGCCCTGGCCCAGGATTGTGCGCTGGTCGTCGGCGCGATCGCCAAGGCGTCGCGCGACATCTCGCTGATGATGCAGGTCGAAGTGGGCGAGGCGGCCGAACCCTCGGGTCCGGGCCGCGGCGGCTCCTCGACCATGCCGCACAAGCGCAACCCCGTCGGCGCGGCGCTCATTCTTTCGGCAGCGACGCGCGCGCCGATGCTGGCGGCGACCATCGTGGCGGGCATGCCGCAGGAGCATGAGCGGGCACTGGGCGGCTGGCAGGCCGAATGGCCGACACTTTCGGCTCTGGTGGAATGTCTGGGATCGGCGGTCGAGGCGATGTCGGAAGTCGCCGGAGGCCTCGTCATCGAGCCCGACGCGCTGCAGGCCAACATGGACGCGGCCGAAGCGGCGGTCCTGGCGGAACGCGCGACCTTCCTGCTGGCGGCGAAGATGGGGAAGCACGAGGCCCACACGCTGGTCGAAAAGGCATTGGCCCAGGGCGGTTCATTCGTCGCAGCGCTGGGCCGGCTGGAGAAGGAGCTGGCCGACGAAGCGGCCCTCCTCGGCTATTCGCCGAGCTTCGTCGATCGCCTGCTGGCCGATCTCAAACGTAAGTGACCGACCGGATCTAGGCGGTCTCTGGCACGGGAGTCGCATGTCCCGGACAGCATTCCCCTGTCTGGAGGCGACCATGAAGCTCTCGCGCCGCGCGCTGTTGGCTGGAACGACGGCCCTTTCCCTTCCGGGCGCCGCATGGGCGCAGGAAAAGATCGTCCGCTACGGTATCCCGATGACCGACATCCCGCTGACCACAGGACAGCCCGATCGCGGTGCCAACGCCTATCAATATACCGGCCTCACGATCTACGATCCGCTGATCGCCTGGGAGCTGGACGTGTCCGACCGGCCCGGCAAGATGATCCCGGGCCTGGCGACGGAATGGACGGTCAACGAGGCCGACAAAACGCTGTGGACCTTCAAGTTGCGCGACGGTGTGAAGTTCCATGACGGATCGGGTTTCGATGCAGACGCCGTGATCTGGAATTTCGAGAAGATATTCAACAAGGAGGCCGCACAGTTCGACCAGAGACAGGCGGCGCAGGTAAGGCCGCGCCTGCCCAGCATGGTGAGCTACAGGAAGACCGGTCCGATGGAAGTCGAGATCAAGACCAAGTCGGTCGACTCGCTCTTCCCCTATCAGCTCCTCTGGTTCCTGGTGTCCAGCCCGGCGCAGTGGGAGAAGACCGGCAAGGACTGGAACAAGTTCGCCTCCGCGCCCGCGGGGACCGGCCCGTTCAAGCTCGCGCGTCTGGTGCCGCGCGAGCGCGCCGAACTGGTGAAGAACGAGGACTACTGGAACCCTAGGCGCATGCCCAAGGTCGATCGCATCGTCCTGATCTGCGCGCCCGAGGATTCCGGCCGCAGCGCCGCGCTGATGTCCGGCACCTTCGACATGATCGATGCGCCGGGCCCCGACATGGTCGACCGGCTGAAGCAGAGCGGCGCGCGCATCAGCAGCAACATCACGCCGCACGTCTTCAACTATCACCCGTCGCTGCTCGAAGGCTCGCCATGGACCGACGTCCGGGTGCGCAAGGCCGCCAACCTGGCGGTCGATCGCGACGCGATCGTGAAGCTGCTGAATGGAATGGTGCAGCCGGCCTATGGCGAGGTCGACAGGACCAGCCCTTGGTTCGGCAAGCCCACGTTCGAGATCAAGTATTCACCCGACGCCGCGCGCAAGCTGATGACGGAAGCGGGCTATGGCAAGTCCAACCCGATGAAGGCCCGGATCTCCATCCAGGCGGGTGGCACCAATCAGATGGTCAACGAGGCCATCCAGGAGATGATGAAGGAGAGCTTCATCGCCATCGACTTCAAGCCGGTCGAGCTCGAGGCCCTGATGACCGGGTGGCGCGGTGGCGCCAGGGCCGACATGAACAAGGACGTGACGGCGACCAACGTCACGCACGTGACGTCCGATCCTTTCTATGCCGTGAACCGCTTCTTCGCCTCGGACCAGGTGGCGCCGGTGGGCGTGAACTGGAGCAGCTACAAGAACGCCGACGTCGATCGGATGGTGGCCGAGCTGCAGAACACCTTCGATCCGGCGAAGCAGGACGCGCTGGCGGCCCAGATCCACGCCAAGGCCGTCGACGATGCCGTCATGATCTGGATCTATCACGACCGCACGCCGCGCGCCCTGTCGTCCCGCATCAAGTCCTACACGCAGGCGCAGAGCTGGTTCCAGGATCTGGCGCTGGTCGAGATGTAGAGCGGAGGGCGATCACACTATTGTCATCATGAGCGCAGCGAAGGATCTCACGCCAGCGACGGAATGTGTTTCTCGTTTCGTCAGGTCCTTCGCTGCACTCGGGACGACAGGTGGAAGATCGTACTCCAATCCTTTTAGACGTACTCGACCTTCAAAATCTCAAGCTCTTCCTCACCACCGGGCGTCATCATCCGCACGGCGTCGCCTTCGTGGGCGCGCATGACGGCGCGGGCGATGGGGGAGATCCAGCTCACATGGCCGCGGCCGGGATCGACTTCATCGACGCCCACGATCTTGACCGTGCGCTCTTCGTCCTTGGAATTCACGTAGGTCACGGTTGCGCCGAAGAACACCTGATCGGTCCTGGGCCGCTTGGCGGGGTCGACGACTTCGGACCGTTCGAGGCGCTTGCTGAGGAAGCGGATGCGGCGATCGATCTCGCGCAGGCGTTTCTTGCCGTAGAGATAGTCGCCGTTCTCCGAACGGTCGCCGTTGGCCGCCGCCCAGGACACGACCTGCACGACCTCCGGCCGTTCCTTGCGCATGAGCGACATCAGCTCTTCCCGCATGCGCTCGAAGCCCTGCGGGGTCATGTAGTTCTTCGCGCCGGCCGGCAGTCCGCCCACGTCGTCGGGCAGGTCGTCCTCGTCGCCGTCGTCGCTTTCCTTGGTGAAGGCCTTGCTCATTTCAATCCTTAATCTATCAAGTCGGGGCTGATGACCACCAGCCCGTCTCCTGTCTCGCCCGGCCGCCTGCAGCGCGCTTCCGGCGAAAGCCGCGTCACCTTCGACGTGCGGGACGGCCAGACGCGCCTGGGCGACCTCTATCAACGCGATCCCTGCCGGGTTTTGTTCCCGAAATCGGAGCCGGGCGAACCGCCGCAGGCCGTGATGATCACCACCTCGGGCGGGGTGACAGGCGGCGATGCGCTGAAGATGGCCGTCGAGATCGGGCCGGGCGCGGAGGCGGTGGCGACCACGCAGGCGGCGGAAAAGATCTATCGCGCCTCACGCGGCAGCGATCCCTGCATGATCGACGTCGCGGTGCGGGTGGCCGAGGGCGCGACCCTGGATTGGCTGCCGCAGGAGACGATCGTCTTCGAAGGAGCGAGGCTGAAGCGGCGCACGGTGGCCGAAGTGGTCGAGGGCGGCTCGCTGCTCGCCTGCGAGATGGTGGTGCTGGGTCGTGGCGCCTCGGGCGAACGCTTCACCAACGGCCTGCTGCTCGACGCCTGGTCGGTGCGTCGCCCGGGCCGTCTCGTCTGGACTGACACGCTGAAAGTCGAGGGCGAAACGCCGGACGGCGCGGGATTCGGCGCGGCCAACGCGCTGGCGACCGTGATCGGCGTGTGGGATGCGCCGCAACCCCATTTCGAGAAAGCCCGCGCGCTGCTCGAAGCTGCAGACGAGGTGCGTGCCGGCGTCACCCTCGTGAACGGCATCATGGTCGCGCGTCTGCTCGGCGAAGCGACCGCGGTGCGCCATGCGACCATCCGGTTTCTCACCGAGTTTCGGGGCCGCCGGCTGCCGCGCGTTTGGCATGTTTGATGCAAACCCGGTCGCGCTATAGTCGGGGCCAACCGGCAAGGGGAAACGCATGAATCTGACGCCGCGCGAGAAAGACAAGCTTCTGGTGGCCATGGCAGCCGTCGTGGCGCGCCGCCGCCTGGAGCGCGGCGTGAAGCTCAATTATCCCGAAGCCGTAGCGTTGATCACCGATTTCGTCGTCGAGGGCGCGCGCGATGGCCGCTCGGTCGCCGACCTCATGCGCGACGGTGCGCATGTGATCTCGCGAGCGCAGGTGATGGACGGCATCGCCGACATGCTGGCCGAGATCCAGGTCGAAGCGACTTTTCCCGACGGCACCAAGCTCGTCACCGTCCACGCACCGATCCGCTGAGGAGACGCGCCATGATCCCGGGTGAAATCCTCCCCAGCGCCGGCGAACTCGAACTCAACAAGGGCTGCAACCCGATCACCATCGAGGTCGCGAACACCGGTGACCGGCCGATCCAGGTCGGCAGCCACTATCATTTCTTCGAGACCAACGACGCGCTGGCGTTCGACCGCAAGCGCGCCAAGGGCATGCGGCTCGACATCGCCGCCGGCACTGCCGTGCGCTTCGAGCCCGGCCAGTCGCGCACCGTGCGGCTGACGCCCTACACGGGCGGCCGCGAGAGCCACGGCTTCCAGGGCCGCGTCGGCGGCAAGCTCGGGCCGATCGCCAAGGTGGGACCGTCCAACGAAGGGCCGACGCGTATCTCGCGCTCGGCCTATGTCCACATGTTCGGACCGACCGTCGGCGACAAGGTCCGCCTGGCCGACACCGATCTCTTCGTCGAGGTCGAGAAGGACCACACGATCTATGGCGAGGAGGTCAAGTTCGGCGGCGGGAAGGTGATCCGCGACGGCATGGGCCAGAGCCAGAAGACGCGCGCGCAGGGGGCCGTCGACACGGTCATCACCAATGCGCTGATCGTCGACCACTGGGGTATCGTGAAGGCCGATATCGGCCTCAAGGACGGGGTGATCGTCGCCATCGGCAAGGCCGGCAATCCCGACGTCCAGCCGGGTGTCGACATCGTCATCGGCCCCGGCACCGAGGCGATCGCGGCCGAGGGCAAGATCATCACCGCGGGCGGCATCGACTGCCACATCCACTTCATCTGCCCGCAGCAGATCGACGACGCGCTCTACAGCGGCGTCACGACGATGCTGGGCGGCGGCACCGGTCCGGCGCACGGCACGCTCGCCACCACCGTCACGCCGGGCCCCTGGCACATGGGCCGCATGCTGCAGGCAGCCGAGGGCCTGCCGATGAATCTCGGCTTCTTCGGTAAGGGCAACACCAGCAAGGCCGCCGGCATCAAGGAGCAGATCGAGGGTGGCGCCTGCGGTCTGAAGCTGCACGAGGACTGGGGCACGACGCCCGCCGCCATCGACAACTGCCTGGCCGTCGCCGACCGCTACGACGTGCAGGTGGCCATCCACACCGACACGCTGAACGAATCGGGCTTCGTCGAAACGACGCGCGCCGCCTTCAAGGGCCGCACCATCGCGACCTTCCATACCGAGGGCGCGGGCGGCGGCCATGCGCCGGACATCATCCGCCTCGCCGGCGAGAAGAACGTCCTGCCGAGTTCGACCAATCCGACGATGCCCTACACGGTGAACACCGTGGACGAGCATCTCGACATGCTGATGGTCTGCCATCATCTCGATGCCGCCATCCCCGAAGACGTGGCCTTCGCCGAGAGCCGGATCCGCAAGGAGACGATCGCGGCGGAAGACATCCTCCACGACATGGGCGCCTTCTCGATGATGTCGTCCGACAGCCAGGCGATGGGCCGCGTCGGTGAGGTCGTGATCCGCACATGGCAGACCGCCGACAAGATGAAGAAGCAGCGCGGCCGCCTGAAGGAAGAGACCGGCGACAACGACAATTTCCGCGTGAAGCGGTACGTCGCCAAGTACACCATCAATCCCGCCATCACCCACGGTATCGCCAGGCATGTCGGCTCGGTCGAAGTCGGCAAGCGCGCCGATCTCGTGATGTGGTCGCCGGCCTTCTTCGGCACCAAGCCCGACATGGTGCTGATTGGCGGCTCGATCATCGCTGCGCCCATGGGCGATCCCAACGCCTCGATCCCGACGCCGCAGCCGGTTCATTACCGGCCGATGTTCGGCGCCTTCGGGCGCGCTCTGGTGAAGAGCCCGGTCCTGTTCGTCTCGCAGGCTTCGATTACCAAGGGCGTTGCCAAGAAATGGGGCCTGAACCGGCCGCTGCTGCCGGTGAAGGGCACGCGCAAGATCGGCAAGAAGAACATGATCCACAACTCGACCTGTCCGAAGATCGACGTCGATCCCGAGACCTACGAAGTGCGGGCCGACGGCGAATTGCTGACCTGCGAGCCGGCGACGTCGCTGCCCATGGCGCAACGCTACTTCCTGTTTTAGGCCATGAAGCGCGCCATCGAAGTCGTGCGCGCCGGTCGCTGGCCGGCTGCCGAACGCGCCGACACCGTCACGCTCCTGTTCGACGATCGCTATCGCCGGCGTCTGCGCATGCTGGGTGATGGCGGCCTCGATTTCCTGCTCGACCTGATCGAACCGGTGGTGTTGCACGAGGGCGACGGGCTCAGGCTGGAGGACGGCGGCTTCGTGGAGGTGAAGGCGGCGGATGAGGACCTCGTAGAGGTACGCGGCCGCGACGCCGCGTCGTTCGCGCGGCTGGCCTGGCATCTCGGCAATCGCCATCTCCCGACCCAGATCGACGCCGACCGCATCCTGATCCGAGACGATCACGTCATCGTCGACATGTTGAAAGGTCTCGGTGCCGAGGTGCGGAAGGTCCGCGTGCCGTTCGATCCGGAAGGCGGTGCCTACGGCCAGCACAATCATGATACCGGCCATCGGCATGGCGAGCTGCATGCGGAGCGCCATGGCTAGCGTCATGGGCGGCGATCCGCTGTATCGGCTGCTCGCCTGGCTCTCGCCGGCCTATCCGATCGGTGCCTTCAGTTACAGCCACGGTGTCGAGACGGCGGTCGAGGAAGGTCTCATCAAAGACCGAGTCTCGCTGGTCGCCTGGCTCGACAGCGTGTTGAGACGCGGCACCGGCGCGGTCGACGGCGCTCTGTTTGCCGCGAGCTGGCGGGCCGCGGCGGCGCGGGACTGGCCTGCGTTCGACGCCGTTGCCGAGCGCGCCGCCGCCTGGCGCGGAACGTCCGAGATGGCGCTGGAATCGCGCCAGCAGGGCGGGTCGTTCCTGTCGATCACGCGCACCGCCTGGCCGCATCCCGCGCTCGACCAGGTGCATGGGCGGCTCGACGGCGAACTGGCCTTGCCGGTCGCCGTGGCGCTGGCGGTCGCCGTCCATGGCATCGCCCTGGATCAGGCGCTCGCAGGCTATCTGCACGCCTTCACAGCCAATCTCATCTCGGCCGCGTTGCGTGCCGTGCCGCTCGGGCAGACCGATGGTCAGATTGCCTTGGCCGCGCTCGAAGCATCGGTTAACGATGCCGTGCGGGCCGCGATCGCGGTCGAAGCCCTGGACGAGGTCGGGACAGCGACGCCGCTCCTCGACTGGTGCTCGCTCCGTCACGAAACCCAATACACGCGGCTTTTCCGTTCATGACAGCCCTTCTGGCTCTTCTCCTGACGATCGGCGTCGGCGCCATCGCCGTCCTTCACGCAATGTGGGGCCTGGGCAGCCATTGGCCCGAAGCCAGCGAGGAAGCGCTGGCGCGCAGCGTCGTGGGCGATGGGCGCCGCCGGATGCCGCCGGCCTGGCAGTGCTTTGCCGTCTCGCTGGTCCTCGCCGCGATGGCCTTGTGGCCCTGGTATGTGATCGGCCGGATCTCCCAGCCCGCTGTCCTGGCCGGCACCTACATGATCGCCGGCATCTTCGTGGCGCGCGGGATCGCTGGCTTCAGCCATCGCTGGAAGGCGCATTTCACGATCGAGCCGTTTGCGACGCGCAACCGGAAATACTATTCGCCCTACTGCCTCCTGCTGGGCGTGGGTTATATTGCGCTGGTGGCCGGAGAACTGGACAGATGAACGCTCGTGGTCCGCTGAGAGTGGGGGTCGGCGGCCCCGTCGGCTCGGGCAAGACCGCCCTCGTCGAACGGCTGTGCAAGCGCATGCGCGAGACCTACGACCTCGCGGTCGTCACCAACGACATCTATACCAAGGAGGACGCCGAGTTCCTGACGCGCGCCGGTGCGCTTGCGCCCGAGCGGATCGTCGGGGTCGAGACCGGCGGCTGTCCGCACACGGCGATCCGCGAGGACGCCTCGATCAATCTGGCCGCGGTGTCCGACATCGTGCGCAAGTGGCCGGATCTCGAGGTCATCTTCGTCGAATCCGGCGGCGACAATCTCGCGGCGACCTTCTCGCCCGAACTGGCCGATCTCACGATCTACGTGATCGATGTCTCGGCGGGTGAGAAGATCCCCCGCAAGGGCGGGCCGGGCATCACGCGGTCGGACCTGCTGGTCATCAACAAGATCGACCTGGCCCCACTGGTCGGTGCCGACCTTGGCGTGATGGATCGCGACGCCCGCAGGATGCGCGGCCAGCGGCCTTTCATTTTCTCCAATCTGAAGGAGAATAAGGGCCTGGAAGACATCGCGGCCTTCATCGTGCGGCAGGGCGGCCTGCCGGCGCGGTTGAGCTGACAAGAGGAGAGCGTAATGAATGTTCGATCGATCCGCCTGGCGGTTCTGCTCGTTACGGTGGCAAGCCCCGTCCTGGCTCATTCCGGCCACGAGGCTTCGGGATTTGCCCATCCCTTCACCGGACTTGATCATCTGCTGGCGATGGTCGGTGTCGGTGTCTGGGCCTCTATGCTTGCGGTCAAGCGGCCGGCCGCCGCCTACCTCGTGCCGGCGTCCTTCATCGCCATGATGCTTGTCGGGGCAGCTGCCGGATTCGCGGGCATCAAATTGCCTCTTGCAGAGGCGGCAATCGTCGCATCCGTGCTGGCCCTGGGCGCTCTCATCATGGCTGCAGTGCGTTTGCCGTCGGTGGCCGCCATGGCCGTCGTCGGGCTTTTTGCAGTGTTCCATGGCTACGCCCACGCTATCGAAGCGCCGGCCAGCGGGACCGGCCTCTACATCTTGGGCTTCGTGGCGGCGACCGCTCTCCTGCACGCCGCCGGCCTGGGACTCGGCTGGGTTGCGCGGCGCTCGCTCGGCGACGTCGCGATACGTGCGTTGGGCGGCGCGGTGATGGCTGGCGGCGCGCTGGTCCTGATCGCCAACTAATCCTTTCCCCAAGGGCATCGGCCGGTTTGGCACGACTTTCGCTTTCCTTGATTTTCGGCGGGGAGATTCCGTCGAAACAAGGAGAGCGGGATGAAGTTGGGAACACTCATGCGGACGGGCCTCGTTGCCGCCGGCCTCGTGGCCAGCGCGGCGACCAGCGCGTTTGCGCAAGCGGGGGACACGATCAAGGTCGGCGTTCTCCATTCGCTGTCGGGCACGATGGCGATCAGCGAGACGACCCTCAAGGACGTTATCCTGATGATGGTCGAAGAGCAGAACAAGAAGGGCGGTCTGCTGGGCAAGAAGCTCGAGCCGGTTGTGGTCGACCCGGCGTCGAACTGGCCGCTGTTCGCCGAGAAGGCGCGCGAGCTGCTGCAGAAGGAGAAGGTCGCCGTGGTGTTCGGCTGCTGGACCTCGGTCAGCCGCAAGTCGGTGCTGCCGGTGTTCGAGGAGCTGAACGGCATCCTCTTCTACCCGGTCCAGTACGAGGGCCAGGAGAGCCAGCGTAACGTGTTCTACACCGGCGCCGCGCCGAACCAGCAGGCGATCCCGGCGGTCGACTACCTGATGAGCAAGGACGGCGGCGAAGTGAAGCGCTGGGTCCTGGCCGGTACCGACTACGTCTATCCGCGCACGACCAACAAGATCCTCGAAGCGTACCTCCTCCAGAAGGGCGTTCCGAAGGAAGACATCATGATCAACTACACGCCGTTCGGTCATTCCGACTGGCAGTCGATCGTGGCCGACATCAAGAAGTTCGGCTCGGCCGGCAAGAAGACCGCCGTCGTGTCGACCATCAACGGCGACGCCAACGTCCCGTTCTACAAGGAACTCGGCAACCAGGGCATCAAGGCCAAGGACATCCCGGTCGTGGCCTTCTCGGTCGGCGAAGAAGAACTCGCCGGTGTCGACACCAAGCCGCTGGTCGGCCATCTGGCGGCCTGGAACTACTTCCAGTCGGTCAAGGATCCGACCAACGCCGAGTTCATCAAGACCTGGCAGGCCTTCACCAAGAACCCGAAGCGCGTGACCAACGATCCGATGGAAGCCTCCGTGATCGGCTTCAAGATGTGGGTCGAGGCGGTCAAGAAGGTCGGCACGACGGACCCGGACAAGGTGATCGACGCGCTCATTGGCATCAAGGTTCCGAACCTGTCGGGCGGTATCTCCGAGATGCTGCCGAACCATCACATCACCAAGCCGGTGCTGATCGGCGAGATCGAGGCCAACGGCCAGTTCGACGTGGTGTGGAAGACCCCCGGCCTCGTCCCGGGCGCCGCGTGGTCGCCGATCCTCGACGACTCCAAGAACCTGAAGGCCGACTGGACGAAGCCCGTGAACTGCGGAAACTTCGACACCGTCGCCAACAAGTGCATCGGCAAGGCGGCCAAGTAGGCCTCCACGCAGGACTCACAGGGCGGGGCGACTTTCGGGTCGCCCCGTTTCCATCTCCCGGGTAAGTCACAGCACATGCTTCGTCTTCGACCTTTCTCGGTCCTGCTTTCCGTGCTGGCGTCGCTGGCCCTGGCCGGGGCGGCTCTCGCCGCGGACCTCGCCACCCTCGTCGGCAATCTCACGTCCGGCGGACTGAGCGATCGCGAGGCGGCCATCACCGCTCTGGCGGCATCGGGCGAGGAGCGCGCCGCGCCGATCCTCGAAGCCCTTGCGGCCGGCCAGCTCTATGTCCGAACGTCGGACAAGGTCGCGGTCATCGGCAAGGCCGATGGCAACAAGCTCGCGCTCACCGAAGCGGTCTCCGGCAAGCCGGCCGGCAGCGCCGTGGAAGCCGACCTCGACCGCGTGAGGGTCAATAACCGCCTGCGTGGCACGATCGAAGCCGCAGTCGGTTCGCTCACCCTGATGAGCCCCAATTCCAACGTCCGGCTGAATGCTGCCGACGCTCTCTTCAAGCGCCGCGATGCGACGGCCCTGCCGGCGCTCGACCAGGCGCTCGCCGCCGAGAAGGATGCGCGCGTGAAGCGCGCGATGAGCGAGGCCCGCGCCGCCATCGTTCTGGCGGCGGCAGATACGCCGCCGGCGCAGAAACTGGCCGCGATCGCCCTCCTCAAAGACCGCGGCGACCGAGATTCGCTCGGCATCCTGAACACCGTCGCGTCCTCGTCCGACGGCGAAGTAAAGGCGGCGGCGGCCGCCGCCGCCACCTCGATCGATCAGGCGCTGGCCGCCTGGCAGATGGCGCAGAACGTCTGGTACGGGATTTCGCTCGGCTCCGTCCTGCTGCTGGCCGCCATCGGTCTCGCCATCACCTTCGGCACGATGGGCGTGATCAACATGGCGCATGGCGAGATGGTCATGATCGGCGCCTACACGACCTTCGTCGTCCAGGAAATCATCCGCACGTCGGCGCCGCATCTGTTCGACGTCTCGCTGGTGATCGCACTGCCGCTCGCCTTCGTCGTCTCAGGCGCCATCGGCATCCTGATCGAACGCACCATCATCCGCTTCCTGTACGGTCGTCCGCTCGACACGCTGCTCGCGACCTGGGGCCTGTCGCTCGTGCTGCAGCAGGCGGTGCGGTCGATCTTCGGCTCGTCCAATCGCGAGGTCGGGGCGCCGTCATGGATGTCGGGCGCTTTCCAGCTCGGCCAGCTCAACATCACTTACGGTCGCCTCTGGATCGTGGTGTTCGCGCTGATCGTCTTTGCTTCGCTGATCCTGCTGCTGCGCAAGACGCCGCTCGGCCTCTACATGCGCGCCGTGACGCAGAACCGCCCGATGGCGGCGGCGGTCGGCATCCGTACACCGCGGGTCGATGCGCTGACCTTCGGTCTGGGCTCGGGAATCGCGGGCCTTGCCGGCGTGGCATTGAGCCAGATCGACAATGTCAGCCCCAACCTCGGCCAGGGCTACATCATCGACTCCTTCATGGTCGTGGTGTTCGGCGGCGTCGGAAACCTGTTCGGCACGCTGATCGGCGCGCTCACGCTCGGCGTCGTGAACAAGTTCCTCGAACCCTATGCGGGTGCGGTGCTGGGCAAGATCCTGGTGCTGGTGTTCATCATCCTGTTCATCCAGCGCCGGCCGCGCGGGCTGTTCGCGCTCAAGGGTCGGTCGGTCGAATGATCACGCGTTTCCTCTGGCAGGGCATGTCCCGCAACCTGCGCCTCTTCGTTCTGCTGGTTATGGCGGTCGGCATCCTCGTGCCGCTGTCGAACCTGCTGCTCCCGCCGGGCAGCCCCTTCCGCATGCCCTCCTGGGCGGTACAGCTCGTCGGTAAGTATCTCTGCTACGCCTCGCTGGCGCTGGCGGTCGATCTGGTCTGGGGCTTCTGCGGCATCCTCACGCTCGGCCATGCCGCCTTCTTCGCTCTCGGCGGCTACTGCATGGGCATGTACCTGATGCGCCAGATCGGAACGCGGGGCGTGTACGGCAATCCGATCCTGCCCGATTTCATGGTGTTCCTGAACTACAAGGAGCTGCCCTGGTTCTGGCACGGCTTCGACAGTTTCTGGTTCGCTGCCCCCATGATCGTGCTGGTGCCGAGCCTGCTGGCGCTCGGGCTCGGCTGGTTCGCGTTCCGCAGCCGAGTCACCGGCGTCTATCTCTCGATCATCACCCAGGCCATGACCTTCGCCCTGCTGCTCGCCTTCTTCCGCAACGACATGGGGCTGGGCGGCAATAACGGCCTGACCGACTTCAAGGACATTCTCGGCTACTCGGTGCAGTCCGACACGACACGAGCCGTGCTGTGCTTCGTCTCGGCGCTGGTGCTGGCGATCTTCCTGGTGATCTCCGCCGCCGTCGTCGGCTCGCGCTTCGGCAAGGCGCTGACCGCCGTGCGCGATGCCGAGAGCCGCATGCGGTTCCTGGGCTACCGGGTCGAGCGCTACAAGCTGTTCGTGTTCGTGCTGTCGGCGGCGATGGCCGGCATTGCCGGCGCGCTGTACGTGCCGCAGGTCGGCATCATCAATCCCAGCGAGTTCTCGCCCGGCAATTCGATCGAAGCGGTGCTGTGGGTCGCGGTCGGCGGGCGCGGCACGCTGATCGGTCCGGTGATCGGCGCCTTCGTCGTGAACTTCGGCAAGACCTGGCTCACCGGCGCGCTGCCCGAGGTCTGGCTATTCGCGCTGGGCGCCCTGTTCATCGTCGTGACCCTGCTGCTGCCCAAGGGCGTCGTCGGCCTGTGGAACCAGTTCAGGAGCCGGTCGCGCGAGCGGCAGGCGAGGGCAGCGGCATGAAGGCCCCCGGCATCACCCACGCGCGCAGCACATCGGCGCTGCTTTATCTCAGCGGCGTCAGCGTTTCGTTCGACGGCTTCAGGGCGCTGAACAATCTTTCCCTGCTGATCGAGCCGGGCGAGATGCGGGCGATCATCGGGCCCAACGGCGCCGGCAAGACCACCATGATGGACGTGATCACCGGCAAGACCCGGCCCGACTCCGGCGAGGTGGTGTTCGACGGCAAGGCCGACCTCACCAAGCTCGACGAGGCCAACATCGCCACGCTCGGCATCGGCCGCAAGTTCCAGAAGCCCACCGTGTTCGACAACCATACGGTGCGCGACAATCTCCTGCTGGCACTGGCCGGCATGCGCAGCTGGTACCGGCTGCTGCTGGCGACACCCAGCAAGGCCGAGAACGACCGGCTGGAGGAGATCCTGTCGATCATCCGAATGGGCCCGCAGCAGCACATGCTGGGCGCTCGCCTTAGCCACGGCCAGAAGCAGTGGCTCGAGATCGGCATGCTGCTGGCGCAGAACCCCAAGCTGATGCTGGTCGACGAGCCGGTCGCCGGCATGACCGACATCGAGACCGAGACCACCGCGCAGGTGTTGCGCGAGGTCAACAAGTCCCATTCGGTCGTCGTCGTCGAGCACGACATGAGCTTCGTGCGCGCGCTCGGCGTCAAGGTGACGGTCTTGCACGAGGGCTCGACGCTGGCCGAGGGATCGCTCGACCAGGTGAGTGCCGATCCGCGTGTCGTCGAAGTGTATCTCGGGCGATGACGATGCTTTCAGTCCAGAACGTCAATCTCTACTACGGCGCCGCCCAGGCGCTGCGCGGTGTGTCGCTGTCGGCCACGATTGGTCGCGTGACCTGCCTGCTCGGCCGCAACGGCGTCGGCAAGACCAGTCTGCTGCGCGCCATCTCCGGCATGCAGTCGATTGCCTCGGGCACCATCCAGGTCGACGGCCAGGAGATCTCGAAGCTTGCGCCCTACGACCGCGCGCGCCGCGGCGTGGCGCTGGTGCCGCAAGGTCGCGAGATCTTTCCGCTGCTGACGGTGAAGGAGAATCTGGAGACCGGCTTCGCGCCGGTGAGCCGTGAGCACAAGAAGGTGCCGGACGAGGTCTTCGAACTCTTCCCGGTGCTGCAGTCGATGCTGAAGCGCCGCGGCGGCGATCTCTCGGGCGGCCAGCAGCAGCAGCTCGCGATCGGCCGCGCGCTCACGATGCGGCCGAAGCTTCTGTTGCTCGACGAGCCGACCGAAGGCATTCAGCCGTCGGTCATCAAGGATATCGGCCGCGCCATCACCTACCTGCGCCAGCGCGGCGACATGGCGATCGTCCTGGTCGAGCAGTATCTCGACTTCGCCCATGAACTCGCCGACGACTTCGCGGTCATGGACCGTGGCGAGGTCGTGCTCTCGGGTACACGCGAGACCTTCGACGTCGAGGCCGTTCGCAAGCATATGACGGTCTGACGCCGCTCAAGAGCGCGGCAGCTAGGTCGACTCGACAACTATCAACGGAGCGCGCCACTCCCGTGGCGCTCATATGCGTTGATCGAGAAAGCCAGAGCGCCACTGGAGTGGCGCGCTCCAATGACGTTCGTTGTTAACCCGCGACCTGTGCCCCACGCACCAGGCGACCCGGGCGTTCGCCGGTCAGCTCGTCGTTTTGCAGCGTCTCGACGCCGGCGTTGAACGTGTGCTTGTAGCCCGAAGCGCGCTGGACCAGGCGACGACCGCCGGTCGGCAGATCGTAGGCCACTTCCGGGCGCTTCAGGGTGAGGTTGTCGAAGTCGATGACGTTGATGTCGGCTTTGTAGCCCGGCGCCAGCAGGCCCCGGTCCATCAGCCCGTAGGCCTCGGCCGTGCCGCGCGTCTGCTTGGCGATGAGGAACTCGAGGTCGAGCTTCGGCCCGCGCGTGCGGTCGCGGCCCCAGAGGGTGAGCAGCGAGGTCGGCGAGGAAGCGTCGCAGATCACGCCGACATGGGCGCCGCCGTCGGCGATGCCAAGGACCGACGCGGGATCGGTGATCATCTCGTGCACCACGTCGAGGCTGCCGTAGGCGTAGTTCTCGAACGGCAGCATCAGCAGGCCCTTGCCGCCGCGCGCCATCATCTCCTCGAGCGCAACCGCCTGCGGCGTGCGGCCCGTGCGCTGCGCGATCGCCGCGATCGAGTCCTTCTTGTCGGGCTCGTAGTCCGGCCGCTCGCCGATCGGGAACATGCGGTCGAACGCTTCCGCCATGAAGGCGCGTGGGTTGGGCTCCTGCTTGCCCTCCGTCAGTACCCGGCGCAGGTCGGCATCGGCGACGAGGCGCTGGTAGCGCTCCTCTGGCGACAGCTTGCGCATGTCGAGCCAGGCGCGATGGCCGGCGAACGGATGTGCCGTCGTCTCGAGGCCCATGATGACGCCGATCGGCCGCGAACCGACCTGCGCATTTGCGACGCGGCCCGAACGGCGCACCGCATTGATCTGGTCGAGCGTCTCGCGCCACAGCTGCGGCTGTGCGTCGACCTGGACCAGCAGGCACGACAGCGGACGGCCGGCCAGCTTCGCAGCCGCGTCCAGCGCCTCGAACTCGCCGGGCCCGAAATCCGAGTTGACCTGCAGCACGCCGCGGCCGGCGCGCTTCATGCCCTGGGCGATACCGAGCAACTCGGCCTCGCGGGCGCTGAGCGACGGCGTGAAGCGGCCGTCGCGCGCCTTGTGCTTGGTGGTGCGCGAAGTGGTGAAACCCATCGCACCGGCATGCAGCGCTTCCTCGGTGAGGCGGGCCATCTCCTCGATCTCGCGTTCGGTCGGCACCTCGGCGTGATCGGCGCCGCGATCGCCCATCACGTAGAAGCGCAGCGCGCCGTGCGGCAGCTGCGCCGCCACATCGACGGCGCGGTCCATCGAGGCCAGCGCGTCGAGATAGTCGGGGAAGGACTCCCAGTTGAACTTCACGCCCTCGCTGAGGACGGTGCCGGGAATGTCCTCGACGCCTTCCATCAGGTTGATGAGGTAGCCCGAGGCGCCTGGACGGACCGGCGCGAAGCCGACGCCGCAGTTGCCGAACACCGTCGTCGTGACGCCATGCCACGAGGACGGCGTGACGAACGGATCCCACGTCGCCTGGCCGTCGTAATGCGTGTGGATGTCGACGAAGCCCGGGGCGACGATCAGGCCCTCGGCATCGATCTCGCGCTTTGCGGGGCCCAGCTTGGGACTAACGGCGGCGATGCGATGATCTTGCACTGCAACATCGGCGACCCGGCGCGGGGCGCCCGAGCCGTCGATCACGGTTCCGTTTCGGATGACGAGGTCAAACATGGCGCGGAGGATAGGCCGCGGGAGTGGCGCCGGTCTATGTTCGGGGCCTCGAAAAGCCATCCCGTCCGGGGGACCGACCTTTGCAGAAACCGCTTCTCTTCTCGCCGCTCAAGATGCGCGGTGTCGTGGCACCCAACCGTTGTGTCGTTTCGCCCATGGTCCAGTTCCGCGCGACGGATGGGCTGGTGAACGATTTCCACCTGGTTCATCTCGGCAAGTTCGCGCTGGGCAAGTTCGGTGTCGTGTTCACCGAGAACTGTGCCGTAGAGCCGCGCGGCCGCGTCACCCAGGGAGACCTCGGCCTGTGGGACGACAGCCAGATCGCGAGCCACCAGCGGCTGACGGATTTCATTCGCGGCGAGGGCGTGCTGTCGGCGACCCAGATCACGCATTCGGGCCGCAAGGGCTCGACGCCGCGCACCTTCGACAAGGGCGGACAGTTCGGGCCGGAAGGGGCCGGCTGGCAGAAATGGGAGGTGGTCGGCCCGACCGATCTCGCGGCCGCCGAAGGCTGGCTGAAGCCCCGCGCTCTGTCCGTCGACGAGATAGAGGAGCTGGTGAAGAAGTTCGCCGCTGCCGCGAAGCGCGCCGCTGCCGCGGGTTACGATGTGCTCGAAGTGCATGGCGCGCACGGCTACCTGCTGGCGCAGTTCCTCTCGCCGATCAGCAACACACGCAACGACCGGTATGGCGGCGATCGCGCCGGCCGCATGCGTTTCCCGCTCGACGTGGCGCGCGCCGTGCGCCAGGCGTGGCCGGAGAACAAGCCATTGTTCGTGCGCGTCTCCGCTGTCGATGGCGGCGGCGGCTGGGATGTCGACGACACGGTGGCCTTCGCGCAGGAGCTGAAGGCGATCGGCGTCGACGTGATCGACTGCTCCTCCGGTGGCATCGCCGGTGCGGCGACGGCGGCGGGCGTGAAGCGCGGTCTCGGCTTCCAGGTGCCGTTCGCCTCGGCCGTCAAGAAGGGTGCCGGCATTTCGACGATGGCGGTCGGCCTGATCCTCGACGGGCCGCAGGCCGAGGCGATCCTGCAGGACGGCGATGCCGACCTGATCGCGATCGGCCGGCAGGCGCTCTACGAGCCCTTCTGGCCGTTGCATGCCGCGCAGGCGCTGGGCTGCGATCCCGACTTCGACATGTGGACGCCGGAATACGGCTGGTGGCTGGAGAAGCGCGAACACACGCTCGGTCGCAAGTAGCGGCGCAATCGCACAGACATAAACAAGACAAGACACGGGAAACGTACATGACGGGTATTCTTGCGGGCCTCCGCATCGTCGAGGGGTCGGCTTTCATTGCCGCACCGCTCGGCGGCATGACGCTGGCCCAGATGGGCGCCGACGTGATCCGCTTCGACGATATCAAGGGCGGCCTCGACAACGATCGCTGGCCGATCACCGACGATGGACGCTCCATCTATTGGGCCGGCCTCAACAAGGGCAAACGCTCCATCGCCGTCGACTTGCGCAATCCCCGGGGCCGCGAGTTGCTGACGGCACTGATCACCGCGCCGGGCGAGGGCGCGGGCATCTTCACGACCAACATGCCGGCACGCGGCTGGCTTGCCTACGAGGAGCTGGCGAAGAAGCGCGCCGACCTGATCGCGCTCAACATCATAGGGGCGCGCGACGGGTCGGCGAACGTCGACTATACGGTGAATGCCATCACCGGCTTCCCCATGGTCACGGGGCCGGTCGGGCATGAAGGGCCCGTGAACGCCGTCTGCCCGCCGTGGGACCTGGCGGCCGCCTATGCCGGCGCCCTGTCGATCCTGGCTGCCGAGCGTCATCGGCGGATGACGGGCCACGGCCAGAAGATCGTGCTGCCGCTGCAGGACGTGGCGCTCGCGACGACGTCGGCGCTGGGCTACATCGGCGAGGCGGTGGTCAACGAGGTCGACCGTCCGCGCTATGGCAACGAAATCTTCGGCACCTTCGGGCGTGACTTCCGGACGAAGGACGGCCGCTTCGTGATCATCTGCATCTTCTCCGACCGTCACGTCGACGCTCTGGCGGCGGCCGGGGACTTCACCGAGGCTTTCAGGAAGATCGAGGCCGAGACCGGCGTCGACTTGAAGACCGATGCCGGCCGCTGGAATGCCCGCCAGCAGCTCATCGCCGTCATCGAGCCATGGGTCGCCGCGCACGATGCGTCCGATGTCGGGGCTGCACTGAAGAAGGCCGGCGCCCTGTGGGCGCCCTACCAGACTTTCCGCGAGCTGGCGGCCGACAGGACCAACGTGGCCGAGAATCCGATGTTCACGCTGCTCGACCAGCCCGGCATCGGCCGCTATCCGGTCGCGGCCTCGCCAATGCAGTTCGGGGCGGTCCCGCGCCAGCCGCCGCAGCCGGCCCCCGTGCTGGGCCAGCATACGGACGAGATCCTTTCGGGTATCCTCGGCCTGCCCGGGCACGAGATCGCCCGGCTGCACGACGACAAGGTCATCGGTGGGCCCAGATAGGATCCTCATCGCCGGAGGCGGCATCGGCGGACTGGCAACGGCGCTGGCGCTCGCCCAGAAGGGCATCGCCTCGCAGGTTCTGGAGAAAGCGAGCCGCCTTGGCGAAATCGGCGCCGGCATCCAGCTTGGACCCAACGCCTTCCACTGCTTCGACCATCTCGGCGTCGGCGAGGCGGCGCGCGGCATGGCCGTCTACATCGATCAGCTTCGGCTGATGGACGCGCTGGCGGACGGCGAGATCTGCCACATCGACCTCGGCGAGAAATTTCGCGCCCGTTTCGGCAATCCCTACGCCGTCGTTCATCGCGGCGACCTGCATGGCGTGCTTCTGAAAGGGTGTCAGGACCATCCGCTGATCGAGTTGCGCACCAGCGCCGAAGTCACCCGCTACGACCAGGATGGCACTGCCGTCTCGGCACGCCTCCGCAGCGGTGAGACGGTGACGGGGCGCGCGCTGATCGGGGCCGACGGCCTGTGGTCGAACGTGCGGGCGCAGGTGACGGCGGACGGTCCGCCGCGCGTGTCGGGCCATACGACCTACCGGTCGGTGATCCCCACCGAAGAGATGCCCGAGGAGCTGCGCTGGAACGCGGCCACGCTGTGGGCGGGGCCGAAGTGCCACATCGTCCACTACCCGCTGTCGGGCTGGAAGATGTTCAACCTCGTCGTGACCTATCACAACCACGCGCCCGAACCGGTGGCCGGCAAGCCGGTCGACACGGAAGAAGTGCGCAAGGGTTTCGCCCATGTATGTGAACGGGCACAGAACATCATCCGCCACGGCCAGAACTGGCACATGTGGGTTCTCTGTGACCGAGATCCCGTCGACGAGTGGGTCGACGGAAGGGTGGCGCTGCTTGGAGATGCCGCACACCCCATGCTGCAGTACATGTCACAGGGAGGCTGCATGGCGATGGAGGATGCGGTCTGCCTCGCCGATTCGTTGTCGGGCAGCGATTCCATAGAGGCCGGGCTGGCTCTCTATCGCGATCGCCGGGTCCTGCGCACCGCAAGGACACAGCTGATGTCCCGCGCCATGGGCGATCACGTCTATCATCCGGCCGGCCCGCACGCGGCGCTGCGCAACAGCATCATGGGCGCACGGACCCAGGAACAGTGGCTCGATACGCTGCAGTGGCTTTACGGCGGCAACGGCCTCGGCTAGGGCTGCTGAGGTTCAGGCTGCGTCAGCGGAGCTCCAGGAATGCGCCACGTCTTCTTCGTCCTCGCCCTGCTGTGCACGGCGCTGACCGCGGGCATCTTCTATTCCTTCTCGACCATCGTCATGCCCGGGCTCGATCTCGGCGGCGCGGCGTCCGCGGTCAATGCCATGCACGGCATCAACACCATCGTGCGCAGCCCGATCTTCGCCATCGTGTTCTTCGGCGCGCTGGTGCTGCCTTTGCTGGCGGCGCTGGGCGCACGGTCGGCCGGCCATCGCGGCGCGGCTCGGCTCGCGGGCCTGGCGGCGCTGATCTACGCGGCCGCCGTCATCGGCGTCACCCTGCAGGTCAACGTGCCCCTGAATGAGACGCTCGCCTCGTTCACCGTGGCCGGTACCGACGCCAATGCCGCGAACTGGAAGGAGTTCGCGGGCCCCTGGGCGCTGTGGAACCACGTTCGCACCCTCGGAGCCATTCTGGCGCTGCTCTGCCTGCTGGCCGCCTGGGCGGTCGACCTGACCTCGGTCAACCGCCGCTCCTACGGGCTGCGCTGAAACGGGCCGCGGGCGAGGGCGTCAGATGATGACGTCCTCATGCATCGCGGCCATCAGGCCGGGATTGTCGCGATAGTCTACAGGCACGCCGACCAGCACCGGGCCTTCCATCGCCATCGCTTTGCGCAAGGTCGGGCCGACATCGTCGGCGTCCTTGATCATCAGGCCCTGCGCGCCCATCGACTCGGCAAACTTCACCAGATCGACCGGGCCGAAGTGCACGCCTGAGTCGCGGCCGTAGGCGGCGATCTGCTGGATGCCGACCATATTGTAGCTGCCGTCGATCCAGACGACGTGCACGAAGTTGCACTTGAGGCGCACCGCCGTCTCGAGTTCGACGGCGGAAAACAGGAAGCCACCGTCACCGGAGATCGAGATCACCTTGCGGCCGGGTTCGGCCAGGCAGGCCGCGATGCCCCACGGGAGGGCGACGCCCAGGGTCTGCTGACCGTTGCTGATCATGATCTGCCGCGGCCGATGACTGATGAGATGACGCGCCATCCAGATGTGGAACGAGCCCATGTCGGAGCAAAGCGTCACATCCTCGTCGATCAGCTTCTGCAGTTCGTGGACGAGGCGCAGCGGATGGACCGGCGTGCCGTTGCGCTTGGCCGCTTCGGTGGCCACCGTCGTGCGCTCACGATGGATTTCGGCCAGCAGGGTCGACTGCGCGGGCCGTTCCTTCGGCGCCAGCGATGCCGACAGCGCGCGCAGGGTCGCGGCACTGTCGCCCATCAGCTCGATGTCGGGGCGGTAGCACTGGTCGTAGTCGGCCGGGATGCAGTCGATGTGGATCAGTTTGCGCTTGCGCCCGGCATTCCAGAGCCCGGGATCGTATTCGACGGGATCGAAGCCGATCGCGATGACGAGGTCGGCCTCGTCGAGCAGCCGGTCGGCCGGCTGGTTGTGGAACAATCCGACTCTTCCGCCGAAACAATCGAGCCGGTCGCGCGGCACGACACCGGCGGCCTGGTAGGTGCCGGCCACCGCCAGCCGCGTCCGGGCCAGCAGCACGCGCACCGCTTCGGCCACGGGACCCTGGCTGGCCAGCATGCCGAGCAGGATCACCGGCCGTTCCGCCGCATCGATCATCCTGGCGGCTTCGGCGATCGCCTCGCTGTCGGCGGCGCCCAGCTTCGGCACGGTCGCCGGTGCCAGGACAGGACCGGGAGCCGGCGCTTTCATCACGTCCTTGGGCAGGCCGAGGAACGCCGTGCCCGGCCGGCCGGATTCGGCGGTGCGAAAGGCCGAGGCGAGGGCTTCGGAAATGGCCGCCGGCGAATCGATCTCGGCCGCATATTTGGTGACGGGCCGCAGCAGCGCGACGGTGTCCATGCTCTGGTGCGCCTGCTTCAGCCGGTCGGCGATCGGAACGGCACCGCCCAGCGCCACCACCGGATCGCCCTCGGTGTTGGCGGTGGCGAGGCCGGTGGCGAGGTTGGAGACACCGGGGCCGGAGGTCACGAGCACCACGCCGGCCTTGCCGGTGAGGCGGCCCAACCCGCCGGCGATGAAGGTCGCGTTCTGCTCGTGGCGGCAGACGGTCAGCTTGATCTTCGAATCGACCAGCGCATCGAAGACCGGGTCGATCTTGGCGCCGGGAATGCCGAATATGTGCTCGACGCCCTGGGCTTCGAGGTTGCGTACCAGCAGGTGTGCGCCATTTTTCGGGTCGCTGCTCATCGTGTCGCTCCGCTCTCGATTCCGGGCCGTGTCCGGGCGATCATGCCCGTCCGGGCATCCCTTGTCGCCCGCGACGGAAGGATAGCGCAATGCCGAGGCTGACGGTCGAAGTGTACCAATCGCTGATGGACGCGCTGGTGGCGCATTGTGAGAAGACCGGCCAACCGCTGCGCCATTTCGTGTCGAGGGCGCTTTCGGACGCACTGGACCTCGACCATTCGACGCTGTTCCAGGTCTCGACCACGGGTGCGCTGGTCCAGGGCGTCTACAACAAGGCGGTTACGGTCGGAGGCCTCAAGCCTCATGGCGATTTCGGCCTCGGCACCTTCGAGGGGCTCGACGGCGAAATGGTGGTGCTCGACGGCAGGTTCTACCAGGCCCATGCCGACGGGAGCATCACCTCGCCGAGCGACGGCGCGTCGGTGCCTTTCGCGACCCTCACCAACTTCAAGCCGCAGCATCACGGCAAGATCGAGGGGATCGATTCGATGTCGTCCCTCATCGCCGCGCTCGACGGGCTGCGCCGCTCGGACAATCTCTTCTTTGCGGCTCGGCTCGACGGGCATTTCGAGGAAGTCTACTGGCGCGTCGCCTGCAAGGTCGAAGCCGGGGTGCATCTCGACAAGGCGACCGATGCGCAGGCGGAGTTCCGGCGGAAAGACGTCAAGGGAACCATGCTGGGCTTCTGGACCCCGGCCTATTCGCGCACGATCGGTGTCGCGGGCTGGCATCTTCATTTCCTGACCGAGGATCGCAAGAGCGGCGGGCACGTGCTGGGGGCCAAGGCGGCGTCGCTCGACGTGCAGGTCCACGACCTCGACAATCTCCATTTGGCCATCCCCGAGACGCGCGAGTTCCTGCATGCCGACCTGACGCAGGATCCGGCGGCCGCCCTCGAAAAGGCCGAGATGGCCAAGGATCGATAGGTGATGGCCATGAGGCGATCGGCCGGGCTCGCCGTTCTCGTCGCGATCTTCATGAGCGGGACATCGCGCGCCCAGCCGGCGGGAGAGGCGGGCCAGTTGATCGCTCAATGGAAGACGAGCAATGCGCTGTGCCGGAACGCCGCGACGCCGGCGCTCGAAGCGATCGCGGCTTGCGAGCAGCGCGACACCTATTCGAAGCTGCTGTCGGCCTCGAACTATTGCTATGGTCCGGTCGAGGGCGCGGCGGCCGGGTGGACGTCGTGCGGCGGCGATCCCGCTGCGGGCAAGCCCAGCGCCAAGGCGCTCCAGGACGCGGCGCTGGCGCGTGCCACCGAGCGCTTCCAGAGGATGGGCGGCGTGTTCGTGCTGCCGGCCACCATCAACGGGACCTCGACGGCCTACTTCATCGTCGATTCGGGAGCCTCGAACGTCCAGATCCCGGAGGAACTGGCCGAGGAGATGAAGCGCAACGGCACGCTCACCGACGCCGATTCGCTCGGCCAGAGGCGGTTCACCCTGGCCGACGGCAGCGGCCTTCAGCAGCGCATCGTGCGGCTGAGGTCGATCAGGATCGGCGAGCGCACGATGGAGAACGTGATGGCGTCCGTCAGCCCGGCGCGCAGCCGCGCCCTGCTGGGGCAGAGCTTCCTGCGCCGCCTCAGCTCCTGGAAGATCGACAATGTGAGAAACTCGATCGAGTTCGAGTTCACCGGGTCGTTCTAGGCGGGGAAGGTTCTGCCGTTCAGGTCGGCGCCGGAATCTTCGCGTCCTTGATCACCTTGCGCCAGCGCACGGTCTCGTCGGCCAGGCGCTTGGCATAGGCTTCCGATGTGCCACCGGTCGGGATGAAGCCGAGCGACATCAGCCGCTCGCGCACCGCCTCGGCCTTCAGCGCGGCATTCACCGCGGCGTTGAGTTCCTGGATCGTCTCGCGCGGCGTGCCCGCCGTCGTCGCCACGCCGAAATAGACAGCGGCTTCGAGGTCCGGGGCGCCGAGCTCGCTGGCCACCGGCACCGTCGGGATGTTGGCGACGCGGCTCTTCGCGCCGCAGATCAGGCCGCGCATCGTGCCGGCACGGATCTGCGCGTCGACCGGCGTGGTCACGTCGACGAAGGCCGGGACGTGGCCGGCGACCGTGTCGCGCAGCGCCTCGGCCGCGGCCTTGTAGGGGATGTGCTGGAGCTTGCCGTTGGTGCGCGTGGCGATCAGTTCGCCCCACAGATGCGGCAGGCCGCCCGAGCTCGAGGTCGAATAGTGCACGGGGCCAGGCTGCGCCTTCACCCACTCGATGAACTCGCCGAAGGTCTTGGCGGGATTGTTGGCATTGACCGCGAGGACGCAGGGGATGTCGGCGAGCTGCGCCACCGGCGCGAGGTCCTTCTGCGGGTCGATCGGCATCGGAATGTCGAACGCGGGCTGCAGGGCGGCCGTGGTGGTCAACACCATCAGGCTGGTGCCGTCGGGCTTGCTCTTGGCCACGTTCACCATGCCGACCATCGTGCCGCCGCCCGGCCGGTTCTCGACGATGATGTTCTTGCCGGTGTCGGCCGACATGCGCTCGGCCAGGACGCGGCCGGCCGTGTCGGTCGAGCCGCCGGGACCGTAAGGCACGACGAGGCGGATCTGCCCGCTCTGACCGAAGGCGATGGTGGGCAATGCGAGGGCGGCAGCGGTGCCGGCCACGAAAGTGCGGCGCTGGATCATGTGATGTCCTTCCCTGAATTCATTCGTTATCGCCGAGAAACTAGGGCGACGCGTCGCGCCCCGGCAAGAAGCGGCAGGGCCGTCAAACCGCCAGCCGAACGGCAGATGGCGGTTTCAGGGCACCGGCTTGCGCAATTCATCCGTGCGTACCCGATCGATGCCGCGTCCGTCCGGCGTGATCGCGACGGCATAGTCGGTTTCGGCGCTTTCCGTGCTCACGATCCCGTCACGGACGTCGCGCAGCACCCGGTCGGGATCGCGCGTTCTCGGGTCGCCATATCCGCCGCCGCCGGGCGACAGCGCGCGGTAGGTGCCGACACCGTGGCGCTCGACGCCGTATTTCGGCGCCTGGATGCGCTTGCCATCGGCCAGGGTGAGGATCACCTCGCCACCGGCCCCGGCACGGCCGCCCGCCACGCCGAAGCTCGACGGGGCGCCCGCACCCTCGCCGCGGAAGGCGTAGTCGGCGGGCGTGAACATCTCGACCTCGTAGTCGCAGCCGGCGCCGCCGCGGAACCGGCCAGGGCCTGCCGTGTCGCAGCGCAGCTCCTGGCGCCGGAAGCGCGCGGGGTAGAGCTGCTCGTAGGTTTCGAGGTTGGGAAGCGTCAGGCCGCCCAGGGTGATGAGATGGCCGATCAGGTGGAAGCCGTCACGACCTTCGACACCACCGCCCGCGGGCGCGCCGGCCCACTGGTACATCACGTAGCGCCCGCCATCATCGCGCAGGCCGGCGGTGACGGCATGCACTGCCTTCGACCAGCCGGCAGAGGCGCGTTCGGGCAGCGCCTGCGCCAGCGCCTTCCACATCGCGTGGATGATCTCGTGCGCCACGAACACGGTGTTCATCGTCATCGGCGCGGGCATGCGCGCGTTCACCAGTGTGCCCTCGGGCAGGCGGATCTCGACGCTGCGGAAGGCACCTTCGTTCTTCGGCAGATCGGGCTCGAAGAAGGAGGCCAGCGACATGAACACCGCCGACGTCGAATTGGCGATCGAGCTGTTCTTGAAGCCGCGTACCTGTGGTGAAGTGCCGGCGAAATCGACGACCAGCTTGCGGTCCTTCACCGTGATGGCGACGGCGATCTTCGCGTCGATCGGCGCGAAGCAATCGTTGTCGACCGGCTCCTCGCCTTTCCAGACGCCTTCGGCGAGACGATCGATGCAGGTCTGGAAGCGGCGGTCGGCGTGATCGAGCACGCCCTCGAAGAATTCATCGGCGCGATCGACGCCCAGCTCCTCGACCAGCAGCGCCAGCCGCTCCGCGCCGATGCGCGTCGAGCCGATCATGGCGCGCAGGTCGCCATCGAGCGCGTCGGGCAGGCGCGTGTTCAGCATCAGCAGGCGCCACAGATCGTCGCGCACCTTGCCGGCTTCGATCAGCTTCAGCACTGGCAGTCGGATGCCTTCGTGGAATATCTCCGTAGCGGCGGCGTTGTAGGTACCGGCCACGCCGCCGCCAATATCGGCCTGATGCGCGCGGTTGCAGGCGAAGGCCACCAGCTTGCCGCCCACGAACACCGGCCGCGTGATCACCCAGTCGGGGAGATGATTGCCGCCCGCCGTGTAGGGATCGTTCAGCAGGAACACGTCCTCCGGCGCGATGGCGTCCTTGAAGTCGCGCAGGATGGCGCGCACCGCGAAGCCGCCGCCGCCGGTGTGGATCGGAATGCCATCGGCCTGGCTGATCAAGGTGCCGCGGGCGTCGGCGATGAAGCAGGAGAAATCATGGCTCTGGCTGAAGATCGGCGAGCGCGCGGTGCGCGTCATCACCCAGCCCATCTGGTGCGAGATGTGATCGAGTCGGTTCTGCACCAGCGCGAGCGTGACGGGATCGAGGTTCATAGGCTGATCCTCCAATGGAACGCCTCGTCCTGAGGAGGCCGCGCAGCTTCCGTCTCGAAGGGTCGGCACGAGCACCTTGCCTGCAGCCCATCCTTCGCGACGCACGCCTGCGGCGCGCTCCTTAGGATGAGGAGGTGTGGGTGTGGGCTACGCGGCATTGGCACCGACATGCACGAGGAAATCGTCGCGTTCGTCGACTTCGAGCAGGTCGTCGGGGCCGACGAAGGCGGTGGTGGTGCGTTCCTCGACCAGCAACGGCCCTTGGAGGCGGCAGCCGGGGCGCAGGTCGGCGCCGTCGTAGATGGGGACATCGCGCCAGCCGGTCGCCAGATCGATCCAGACCTGGCGAGTCTCGCGCGGTTTCGGCGTGTCGGTCTGGGCCGGACGCGCGGCGGGCGGGGTCCAGTCGAGCCGGCCGCGGGCCACGACGCGCAGCGCGGTGATGTCGATGCGGCCGCCGGGCTGGATGTGGCCGAACAGGCGCTGGTGCTCGGTCTCGAAAGCCTTGCGTGCGGCGGCGGCATCGAAGCCCGACGCGCGGAGCGGCGCGCGCACCGGCCATTGCTGTCCGTCGTAGCGCAGGTCGAGCTGGCGTTCGATCGCGACCTCGTCGGCGCCGAATCCGTCGAGGGCCAGCGCTTCGCGGGCGCGCGCTTCGATCTGGGCGAAACCCGCTTCGAGGGCCGAGGGTTCAACCTTGTCGAGGTCGGCCAGGAAGACCTGCAGGTAATCCTGTCGCACGTCGGACTGCAGCATGCCCATCGCGCAAAAGGCGCCGGCGGCGCGCGGTAGCAGCGCACGACGGCTGCCGAGTGCCCGCGCGACGTTGGTGCCATGCATCGGTCCGGCGCCGCCCGCGGCGACCAGGGTGAAGGTCGCGGGATTGTGCCCGCGTTCGATGCTGAGCCGCTCGACGGCATGCAGCAGGTTCTGCTCCAGCAGGCGGATGACACCCGCGGCGGCCTGCTCGACCGAGAGGCCGAGCGGCCGGGCGAGCTTGGTCTCGATGGCCTTGCGCGCAAGGTTCGCGTCGAGCGTGACCGCGCCCCCGGCCAAGGGGCCGGGGCGCAGGCGTCCCAGGACGAGCTGCGCATCGGTGACGGTCGGGTTCTCGCCGCCCAGCCCATAGGCGGCAGGGCCGGGTCGCGCGCCGGCGCCCTGCGGGCCGGCATGGAGGAGGCCCGCATCGTCGACCCAGGCGACGGTACCGCCGCCGGCGCCGACCGTGTGGATCTCCACCGACGGCGTCGTGAGGTGATAGCCGTCGATGGTGAGCTCGTCGGTGACGGGCACGTCGCCCTGCGCCATCACCATCACGTCGCAGCTCGTACCGCCGATCTCCATCGAGATCAGGTTGGCCTTCTCGCCCGGTGCCGCGCAGCCTTTCAGCGCACCGACGCCGGCAGCGGGACCGGACAGGACCAGCATCACCGGCCGCGCCGCCACCTGGTCGACCGATACCGCGCCGCCGTTGCTCTGCAGCAGCAGCAGCGAGCGCGGCAGGCCGAACTGGCGCAGTTGCTCGTCGAGGGCACGCAGGTAGCTCGTCACCTTGGGCGCGACATAGGCGTTCACGACGGCGGTCGAACCGCGCTCGTACTCGCCCATGGTCGGCATGACCTCGCTCGACAGCGAGACCCACTTGCCGTTCCAGGCCTTGGCGAGCCGATCGCCCACGACACGTTCGTGCGCGCCATCGAGGAAGGAATTGAACAGGCAGACCGCGACCGACTCGACGCCTTCCTCGGCGAAGACCTTGGCTGCGGTGTCGACGTCCTCGGATTTCAGCGGCGCCAGCTCCGTGCCGTCGGCGGCAATGCGGCCGCGCACCGGCAGGCGCAGGTAGCGCGGCACCAGGACCTGCGGGAAGGGCGCTCGGTGATCCCACTGGTTCTCGCGGATACCGCGGCGGATCTCGAGCGAATCACGGAAGCCCTCGGTCGTCAGCAGGCCGACCCTGGCGCCCTTCTTCTCGAGGATTGTGTTGGTTGCCACGGTCGAGCCGTGCACGAACAGCGCGCAGTCGCGCAGCAGGGCGGTCAGTGTGATGTCGAGCTGCGTCGCCGCCAGCCGCAGCACGCCCAGCACGCCCTCGCTGGGATCGGCAGGGACCGACGGCGACTTGAAGATGCGGACCGCGCCCGCGGCGTCGCGCAGCACCATGTCGGTGAAGGTGCCGCCCACGTCGACGCCGATGCGCCAGGGGGCGACGAGGGCGGGAGACGGGGCGGGCGCCGTCACTTCGGAAGGCTTCCCAGCACTTCGTCGGTATGCTCCCCGAGCGTTGGCGCGGAGCGCGGCGAGCGTGGCCGCACATGGTCGAAGGAGATCGGCAGGCCGACCACCTTGGGGCCCCCCGGCAGTTGCTGGATGAGCTTCGAGGCTTCCATCTGTTCGGTGCGCGCCAGTTCGCCGATGTCGTTCACGGCGGCGCAGGGCACGCCGGCTTTCTCCATGGCTTCCAGCCATTCGGCGCGCGGCCTGGCCTTCAGCGCCTCGGCGATCATCGGCAGCAGCTCGGCCTTATGGGCGACGCGCTGCGCGCTCTTGGCGAACTTCGGATCGGTGGCCCATTCGTCGCGGCCCAGCACCCTGGCGCAGCGCGCCCACAGCCGGTCGTTGCCGGGCGCGAGGCAGATCGGATGGTCGGCCGTGTCGAAGGTCTGGTAGGGCACGATCACCGGGCTGCCGGTGCCGTGGCGCTTGGAGACGGTGCCGTTGGCGATGTAGCCGTTCACCTGGCCTTCGACCCAGTGCACCGCCGAGTCGAACAGCGATGTGTCGACCAGGCAGCCCTTGCCGGTCTTGTCGCGCAGCCTGAGCGCCGCGAGCGCGCCGATGGTACAGAACATGCCGGTCGCCTTGTCGTTGATCGAGGCGCCGCAGAAGGTCGGCGGATCCTCCGGCCGGCCGGTCACGCTCATCATGCCGCCATAGGCCTGCAGCAGCGGATCGAAGGCCGGCTTCATGCGCAGCGGCCCCTGGTAGCCAAACGCCCAGATCGAGCAGTAGATGAGGCGCGGATGGCGCGCGAGCATGGTCTCGGGGCCGATGCCGACCTCGTCGACCACGCCCGGCCGCAGGTTCTGGATCAGGATGTCGGCCGTTTCGCAAAGCTTGTGCAGCTTGTCGACGTCGGCCGCCAACTTGAGGTCGAGCACGACCGAGCGCTTGTTGCGGTTCTGCGAGTAGAAGTAGAGCGAGGTCTTGCCGTCGGGTCCGAACGGAGGGCCCCAGATGCGGGCATCGTCGCCGCCGTCGGGCTTCTCGATCTTGATCACGTCGGCGCCCATGTCGGCCAGGATCACTCCGGCCAGCGGACCGGCCAATGCCTGGCCCACTTCGATGACGCGAACTCCCTCGAGCGGTAGTGTCACTTCTTTTCCTCTTCCCGAGCCTGACGGCATGCGTGTCAAATCGCCGGCATCCTAGCCGCCGGCGACCGTCACACGCTACTTGCAGGTGGCTCGCGAAGCGGAACCGCTTATTCGACGAAGGCCTTTTCGACGACGAACTGGCCGGGGGTGGTGGTGCTGCCCTCTGTGAGGCCCATGCCTTCGAGCAGGGCGCGGGTGTCGGCCAGCATCTGGACGGACCCGCAGAGCATGAAGCGATCGGTCTCGCGGGCCATCGGCGGCAGGCCGACATCCTTCGCCAGGGTGCCGTTCTCGATCAGGTGGGAGATGCGGCCGCGATACTTGAAGGGCTCGCGGGTGACGGTCGGGTAGTAGACGAGCTTGTCGCGCACCATGTCGCCCAGGATCTCGTCGGCCGGCAGCTCGTCGGCCAAGGCCGAGCGGTAGGCGAGGTCGCGCACGTGGCGGCAGCCATGGACCAGGATCACCTTCTCGTAGCGCTCGTAGACGTCCGGATCGCGCACGATCGACAGGAACGGGGCGAGGCCGGTGCCGGTGCCCAGCAGGTAGAGGTTGCGGCCGGGGGTGAGGCTGTCGAGCAGCAGCGTGCCGGTGGCCTTGGCGCCGACCAGCACCGGATCGCCCGGCGCCAGGTCCTTGAGGCGCGAGGTGAGCTTCCCGTCGGGGACTTTGATGGAGAAGAACTCCAGCTCGTCGACATAGTGTGCGCTGGCGATGGAGTAGGCCCGCAGCAGCGGCTTCCCCTCGACCTTCAGGCCGATCATGGTGAACTGGCCGCTGGCGAAGCGGAAACCCTTGTCCCGGGTGGTCCGGAAGCTGAACAACTCGTCGGTCCAGTGATGCACCGACAATACGGTCTCGTTCCTCAACGCGCTCACGCGGATACTCCTACGCAACGGCCGGCCCGACGCCGGGACGAGTGGATATAGTGCAGTGCAGCATGAAAAACCATATCTGCGATTAATTCGCAATAACAAGATTGTCGCGTGTTGGCCGCTTTGGGCGGCAGTATTTTCTGCAGGAGGAGGCCAGGCCGGAAGTTAGTGGTCCGGCGGCCTATAGTGAGGAGCGCCCAACGCCGCTTTCGACCAACCAGAGACCGGGGTCCCGTGCGATGAAGATGATGGTAGCGCTGCTCAGCCTGATCCTGCTGTCCGTCTCGCCGTCGGCGCGCGCCGCCGAGCCCGTCGACATGCTGCTGGTGATGGCGGCCGACGTCTCCCGCAGCGTGACCGATCCCAAGTTCAGGCTTCAGCGCGAAGGAGCGGCCGCCGCGATCACCCATCCCGACGTGGTGCGCGCCATAACCTCCGGACCGAACCGCCGGATCGCGATCTGCTTCGTCGAATGGGCGTCGGCCAACATGCAGAACGTCGTCATCGACTGGATGGTGATCGGCGACGGCGCCTCGGCGCGCAATTTCGGCGACAAGCTGATCGAGACGCCGCGTTCGTTTGCCGGCAGTACCTCGATCAGCGCCGCCCTCGACTTCTCGGTGGGTCTGTTCGAGCGCGCGGGCTTCGTCTCGGACCGGCGGGTGATCGACGTTTCGGGTGACGGCAACAATATCGGCGGACGACTGGTGACGGACGCACGCGACGATGCCGTCGCGCGCAACATCACGATCAACGCGCTGGTGATCCTGACGCCGATCGAGGAAGCGTTCCGCCCCGAGCACACGAATCCGCCCGGCGGCCTCGAAAAGTATTTCCAGGACAACGTCATCGGTGGCGCCGGCGCCTTCACGATCGTCGCCGAAAACCACGGCGCCTTCGGCCGTGCCATGACCAAGAAGCTGATCCAGGAGATCGCGGGCGTGCCGCGCAACAGCCTGGCCGCTGCGGATTAGCCAAGAAGGCCCGTCGTCCTGACGAGGAATGAGCGATTGTCGCCGCTACTCCGCCGTCGCGCCGGATTGCTTGATGATGGGTAGCCACAGTGCCTGATCGTCGGCGATCAGCTTGCGGGCGGCGGCGGGTGTGTCAGGTGGCAGGATCTCGAAGCCCTGGACGAGGAGCTTCTCCTTAACCTGCGGCATCTGGGCGATGCGGCCGATTTCGGCATTGAGACGCGTCACGATCGGGGCGGGCGTGCCGGTCGGCACCGCAAAGCCCAGCCAGGTGGCGACGACGAAGTCGGGGACGCCCGCCTCCATCATCGTCAGGACTTCCGGCATGATGACGGAACGGTCCTTCGTCGTGACGGCGAGCGCCTTCAGCTTGCCGGCCTTGATCTGGCCCACCACGGTCGGCGCATTGAAGAAGCCCATCGTCACCTCGCCGTTCATCACCGCGAGCACGGCGGCCGGCGCCCCGCGATAGGGAACATGTTGCAGCTTCACGCCGGTGCGCTGCTCGAGGATCACGCCGGACATATGGAGGCTGCTGCCGACGCCGCTCGATCCGTAGGTGAGCTCGCCCGGCTTGGCGCGCGCCTGCGCGATCACGTCGGCGACGGTGTTGGCCGGGTTGGCGGTCGAGACGACCATGACGTTGGTCAGGATGCCGGTGGTCGAAACCGGGATGAGGTCTTTCAGGGGATCGTAGCCCGGCGACTTGTAGAGCCCCATGTTGAACACGGTTGCGCCCTGCGACGTGAGCAGCAGCGTATAGCCGTCGGCCGGCGCCCGCGCGCCCTCGGCGGTGCCGAGAAGACCGCCGGCGCCACCCTTGTTGTCGATGACGACCGGCTGGCCCAGCGCCTTGGCCAGCTCCTCGCCGAACGTGCGCCCCACCGTGTCGGCGCCGGCGCCCGCCGCGAAGGGGATGATCATGCGGATGGGACGCTCCGGCCAGTCGGCGGCGCGGGCCGGTATGGAGGTCAGGAGCGGCAGCGCAAGAAGCAGCGAACCCGCGAGGGCCTGCCGGCGCGAAAGAACCTGTTTTGGCGACACCATTGGCGACTTCTCCCGGAAGGACATGCCCGGCTCATTGCCGGATCTGATTGTCAGCGACCCTATCACATGAGCTTGAGCCTGCCTGCCGCGGTCGCATGGGAGCGGATAGAGTCCTGGCAAAGGAGATCAACCCATGCAGCCTGGTTCGATCGCAGCGATGGCGGTGGCGGTGGGGATGCTCGGCGGTTGCCAGAGCATCACCTACGAGAAGGCCGGAACAGCGCCGCAGCAGGTGGAGACCGATACGAAGGCCTGCCAGGAATATCAACTGCGCCGCTGGATCGCGATGGGCGGCAACTACGTCGAAAACATGGATCGCGACGAGTTCGAGAAGCCGTGCATGGAAGCGCGCGGCTATCGTCAGGTCATGGTGCCGAGCCGCTCGTAGCGGCCCGGCCCGTCCGTTCCTGCCGCCGGCCTACTTGTCGAGCCAGACGTCCTCGAAGCGCGAGCCGTTGTAGAGGCTGTTCACCATCGGGCGGAAACCCTTCACGTGGGGATGCCAGCAGCTTCCCGAGGCGTTCCACATGATGATCGGACGGAAGCCCTCTTCGAGGATCTGCTTGTCGATCTCCCAGACGAGCTTCTTGCGCTTCTCGATGTCGCGCTCGGCCGACTGGATCGGGAAGAGCTTCTCGATCTCGGGGTTGCAGTAGCCGACATAGTTGCGTTCGGACTTGCAAGCATAATGCTCGAAGTAGGTCTGGTCGGGATCGTCGACGCCGTTGCCGGTCGTGTTGAGGCCGACCGAGTAGTCCTTGCGTGCGACCTTGTTGAACCACAAGGCGGTGTCGACCAGGTCGAGCTCGCCGTCGATGTAGATCTCCTTGAGCTGGTCGATCAGGATGACCGCCGGGTCGCGATAGAGCAGGTGGTTGCGGGTCGCGACCTTGAGCTTCAGCCGGTTGTCCGGCCCATAGCCCAGCTTCTTCATGATCGCCTGCGCCTCGGCGCGGTTCTTGGCGACGTCGGGCCCGTAGCCCTTGACCGTGTCGAACATCTCCTTCGGCATGCCCCAGACGCCGCCGGGCGCCGGCTCCATGACGCCGCCGGCTTCGCCGGCTCCCTGGGCAAGGATGTTGATGAAGGACTGGCGGTCGATGGTCAGCAGCATCGCGCGCCGGATGTCGGCATTGTTGAACGGCGGCGCTTCGCTGTTCACGATCAGGTTGGTGCTGTTGTTCATCGGCGCGACTTCGCAGACGGCGCTCGAAGCCTGCGCCTTGATGTCCTTGAGCAGCGGGATGGTGACGGCATAGGGCGCCGTCATGTCGTAGCGACCGGAGACGAAGCCCAGCATGGCGGTGCCGCGGGCCGGCACGATCGGCATCTCGATGGCGTCGAGATAGGGTTTGCCCTTCTTGAAGTAGTCCGGATTGCGGACGAGCCTGACGATTTCCTTCTGCTTGAATTCGCCGAGCTTGAAGGGGCCGGTGCCGATCGGCTTGGTGCGCATCTGCGCGGTCGGCACGTGGCAGGAGTAGACAGGGCTGTAGCCCGAGGCGAGCAGGATCAGGAGCGAGGGCTGCGGCTGGCCGAGATGGAAAGTCACCTCGCGATCGCCGTTGGTCGTCACTTCCTGCAGGTTCCAGTACCAGGAGGTGCGCGGATTCTTGCGCAGCTTGTGGGTCTCACTCTTGCCGGTGAGCATGTCCCAGGTGCACTTCACGTCGGCCGAGGTGAAGGGCTTGCCGTCATGCCACTTGGCATTTCCGACCAGCTTGAAGGTCAGCTTCTTGCCGTCCTCGCTCCAGGTCCAGCTCTCGGCGAGGTCGGGCCGGATCGATTCGAGACTGTTCTGCGGAATCTGCTGATCGAATACCACCAGGTTGTTGTAGAGGCCCATGAAGGGCACGACCGTCGAGGTCGTCGCCTCCTCGTGGATCGACGTGCTGGGCGGATTGTCCGCGATATACATCTTGAGGGTGCCGCCGCTCTTTTGCGCGAGCGCAGGTGCGGCGGCCAGGCCGAGCGCCGCGACAGCGCCCAGAATTCCGATCGATAGACGCAACATCCGATATCCTCCCATACCCCGTTGCAGAGAGGATGACGCGATGAAGTGTCTCCGTCGAGTGGCCCGGTCCGGCTAGCGGATCGCGCTACCGGATCATGGCACGGAGTTTCGAAGACATCAGATCTGCCGCGAGCACAAGGATCAGGATGACGATCACGCAGGCCGCCGTATCCTCATAGGCGAAGAGCTTCATTGAGCTGATGAGCTCGAAGCCGATGCCGCCGGCGCCGACCATGCCCAGCACGGTCGAGACACGGATGTTGGTCTCGAAGCGATAGAGCACGACACCGATCCAGGCGGGCAGCACCTGCGGCAATACGCCGAAGACGATCCGCTGCAACGTGCCCGCGCCGGCGGCGCGCAGCGCGTCGAGCGGACCCTCGTCGATCTCCTCGATCGCCTCGGCGAAGAACTTGCCCAACATGCCGGCACCGTGCAGCGCGATGGCCAGCACGCCGGCGAAGGGACCGAGGCCGACGGCGGCGACGAAGATCAGCGCCAGGATGATCTCGTTGATGCCACGCATCACGTTCAGCACCTGACGCAGCCCATGGAACACCCAGGCATAGGGCGAGAGGTTTCGCGCTGCGAAGAAGCAGACCGGCAGCGCCAGAACGATGCCGAGCAGGGTGCCCCACAGCGCGATCTGCACCGTCTCGATCGCCGGCTGCACCAGCTTCTGCATGAAGGCGAAGTTGGGCGGCAGCATGCGGCCGATGAAGTCGCCGATCCACGGCAGGCCATCGATGAAGCCGGTGATGCTGAGGCGGGTGCCGAGGGCCGACCACCAGAGGGCGGCGACCGTGGCGGCCAGGATCGGGACCATGATCCACCAGCCGAGCGGGCCGCGCGGCTTGTTGACGACGAATTGCAGCGACATGTCCTAGGCCCTCCCTTCGACGGAGGTCGTGGCAGCCGCCGTTGCCGCGACGGCCAGTGCGATCTCGGCTTCGGCCGCGGCGCGGCGGCGTTCGGTGAGACGCTGGGCGGCGTCGAGCACATTGGGATCGTCGAGGCCGGGATAGATGCTGCGGATCACGTCGCCGCTGACGCCCGCCGGAGCGCCGTCATAAACGACACGGCCGGCCGAGAGGCCGACGACCCGCTCGGCGAATTCCAGCGCATAGTCGATCTGGTGCAGATTGCAGAGGACCGCGATGTTGGAGTCCTTGCAGCTCTTCTTCAGGTAATTGAGCACGATGCGCGAAGTCTTGGGATCGAGACTCGCGACCGGCTCGTCGGCCAGCATGAACTTCGGCTGCTGGGCCAGCGCGCGGGCGATGCCGACCCGCTGCTGCTCGCCGCCCGACAGCGCGTCGGCGCGGTTGCGGGCCTTGTGGGACATGGCGACCTGCTCGAGGCAGTGCATCGCGATCTTCACGTCGGCTTCCGGGAAAAGCTGCAGGCTGCTGAGGATCGGAGAAAGATCGGCCATACGGCCGACCAGCACGTTCTTCAGCACGCTGAGGCGCTTCACCAGATTATGCTGCTGGAAGATCATCGCGACGTTGCGCCGGAGCAGGCGCAGGTCGCGGCGGTTGGACGACAGCGACGTGCCGTCGACCAGGATGTCGCCGGCCGTCGGCTCGATCAGCCGGTTGATGCAGCGCAGCAGCGTCGACTTGCCAGCACCTGACGGGCCCAGCACGACGACGAACTCGCCGGGCCGGATCGAGAGGCTGACGTCGCACAGCGCCTGATGGTCGCCATATGATTTGGCGAGGCCGCGGATTTCGATCATCGGTCGATCTCCCTTGGAGCGAGTGGCGGCGGCTACTTCTGCTTCTTCAGGTCGATGTTCGCGAGCTTCGCGGTCTCGCGCACGATGTCGTAGGCCTGGTCGTTGGTTTCCTTGAAACCGTTCAGCTTGCCCTGGTCGGACCAGTTGAGGTCCTTGATCGACAGGAAGGCGGCTTTAACCTTGGCCTTCGTCTCGGGCGAGAGATCCTTGCGCCAGACCATCGGCGATTCCGGGATCGGCGGCGATTCCCAGACGACCTGAATTTGGTCGGCCTTGATATGACCCTTCGCGATGGCGGCATCGAGAATGCGGTCGGCGATGGTCGCGGCATCGACCTTGCCGTTGGCGACGGCCAGTGCGTTGGCGTCGTGTGCGCCGGTGAAGAGCACCGTCTTGAAGTCGCGCTTGGGCTCGATGCCGGCCTTGAGCAGTCCGGCGAGCGGGAAGGCGTAGCCCGAGGTCGAGGCCGGATCGACGAAGGCGAAGTTCTTGCCCTTGAGATCGTCGAGCGTTTTGATGCCGCTCGATTTCAGGGCGATGATCTTGGAATGGTAGTAAGTGCGGCCGGCCTTGGCGGTCTCGGCGATGGCGAAGGCCTCGACCGGCGTCACCGTGGTGGCCAGCACGTAGGAGAAGGGCCCGAGATAGGCGATGTCGAGATGCTTGGCGCGCAGGGCCTCGATCACGCCATTGTAGTCGGTGGCGACGAAGCCCTGGACCTTCATGCCGGAGTTCTTCTCGACCGCGTCGAGGATGTCCTTGCTCTGTGCAAGCATCGCCCGCGAATCCTCGGAGGGGATGAGACCGACCTTGAGAACCTGCTGCGCCTGGGCTGCGCCCGAGGTGCCGAGGGTACCGCCCGCCAGCAGCGAGCCGGCGGTTAAGAACCCGAAATCGCGACGCGTCATCCTGGTCATTTTTGTTTCCTCCGTGGTTTCTTGCTTTGACGTCTAAGCGGCCATTTCGGCCAACAGCGCCTCCCGGCGTCCGATGAAGTTGCGGCCGCGATCGCCGGCCAACGCATCGTCGACCAGACGCGCCCAGTCGCGGGCGGCGATGCCGTGCGCGGTGGCGTCGGGCGAGATGCCGAGTTTCTTCAGGAAGATTTCGAGGCGCGCGGCGCCTGCCATCAGGTCGTGACCGAAGATCCGGCGCAGCGAGGCGTCGCAGGCGGCATCGCAGCCGGTCACGGCACGCATCACCATCGGCAGGCTGAACGAGCACGCAATGCCGTGCGGCACGCCGTGATGTAGGGTCAGGTGATAGGACAGCGAATGGGCGAGCGCGGTGCGCGTGTTGGAGAAAGCGAGGCCCGCGAACAGGCTGGCGCGTGCCAGCCGCGTGCGCAGTGCTTCGTTGCGCAGGTCGTCCGCCAGCAAGGGCAGGGCGTCGATCACTTCGCGAGCGGCGACCTCGGCCAGCGAACTCGACACCGGGTTGGCGTTGACGTTCCAGATGCTTTCCAGCGCATGGCTGAGCGCATCGAGTCCGGTGCTGATGGTGATGGCACGCGGCAGGCCGAGCGTCAGCAGCGGATCGACCAGGGCCGTTTCGGGATAGAGCGTTTCCCGGGCCAGCGAGTATTTCTTCATCGCGCCGGTGTCCCAGACCGTGGCCCACGACGTGACCTCGCTTCCGGTGCCTGCCGTGGTCGGGATGGCGATGATCGGCGTGCGGCCAAGCGCGTCGCCGTCCTTGCCGGTCTGCAGGTGGCGCCGCACCGTGTCGAAGTCGCCCCTCGCGGCAGCCAGCACCTTGGCGGCATCCATCACCGAGCCGCCGCCGAGCGCGACGATCGCCTCGACCGGATGCGTCGCGGCCGCATAGGTGCGGCAGGATTCGGTGAGGCCGACGAAGTCGGGGTTGGGGCCGATGTTGCTCACGGTGACGGCGGGTGCGCCGGCCTGTGCAACGACGCGGCGCGCAAGGTCGGCGAACACGCCGCCGCCATTGGCATCGTCGTAGGTGACGAGGCAGTAGGCGCGGCCTGCCAGGACCTTGCCCAGCGTCTCGAAGACGCCGGCGCCGAACTTCACGTCGACCGGATTACGGTAGCGCCACATCCGCGCTTCACTCCCATGGCTTTTGCGGCTCGGGCCTTGTCGGCCTTTTGACAATCTTCCGGCCGGCTCTCACATTTAACCAATTCAAACATTCTCGAATTGGCATTGAGAAAATCAATATGAGGCACACACAGCTCCGCTCCTTCCATGCGGTGGCGCAACGGCTGAGCTTCACCGCCGCCGCGCGCGAGCTGGGCGTCAGCCAGCCCACGATCACGACGCAGGTGAAGTCGCTGGAGCAGGAGTTCGGGGTCGAGCTGTTCGTGCGTCGCGGCCGGCGCATCGAACTCACCGAAGCCGGCGGCGGCCTTCTGGACATCACGCGTCGGCTGTTCGCCGACGAGAAGGAAGCGGCCGACTACCTCAACGAGACGCGTGGTCTCAAGACCGGCCACCTGCGCGTCGGCGCCGTCGGGCCCTATCACGTGACCGACATGCTGGCGGCATTCAATGCGCGCCATCCTGGCCTTTACGTCTCGGTCACTGTCGGCAACTCACGCGACACGCTGCGCGACCTTCTGGATTACCGGACCGACGTGGCTGTGCTGGCCCATGTCGATCCAGATCCGCGGCTGGTCGCCATTCCCTATCGCCGCCACCGGGTGATCGCCTTCTGCCCCATCGACCATCCCTTTGCGCAGCGTCGCAGCATCCGTGCGCGCGACATGGAAGGGCAGCGGCTGATCGTACGCGAGGCCGGCTCGACGACGCGCCGCGCCTTCGACCAGGCGATGCGCGAAGCCGATGTGCGGCCCAAGGTCGTGATGGAGATCGGCAGCCGCGAATCGATCCGCGAGGCGGTGGCCAAGGGAATCGGCATGGGCGTCGTGTCGGAGGCCGAATTCATCCCCGATCCGCGGATCAAGCCATTGCCGATCACGGATACCGAGATATTCACCTACGCCCATGTCGTGCACCTCAGGGAGCGGCAGAACGCGCGTCTCGTGCGCGCCTTCCTGCAGGTGCTGGCCGGGCTGCTGCCGGTCAGTTCGCCATCCAGCCGCCGTCGACCATCAAATTCTCGCCGGTGATGAACGTCGCTTCGTCGGAGGCGAGGAACAGGGCGGCATTGGCCACGTCCTCGGAACGTCCAAGGCGCGGCAGAGGCGTGCGGGCGTGCGAATAGTCGATCCAGCGCGGCTCGATCGCGCGGCCGGTCTTGCCGGTGAGGATTTTGCCCGGCGCTACCGCGTTGCAGATGATGCTGTCGCTTCCGTAGTCGGACGCGATCTGGCGCGTGATGTAGACCACCGCCGATTTCGAGACGCCGTAGGAGAAATCCTCGGGCGAGGAGATCATGCCGTGCTGCGAGGAGATATTGACGATGCGCCCGCGCGCCTCGTTGCGGATCTCCTGCGTCAGCATCCGGCGGACGGCGGCGCGGCACATCAGGAAGACGCCGGTGACGTTCACCTCCATCACCCGGTTCCACTCTTCCAGGCTGGTGTCGGTCAGCTTCTTGGCTGACCGGATGGCGGCGTCGTTGACCACGATGTCGAGCCGTCCGGTCGGCAGGGCGGCCTGGCGCACCGCCTCCTCGACATCCCTCTCGTTCGAGACGTCGCCCTGGAAAAAGGGCACGTTCAGGATCCTGTGGGTCGGCTCGCCACCCTCGACCACCGCCTCGGTGATGTCCATCAGGAGGAGGGTCGCGCCTTCCGCCTGGAACTTCTTCGCGATGGCGCGGCCGATGCCCGAGGAGGCACCGGTGATGAGGGCGGTCTTGCCGGCGAGTCGGTTCATGTCCTCGCCGGACGCAAGGTTCGTGCCTCTAGCCGCGCCGGACGCTGGCGCCGCCATCGACCGGCAGCGTGACGCCGGTGATGAAGCTCGCCTCGTCGGAGGCGAGGAAGAGGGCGGCGTTGGCGACGTCCCAGCCGGTGCCCATCTTCTTGCCGAGCGGCACCTTGGCGTCGCGTTCGGCCTCGACCTCGGCGCGGCTCTTCTTGAACTCGCGGGCGCGTGTGTCGACGGCCATGGGCGTGTTCATCAAACCGGGCAGGATGACGTTGGCGCGGATGCCGTACGGCGCATTCTGGTAGGCGAGCTGCTCGGTGAAGGACACCATTGCCGACTTAGTCGCCTTGTAGGCCACGTAGGGATAGGTGGTGATCACGGCCATCGACGAGATGTTGATGATCGCGCCGCTCTTCTGCTCGCGCATGATCGGGATCACGTGCCGGGCGGCGAAGATGCAGCTCTTGAGGTTGATCGCGACGCAGCGGTCGAAGGCCTCCTCGGTGATGGTGAGGAGTTCCGCGTCGCCGCCCGAGAGCGAGACGCCGACATTGTTGTGCAGGATATCGACCCTGCCCCAGCGGGCATGGGCGTCGGCAACCATGGCCTTGATCTCGGCCTCCTTGGTGACGTCGGCCTTGAAGGCGACCGCCGTGCCCTGGTTGACGCCGATCATCTCGACGGTTTCCTGCGCCGAGGCGAGATTGTGATCGACGCAGAGGACCTTGGCGCCCTCGCGCGCGAAGGTGAGCGCGGTGGCGCGCCCGTTGCCGATGCCTTCGCCGGGGCTCTGCCCGGCGCCGACGACGATGGCAACACGATCCTTGAGACGCATGCTACTTCACTCCCGGGATCGGGTACTGCTTGAGTACCTCTTTGTACTGGGGTTCGTTGTCGATCTGCATCGTGGCGAGCACGCGGACGACGGCGCAATAGAAGGCGATGGTGAGCACCAGGTCGGTCATGTGCTCGTCGGAAAGGTCCTTCTTGATCTCGGCGAAGGTGGCGTCCGACATCGCAAGGTTCTTCACCATCTCGCGCGCGCCCTTGAGGATCGCCTTGGCCAGCGGTTCGAGCTTGGAGGGCTTGCCCTCGGTCTCGGCGATCAGGCCCTGGATGTCCTCGTCGGTGACGCCGAACTCCTTGCCGATCTTCACATGATGGGTGAACTCGTACTCCGACTTCTCCATCCAGCCGACTTGAAGAATCGCAAGCTCGCGCAGGCGCGTGTCGAGCTTGCTCTTGAAGCGGATGTAGCCGCCCAGTCCGCTGAAAGCCCGTGCCATGTCGGGCGAGTTGACCAGCAGCTTGTGCAGGTTGGTGTTGCGCTTGAGCATGTCGCGATACTCGGGCGCGACCTGGTCGGGCTCGAGATAGGGCAGGCGGGCCATCTTTTCCGTTTCCTCCTCGTTGTCATCCCGCGCCGAAAGCGTGAGATGCGTGCTGTTGCCGTAAGGACCCCGCGCTGCGCTCGGGAGGACACTCACGGCTGGTCCAATCAATGATCCTGAGAATCGCGTGACGGGCCCTGCAGCGTCACGCCGCCGTCGACGACGATCACCTGGCCGGTGATGTAGCGGGCGTGGTTGCTCAGCAGGAAGCGCACGGTGTGGCCGATGTCCCAGCCGGTGCCCTCGATCTTGAGCACCGAGGCGTTGGCGCGCTGGGCCCGGTTGGCCTCGCTCATGCCGTTGCCGCGATTGACCATCGGCGTGTACATCGGGCCGGGGCAGATGCAGTTGACGCGGATATGGTCCTTGCCGTGGTCGACCGCCATCGCCTGGGTGAGGCCGATCACGGCGGCCTTCGAGGTCGTGTAGGTGGTGAGGCCGCGTGGCCGCAGCGCCGAGATCGAGGAGATGTTGACGATCGACCCGCCCTTGGCCGTCTTGATCATCGCCGGGATCGCATGCTTGGAGAGCAGGAACATCGTCTCGACGTTCACCTGCATCACGCGGCGATATTCCTCGGGCTTCTCGTCGACGACCGAGCCGCGGCTGCCGATGCCGATATTGTTGTCCAGGAAGTCGAGCCGGCCCCAGCGATCGACGGCGGCATCTACCAGCCGCTTGCACTCGGCTTCCTGTGTCATGTCGCCGGCATGGGCCGCCGCGTGCTGGCCGCCCTCGGCCTTGATCATCTCGACCGTGCGTTCCGCCAGCTTCAGGTCGCGGTCGGCCACCAGCACATGCGTGCCGGCGCGCGCCAGCAGGATCGCTGCGGCGCGTCCGTTGCCGATACCGTCGCCCGCGGCGCCACCGCCGGAAATGATCGCCACCTTGCCGGCCAGCCCGGCATCGTCTTCTGGACCCTTCATGAATTCCTCCTAGGGCAGGCCGGCGCCGGGGACATCGACGCGCATCGTCTCGATGCGGCCGTCCTTCTTGTCGGCAATGGCGGGCCCGCTGCCGCTGTTGGTGACGACGAAAAGCGTGCGGCGGTCCTTGCCGCCCAGCATGCAGGCATAGGCCGCGCGCTCGCCGAGATCGAGCGCATGCGTGACCTTACCGCCTTCGAGAACGCGAACCATCTGCTGCGTGAACGCGCCAGTGACCCAGATGCCGCCCTCCGCATCGAGGCAGATGCCGTCGGGATTGCAGGTCGGCGTCTCGGCCCAGACGCGCCGGTTGGACAAGGTGCCGTCGGTGGCGATGTCGAAGGCGGTGAGGCGCTTGGCGAAGGTCTCGCCGATGATCATCGTCTTGCCGTCGGGCGTGATGACCGTGCCGTTGGGAAACATCAGCCCGTCGGCGGCCGCGTGAACGGATCCGTCGGGATCGATGCGGGCCAGCACCGCGGGACGCGGGCTTTCGCCGGCGTGGCGGTCGAAGCCGAAATTGCCGACATAGGCGCGGCCCTTGGCATCGACGATCATGTCGTTGCACAAGCCGGTCGCGATCGAGCCCAGTTCGGCCTCGACGGTGAGCTTGCCACCCGCGAAACGCATCAGGCGGCGATCGGTCATGCTGACGATCAGCATCGTGCCGTCGGGCCGCCAGCCGAGCCCCGAGGGTTGCCCCGGCACCTCGACGATGGTCTCGGTCTTGCCGCTCTCGTCGACGGTCCGCACCTGGTGGACATAGAAGTCGGAGAAATAGAGCCGGTCGTCCCGCCAGCGCGGGCCCTCACCGAAGGAAAGGCCGTCGAGCAGCGGTTCGAGTTTCATGCGCGGTCCCACTCGATCCGGAACGAATTACCCTCGGGCTTGACGTAGCCCGCGTTGGCGCCGGGGAAGTGGGCGGGGCAGAGGAGGGCGTTGGTCTCGACGCAGTCTTCCAGCAGCTTGCGGCGCGAGACGGCGGACATCGCCTGGTCCCAGCAGAACTGGCTCGACCAGTCGGGATGATAGACCTGGATCGGGTGATGCATGATGTCACCCGAGAAGCAGGCCTGCTTTCCCTGATCCTTCAGGTTGATCGCAATCGAGCCCGGCGTGTGGCCGGGATAATCCTTGATGGTGAGCAGCGGGTCGGGCTGGTGATCACTCTCGATCATCACCGCCTTGCCGGCCTCGACGACCGGCAGCACCGAATCGTCGAACGAGCCGTCGTTCACCTTGCCTTCACCTTGCGCTTTACGCTCGCTCTCCCAGTGCGCGAACTCGCGCTTGGCGAAGAGATACTTCGCATTGGGAAAGGTCGGTACCCAGCGGCCGTTTTCCAGCTTGGTGTTCCAGCCGACATGGTCGACATGCAGATGCGTGCACATCACGAAGTCGACCGACTCCGCGGGGCAGCCACAGGCCTTCAGCCGGTCGAGGAACGGGGTGTTGAGGTTGTTCCAGCCGGCATTGTGGCGCTGCTTGTGATTGCCGAGACAGGTGTCGATCAGGATCGTGTGCTTGGGCGTCTTGACGATCCAGGTATGGACGGAGCCGATCAGCCGGTCGCTGCCTTCCTGCACATGCTCCGGCACCATCCAGCTCTTCTGGGCATCGAAGGCTTCCTGGTCGAACTTGGGGAACATGCGGCCGGGCTTGAAGCCCGGGCCGCAGATCTCCTCGACCTTCTCGATGGTGGCTCCGCCCAGCTTTCGCACGGTCATGGCGTGGCTTCCTTCAGGAATTGACGGCTAGAAGGTGACGACGCTGCGGATCGACTCGCCCTTGTGCATCAGGTCGAACGCGTCGTTGATCTTCTCGACCGGCATCGTGTGGGTGATGAGCGAATCGATGTCGATCTTGCCGTCCATGTACCAGTCGACGATCTTCGGCACGTCGCGGCGGCCCTTGGCGCCGCCGAAGGCGGTACCCATCCAGGTGCGGCCGGTGACGAGCTGGAATGGGCGCGTGGCGATCTCCTGGCCGGCGCCGGCGACGCCGATGATCACCGACTTGCCCCAGCCGCGATGGCAGCATTCCAGCGCCTGGCGCATCAGCTTTGTGCTGCCGACGCATTCGAAGCTGTAGTCCGCGCCGCCGTCGGTCAGCTCGACGAGGTGCGCGACCAGGTCCTTGGTCCCGAGGTCCTTCGGATTGACGAAGTGCGTCATGCCGAACTTGCGGCCGAGCGCCTCGCGCGCCGGGTTGAGATCGACGCCGACGATCATGTTGGCGCCGACCATGCGCGCGCCCTGCAGCACGTTGAGGCCGATGCCGCCCAGGCCGAAGACCACGACGTTGGCGCCGGGCTCGACCTTGGCGGTGTTGATCACCGCGCCGATGCCGGTCGTCACGCCGCAGCCGATGTAGCAGACCTTGTCGAACGGCGCGTCGGGGCGGATCTTCGCCAGCGCGATCTCGGGCAGCACCGTGTAGTTCGAGAAGGTCGAGCAGCCCATGTAGTGATGGATCTTCTTGCCCTTGATCGAGAAGCGCGAGGAGCCGTCGGGCATCACGCCCTGGCCCTGCGTCGCGCGGATCGAGGTGCAGAGGTTGGTCTTGCCCGAGAGGCAGGATTTGCACTGTCGGCATTCCGGTGTGTAGAGCGGGATCACGTGGTCGCCCTTCTTCAGCGACACGATGCCTGGCCCGACATCGACCACGACGCCCGCGCCCTCATGGCCGAAGATCACCGGGAACAGGCCCTCGGGATCGCCGCCGGAGCGCGTGAACTCGTCGGTGTGGCAAACACCCGACGCCTTGATCTCGACCAGGACCTCGCCGAACTTCGGCCCTTCGAGATCGACGGTCTCGATCTCGAGGTTCTTGCCGGCCTCGAAACAGACGGCTGCCTTTGTCTTCACGCGCTACCCCTTCAAAACTTGGTCTCGAAACCTAGAGCAGGGGAGCGCCCAGCGTCTACGCTGCGGCGCGACCGGTCAGCCTGTGCGCCATTTCCGACTTCGCCTCGCGATACTGGCTGATGAGGCGCCGCACGAGATCGGCCGCGCCCGGCACGTCTTCGATGTTCCCGACGCCGTGGCCGGCCGTATAGATGTCCTTCCAGCGCTTCTTGTTCTCCTGCGCGCCCACGATCTTGCCGGGCAGGGTCGTGCGCAGCACGTCGAGGTCGATGCCGGCGGCGAGCAGGCTCGGCGTCAGCCAGTTGGCGGGAGCGCCGTCGACCGAGGCGGTGAGGAAGACGTCGGTGGCGCGCGTGGCGAGGATCATGTCCTTGTGCGCCTGAGCCGCCATCGCTTCCTGCGTGGCGATGAAACGCGTGCCGATATAGGCGAGGTCCGCGCCCATCGCTTCGGCCGCGAACACGTCGCGTCCCGTGGTCTGGCCGCCGGCCAGCACGACGGCGAAGCTGTCACCGAGTTGTCGCACTTCGTTCATCAGTGCAAAGGGATTGATCGTGCCGGTATGGCCGCCGGCGCCGCCTGCCACCGCGATCACGCCGTCGACGCCGGCTTCCAGCGCCTTCTCGGCGTGCCGCCGGTTGGCGATGTCGTGCAGCGCGACCGCACCCCAGCCGTGGATGCGCTTGATCGCATCGCCCGGCGCGCCCTTCGAGGTGAGCACGACCGGCACCTTGTACTTCTCGACCAGTTCGAGGTCGCCCTGGTAGCGCGGGTTCGAGGCGTGAACGACGAGGTTCACCGCCCAGGGCGCGGGCTTCCTGCCGGCATCCTCCAGGCGCTTCATGCCCTCGACCATCTCGTCGAGCCAGCCCTGGAACTCCTCGCGGCTGCGCGTGCCGTGGGCGGGGAAGCTGCCCATCAGACCCTCGCCGCAGCAGGCCAACGTCAGCGCCGGGTTGGAAACCAGGAACATCGGCGCGGCGATCGCGGGGATCGTCATGCGCTCCATCAACTTGTGCACTTCGGCGCGCGGCATGGTTCAGACCTCTCCGATGGTGGGCGTGGTGGACGTCACGCCGCTGTCGTTCAACTGTTTCAGGCGGGCATCGTCGTAGCCCAGCAATTCGCGCAGCACGTCGTCGGTATGCTGGCCGAGGTCGGGCGCCGGCCGCTCGATGACGAGACCCTTGCCGTCGAGGCGGTAGGGCAGGCCCTTCACGAGCCCGCCTTTCTCGTCGCGCACCAGGGTCACGCCCTGCAATTCGGTATCGCGCAGAAGATCATTGCCGTCGAAGCAGGGCGCGGCGGCGATGCCCTTGGCGAGCAGTGCCGCAACGGCGGCGTCACGGCCCTGGCCGGCGCAGAAACCTGCGATCGATGGATCGGGCGCGTCGAGCGTGACGGCCAGCCATTTGCCGTCGGCGCATCGATGGGAATCCTGCTGCGCCACGCCCGCTTCCGCGTTGCCGCGGGGTGCCAGCGGGGCGGCGGCCAGAATCTCCTCGCCCAGGGTGAAGGACGCGACCTCGCGTTGCGAGAAATCGAGGAACGCCCCCGTGCCGGTGCGGCGTGCCTCGGTGATTGCGGCGATCACGATGCCGGTGGCGAACAGCGACACGATCTGGTCGGGGTAGTTCACGTCCATGCCGGAGATGCGTGGCTCCTCGCCCTCGTAGCCGGTCAGCGAGGCGATGCCCGAGGTGGCGTCGAGCGTGCTGCCGAACGAGACGTTCATGCGTTCAGGGCCGGTGTCGCCCTGGCTGGAAATGGCGGCGAAGACCAGGCGCGGGTTGATCGCGCTCAGATCCCTGTAGCCGAGGCCGGCGCGATCGAGGACGCCGCGGCGGAAATTCTCGACGACGACGTCGCACTTCGCCGCCAGCTCGCGGATGACGCGCTGTCCCTCGGGATCCTTGAGGTTCAGCGCCAGCCCGCGCTTGTTGCGGTTGGTGAAACGGAACTGGGGCGAACGGTTCCACCAGCCATCGTCATCGTCGATCTTGCCGACGACACGGAACGGATCGAGATAGGCGCCGGACTCGATCTTGATCACGTCGGCGCCGAGATCGGCCAGCATCGCGGAGGTGTTCGCGCCCGCGGTCAGCAGCCCGAAGTCGAGCACGCGGATGCCGGCGAGGGGACGCTCGCCCGCCTCTCTATTCCCGGACTTCCGCGACGGAGGGGGCATGAACGCCTCCTCCGTTGACGACGGAGGAGCGAGAGCCGGCGCGGGTCGCGGCGAGAACGACCGGCCGTTCCATTGCACGGGCAACTGCGGCAGGCGCAGCGTGCCTTCGGTCGGATGGAGCATGTCGGCCAGGAAGCCGCGCGCCACGTATTGTTCCGTCCGCAGAAGCTCGGCCGGCGAGAAGATCGGGCCGAAGGGTACGCCCCTGGCCTGCGCCGTCTTCTGAATCTCCTCGCGCGTCTTGTCGGCGAACCACGGCGCCAGCGCCGCATAGAGCTCGGTGATGTTCTTCCGCCGCCCGGCGCGCGTGCTGAACTTCGGATCGTCGAGCCGCGGATCGCCGATAAGCGCCCGTGTCGCGGGCCATTGCGTCACCGTGTAGACCACGGCCACGTGGCCGTCGCGGCAGGGCAGCACCTGGAACTCGGAGTTCTTGCCCTCGCGACCGGGCGAGATACCGGACGCGGCGGCACCGGAGGCCGCCTTCCAGTTCACCCACTGCATCACCTCGGCCAGCGACACGCGCACCGACGGTGCGGGACGGCTGGCATCGCGCGCGGCAAGTGCCGACATGAGACCGGTGAAAGCGGTGAGGCCCGCCGGATACGATGCCTGATGGCCGCCGAGCTTCAGCGGCTTGCGGGCCGGCTCGCCCACCATGTGCATCAGCCCGCCGAGCGCCTGGATCGCCAGTTCGCTGACGGGCCGTTGCGCAGCGTTCATCTCCACCGGAAAGGCCGCGATCTCGACCGGCGTCGCTTTCGTCGCGCGCAGCATCGCCGCGACCGAAGCCGGCTCCTCGAACAGGACGACATCGGCCTTGTCGACGAGACCGGCGAGGGTCTTGCGGCCGGATTCGGCAGCGAGATCGAGCGTCAGCGAACGCTTCGACGTGTTGAGGAACTGGAAGAGCGCGCTTTCGCCCTGCGGGAGCGTCGGCGGCGCGCGGCGCACCGGATCGCCGCCGGGCGGCTCGATCTTGAGCACGTCGGCGCCGAGATCAGCCGCGATCTTGGCGGCAAGCGATGTCGCAAGACGCAGGCACAACGGCACTTTAGCGTCATTCACCTCGACGATCGTGAAACCTGCGAGCGGCAGGGCGGAAGCCTCGTTCATCGCGGGATGATCTGCGCAAGCCGGTGCTGCGGTCAATGTCGTGCGCATGCTACCGTCGCGAGCGACGGAGGACTTCAATGGCACAGACCGGTAATCACAAGGGACTGACGTTCGGCATCTTCCTGGCGCCGTTCCATCGCGTGGGCGAGAACCCGACTCTCTCGATGGCGCGCGACATGGAGCTGATCGAGTGGATCGACGAACTGGGCTATGACGAGGCCTGGATCGGCGAGCATCACTCCGCCGGCTGGGAGACCATCGCTTCGCCGGAAGTGTTCATCGGCGCCGCCATCGAGCGCACGCGCTACATCCGCCTGGGTTCCGGCGTGACCAGCCTGCCGTACCATCACCCGCTGATGGTCGCGAACCGCTTCGTGCAGCTCGACCACATGTCGCGCGGCCGCACGATGCTGGGCTGCGGTCCGGGCGCGCTGCCGTCCGACGCCTACATGATGGGCATCGATCCCTCAACCCAGCGGCCGCGCATGGAAGAGGCGCTCGAGGCGATCATGCGCCTGCTCGAATGCAAGGAGCCGGTCACGATGAAGACCGACTGGTTCGAGCTCAAGGAGGCGCGGCTTCATCTCGCGCCCTACAGCTACCCGCACTTCCCGATCGCCTGCGCCAGCACCATCACCCCTTCGGGCATGATCGCCGCCGGCAAGCACGGGCTCGGCGTCCTGTCGATCGGCGCCGGCATCCCGGGCGGGCCCGAGATGCTCGGCAAGCAGTGGGGCATCTACGAGGAGACGGCGGCCAAGCACGGCAAGACGGCGGACCGCTCCAAATGGCGCGTCGTCGTGAACGCGCACGTGACCGAGGACGACGAGCAGGCGCTGCGCGAGGTCCATGCCGGCGAGCGCCGCGAGACCGTGACCTACTTCGAGGACACGCTGGGCCGCCCGCCGGGCCGCGCCGACGATCCGCTGCGTGACGGCGTGAAGATGGGCACGACCCTCGTTGGCAGTCCCGACACGGTCGCCAAGGGTATTGAGCGGCTGCTGGGCTTCTCCAACGGCGGCTTCGGGGGCGTCCTTTTCCGTGCGCACGAATGGGCGACGCGCGAGCAGACGATGCGCTCCTACGAGTTGTTCGCGCGCTACGTGATGCCGCGCTTCCAGGGCTCGCTCGACACGATCGTCAACTCCAACCAGTGGGCGAAGGACAACCGCAAGGGCATCTTCGGCCCCAACGTGGCGGCGGTGAAGAAGGCCTTCACCGACGCCGGCCGCGAGGCTCCCGAGGAGTTCCGCAGCCGCACGCCGGGCGCGCGCGACGTGGCGGGCGACTGACCCGGGGTGCGCGATCCCTGGCTCGCACGCTGGTTGCCGTTGGTCGCCGCGCGGGCCGGCGGCCTGCCGATCCTCGAACTCGGCTGCGGTGGCGGACGGGACACCGCCACGCTGACGAAGGCCGGGTATCGCATCGTCGGTATCGAGCTGTCGCCGGAGGCTGCCAGCCGTGCCCGCGAGCGCGTGCCGTCGGCCGAGATCCATTGCCAGGACATTCGCGAACCGTTTCCGCTCACAGGTCGTGTCGGTGTCGTCCTCGCCAGCCTGTCGCTGCATTACTTCGACTGGGCCGAGACGTGTGGCTTGGTCGAACGCGTGCGCGCGACATTGCATCCTGCAGGCGTGCTCCTCTGCCGGCTCAACTCGACCAACGACCGCCATTTCGGCGCCACGGGCCATCCGGCGATCGAAAAGGATTTCTATCTGGTCGATGGCGCGCCGAAGCGTTTCTTCGATCGCGCCGCGGTCGACCGGATGTTTGCGCGTGGCTGGCGATCCATCAGCATCGAGGAAAGGGTGATCGACCGGTACGATCAACCGAAGTCGGTATGGGAAGCCGTCCTCGAACGGGACGGCTAAGGCGACCTAGAACGTCTTCTTCGTCCCCGGCTCGGCGTCGATCACCTCGATCGACGACTGGCCCAGCGCCGCCTTGTATTCGGCCGGTGTGCCGCGGAGGAACGGGTTGCTGGCATAGTGCATGGGCCACGCCATCTTCGGCTTGATCAGTTCCTTGGTGGCGTAGGCGGCGGCCTTCGGGTCCATCACATAGTGGCCGCCGATCGGGATCAGCAGCAGGTCGGGCTTGTAGTATTCGCCGATCAGCTTCATGTCGCCGAACAGGCCGGTGTCGCCCATGTGATAGATCTTGAAGCCGTTCTCCAGCTCGATGATGAAGCCGCAGGGCTCGCCGGCTGCATAGCTCGTGTCCTTGCCGGTGGCCGGGTCCTTCAGGATCATCTCCGACGAATGGTCGGCATGCACCATGGTGATCTTCACGCCGGGGAAAGGCTCGATCGTGCCGCCCTTGCTCATGCGCGGCACGAGGTTGGCGGGCATCAGGCCGAGCGTGGTCAGCGTCTGGTTGAGCCCGGCCGGCGCCCAGATCGGCACGTTGTTCTTCTTGGAGATCTCCATCGCGTCGCCGAGATGATCGCCGTGACCGTGCGTCACCAGGATCAGGTCGACCTTGCCGATCTTGTCGAGGTCCTTCAGTTCCGGCGGAATCTTGGTGGCGCCCATGATCCACGGATCGATCAGAATCACCTTGCCGCTCTGGGTGGTGAGCTTGAAGGCGGCCTGGCTGTACCAGAGCAACTCGGCTTTGCCCTGGGCCTGCGCGGCTCCGGCGAAGGCGAGGCAGGCCGCGGCGATGACGGAAAGAAGACGGAAGATCATCTGAAATCGCTCCCCGATCGTTTCGCAGAGCCTAGCATCGTTCTTCGCTGCGAAAGAGCGCACTTTCCTGTGAGCCCGCGATCCCTCACCATGTGCACCGCACAATGACGAGGGAGATGGCGCGCCTATGAGCATCAAGGGCAAGGCCTATATCGCCGGAATTTACGAACATCCGACCAGGCTCGCGAAGGACATTTCGCTGGCGCAGATCCATGCGCAATGCGCCAAGGGCGCGCTGGAGGATGCGGGCCTCACCAAGGACGATGTCGACGGCTATTTCTGCGCCGGCGACGCGCCGGGCCTCGGCCCGATGTCCATGGTCGAATACATGGGCCTGAAGGTCCGCCACGTCGATTCGACCGACACCGGCGGCTCGTCCTACGTGCTGCATGTCGGCCACGCCGCCGAGGCGATCGCGGCGGGCAAGTGCAAGGTGGCGCTGATCACGCTCGCCGGCCGTCCGCGCGCCGAGGGCATGGCGACCGGCACCGTGCCGCGCAGCCGTGGCGGCACGCCGACGCCCGACGATCCGTTCGAGTTTCCCTACGGCCCGACCGTGGTGAACATGTACGCCAACTGCGCCATGCGTCACATGTACGAGTTCGGCACGACCTCCGAGCAGCTCGCCTGGATCAAGGTCGCCGCCTCGCACCACGCCCAGTACAATCCGCATGCGCTGCTGAAGGACGTGGTCACGGTCGAGGAGGTCGTGAACTCGCCGATGATCTCCGATCCGCTGCATCGCCTCGACTGCTGCGTCATCACCGACGGCGGCGGCGCGATCGTCGTCGTGGCGCCGGAAATCGCGGCCAAGCTGAAGCGGCCCAAGGTCAAGCTGCTGGGCTCCTCTGAGTTCATCAAGACGCAGATGGGCGGCAAGGTCGACCTGACCTATTCGGGCGCGCGCTTCACCGGCGCGGCGGCTTTCGCCGAAGCGGGCGTGAAGCCGTCGGACATGAAGTACGCCTCGATCTACGACAGTTTCACCATCACGGTGCTGATGCAGCTCGAGGATCTCGGTTTCTGCGAGAAGGGCAAGGGCGGCGCGTTCGTCGCCGACGGCAACCTGATCTCGGGTACCGGCAAGCTGCCGTTCAACACCGACGGCGGCGGTCTCTGCAACAACCACCCCGCCAACCGTGGCGGCCTCACCAAGGTGCTGGAGGCCGTGCGTCAGCTGCGCGGAGAGGCGCATCCGAAGGTGCAGGTGAAGAACTGCGATCTGGCCATCGCGCACGGCACGGGCGGTTCGCTCGGCCTGCGCCACGGCAGCGCGACCGTCATTCTGGAGAGGGAGTAGACCATGGCCGAGACCAAAGAGCGCAAGCTGCCGCCTCCGGCCGTCAGCGAAGAGACGCAGGCCTATTGGGACGCCGCGGGCAAGGGCAAGCTGCTGGTGCGCAAGTGCACGAGCTGCGGCCAGGCGCATTATTATCCGCGCACGATCTGTCCGTTCTGCTTCAGCGACAAGACCGAATGGGTCGAGGCGTCGGGCAAGGGCACGATCTATTCGTACAGCGTGATGCGCCGCGCGCCGGTGCCGTACGCGATCGGCTATGTGACCCTCGCCGAAGGGCCGCGCATGCTGACCAATATCGTCGACTGCGACTTCGACAAGCTGAAGTGCGATCAACCGGTGACGGTCGTGTTCAGGCCGACCGACGGCGGTCCGCCGCTGCCGATGTTCACGCCGGCCTGACGCCGGCGTCCGGGGCCCGCCTCAGCGGGCCTCGCGCATCCTTCCCAACTCGGCTTCGAGGCGCCTGGCGGCGATCTCGGTGCCGATGTTCACGCCAGCTCAAGTGAGCAGATCTTTTATTCAATTGGGCCGATAGAGTATGGGGCCGAAGGGGGCCTGGCTCCGCGGCCCATATATGACGTTGACGTTTTCTCAATGCAGATGGGGTTATTCTATCTAGCGGCGAGCCGTTCGCCGTTTTCTGTTAGGCTCAAAATCCCTCTGTGCTTCGGCAAACGACGTCTGCATCGTGTGCTTGCCTTGCTCGACGATTAGAGGCGCGAATTTTGACCGACTTTGTGGTTTGTCTGATTGATGCCATTTGGAACGTGGATGCACCAATAGAGGCTCTTCCAAGGGAAGCATCTTCGTTCCTCGATCTTTCTGGCTGAGTGCCCAGATGAACTCTGGTGCCTTGTGCCTTTCCTCTGGCTTCTTGATTTTGGGTGTCGAACCACGCTGTCTTGCTTGATCTCTGACGGTAACGGTATCGAATGATGGTGGAAGAACGATCTCTTTTTGACGCTGCAGTAACTTCTCGATCGTCACGATCGCAACTCGAGGATATCCGCCGTCGAAGCTGCCGCATGCCGCGGCAGCTGAAATCATCTTAGGAGACGGATCTCTCAGGCAAATGAAAATGCCCATGTCTGCGCCTTCCTGCTCGCGTGTGCCGGCCAACTCACGAATCATGGAAGGTGATAAATTCTCGCCACCCTTAACGGAGATAATGGCGCGTCCATAGTCGTTGGCACCACGTTTGAAGAACACTTCTCCATCAACGCCACGATCAGCGCCCTTCTTGTTGCCGCCGCGCGCTTGTCCACCGATAAGAGACGCAGCCCACCACTGAAATTCGTACTTATCTTGATTTGCGAGAGCGCGAGCGCCCTCCAAATCCTCAGGGCGGCCAAGTACGTTGGGCTTTACGGCAGGAAAGTACTTCTTGATTCGGTCAATAATAACCTGAATGGCGATGTGAGTGACATCGATGCCAATGCAGTGTCTTCCAGTTGTGAGGGCCGCGTGCACGGTCGTGCCGCAACCGCAAAAGGGATCTAGAACAGTATCGCCAGGGTTCGACGATGTTTTCAGTATACGCTCTAAGAGCATGAGAGGTTTTTGCGTAGGGTAGCCAAGCGACTCTTTCCCTGCCGCCGGAAGAATATCATTCCAATCATTCTGAAGGCTGACCCCAGGCATCTCGTCGAGATAGCGCTTTTCTCGAGGCACTGCGCCTGGCTTGCTCTGTACCACTTTGCCACTAGCGATGAGGCTCTCCATGCGTGATTGAGAGTAGCGCCAATAGCGTGTGATCCCCATGATTTCGTAATGTGGGTTGCCTTTTGCTGCGCCGCCGGGACCGGTTATGTCGCTGAGCGTAAAGCGTCGGCCTGTTTCGGGCTCTACGTGTTTGTAAAAGTCCTCGACGTACTTCTGGTCGTACGGCGTGTACTGCCAGTTCCATGTCCAGGTCTGGCTCTTCGTATAAAAAAAGAGAACATCGCGAATATTGCCGTACTGTTTGCGGCCTTGCTTTGCGTCGTTGTGAGCGGACTGTCTCTTCCAGCTGATTTCAGTTCGGAAACAGGTAGGGCCAAAAATAGCATCCAAGATAATCTTGAGATAGTGGCTCGCTGTCGGGTCGCAATGCAGATAAAGGGAGCCTGTAGGCTTCAGCACGCGATGCAGTTCGATCAGCCGAACGGTCATCATCGTGAGATAGGCCATTAAGTCGGTCGAGCCCAATGAGCCATGGAGTGCGCGAAGAATTCCTGCGGCCGAATTCCGCGAGGCTAGCACCTCATCATAAGCGCTAGCTGCGTCCGGACCCCATTGCCATGTATCTTCAAATGCCTGCACTTGGGCAACGGAGCGGCGGCCCGTAGGCTCTTTATAGAGCATGTTGTAGCTCGCCTTAGAATTGAAAGGCGGGTCAAGATAGACGAGGTCTACGGTCTCGTCTTTGATGTGCCGGCGCAGCACGTCCAAGTTGTCACCGAAGTACAAGTCAGGACATTGCGGTGCTGTCTCGCCGTGAGTTGTTCGCATGTTGCGTGCCTCCCCCTTCCTTTCAGTATCCACTGGTTGTGGATAACTGCAAATTTTCAAGGGATGGTGTAGATCACGCTGAAGCGGCAACTTGATTTTGTTGTCGTACTGGTTGTGTTCTGTGTTGCTAAATCGCCACACGATGTGGAGTCGCGGCGTCTAATGCGCGGGACCGATAGCGAATGTGAAGGGGTATTGATGGAAATGGCTGGAGCCAGCTTCGCGGCAGGATGCATCTGCATCTGCAAGTAAAGTGCCGCGATCTGGCGTCGTGCGTGAGCAGATCGAAGCCCTAACGGGCCTCCCGTAGCCTTATCAGTTCGGCCTCGAGCCGTTTGGCGGCGATCTCGGTGCCGAGTTCGGTCCAGTGCCCGTCCGATACGCGATAGGTACCCGGCACGCCCTTGAGGTCGTCTTCCAGATCGACGACCGTCACGCCCTTCGCCTCCAGCTCCGCCCGCAGTACGCGGTGCATGGCCTCCCTCTGCCGGGGAAAGCTGAGATAGCGCGGCCACGGCCTCCAGAATTCGGCGTAGCGCGGATCCACCAGTCCGACCGGCGCCAGGGCAATGGCGAACTTGATGCCCTTCTGACGGGCGAGTTCCTGCGTGCCCAGAAGCCAGCTCATCGTCGCGTCGATGTCGGACCTGTTCAGGGACTTCTCAATTTCCGATTGGGTCAAGGGTACCGACCAGTTGGCGGTCTCCCAATCGACCATGCCTGCCATCCACCAGCCCTGGAGATACTCCTGGTCGTGATCCCGCGGCTCGAAAGTGTCCCAGAACCGGTCGCCGCCGCGAGCCAGAATCTCGCGCATCGCCCGCTCGTCCTTCTGCGGGTAGTAGTAGGCTTTTAGGAAGCGGACCATCGCATCGACCCTCTCGGCGCGCGGCTTCTTCAGGACCGCCGCGACGTCGTCGACACCGACGACCTTGCCGCTTCCGAATTCGGAGAGGCCAAGGCGATTCACCAGCAGCCAGGTCAGACGGGGTGCGATCGCGCCCAGCCATGAGGGCCGAGGCCGTTCGGCGACGAGTGGAGGGATCTGCAAGGCGGAGAGTACGTCGGAGACGAAGTCGTTGCCCGAGTAGAACAGCAGTATGAGGGCGTCGGGCTGCAGGACCAGACCGATGTCTCGGACACGGTAATAGTACTGGCGCGGTCCCGTGGCCGAGACGCCGAGGCTCATCAGTTCGAGGTCGCGACGGCCCTGCGATTGCCACTGTTCCTCGATGCGCATGCCAACGGATCTGTCGACGAAAGCGCCTTCGACGAAACTGTCGCCGACGATGAGCGCTCGGAAGAGCCCGGTCGGCTTCTCCATCGAATGCTCACGGTCGCGCAGGCCCCAGCTGTTGTAGTGCGGGACCGACTGCGTGCCGCTGAGCGTGCTCGCAATGGCGGCGTTGGAGACTTCGATCGGCCGCAGCTCGCGCGCCGGCCAAGGTGGCACGACGAAAGAACTAAGGACCTCGAGACCCGCCAGCGTGACGACCGCGAGCAACGCCGCGAACGCGCCCCAGAACCAGAATCGCTTTTGTTTCATCGGGGCGAGCACATAGCCGATCGAAAGGGCTCCTCCAACGGGAGCTGCAGCCCTTTCCTTGGATGCTGGGCTCAAATCAGCTGTTCAGCGCTTCCCACACCCGCTCGGGCGTCGCCGGCATGTTGATGTGCTTGCCGCCCAGCGCGTCGGAGATGGCGTTCATCACCGAAGGCAGCGACCCCGCGCAGCCGGCCTCGCCGCAGCCCTTGGCGCCCAGCACGTTGGTCTTGGCCGGGACCGAGTGGTAGTCGATCTTGAACGACGGCGCGTCGCCCGCGCGGGGGATGGCGTAGTCGGTGAAGCTGCCGGTCAGGGGCTGGCCTTCCTCGCTGTAGACGACATGCTCGAAGATCGCCTGGCTGATTCCCTGCACGACGCCGCCATGGCTCTGGCCCTCGACCAGCAGCGGATTGATGACCGTGCCGAAGTCGCCGATCATCGTGTACTTCACGACTTCGACATGGCCGGTGTCGGGGTCGACCTCGACCTCCGCCACATGGGTGCCGTTGGGATAGGCCGAGGGCGCCGCCTCGTGGACGTGGCTGACGTCGAGTGTCGTGGGCACGCCCTCGGGCAGCTTCAGGCCGCCGCGCAGTTTGGCCGCCAGTTCCATGATGCCGATGCCGCGATCGGTGCCGACGATCCCGAAACGTCCCAGCTTGAATTCGATGTCGGCGGCCGAGGCTTCGAGGGCGACGCCCGCGATCTCCTTGCCCTTCTCGATCACCTTGTCGGACGCCTCAATGATCGCCGCGCCCGAGGCCATGATCGACTTGGAGCCGCCGGTGCCGCCGCCGGCGATCAGCAGGTCGCTGTCGCCCTGCTTCAGCTTGATCCTGTTGAATGGGATGCCGAGCTTCGTCGTCAGGACCTGTGCGAAGGCCGACCAGTGGCCCTGGCCGTAGTCGAGAGTGCCGGTGATGATCGTGACATCGCCGTTCTCCTCGAAACGCAAACCGCCCATCTCGTTCGTCGGCGGCGCCGTCACTTCGAGATAGTCGCCGATGCCGAGGCCGCGCAGCTTGCCGCGCTTGCGGCTGTCTTCCTTGCGTGCCTCGAAGCCTGCGACGTCGGCCAGTTCCAGCGCCTTGTCGAGCAGGACGGTGAACTCGCCGCTGTCGTACGTGGTGCCCGAGGCCGTCTTGTAGGGCATCTCCTCCGGCTTGATGTGATTGCGCCGGCGCATCTCGACCTGGTCGAGGCCCATCTCGCGGGCCGCGGTGGTGATCAGGCGCTCCATGAAATAGTTGGCCTCGGGCCGGCCGGCGCCGCGATAGGCGCCGATCGGCGAAGTGTGGGTGAAGGCCACCTTGGTCTGCACCTCGATCAGCGGCGTGCGATAGACCGCGGCGAGGTTGCGCGAGACACCCAGCGCGCCCATGGCGGCGCCGACATTGGAGAGATAGGCGCCGAGATTGGCGTACCCCTTCAGGCGGACCGCGAGGAAGGTGCCGTCCTTGTCGAGCGCCAGCTCGGCGTCGAAATCGTGGTCGCGGCCGTGCTGGTCGCTGAGGAAGCTCCCCGAACGGTCGTCGGTCCACTTGACCGGGCGGCCGAGCGCCTTGGAGGCATGGAAGAGGCCGGCATATTCCGGATAGGGCGAGCCCTTCATGCCGAACGAGCCGCCGACATTGCCGGTGACGACCCTCATCTGCGCCGACTTGATGCCGAGCAGCGCCGCCATCTGGTTCTTCAAGCCGAACACGCCCTGGCAACCGGCATAGAGCGTCGAGCGGTCTGTCTTCTTGTCGTAGTGGCCGATCGCGGTACGCGGCTCCATCGCACAGACGACGATGCGGTTGCTGACGAGGTGGAGCTTCGTCACGTGCGCGGCCCCGGCGAAGGCCTCCGCGACCTTGGCGCTGTCACCGAACTGGAAGTCGGCGCAGACATTGTCCGGCACGTCGTCGAACACGGTCGGCGCGCCGGGCTGGGCAGCCTCGCGCGCATTGGTGACCGAGGGCAGGGGCTCGATGTCGAGCACGACGGCCTCGGCGGCGTCGCGTGCCTGCGCCTGGGTCTCGGCGACGACGAAGGCCACCGGGTCGCCGACGAAGCGCACCTTGTCCGTGGCGAGCGAGTAGCGTGTCGGTGTCTTCATCTGCGAGCCGTCGCGGTTCGGCACCATCATCACGGTCTTGAGCGCGCCGTAGCCGGCGGCATTGAGATCGGCGCCGGTCCAGATGCCCAATACGCCGGGCATGCCGCGCGCTTCCTCGGCGTCGATGCCCTTGAGGATTCCGTGGGCGACCTGGCTGCGGACCATCACCGCATAGGCCTGCCCGGGGAGGTTGATGTCGTCGGTGTAGCGGCCCTGGCCCTGCAGCAGGGTCGGGTCCTCCTGTCGCGGGACCGGCTGGCCGACGCCGAATTTCATCAAATCGAGATTGTTCGCATCGACAGGCGCGTTCATGGGAATTCCGCTTCGAAAAGTGGGGGATTTGAACGCCATCATAGCGCAGCGAGGCATGGGCTGTGCTAGTGATTCGGACATGTCGAACCTCGATCCCGTCACATTGACAGTCATCCAGAACGGCCTGATCCAGGTCTGCAACGAGATGGATCTGGCCTTCGTGCGTGCGGCCTTCTCGCCGGTGATCTCGGAGGGCATGGACCGCTCCGACGGCATCTACGACACCGTCGACGGCTCCCTGATCGCCCAGGGCGAGCTCGGCCTGCCGGTATTCGTCGGCACCATGCAGTTTTCCACCCGCGCCGTGATCGAGCGTGTGAAGACGCATTACGCCGGCAGGGTCGATCCGGGCGACGTGTTCATCGTCAACGATCCCTATCTCGGCGGCACTCACCTGATGGACGTGCGCTTCGTGAAGCCGTTCTTCTACAAGGGCGAGTTGTTCGCCTGGCTGGCCAATACCGGCCACTGGCCCGATGTCGGCGGCATGGTGCCGGGCGGTTTCTCCGCCAGCGCCACCGAGGTCGAGCAGGAAGGCCTGCGCTTGCCGCCGGTGAAATTCTTCAAGAAGGGCGAGATGGACCAGGAGATCCTGTCCATCATCATGTCGAACATCCGCATCGCCGATCAGCGCATCGGCGACATCAAGGCCCAGGCCGCCGCACTGACGACCGGCGAGGTCCGGCTCACCGAGTTGATCGACCGTTACGGCGCCGAGGTGGTGCGGGCGGCGATCGCGGAAATGCGCCACCGCGCCGAGCGCCAGATGCGCGCCAAGATCGCCGACATTCCCGACGGCGTTTACGAGGGCGCCTCGCAGGTCGACAGCGACGGCGTCGTCGACGAGCCGCTCACCATCCGCATGAAGATCACGAAGAAGGGCGACGAGCTCACCTTCGACATGACGGGATCGAGCCCGCCCTGCCGCGGCCCGATGAACAGTGTGATCGCCACCACCAAGTCGGCGATCTATCTCGCCGTGAAGCATGTCTTCCCCGACGTGCCGATCAACGCCGGCACCTTCGAGCCGCTGCGCATCGTCGAGCCCGAGGACACGTTCCTTTATGCAAAGTATCCGCGGCCGGTGTCGGGCTGCGCGGCCGAAGTGAGCCAGCGCATCGCCGAGGCGGTGTTCGCCGCCCTCACCAAGGCGATCCCCGATCTCCTGTTCGCGGCGCCCGCCGGCACGTCCGGCAACCTGGGTGTCGGCGGCTACGATCCGGAGCGCAAGCGCAACTACATCATGTATCTCTTCACCGGCGGCGGGTATGGCGGCTTCCAGGGCGGCGACGGTCTCAGCAATGGCTGTTCGACCATCGGCATTTCCAAGATGCCGCCGGTCGAGGTGCTGGAGCAGTTCTATCCCGTGCTGTTCGAGGAATTCTCCCTGCGCGAAGGCTCCGGCGGCGCGGGCGAGTTCCGCGGCGGCTTCGGCATCAATTACGCGATCAAGCTCCGGCGCGGCGAGGCAAGGGTATCGATGGTGATGGACCATGGCCGCACCGGCCCGCAGGGCGTGCTGGGCGGCAGTGCCGGCGGAACCAACACCGTGCAGATCGACCAGGGCGGCAAGGCCTATCACCCACCGCACATCTCGAAGGACCAGGACATCGAGATCGGCGTCGGCGACGTCGTGCGTGTTTCGACGCCAGGCGGCGGCGGCTTCGGAGATCCCGCCAGGCGCAGCGCCCAGTCGATCGCCCGCGACGTGGCGCGCGGCTACTACACCGCGGACGAGGCGCGGGAGAAGTTCGGTTCGGCCCAGGCAGCCGAATGACCCAGCATAGAAGGTCTTTCTTCGCGCTGCCGGTCGTTCTGTTGGCGGGCGATGCGTTGGCGCAATCGGCCTCGTGGTTCCCGGTCGAGAGCGCCGACAAGTCGTTCTTTGTCGAGATGCCGGCCGCGCCGGTCTACAAGAAGGTCGACACCGCGTCGCCCGCCGGCACGCCGTTCGTCTATAATTCCTACAGCCTCGAATATCGCCGCCTGTCCTTCGTCGCGCAGAGCGCGCTCTATCCGGCGGATGTCGACGTGCGCCAGCCGAAGCTCAACCTGCAATCCGCGCTCGACGATCGCGCGCAACGTCTCGCCGGCGGCAAGTGGACCCAGGTCGACTGGAGAACGGTGCAGGGCGCGCCGGCCGTCGAATCGGTGGGGCCGGTTCCGGGCGGCAATGCGCTGCGGCAGCTCGTCGTGCTGAAAGGCAGCCGCTACGTCTCGCTGGGCTATCTCGCACCGGCCGATGCGATGCGCGCGCCCGAAGCCGAGCGCTTCTTCCGTTCCCTGAGGCTTTTGTCATGACCCTTCCGCGTATCCAGATACTGGCCCTCGGCGGCACCATCGCGACCTCGCCGGATGCTTCGGGCGCGATGCAGATGGGCCTGGGCGCCGACGATCTCGTTGCCGCCGTGCCGCTGCTGGCCACGCTGGCGGACATTCGCGCGGAGACCGTGTCGCGCGTCGGCAGCCATTCGCTGTCCTTTGACCAGATGCATGCGCTGGCCGCGAAGATCATGGGCCTCGACGTCGACGGCGTGATCGTGACGCAAGGCACCGACACGCTGGAAGAGACGAGCTTCCTGCTCGACCTGCTGGTCGAGCGCGACATCCCCGTGATCGTGACGGCCGCGATGCGCAATCCCGCACTCACCTCGCCGGACGGGCCGGGCAACCTGCTCGCGGCCGTACGCGTCGCCTGCGATCCCTGGGTGAAGGCGCACGCGAGGTCGCTGGGCGTCGTCGCGGTGATGCTGGATGAAATTTACGCCGCGGCCGACGTGCTGAAGATCCATCCGACACGGCTCAATGCTTTCGCGTCGCCGCAGACCGGTCCGCTGGCCGCGCTGGTCGAGGATCGGGTCGTGCCGTTGTCTCTGCCGGTGCGCGCGCCGGTCGAAGCCGCGCGCAAGCGGCTGACCGCGGCCGAGGGCCGCGAGCAGCCGGTGGCGTTGTTGTGGCTGGGGCTCGACGAGCCGGGCTACATCCTCGAGGCGATGGTCGATCATCGCGATCAGCTCGGCTATCGCGGCGTTGTCGTTGGCGCGATGGGCGGCGGCCATGTGCCCGAGCGTGTCGCCTCGCTGGTGGGGCAGCTCTCGGAAATCATTCCGACGGTCGTCTCGCCGCGCGCCGGCGGCGGGCCGCTGCTGCGCCAGACCTATGGCGGTCCCAGTTCGGAGATCGCGCTGCGCAAGGCTGGCCTCATCTTCGGCGGCCGGCTCAATCCGCTGAAGGCGCGCGTGCTGCTGCAGGCCTGCCTGCGCGCCGGCTTGGACCGGACGGCGATCGCGGAAATCTTCGAGACTTTCGGTTAACGGAAAGTTTCCGGCCCTTCTTCAGCAGTATTCGGCGCGTTCCTGCTTCGCGGCGGCGAAGCCGTGCATGCCCATGTGCCATTGCAGGGCGACGATCATCCCCTTGATCGGCTGCAGCAGGCCGATCGACAGGATGATCACCATCGGCGCCCAGAGCGCGGTGTGTAGCCAATAAGACGGCTGATGGACGATCTCCACATACATTGCGATCGGCACGACCAGATGGCCGACCAGGAAGATCGTCAGGTAGGCGGGGAAGTCGTCAGCGCGGTGATGGTGCAGGTCCTCGCCGCAGGCGTTGCAGCGGTCGGCGACCTTCACGAAGGCGCGGAACAGCTTGCCTTCGCCGCAAGCCGGGCAACGGCCCATCATGCCCCGCATCAGATAGAGACCACCCTTTCCAGCCATCTCGTCCTCCTGATTGTCGAGCTTGTATATCCATACGAAGGGCCATACATTCAAGGACAAGGAGATAGATTGTATGGATTGGAGCCCTACACTCGATTGCACCGGCGGGCCTGTCTACGAGGGGATCGTGCAGGCCCTCGAACGCGACATCGCCTCCGGCCGCCTGCATCGCGGCGAGCGGCTGCCAACCCATCGGGCCCTGGCCAGGACATTGGGCGTCGATCTCACGACGGTCACGCGGGCCTACAATGAGGCGCGGCGCCGGGGTCTGACGGACGCGCGGGTCGGGCAGGGGACCTTCGTTGCCGAGAGCCGCGCGCGGCCAGCGGGCCACGCGGCGGCCGGGATCGCGGTCGACCTGTCGATGAACCTGCCACCGTCGCCGATCGAGGCCGATCTGGAGGGCCGTATCCTGCGCGGGCTGGCCGCGCTGCAGCGCGATCACGGTTTCTCCGACCTGCTGAGTTATCAGCAGGCGGGTGGCAGCGCGGTGGATCGCGGCGTTGCCGCCGACTGGCTGCGGCGGCGCGTGCGCAACGCCGAAGCCGACCGGCTGGTGATCTCCCCTGGTACGCAGAGCGCGCTGGTGGCACTGCTGCTGTCGCTGACGCGGCCGGGTGATGTCGTGCTCACCGACAGGCTCACCTATCCCGGTTTCAAGTCGGCGGCGGCGGCGCTCGGTGTGCGCCTCGTCGGCGTTGCATCGGATGGCGAGGGCATGGATCCCGCCGCGCTCGCCGAGGCCTGCCGCGTGCACGCCCCGAAAGCCGTGTATCTCCTGCCGACGATCCACAATCCGACGACACAGACGATCGGACAGGTTCGGCGCGAGCAGCTTGCGGCGGCGATCCGCCGGCACGACCTCGTGCTGATCGAGGACGATGCCTATGGAAGCCTCGAGCCGAAGGCGCAGCCGATCGCCACGCTTGTCCCAGAGCGCAGCTATCTCGCGATAACCTTGTCGAAGTGCATCGCGCCCGGCTTGCGCGTCGCTTACGTGCTGACGCCCGATCGCGCCGCGGCGTCGGTGCTCGCCAGTGCGTTGCGCACGGTGTCGCAGATGCCCGTGCCGCTGATGGTCGCGCTGGTCAGCCGATGGATGGTAGACGGCAGCGCCGATGCGATCGTGTCGGCGGTTGCGGCGGAAGCTGCGGCAAGACAGAAGCTGGCGGCGAGGGCGCTTTCGGGGCAGAGTCATGCGGCCCATCCCAAGGGGCACCATGTCTGGTTGCGCCTGCCGTCTTCGTGGACGCGTGCCGAATTCGCGGCGCATGTTCAGAGCCAGGGACTCGCCGTGGTCACGAGCGACAGTTTCAGCGTCGACGGAGAGCCCGAGCACGCGATCCGCATCGCGCTCGGCGCGGCGCGGAACCGTTCCGAACTCGTCGCGGCGCTGGACGTTCTCGTCGTGGCATTGAAGTCGCCGGCCTACGCCTCGCGTATCGTTTAGGAGGAGGCAGCATGTTCGAGGGATTGGACGCGGTCTTCCTGGCAAGACTGCAGTTCGCTTTCACCGTCTCGTTCCACTTCATTTTCCCGTCCTTCTCGATCGGGCTGGCGAGCTATCTCGCCGTGCTCGAGGGGCTGTGGCTATGGACGGGCCGCCAGGTCTACCTCGACCTCTTCAAGTACTGGCTGAAGATCTTCGCGCTCGCCTTCGGCATGGGCGTCGTATCGGGCATCGTCATGTCCTACCAGTTCGGCACCAACTGGTCGGTCTTTTCCGACAAGGCGGGACCGGTGATCGGCCCGCTGATGGCCTACGAGGTGCTGACGGCCTTCTTCCTCGAGGCGGGGTTCCTGGGCGTGATGCTGTTCGGCATGAACCGTGTTGGAAAGGGCCTGCACTTCACCGCGACGCTCGCCGTTGCGATCGGCACCTTCTTCTCGGCCTTCTGGATCCTTTCCGCCAACAGCTGGATGCAGACACCGGCGGGCCACGCGATCAACGCCGGCGGCCAGTTCGTGCCGGTCGACTGGTGGGCCATCATCTTCAATCCGTCCTTCCCGTACCGGCTGGTCCACACGGTGTTCGGTGCCTACCTGACGACGGCGCTGGTGGTCGGCGCCGTCGGTGCGTGGCATCTGCTGCGTGAGCGCGGAAACGAAGGCGCGCGTGTCATGTTCTCGATGGCGATGGGCATGATCACGGTCGTGGCGCCGCTGCAGATCCTCGCCGGCGACCAGCACGGGCTGAACACGCTGGAGCATCAGCCGGTAAAGGTCATGGCCATGGAAGGCCACTTCGAGAGCCATCCCGACGGCGCGCCGCTGGTGCTGTTCGCCTGGCCCGACGAGGCCGCCGGCAAGAACCTGTTCGCCGTCGAGATTCCCAAGGCCTCGTCGCTGATCCTGAAGCATTCGTGGGACGCACCGCTGAAGGGCCTCGACACGGTCGACCGCAAGGACTGGCCGCCGGTGCCCGTTGTGTTCTGGTCCTTTCGGATCATGGTCGGCATGGGCATGCTGATGCTGACCCTGGCAATGTTCAGCCTGCTCGCCCGCGTGCGCAGGAAGCTCTACGAATGGCCGCTTCTTCATCGCTTCGCGTTGGCGATGGGTCCAGCGGGCTTCGTCGCCGTCATCGCCGGCTGGGTGACGACCGAGGTCGGACGTCAGCCCTACACGGTGTACGGTCTGCTGCGCACGATCGATTCGGCGTCTAAGCTCGATGCGCCGGCCGTCGGCGCATCGTTGGTGTCCTTCATCATCGTCTACTTCTTCGCGTTCGGAGCGGGCACCTACTACATCCTGAAGCTCATGAGCCATCCGCCGCATCGTGGCGAGGAGGGGCCGCGGCGAGATCAGCCGGTGCGGGCCGCCGGCATCACGCCGGCCCCCGCGGTCGCCGAATCTCTGGCGACCGGCAAGGAGGCCTGATCATGCCATTCGACCTGCCGATGTTCTTCGCCTTCATCATCGCCTTCGCGATCCTGGCCTATGTCGTCATGGACGGCTTCGACCTGGGCGTCGGCATCCTGTTCCCGCTTCTGCCGGTGGGACGCGAGCGCGACAGCGCCATGAATTCGGTGGCGCCGGTGTGGGACGGAAACGAGACGTGGCTGGTGATGGGCGGCGGCGGCCTGCTGGCGGCCTTCCCGCTGGCCTACGGCATGATCCTCTCGGCGCTCTATGCCCCGATCATCGCGATGCTGCTGGCGCTGGTCTTCCGCGGCGTCGCCTTCGAGTTTCGCTGGCGCGACCCGCGTCATCGCGCGCTGTGGGATGTGGCGTTCAGCGGCGGCTCGATCGTCGCCACCCTGGCGCAGGGGATCACGCTCGGCGCGCTGCTGCAGGGCATTGCCGTCCAGAATCGCACCTATGCCGGCGGCTGGTTCGACTGGCTGACGCCTTTCAGCGTGCTGGTGGGCGTGAGCCTTCTCTGCGGCTACGCACTGCTGGGCTCGACGTGGCTGGTGATGAAGAGCGAGGGCTCGCTTCAGGCGCGTTGCCATCGCCTGGCTTTCCGCCTCGGCATCGCGACGGTCGTGGCGATGGCGGCCGTCAGCGCGGCAACGCCCTTCCTGCGCGACGCCTATTGGATGCGCTGGTTCGCCTGGCCGCAGGTCCTGTTCGCGGCCCAAGTGCCGGTGCTGGTGGCGGTCGTCACGTTCGTGCTGTTCTGGAGCCTGAAGCGCGGGCATCACTACACGCCATTCCTGATGGCGCTCGCCCTGTTCGGCCTCGGCCTCGCGGGCCTCGGGATCAGCCTCTATCCGAACGTGGTGCCGCCCTCGGTTTCGATCTGGGATGCGGCCGCCCCGCCTGACAGTTTGAAGTTCATGCTGCCCGGCGTGCTGATCATGGTGCCCATCATCCTGGCCTATACCGGCTATTCCTACTGGGTGTTCCGCGGCAAGACGGGCCACGAAGGATACCATTGATGGGCCATCGTTGATGCCTAAGCCGCGTCAGTGGCTATGGTTCGTCGGCCTGTGGGCCGGCGGCGTCGGGGTCACGGCGCTGGTCGGCTATGCCATCAGGTTCTGGCTGAAATAGGCGCCGGCCCGGCTCAGGCCGTGCGCCGGAGCGGCTGGCAGTTGGTGGCCAGCGGCGAGCCGCCGCTCAGCGCCTTGAGCGTGCCGGTATTGGCAGGTCCCGACCATTCGGTCGAGGAGTCGGCGTAGCGGAAGCCGGGCGAACCGCCCTGATACTCCATGCGCCAGGTCCGGTCGCCCAAAGTCACCGACGCGCGGTTCTTGGCATAGACCACCGACACTTCCTTGCGACCCTCGCAAAGGTAGGCGATGCCCGACGGCGTCGCCTCCTCGGGGGCCGGGCGCGGAATCGTGGTGGTCAGCGGCTGCTCCTTCGGGGTGCAGCCACTCATCAGGATCAACGCAACAATCGACAGGCGCTTCATGGTGCGCTTTCCTCCCGGGGCGAACATAGCAAATCGCTTAGGAGACGGAATGGCCCTGTTCAAGCTGCGCGATGGCGCCGAACTCCATTACGAGGTGCATGGCAGTGGTCCGGTACTGTTTCTGGTGGCGGGCCTCGGCGGCGACGCGCGCTGGTGGGGCGACAACGTGTCCGAACTGGCACGCAAATTCACCGTCGTCGTGCATGATCATCGCGGCACGGCGCGCAGCTCACTGTCCCGGATAACCTACAGCGTCGAGCAGATGGCCGATGACGCGCTGCAGCTCATCGAGGGGCTGGGCTACGAGAAAGTGCACTGGTGCGGTCATTCCACCGGTGGCGCGATGGGGCAGGTCCTGGCGATCGAGCATCCCGGGCGGATCGACCGGCTGGTGTTGAGCGCCACCTGGGCAAGAACGGATGCCTTCTTCCGCCGGCTGTTCGAGGTGCGTTCGCTGATGCTGCGCGAACTCGGCCCGGCGGCCTACCTGAAGTCGAGCGCTCTGGCGCTCAATTCACCGGCCTGGGTCCGCGACCACGATGCCGATCTGGTGGTGGCCGAGGCCAAAGCTGCCGACACCATTCCCGTTCCCGAGATCGTCCTGTCGCGCATCGCGGCCATCGTGGCGCACGACCGGCGCGAGCAGCTGCAGAAGGTGAGGGCGCGCACCCTGGCCGTCTGCGCCCGCGACGATACGGTGACGCCGCTCTACTTCACCGAGGAGTTGGTGCGTCTGATCCCGGGGGCGCGCGCCTACGTGCTGCCGGACGGCGGCCACGCATATCCGAACGTGCACGGCGAGGAATTTCGTCGTGTAATGACCGCCTTCCTGCTGGAGTCCTGACCGCCATGAAAATCGAACCGCTGATCGCCGCCGCCGCCGCCGAGCTGACCGCCATCCGGCGCGACATCCACGCCCATCCCGAGCTGGGCTTCGAGGAAGAGCGCACCAGCACCATCGTGGCGCAGAAGCTGAAGGAGTGGGGGTGCGAGGTCACGACCGGCATCGGCAAGACCGGTGTCGTCGGCACCATCCGGGTCGGCAACAACCCGCGCGCCATAGGCCTTCGCGCTGACATGGACGCGCTGCCGATGGACGAAGTCAACACCTTCGATCATCGCAGCACGCACAAGGGCCGCATGCACGCCTGCGGTCATGATGGTCACACCGCGATGTTGCTGGGCGCCGCTAAGTATCTCGCGGCCACGCGCAACTTCGACGGCACCGTGCACCTCATCTTCCAGCCGGCCGAGGAAGGTCGCGGCGGCGCCGAGGCGATGGTCAAGGACGGGCTGTTCCAGAAGTTCCCCTGCGAGATCATCTTCGGCATGCACAACCGGCCCAAGCTCGACGTCGGGAAGTTCGCCATCCGCTCGGGCCCGCAGATGGCCGGCGGCGGCCTGTTCGACATCCACATCACGGGCAAGGGCGCGCACGGCGCGCGGCCGGAATCGGGTATCGACCCGGTGATCATTGCGACCCAGATCATCTCGGCGCTGCAGAGCGTGGTGTCGCGCAACGTCTCGGCGCTCGACTCGGCGGTGATCTCGGTCACGCAGATGCATGCGGGCGACGCCTACAACGTGATCCCGCAGGAGGCCGTGCTGCGCGGCACGATCCGCGCCTTCAAGAAGGAGACGATGGCGCTGGTCAAGGAGCGCATCGAGACGATCTCCAGCGGCATCGCCAGGACCCTGGGCGGCAGCGCCAAGGCCGACGTGCGCATCGCCTTTCCGCCGCTGGTGAACGACAAGGACGCCGTGAAGTTCATCGCCGACGTGGCCGCGGAGATCGTGGGGCCTGAGAACATGAACCGCGAGGGGCCGTTCGTGATGGCCTCCGAGGATTTCTCCTACATGCTGGAAGAGGTTCCCGGCGCCTTCATCAATATCGGCAACGGCGGCGGCGAGGGCGGCTGCGAGGTCCACAATCCCAGCTACGACTTCAACGACGAGGCGCTCACACTCGGCTCGACCCTGTGGGCCCGCGTCGTGGAGAAGCGGCTGGCAAAGGACGCGCGTTGACCGGGGAGACCGGCGCCGGCCGGCATTGGCTGCTGCGGGAACTTCCCTACGTTGCCATGCTGGTGCTGGCGGTCGGCGGCGTCATCGCGATGGGCTTTCGCGGGCCGGCAACCTACGGCTACTGGATGGCTCTGGCTCCGGTCTACGGGCTTGCGTGCATCCTGTCGGGCTGGCGGGAGGTCGACAAGACGTCGGATCACCTGCGGCTGATCGTGACCCAGGCGCTGCACTGGCTCGCCTTCCTGGCGGCCATGTGGCTGATGTTCCTGCCCGAGGTGCGCGGCGTCGTGAACGACAATGCGACCAGCCTCGCACTCCTGATCCTGCTGGCGCTCGGCACCTTCGTGGCGGGCGTGCATGCGCGGGTCTGGCGGATCAGTCTCGTGGGTCTGTTCCTTGCCCTCTCGGTGCCGGCGGTGGCGTGGATCCAGGATTCGGCGATGCTTCTGTTGGTGGGCGCGCTGCTGGCCGTCGTGGCCGGCGGCCTGTTCTGGTGGCTGCTGCGGCGGGAGTCCCGCAGCCTATGACCGGCCGCGCCAAGGTCGTCCTCTGGAGCGACTATGTCAGCCCCTACGCCTTCGTCGCCAAGGCGTGGGCCTACCAGCTCGAGGCCGACTACGAGATCGACCTCGAATGGCGGCCCTATACGCTCGACATCGCCTCCTTCCAGGGCTCGGTCGAACAGCGCGATCCGCATCACTGGCGCCGTGTGCGCTACGCCTACATGGACGCACGCCGCTTCGCCAACAGGCAGGGCCTCGTGCTCATGGGGCCAAAGAAGATCTTTTATGCGCGCGTCATCAACGCCGGGATGCTCTATGCCCAGGAGCACGGTGTCTTCCGCGCCTACAACGATATCGCCTTCGACCGCTTCTGGCGTCGCGAGCTCGATCCCGAAAGTGTCGAAGCGGTCGGCGCCGCGCTCGAACAGTCAGGAGCGCCGACGGGCTTTGCCGCTTTCCTCGACGGCGAAGGCGGCGCGCTTCATGACGCGTTGCGCGCCGAGGCCGAAGCGTCGGGTATCTTCGGTGTCCCGAGCTTCGTCCTCGACGGCGAGATTTTCTGGGGCGGCGATCGAGTCTTTCTGCTGCGGGAAAGACTCGACGAAAAATGCGTGCCGCGCCGGCGTTAGGGTTCCGGTCGGTCCAGCGTGCGGTCGATCCGCTCGTGCAGGTTCTTCACATCGCCGCGCTGCTTGCGCGCGCGCTCCTTGATCTGCCGCTTGGCCCGACGGAATGCGTCGTTCACCGCGAAGGTGGGGTCGGAGAAACGCTCGTCGTCGTGCGACGTGTGATCGATGTTCACGTCGATATGGCCCGGCAGGGCGATATGGATGTTCACGCTGAACAGGTTACTCGTGCGGTGATGGCGTTCGGGCACCTGCACGATCACCTGGCAGGAAGTCAGCCGGCCATGGAGCTTCTCGAGCGCCTCGACATGGTCGTTGATGAGTGTGTTCAGCGCCTCGCTGGGGGTGCCGCCCTGGTAGCTGATCCGCAGTGGTGTTTCCATTAGAGCCTCCGCTTCTGTTCGCTCCCCCGCACAAGAAAACGTAACACGTCGGGAAGGGGTTGCGGATTCTATCGAGGGCTTCCCGGCAACCCTCTCTCAATGAGGTAGGTCTCCATCGTCGCACTCCAAAGGGCTGGCGCGGAAATTATTTGATGGCCGTTGAGTCCCGGCGGCGGTGCATACTCATGGAACGTTCCGCGACCGCCGGCAGCCTGGAAGGCCGCGAAATTCGCACGCGAATGCGCGATCCGGTAAAACGGGTCGTTCTCGCCATAGAGCCAGGTCGAGGGGTGAGCGAACGGCACGCCGCGCCGGAACAGGTTCTGGTTGATCGACGTCGCACTCGAGCAGGCGTCCGCCATCCAGCCGCCGACGAAATTGATCGCGGCGCGGGCCACGGTCGGCTGGCGGCCGGTCCAGGCAATGGCCAGGATGCCGCCGCGCGACTGTCCTCCGATCGCGACGCGACTGCGGTCCACGAAAGGCTGTGCGAGCAGAACCGGCGTGATCGCATCGATGTCACGCAAGGCGCGGTCCGCGCCCGCCAGCGCAAGCGGCTCCTCGCATGTATAGCCGTACGCGCGGTTCACCCCGAAACCCTCGTCGTAGAGGCCCTCGGAGCCGCCACGACCACGGCGCGAGGGCAGGATGACCGCCCAGCCGCGCTCGGTGAACCACTGGACGAGCGTGGTCGGATTGTATGGCCGGGCAAAAGCGGCCGGATCGTTGCCGCGGCCGGTCGAGCCGTGATGGAAGATCAGTGTCGGGAAGGGGCCGGTGCCGGCCGGCTTGTAGGTGATGGTGGCGAGCCTGACCTGCTCGCCGTCTACGGTGACCGGCACCATGGCGCGGTCCTGCGCGCCAGCCGGGAGCGCCGCGATGAGCAGACCGACGACGACGAGGAATTTGGTTGGCCGCGTATTGTGACGACAGGCGCGCTGTGCGGTGCGGCCGCCTTCATCGTGCGCTGCGCCACCATGCGCAGATGCACGACACAGACCGTTTGGTTCCCCTGGAACAGGCATCTAAAGACCTCAGAGTTAAATCTTGAAGGAGTTTCTTCAAATCCAACGCGAAGAAAGCTGCCGTGCTCATCGCTACTGCGGAGAAACACTGAACTCCGCTTATGAGGAATGTCGCAAGAACGCTGACGAAGATGGGAGAAAATTCTCTGCCCGTTTTCGCATGAACAGTTCGGTCAGACCCGCCGACCTCATAAAGCGCGTACAAAAACATGAAGAGAATTGCGCCACTCAGCATGGTGGAAGTGATTCCCATGAAGATGGCACTTCCACCAGTTGGAAGCGGCTTTGGCGTTCCGTCTGGCATTTTGCCCAACGGCGCCAATCCACGACTCAGCGCTTCTACCTGGGCTCTTCTGCACTGGATTGTTGCGATAGCGGAGAGAATGCCGAATACAACGGCACCCACGAAAGCTAGGGCAACTGCAATCAAGTTAAATGCGACAAGGGAACACTTCGCGCCACATGTTTCGAACGAGATCGATTTGAAGTGCGACCAGAAAAGATCATTGATCGACATGCCGAGACCTATCAGCGTCGGTGTCGGTATGCAGGCGTAGAGCAAAGGCAACACCAGTGGCCAAATAACTGCCGCGTAATAGAGCTGCTTTTGCCTTCTGAACTGGTGGTGCAGGTCTCGAGACACACTTCGATCGTCGCTCAAATAGAGCGCGTCCGCTTGATGAACGGCGGTGTCCGGCAGTTCAGCCATACGGCGCTCTGGTCGCGGGCGGCACCATGGCGCGGTCCTGCGCGCAGACGGACGTCGCCGCGACGGTAATCGTCGCGACGAGCCAACCAACGAAGCTGGAGAGCGGGGCTAGTCGCCCGCCGCGACGACCGTGGTGTCGTCCTTGGAGGGACGCACCGTGCGATGGGTCACCATGCGGTGATGGAGAGCGCGAACCGTATCGCTGCCGCGGGTCAGGCATAGCCATGGAAACAGACCATGCAGGAAACAGGCGATCGAGCCAACCAGCATCCTGCCGCCGAAGCTGAAGGCCATCCCCATGTGCTGGAGATAGGTTTCGTTGACGGAGGCGGGGTGGTCGGTGAAACGGCGGATCATGGTCGAAATTGTACCGGCGCCGGCGGGAAACGGCTTGCTACCTTTGCGCTGCCGCGCGCAAACTTGAGAAACTCATTCTTCAGGAAAGTGAATGGCCGGAAAATTCACACTCGATTCCTTCGACAAGAAGATTCTGGATTGCCTGCAGGACAGCGCCGACATGCCGCTGGCCGAGGTTGCCAAGCGTGTCGGCCTGTCGACGACGCCCTGCTGGCGGCGCATCAACCGTCTGCAGGAGGCGGGCATCGTGCGCTCGCGCGTGGCGCTGCTCGACCGCAAGGCCGTCAATGCCCACGTCACGGTGTTCGTGGCGGTGCGCACGGCGCAGCACAACGCCCAGTGGCTGACCCGCTTCGCCAAGGCCGTGGCCTCGTTCCCCGAGGTCATGGACTGCTATCGCATGAGCGGTGAAATCGACTACCTGATCCGGCTGGCTCTGCCGGACATCGAGGCCTATGACGCCTTCTACAAGCGCCTGATCGCGAAGGTCGAACTGTCCGACGTCACCTCGATGTTCGCGATGGAGGAGATCAAATCCACCACGCGGTTGCCGTTGAACTACCTGCCCTGATTGGTGGCGCTGGCCTCGCGCTCCGGCCGGCCTTAGGATCGCGCCCGTTTGCATGACAAGACTGCAGGGGAAACGATGAATACGGGCCCGAATACTGGCAAGAATCGCAAGAAAGTGCTGATCGTCGGCCGCATGCCGGAGGCTGGCATCGCCGTCCTCAAGGCGCGCGACGACGTCGACTACGAGATCCTGAAGGACGACACGGTGCCTTCTCTGCACCCCAAGCTGGCCGACGCCAATGCCGTCACGCTGGGCGCCACGCCGTTCCGCCAGGCCGAGCTCGACGCGGCGCCCAACATGATGGTGGTGGCCCGCCTCGGCGTCGGCTTCGACGCGGTCGAGATCCCGGCGCTGAACAAGCGCAAGATCCCGCTGATGACCACCGGCATCGCCAACTCCGTCTCGGTCGCCGAGCATGCGATGTACATGATGCTCGCCGCCGCGCGCCTCACCAGGAAGTCCGACCGCTGGGTGCGCACCGGCGCCTGGGCCGAGCGGCTGAGCGACCTGCCGTCCGACGTCGCGGGCAAGAAGGTGCTGGTCGTCGGCATGGGCCGCATCGGCTCGCGCACGGTCAAGCGCTGCGTCGCGTTCGAGATGGAGACCTACGTGCTCGATCCCAACATGTCGAAGGCCGACATCGAGAAGGCCGGCGCCACCAAGGTCACCGATCTCAAGGCGATCCTGCCGGAGGTCGACTATGTGTCGATCCACTGCCCGAAGGGGCCGGAGACGATCAACATGTTCAACACCGAGACGCTGGGGCTGATGAAGCCGACGGCGTTCCTGGTGAACACGGCGCGCGGCGGCATCGTCAACGAGGACGCGCTCTACGAGGCGCTGAGCACCGGAAAGCTGCGCGGCGCCGGCCTCGACGTACTCGACCGTGAGCCGCCGGATCCGGCCAACAAGCTGTTCACCCTGGAGAACGTGTTCTTCAGCCCGCACATGGCGGGCGTCACCCAGGAAGCCAGCGACCGCATGGCCGTCACCGCGGTCGAAAACATCCTGAGCGTGTTCGACGGCCGGACCAACGCGGCCAACGTCGTGAACAAGGAAGTGCTGGGCTAGGCGCTGGCACGCAACCGGACCTTGGACAGGCGGCATCGGTCGAAAGCGACCGGTGCCGCAACTTTTAGGGGGATCATCGATGAAGTACGGACCGCTCGGCCGCTCGGGCCTGATCGTCAGCCGGATCTGTCTCGGCGGAAATTCGTGGGGCGCCAAGGGCCGGCGGGGCTGGGGCAAGTTCGACGAGTCGGAGGCGCCGGCCTACTTCAAGCGGGCGCTCGACGTGGGCATCACCTTCTTCGACACCGCCGACACCTACAATTTCGGCCGCTCCGAGGAGATCATGGGCGCCACGCTCATGAAGATGGCCAGGCGCGAGGATTTCGTGCTGTCGACCAAGGTCGGCATCCGCATGAGCGAGAACCAGAACGACGTCGGCACCGGCCGCAAGCATCTGATGGCCTCGGTCGACGCGCAGCTCAAGCGCCTGCAGACCGACTATATCGACGTCTACCAGGTTCACCGGCTCGATCCGCACACGCCGATCGAGGAGACGATGTACTCGCTCGACCAGATCGTGCGCTCGGGCAAGGTCCGCTACATCGGCGGCTCCACCATGCCGGCCTACAAGTTTGCGCAGATGGTCATGGTCGCCGACTGGAAGGGCTATGCGCGGCCCATTGCAATGCAGAACCTCTACAACCTGATCCAGCGCGAGGAGGAGCATGAGATGAACCGGCTCTGCAACGAGCAGGGTGTCGGCCTCATCCCCTATTCACCGCTGGCGCGCGGCTTCCTGGCAGGCAACCGCAGCAAGGAAGGCGGCGGCTCGACCGAGCGCGCGAAGAACGACACTGTCGTGAAGGACGGCACCTATCGCGACTGCGACTGGGAAATCGTGAAGCGGCTGAAGAAGATCGCAAAGGAGAAGGGCTGCACGCCCGCCCAGGTCGCGCTCGCCTGGCTGCTGCACAAGCCCTACATGGGCTCGCCGATCATCGGCGCCACCGGTCTCGACCAGCTCACGTCGGCGGCACAGTCGACCGACATCGCGCTGACCGTGGAGGAGTGCAAGCTGCTCGAGGCGCCGTATCAGGCGCGCGTTTCACCGGTCAACTGAGCGCGCCGGCCGATCGCGGCCGAGAACCAGAAGGCCAGCAGCGGCAGGACGATGGCCGCCACCCAGAAGACGGGTGGTGCGCCCCAGCGATCGACGATCGGCGCGGCGATCGGCACGCCGACCGCCTGGCCGACGAACAGGCAGAGCGCGAACAGCGCCATGCCGGCGCCGCGGGCCTCGGGCGCCATCTGCGTGCCGTTTGTCTGCAGCGTGTTGTGCAGCATGTAGAAGGACACGCCGGACAGGACGATGGCGGCAAACTCGACCTCGGCGGTCGGCGCCAGCGCCATGGCCGCGAAGGCCAGTCCCAGGCCCGAGCCGCCCCAGCTGCAGAGGCCGCGCTCGCCCAGGATGCGCACGAGATGGTGCGCCACCATCACGTAGAGGAAGCCGCCCGCGCCGAAGGCCGCCACCGCAAGGCCGATCGCGGCGAAGCCCAGGTCGAAGCGCTGGTGCAGGTCGGCGCCCACGAAGGTGAAGGCGCCCCAGAAGACACCGCCCTCCAGCGCCACCACGAGGATGACCGTGCGGGCCCAGGGCCGTTTCAGGACGCCGACCATCTGGCCGATCATCGAGCCGGCCGCGCGTTCGCCCGGCCGGGCGATGTCGGGCCGGGCACGCATCACGGCGAACAGGGCGCCACCGGCCATCACGTAGATGGCGGCCAGCACCCAGAAGACCGAGCGCCAGCCCAGCCAGTCGCCGATGGCCCCGCCCAGCGCCGAGCCGGTCATGAGACCCAGCGTCTGGCCAGTGAGGAAGCGCGCGAGCGTCGCCTGACGCTTCTCGTAGCTCACATTGTCGCCGACCCAGGCGATGGCGAGCGGGATGATCGCCGAGCCGGTCACGCCCGTCAGGAACCGCGCCAGGGTCAGCATGCCGAGCGAGGCCGAGACTGCGCCCAGCATGCAGCAGAGGGCGGCGCCGATGCAGGCGATGGCGACGACCGGCATCTTGCCGTAACGGTCGCCGAACGGGCCGTGCACCAGCACGAAGACGCCGTTGGCGAACAGGAAGGCGGTGGCTGCGATCGACGCCGCGCCGACCGTGACGCCGAACGAGGCGGAAAGCTGGACCAGCAGCGGGTCGATCACGCGCATGTTGGCCGCCGATGCGAACGCGGCGACGGACAGGAGCACGATGGCGATCGTGGGGGCCGTCGGCGGAGCAGAACCGGGGGTGGGCCGCGCCGGGGCGGCGGGGGAAGACATCGATTGCGGGCTTAACGGCTCGGCTTCGTAAAATAAAGGTCTCTTGGCGCGACCCAGCAATGACCTATGGTGTTGGGATGATGGAAGAGCTTTTAGCCTTGGCCCGCGACCCGCAGGCTTGGGCCGCGCTGGCGACCCTGGTGGTGATGGAAGTCGTGCTGGGCATCGACAACCTGATCTTCATCTCGATCCTGACCAACAAGCTGCCGGAGGAGAAACGCTCCAACGCCCGCCGTATCGGCATCGGGCTGGCTGTGTTCCTGAGGCTCGGCCTGCTGAGCGGCGTTGCCTTCATCGTGCAGCTGACGGCACCGATCTTTTCACTGTTCGGCCATGGTTTTTCATGGCGCGATCTCATCCTGATCGGTGGCGGCCTGTTCCTGATCTACAAGGCGACCAGCGAGATCCGCGATCACGTGACCGCCGACCACGAGGCCGAGGAAGTCTCGGCCGTTGCGGCAGGCGGCATGACGGTGGCTGGAGCCATCGGGCAGATCCTCGTCCTCGACCTTGTATTCTCGCTCGACAGCATCATCACCGCAGTCGGCATGACAGACGACATCCCGATCATGGTAATCGCCGTGATCGTCGCGGTCGCGGTGATGCTCGCCGCGGCCGATGGGCTGGCGAAGTTCATCGGCGAGAACCCGACCATCGTGATGCTGGCGCTGGGCTTCCTGCTGATGATCGGAATGACCCTGATCGCCGACGGTATGGGGATGCATGTCCCGAAGGGCTACATCTACGCGGCGATGGCTTTCTCGGGGTTGGTCGAGGGGTTGAACATGCTGGCGCGTCGCGCGCAGAGCAAGCGTCCGTTGCGCAAGCGGCCGCGTTGACGCGCTGACAACGAGCGCCGGGAGGGGCTAAGCTTCCCGCCATGAAACTCAAGGATCAGGTGGCGATCGTCACGGGCGCCGCTTCCGGCATCGGCGCCGCGACCGCCCGCCTGTTCGCGGCAGAGGGAGCGAAGGTCGCGCTGGTCGATCTCGACGAGGACGGTTTGGCCCGGGTCGCGGCCGAGATCGGCGCGGCGGACGGCGCCGCGCTCACGGTGGCAGCCGACGTCACCGACGGTGGGCAGGCACGGGCCGGCGTGGCCAGGATCCTGGAAAAATGGGGCCGCATCGACGTGCTGGTGACGGCCGCCGGCGCGTCGCTGGGCGGCACGGTCGACAAGATCGACGAGGCGACCTGGGATCGCACCTTCGCGATCAACGTGAAGGGCACCTTCCTGTGGGTCCATCACGCCATCCAGCCGATGATCGCCGCGAAGTCCGGTGCGATCGTGACCCTGGGCTCTCAGCTCGCGCAGTCGAGCCTCGGCAACAACGTGGCCTACATCGCCTCCAAGGGCGCGATCGCTTCCTTCACCAAGACCGTCGCCGTCGACCACGCGCGGCAGGGCATCCGCGTCAACGCGCTGATGCCGGGCGTCATCGACACGCCGATGCCGGCACGCTCGCTGAAGCGGCAGGCCGATCCCGAAGCCGCGCGTGCGCTCTGGAAAACACGCCATCCGATGGGGCGTATCGGCCAGCCGGAGGAGGTCGCCAGGGCCGCGCTCTTCCTCGCGTCGTCGGATTCCTCCTTCACCACGGGAACGCTGCTGTTCGTCGACGGCGGATGGACGGCGCACTGACATGCCGAAGAAACTCACGCCGGAACAGGTCGCAGGCTACGAGCGTGACGGGTTTGTCTGCCCTGTCGACGCCTTCTCGACCGAGCGCACGCGTGTCTGGCGGGACAGGCTCGAGACATTCGAGCGCGCGCAGGGGCAGAAGCTGACGCGCGGCCATAATTTCAAACCGCACCTTCTGTTCCCATGGGTCGACGAGATCGTGCATTCGCCCGAGATACTCGACGCGGTCGAGGATCTGATCGGACCGGACATCCGCCTGTTTCACCTCAGCGTCTGGCCCAAGGATGCGGGTTCCGGCGCCTATGTGAGCTGGCATCAGGATGCGACCTACTTCGCGCTGGAGCCCGCCTGCCACGTCACGGCCTGGGTCGCGCTCACGGATGCACCGGTCGAGGCGGGCTGCATGGAAGTCGTGCCGGGGTCGCACAAGCTCGGGCAGCTGCCGCATGCGGAGATGCAGGATCCCGAGAACCTGCTGTCGCGCGGCCAGGAGTTGGCAGGCAATTTCGATCGCAGCAAGACGGCATTCATGCCGGTGAAGGCCGGGCAGTTCTCGCTGCATCATACCCATCTCGTGCACAATTCGCGGCCCAACCGCTCGAACGACCGGCGCATCGGCCTCGGCATCAGCTACATCCCGACCTCGGCGCGCTGCACCTCGCCGACGCGCGTCAGCGCTATGCTGGTGCGCGGCGAGGACAAGTACGGACATTTCGACGACGAGCGCCGCCCCCTTCAGGAAGCGGGGCCGGAGGAGCGCGCCTTTCACGCCGAGGCGGTCGACCGCTTCCGTAAGATGAATACAGAGCAGACCGACAACAAGGTTGCGGTCGTCAAGAGGTAGGAATGCACACGATCAAGCTGCCTTATCATGATCGCTACGCCTATTCGCCGATCACGGAGCGCAAGGACTATTCATGGCCGGAGGGCAAGCGGCTCGCCGTCTATCTCGGCCTGAACATCGAGCATTTCGCTTTCGGTGCGGGCGAGGGGCATCTGCTTACCGTCGCCAACCCGCCGCCCGATCCGCGCACCTTCGCCTGGCGCGACTACGGCAACCGAGTCGGCGTGTGGCGCCTGCTGGAAATGTTCGACGAGCTCAACCTGCCGGCCGCGCACCTGATCAACACCACGGTGTTCGATTATGCGCCGCAGATCGTCGATGCGCTGAAGGCGCGTGGCGACGAATTCATCGGCCATGGCCGCACCAATGCCGAGCGTCACGGCGGTATGTGGGAGGCCGACGAGAAGCGCTTCCTGCAGGAGATCAGCGACTCGATCGAGAAGGCCTCGGGCAAGCGGCCACGCGGCTGGATGGCGCCGTGGATGGCTTCGACGCGCGTCACTCCGGATCTTCTCAAGGAGACCGGCTACGACTTCCTGATGGACTGGCCCAACGACGACCAGCCGATCTGGATGAAGACCCGCTCGGGCCCCCTGCTGAGCGTGCCCTATCCGATCGAGGTCAACGACAGTCCGCAGGTGCTGGTGCGCCATCACAGCGGTGACGAATTCCGCGACATGATCATCGGTCAGTTCGAGGAGCTGCTGCGGCAGTCGGCGAAGCAGCCGCTGGTCTGCGGCATCGCCCTCCACACGATGATCGTGGGCCAGCCCTACCGGCTGCGCGCGTTGCGCGAGGCGCTGTCGCACATCGCGAAGCATCCGCAGAAGGACAAGGTCTGGTTCACGCGGCCGAGCGATATCTACGACCACTGCGCCGCGCTGCCGGCGGGAACGATGACGCCGGCGCCGAAGTGATGCCGCGGTGAGGCCGATCGACCTCGCGGGCTGGCTGTCGCAGGCGGGCCTGCGCAACGTGGCCCTCGAGGAACTGGTCGACGGCTTCGGCCGCCGCCTGAACGAGGCCGGCCTGAAGATCGAGCGCGTGTTCGTCGGCATGAACACGCTCCATCCGATGGTGCGGGCGCGCAGCCTGATCTGGGAGTCAGGACAGGGCGTGGGTCAGCATTTCGAGTTTGCCCATTCCGAGATCGATTCCGATGAGATCCGCAACAGCCCCTTCGCGGTGATGCTGCGCGACGGTATCACCGAGCGCCGCTGCCGCTTCAATACCAACGAGGCGTTGCCCGACGTGCCGGTGTTCCAGGAGTTGCGCACCGCCGGCATGACCGAATGGATGGGCTGGGTACAGCCGTTCGGCGAGTTGGCGCCGCAAGTCGGCAGTCCCACCGAAGCCGATCATGCCGAGCGCCTCTGGCTGGTCTTTTCGGCGACGACCGACCGGCTCGGCGGTTTCCGTGAGGAGGATGTGGCCTTCTTGCGCGAGGTCCTGCCGGTCTTCTGCGTGGCGGTGAAGGCCACCAGCCTGCGCGGCATCGGCCACGGGCTGCTGGCGGCCTATCTCGGCAACGATCCGGCGAGCCGCGTGCTCTCCGGCACCGTGCTGCGCGGGGAGGTGCAGAGCGTCGAAGCCGTCGTGTTCTTCACCGATCTGAGAGGCTTTACCGCGCTCGCCGACATGATGCCCGGCCGCGAGCTTATCGCGCTGCTCGACGATTACTTCAACTGCATGGTCCAGCCGATCGTCGCGCGCGACGGCGAGGTGCTGAAATTCATGGGCGACGGCATGCTGGCGGCGTTCGGCGTCATCGCCGGCAACCGCGCCGAAGTCTGCGCGGAGGCACTTGCGGCCGCGGAAGAAGTGCTGGCCCGCATCGAGGTGCTGAACGAGGAGCGGCGCGGCGCCGGGCAACGCACCACGACGCTCGACATCTCTTTGCATATCGGCCGCGTACTCTACGGCAATGTCGGCTCCGACACGCGCCTCGACTTCACGGTGATCGGACCGGCGGTGAACGAGGCCTCCCGTATCGAGGCGCTGTGTCAGCCGCTCGGCCAGGCGCTGCTGATCTCGCAGGCCTTCGCCGAGGCGGCGACCTCGAGCCGCGACCGCCTGGTCTCCCTCGGCCGCCACCGCCTGCGCGGCGTCCGCGAGGAGACGGAGTTGTTTGGGTTGAAAGTTCCGTCGCCCTGAGCACAAGGACGTCTTTGGAGCGCGCCACTCCAGTGGCGCTCATTCATCACTGAAAACAAAAGCTGAGCGCCACTGGAGTGGCGCGCTCCAATGAGCTTCAGCGTCCGTACACCGCGCTCTCGAAAGCATAGAACAGCGGCAGAGACTTCACGTCGGCGAAGGGCAGGATCTGGGTCATGTAGACGCCGCCCAGCCGTTTCTTGCGGTCGATCCAGTAGTAGGTGTTCGGCAGGCCGGCCCAGCAGAGGCTGCCGGCGGAGCGGCCGGTCGGGGCTTCCTCGTTGTTGATCAGGAAGCTCAGGCCCCATTTCTTGGTGATGCCCGGGAAGAACTCGGCGTCGTTGGACAAAGCGGGCATCACGGTCTTGAGCAGAGATACCGTCGAATCGCCCATCGCGTTGGCGGCCATCGCGTCGACCGTCTCGGGCTGCATCACGATGTCGCCGCGCGCCGACTTGCCGTCGTCCAGCACCATGCGCACGAACTTCAGATAATCGTTGGCCGTCGAATAGAGACCGCCGCCGCCGGCCTCGAATTCGGGATCCTGCGGGATTTCGCGCTTGAGGTCGGCGACCAGGCTGCCGTCGGCCCGGCGGTGATGCACCCTGGCCATGCGGGCACGCATCGCCGGCGTGATGCAGAAGGCGGTGCTGTCCATGCCGAGCGGCGCGAACAGATCGTCGTGCATCACCTGGCCGAGCCTCCGGCCCGTCACCGCCTCGACCATCTTGCCGGCCCAGTCGATGCCGATGCCGTACTGCCAGCGCGTGCCGGGATCGAACAGCAGCGGCGTGGTCAGGGCCTTGTCGAGGCCGGTGCCGATGGTCGGCACGTCCATGGCCTCGCGATACCGCAGGATCTCCGGGTTCCAGATGTCGTAGCCGAAACCCGCCGTGTGGGTCAGCAGATGGCGCAAGGTGATGTCGCGCGTCGGCCCGCGCAAACGCGGCTTGCCGGCGGCGTCGAAGCCCTCAAGCACCTGCACTTCGCCGAGATAGGGGATCACCTCTTTCGCCGGCGCGTCGAGCTTCAGCGCGCCGCGCTCCACCTGCTGCATCGCCACCGCGCCGGTGACGGCCTTGGTCATCGAGGCGAGCCATACGACCGTGTCGGGCGTCATGCCGGCGTCCTGGCCCAGGACCGCCTTGCCGAATCCGCCCTCGTAGCTCGTGCCCGTGTCGTCGGTGACGACGGCTGCAACACCGGGCACGTCGCCGCGCTGCACGGCCTCGTTCAGCAGCGTGTCGATGCGCGTCTTCATGGCTTGGCTCCTGCAAGTCCCACCGTATCCAGCGCGAAGGCGTAGGCGATCGCGACCTCGTCGAGGCGGCTGAAGCGGCCCGACGAGCCGCCATGGCCCGCGCCCATGTTGGTGTGCAGGATCACCGGTCCACCGCCGGTCATCGTCGCGCGCAGGCGGGCAACCCACTTTGCGGGCTCCCAGTAGGTCACGCGAGGATCGGTGAGGCCCGCCATCGCCAGGATGGCCGGATAATCCTGCGCCGCTACATTGTCGTAGGGCGAATAGGAGCGAATGTAGTCGAACGCCGCCGCATCGGTGATGGGATTGCCCCATTCGGGCCATTCCGGCGGCGTTAGCGGCAACTTGTCGTCGAGCATGGTCGCCAGCACGTCGACGAAGGGCACTTCGGCGATGATGCCGGCAAACAGGTCCGGAGCACGGTTGGCGACGGCGCCCATCAGCATGCCACCCGCGCTGCCGCCATGGCCCACGATGCGTTTCGCCGACGTGTAGTTCGCCGCGATCAGCGCGTGGCCTGCGGCGACGAAATCGTCGAACGTGTTGGTCTTCTTCTCGCGCTTGCCGTCGAGATACCACGACCAGCCCTTGTCGGCGCCGCCGCGGATATGGGCGATGGCATAGACGAAGCCGCGATCGACCAGGGACAGGCGGTTGGCCGAGAAAGAGGCCGGTATCGCCATACCGTAGGAGCCATAGCCGTAGAGCAGCAGCGGCGCGCTACCGTCGCGCACCAGGTCGCGGCGATGCAGGATCGACACCGGCACCTCGGCGCCGTCTGCCGCGACGGCCAGGATGCGCGTCGTGACATAGGCGGCAGGATCGTGGCCGGACGGAATCTCCTGCCGCTTGCGCAAGGTCCGCTGCCGCGTCGCCATGTCGTAGTCGTAGACCTCGCTCGGCGTCGTCATCGACGAGTAGGCGAAGCGCAGGATCGTCGTCTCGAACTCGTAGCCGCCGATCATCTCGAGCGAGTAGGCGCTCTCGTCGAAGGCGATCGTGTGCTCGTCACGGGTCACGAGGTCGCGGATCGCGATCGAGGGAAGGGCGTTGGCGCGCTCCAGTCGCACGAGATGGCCGGCGAAAAGATCGATGCCGAGGATGTATGTGCCGGGCCGGTGCGGCACCAGCTCTCGCCAGTTGGCGCGGCTGGGCGTGGCGAGCGGGGCGGTGGCGATCCTGAAATCGATCGCGCCGCCCTCGTTGGTGAGGATGAACAACTCCTCGCCGCGATCGGCCACGCTGTAGCGCACTCCTGTCTCGCGTGGCGCGATCAGGCGCGGCACGGCGTCGGGTACCCACAGATCGATCAGCCATTGCTCGGTCGTGTCGTGGTCGCCACCCGAAATGACGCAGAAGCGACCGCTGGCGCTTTCCCCGATACGGGTGAACCAGCCTATGTCCTTTTCTTCGTAGACGAGCACGTCGTCGGCCTGCGTCGTGCCGAGCCGGTGCCGGAAAACTTTCAGCGGGCGGTGGTTCTCGTCCACCTGGATGTAGAAGAAGAACGAGGAGTCGCGGCCCCAGACGACGCTGCCGCTGGTCTCGGTGAGAATGTCGGGCAGATCCTCGCCCGTATCCCAGCGGCGGACGCGCAAGGTGAAGTATTCGGAGCCACGCAGGTCGGCGCTCCACGCCTCGAACTTGTGATCGGGCGAATGGCGCGTGCCGCCGAACTTGAAATAGTCCGAAGCCCTGGCCAGCGCATCGCCATCGAGGATCGTCTGCATCTCGCCGCCGTCGCGTGGCGTGCGGCCGATCTGCTGGTGCTGGCCGCCTTCGCGGAACTTCCAGAGATAGGAAAACGGTCCGTCCGGGGTCGGCACGCCGGAATCGTCTTCCTTGATGCGGCCGCGCATTTCCGCGACCAGCGCCTTCTGCAGCTCCTTCGTCGGCCCGAGCCGGTCCTCGGCATAGGCATTCTCAGCCTGGACATAGGCCCGGATGTCGGCATCCAACAGCGACGGATCGCGCAGCACCTCCTGCCACTTCTCGTCCTTCAGCCAGGCATAGTCGTCGTCGACGGTCACGCCGTGCAGCATGCGCCGCGACAGGCGTCGCGGCGCGATCGGTGGCTTCATGAAGGTCTCACACGAACACTAGTAGTTGCCGGCCTTGGCCGGCGTCTTGACCGGCGCGGCAGGCTTGTCGCCCAGCAGGCCGCGCATCTCGGCACCCTTGGTGTCCCACCAGTCGGCAAGGATGCGGACGTCCCAGCCGATGCAGAAATGCTTCACGCCCATGTCGAGATACTTGGCCGCCTGGCTCGGATCGCGCAACTCGACGCGGGGATGCAGGCCTTTCTTGAGCGCCGTCTCGATCGTCTTCTTTTCGGCCGCTACCACGTCGGGATGGTTGGCCTGCCCGGTCAGGCCGATGCTCATCGAGAAGTCGGAGGCGCCGAACTGCACCATGTCGAGGCCCGGTACGTCGAGGACGCGGTCTAGATCGTCTACGCAGGACTTCTTCTCGACCATGATGGCGATCACGACTTCGTTCAGCGCGTCGACGTAAGCCGGCGAGCCGCCGGTGCGGACCGTGCCGACGTCGCGGCGCATGCCGACGCCGAGGCGGCCGCGGCCACGCACGCCCTCGGCCATCGTCGTCTCGGCGCGCACCGCGTCGACCGCGGCCTTTGCGTCCTCCACCGAACGGATGTCGGCGAACAGCACGCTCTGGAAGCCCGAGCCGATCGCGCGCATGGCCTGGTGCGTGTACTGGGTCTGCTCGATCTTGATCATGCCCGACATGCCCATCAGCTCGAACGAGCGGCCGAGATTGTCGAGGTCGTGCATGGTGAAGGGCGCGTATTCGGCCGTGAACTCCACATAATCGTATTGCCGGGAATGGCCGATCAATTCGACCAGTGTCGGCCACGCCGACAGGATGTGCGTGCCGACGGTCGGCTTGCCCGCGTTCAGCGCTTCACGGAGTGGATTGCGGCTCATCTTGTTCCCCCAGGGTGGTCGTTCGCGCTAGTGTGGCACCTTGTGCAGGGGGAGTTCCATGTTTCCGACGAGAGATAAGCTGACAATCTGCTTCGCGCATGCGGCATACCAGATGAAGGCGCGGTTCGATGCCCGGAATACCGGCATCAACAGCTTCCAGGTGCGCAGCTACGACGAATTCGTGCAGAGGGTCGGCGAGGCGGATGTCGTTTCGGTGTCCGGCATGTGGAAGAACGACATCATCCCCCACGCCACCAAACTGAAGTTCGTCCAGTCGATCAGCTCGGGCATGGACCAGTATTCCAGGGAATTGCTGGGCGCCAAGGGCATCCGCCTGGCGAGCGCGGCCGGCGTCAACGCCCGCGCCGTCGCCGAGCATGCGCTGGCATTGATCCTCGCCGTTTTCCGACGCATCCCCGAGGCGCGCGACAACCAGCACAAGAAGGTGTGGCGCGGCATGCTGGGCGACCTCACCCAGCGCGAGGACGAGCTGGGCGGCAAGACGCTGCTGATCGTCGGCATGGGCCGCATCGGCAGCCACCTCGCCAAGCTCGCCAAAGCCTTCGACATGAAGGTGATCGGCATCCGCCGCGATCCCAGGGCCGGGACCAATGGCGCCGACGAGATCCATGGCATGGACGATCTGGTGAAGCTGGTCCCGCAGGCCGACATCGTGGCACTGACCTGCGCTCTGACGCCGGAGACGACGGGTCTGATGAGCGCGGCGGCCTTCGCCGGGATGAAGCCTTCATCGGTGTTCGTGAACGTGGCCCGTGGCAAGGTCGCGGACGAGGCGGCCCTCATCAAGACGATGGAGGGCAACAAGATCTGGGCGGCGGCCCTCGACGTCACCGCCGAGGAGCCGCTGCCGGCGGCATCGCCCCTCTGGACGATGCCCAATGTCTTCATCACCCCGCACACCGCGGGCGAAACGCGCGCCTACGAAGACAACGTCATCGACATCCTGATCGAGAACCTCGACCGCCTGTGGCGGGGCGAGGCGACGCTCCGCAACCAGGTTCTTTAGGCCAGGCTTCCCGGCCTTCAGCCCGAGAAGGACGAGCTAGTCCTTGTCCTTCTTGTCGTTGCCCTTCTGAGGCTCTGCCTTCGGCGGCTGGGCGATCTGCTGATTCTGCTGCGGGGCCGGGGCACGCGTTTCCTTATCCCGCGGAGCCTGTTGCGGCTGGGGCTGCGGGCGCGGCGGCTGGGCCTGCTGCGGCTGAGGTTCGGCCCGGGGCTGAGGAGCCGCCTGGCGCGGCGCTTCCTGACGCTGAGGTTCCTGGCGTTGGGGCTCCTGACGGGGCGCCGGTTGCGGGGTAGCCTGACGGGGCTCCTCCTGACGCTGCTGCGGAGACGCGGCCGGCTTCGGAGCAGGGGCAGCCTGCTTCGGCTCTTCCTGCTTGGGCTGGGGCGCCGCGTTCGGCTTCTGCTGATCCGGTGCCGCCTGCCGGCGCTCCTCCTGGCGGGGCAGCGGGGTATTCGCTTTTTCGGGCGCCGGGGCAGCCTGCTTGGGCTCGTTCGGCTTGGCTTCGTCACGCTTTGCCGGAGACGGGTCGGGCGAGGCAAGGGCCGGCTTCGGCGGGGCGGGAGCGGCCTCCTTGGGTGGGCTGGCGGCCGGCTTGGCGGTTTCCTGCTTTGCCTGCTCCGGCGCAGCCTTGTTCGTCTCCTTCAGCGCCGGCGGGGCAGCGCCCTGGCGCGGCTGCAGCGGTGGCGTGGCGGGCTTGGCCGTCTTGGCGTCGGGTGCTTCGGCGGTCTTGGCCTTGGTGTCTGTCCCCGCCTTGGTGTCGATCGAGGCGATCTTCGGGCCCGGGGCGGCGGCTCTCTTCTCCTGGCTCGCCGGGGCGGGCTTGGCGAGCGTCGGCATGTCGGCCACGGCCGTCTTGGCGACAGCGACGTCCCCCGACTTGACCTTGGCCTCGGCCGCAGTCCGGGCTTCCGCAGTCGCCTTCGCGTCAGCGGCCTCCGGCTTGGGGCCGGCTTTGGCGTCGCTCTTGGTGTCCGCCATCGCGGCTACCGACGCGGTCGGCGCCGGTGGGGCGGAAACAGGGGCAACGGCGGCCTTCGCGATCTTGTCCGCGGCGACGTTCAGTACGGCGCGCTGCACCGGCTGCGAGCGGACAAAGGCCTGTGAGGGCACCACGGTCGCGAAGCGCTGGTTGGCCAGCACCGAGTTCTGGCCCGCGATGAAGGCCTCGCGACGCTGGGCGCGCTCCCAGCGATCGTTCAGGTCGCGATCCTGGATCATCGCAGCGCGGTTTATGCGCTGGTAGTAATCGCGATTGGTCGTATAGGGCGGCACGTAGACCTCACGCGGCCCCAGCGGGAACCAGCCCACGGGGCCGGTATTGCGGCCCTGGTTGCCGAGCTGCGCGGCCAGTTCGAGGCCACCGACGAAGGCGACCAGCGCCGGCGCGTAGACCGGACGCTGCTCGCGCTGCGGCGGCACCCATACCCAGCGATTGTTGCTGTTGGCCCATCGGCCGTAGTGATACGGCGCGAAGCCCCAGGGTTGCTCGTCGATCCAGGTCCAGCCCCACGGTTTCACATAAGACCAGTGGCCGGTGCGATAGGGCGCCCAGCCGGCGGGCGTCGAGCGCGGCACCCAGACCTGGCCGTAGCTGCCGTCGTTCACCCAGTTGCCGTAGGCGTTGAGGTCTTCGTAACCGGTCATTCCGGCCGGCACGTATTGCGGCTGCTGGTCGTAGATGACCTGACGGTCGCGCGCGGCCCACGACGCGGCCGGCGCCGGCGGCGCGGCCTGGATCGTCTTGAGCTGCAACGAGCTGCCGTCACCGAAGACCTCGCCGACTTCGCCGGCACGGACCGCCAGGGTCTGGCCGTTCAGGCCCTGGATCTGCGCCGCGCCGGAGCGCACGCCCAGACGCGTCGGGTCCTGTGTTGAGCCCGCCTCTACGTAATAGTCACCCTGCTGCTGCAGGGTGATCGTGCCGCGCGGCGTTACGATCTCGTAGGGCTGTGCGGTGTCCATCGCGAAAGTCTTCACGTCTACCCGGCCTTGCGCGAGTTGAAGGCGGACATGCGTGTCGTCGATCTGCGACATGTCGAGCTCGGTGGAGCCGTCCATGCGGATGCGCGTGCCGGCGAGGGAAATCTCGCTGCGTGAATTCGGCTCGGTCCAAAGGGCGTCGCCCGTCGTGAGCGGCGTGTTGACGATGGCCTTGTTCCAGCCGCTCTGCTCGTCGTCATGGAAGGAGACGGTTCCATCGACGAAGGCCAGGCGTCCGACGCGCCCCGGCGGCTCGCTTTGTGACTGTGCCGTGGCAGCAAAGGTGACGATTGAGGCACCCACCATACCGGCCAGTATCTTAAGCGCCGCACGACCAAGGACTTCGCCCATCCGGGACCTCCTGCTAGGCTAAGCCACGGAAACGTCCACCCGTTGGCGCGGTTGCAAGTGCCGGGTGAAATTCAGAGGGGAAGACCATGAGCGTCGCCGATCCGCACCGCGTCATCCTGACGGGCGAGAACCCGTTCCTTCGTCTCAGCGAGAAGGACGGCAATCCCAATTCGACCGATGCGAGCTACTGGCGCATCCTTTTCTGCCCCGCCGGCCCGGGCCATGTGCTCTATCTCAAGAGCGAGCTGACCCACGGCCACTGGCGCATCTATTCCGACAACATCGCGATGGCGCGCTGGCTGCAGCAGACCGTGCAGGGAATGCTCAATCCGGAACTGAAGGACCTGTCGATCCCGGTGATCGACGCCGACTTCAGCAAGTCCGGCGACCCGCGTTACTTCTGGACCGAGTACGTCTCGGCTGCCGACGCCGAGATCGCGCTCACCTGGCACGACATCGGCGATCCGCTGCTGATCCACACCGAGCCCAACCAGGCCCCGAACCCGCGCCCCTACGGCGTCTGCACCGTGCTGGTCCCGGCGCTCTCCGGCCGCCTGACGCTGAACGGCCAGCAGGCGCGCGGCAAGCCGTGGCCCCGCGAACGCGAGGGCCGTCCCTTCAGCACCTCGGCGCTCGCCTTCTCGGAGAGCTGGACGGAGCAGCGATAGGATTTCCCTCTTCCCCTTTGCGGACTCCGCAAAGGGGAAGTGCCCTCGTCTTATGAGGGCCCTCGCCTTGGGGGGACCTCCCCATTTGAACGGGGAGGCAGACGATCTACTTCACGGCGCGAAGCCGTAGGCCTTGGCGAGTTCTGTGTAGCTATCGCGGCGGACCTGTTCGTCGTGAGTCCAGGTGACGACGGCCATCTCGTCGACGCCGACTCGCTCTTTCAGTTCGGTGATGCGGGCCGCGACTTCGGGGCCGGTGCCGACGAAGGAGTCCTTGCGAAACTGTTCCATCTTGGCGCGCTCGAAATCGGCGAGCGGCGCCTCCGCGGCCTCGCCGGGCGGCAGCAGGGGGCCCAGGATGTTCTTGTCGCGATTGATGCGGCTCAGCGCCCGTGACGTGAAATGGTACTGCGCCTTCTCCATCGACTCGGCGGCCAGCGCCCAGACGCAGAGGGCGGAGCGCGGCTCGGGATGGCGCTCGCTGGGGCGATAGGTCCGCTTGTAGAGATCGATGGCGCGCTCGCCGCCGGCGCCGTCGCTGAAGAACCAGGCATAGCAGTAGGGCAGGCCGAACAGCGCCGCGACCTGCGCGCCGTAGTCGGAACTGCCGAGGATCCAGACCTCCGGCGCGGTCGGGCCCTGCGGGAAGGCCTTCACGGCGGCGAAGGGATGGCGATCGATCAGCGGCTCGTTGTGCACCCAGGCGATCAGGTCCCGCACGTCGGCGGGGAAATGCTCGGGTCGCTCGTTGGCCGCGGGATTGAGCGCGAAGGCGGTGCGGCCGTCGGAGCCCGGCGCACGGCCGAGGCCCATGTCGATGCGGCCGGGCGCCAGCGCGTCGAGCACGCGGAAGACCTCAGCCACTTTGAACGGCGAGTAGTGCGGCAGCATGATGCCGGCGCTGCCGATGCGGATACGCTCCGTCGTGGCGGCGATCGCGGCCATCACGATCTCGGGCGCGGTGCCCACGATGGTCGGATGGTTGTGATGCTCCGACACCCAGAAGCGCTCGTAGCCCAGCGCCTCGCAATGCCTGGCGAGCGCGACGGTGTTGCGGATCGATTCGCCGTGCGGCCGCCCGGAGACGGCGATCGACTGGTCGAGGACGGAGAGGCGGAAGGGACGCGACATGGCAGCGAAGATGGGTCCGCGATCCTATTCCGGCAAGGTCGCGATCATGTAGAGCGTCTGGAGCTGCTGCGTCGGCCGAGCATTCTTGCCGAACACGTCGCCGAAGATCGTGGCGATCTGGCCCGACCGGTAGATGTGGCTGAGTGCCCGGTCGACCGCGAGGCGGAAGGGGCCTTCACCCAGCTTCATGGCGAGCGCGAACGGCTCGAGGCTGAGATAGGTGTTGGCCAGCAGGATCTTCGCAGCATCCTTGTGGTCCTTGATCATGGCGGTGAGCATGGCGCCGCCGGCGAAGTAGGCCGAGATCTCGCCTTTCTCCAGCGCGGTCATGGCGGCGGTGAAATCGGTGAAGGGCACGACGGTGGCGTTCACGTGGATCGAGGCCAGCGCCTTCTTCAATTCTTCTTCCGTCAGCGTGCCGGCGACGGCGCCCACCTTCTTGCCGGCCAGATCCTGCATGTCGCGCGGGCCGTCGTTGCGGATGGCGAAGCTGGTGCCGTCGACGAAAGTGGTGATCGAGAAATCGACCACCGCGCGGCGGTCCAGGGTTTCGGTGAGCGAATCGCACAGCAGGTCGATCTTGCCCTGCTTGATCATGTCCAGGCGGTTCTCGGTCGTGACCGGCACGAACTCGACCTTCAGGCCGGGCAGCTTCAACTGTCGGGCGAGGTCCTTGGCCACCGCCTCGCAGAGCTGGACCATGAAGCCGTTGGGTGCGCCGTTGGCGCCCTTGTAGGCGAAGGGATGCGCGTTCTCGCGGAAGCCGCCGCGCAGCACGCCGTTCTTCTGGATGTCGTCCAGCGTGCCGGCCCAGGCGCTTCCAGCTGCCAGAAGTCCCATGCCGATGGCGAGGCCACTCAGGAATCGCTTCATTTCTTCCCTCTTCGAATGAGGGCGAACAATCCGACATTCGGTCGGGCGTGGCCACTGCAAAGCGGATATGAGGATCGTGGCGGCTTGTAGCGCCGCGCCCTGCGGGCCAAACTCCGGGCCGATTTTTTGGACCCCGGGAGGACCCGCATGTCGACCGCCACTGCCGAAATGAAGACCCAGGCCCCGCCGGCCAACACCTACAGGCCCAAGGGCATGCTGATCGGCGGCAAGTGGGTCGAGAGTGCCTCCGGTGCGCGCATCACCATCGAGAATCCCGGCAAGCGCACCGCCGTCGCGGAAGTGCCGCGCGCCGCGGAGGCCGATGTCAACGCCGCCGTCGCTGCCGCCGAAAAGGCTTTCCCTGCCTGGAAGAACGTGGTGCCGCGCGAGCGCGGCAAGATCCTGCTCAAGATCGCCGAAGTGCTGGAAGCGCGCAGCGAGGAAATGGCGCGCACGATCGCGCTGGAGACCGGCAACGCGCTGCGCACCCAGGCACGCGGCGAGGCCAAGCTGGCGGCCGACATCTTCCGCTATTTCGGCGGGCTGGGCTCAGAACTCAAGGGCGAGACCGTGCCGCTCGGCGAGCACGTGCTTTCCTACACGCGGCGCGAGCCGATCGGCATCGTCGGCGCCATCATCCCGTGGAACGCGCCGGTGATGCTGGGCGCGCTCAAGATCGCGCCCGCCCTCTGCGCCGGCAACGTGCTGGTGATGAAGGCGGCCGAGGACGCGCCGATGGCGGTGCTGCTGATGGCCGACATCTGTCAGGAGTTCCTGCCGCCGGGCGTGCTGAACGTGTTGACGGGCTATGGCGCGGAGTGCGGCGGCCCGCTCGCCAACCATCCGAAGATCCGCAAGCTCTCCTTCACCGGCTCGACCGAGGTCGGCAAGGTGATCATGCGCGCCGCCGCCGAGCGCATCGTGCCGGTGTCGCTCGAGCTGGGCGGCAAGAGCCCCTCGATCGTCTATCCGGACGCCGACGAGGATTGGGCGGTCGACGGCATCATCAATGCCATGCGCTTCACCCGCCAGAGCCAGAGCTGCACCGCGGGCTCGCGCATGTTCCTGCACGAGGACATCTTCGACAGCTTCCTCGCGAAGCTCGAGAAGAAGACCACGGCGCTCAAGATCGGTGATCCGCTCGACGAGGCGAGCGACATCGGCACCATCATCAACAACAAGCAGTACAGCAAGGTCTGCAAGTATGTGCAGGACGGTCTCGACCGTTCCGACGCGAAGCTGGTGTTCGGCGGCCTGCCGCCCAAGACCGGCCCGCTGAGCGAAGGCTACTTCACCATGCCGACCGTGTTCGCCGACCGCTCGAACGACTGGCGCCTCGCGCGCGAGGAGATCTTCGGGCCGGTGCTGGTAGCGATCCGCTGGAGCGACGAAGCCGAGGCGATCCGCATGGCCAACGACAGCCATTACGGTCTCGCCGCCTATGTCTGGACGCACGACATCGGCAAGGGCCTGCGCGCCGCGCATGCCATCGAGTCGGGCTGGGTGCAGGTCAATCAGGGCGGCGGGCAGACGCCCGGCATGTCCTACGGCGGCTACAAGCAGTCGGGCCTCGGCCGCGAGTTCTCGCTCGAAGGCATGCTCGACAGCTTCACGCAGCGCAAGAGCGTGACGGTCAATCTCGCGGTCTAGAGGTTTGGGTAAAGGTCCCTCGCTGACGCTCGGGATGACAGCGGTCTCTGTATTGGCAGAACGTTGTCATCCCGAGCGCGACGAGAGACCTTTCTCTTAGACCGGCGCTTTCAGATGATGCCCGGTCGCGCCCTGGTAGGCGTGACCGATCCGATAGAGCATCGCTTCGTCGAATGGCCGGCCGACGAGCTGCATCCCGATCGGTGCGCCGTTCGTGTCGAAGCCGCACGGTACCGACAAGGCCGGAATGCCCAGCGTGTTGAACGGGCGCGTGAGGCCGGTGAAGCCAGCCACCATCTTGAGTACCGCGGGGCCGCCCTTGGTCTCGGTGTCCGTCTCCTCGATGGTGGGCAGCGGGAACGGGATCGCCGGCAGCAGCACGGCATCGACGCCGTCCATGGCCGTCGACAGGAACTCCTTCACGAAATGCGCGCGCAGGCGCAGTGCGTCGATGTACTGCGTCGCAGGAATGAAGAAGCCCGCTTCCATCCGCGTGCGCACCTGGTTCGCGTAGAGCTCCGGCGTCTTCTCCATCCACGGCCGGTGCATGGCGGCGGCCTCGCACTTCACCATCACTTCGGCCGAGCGATAGAGTGCGGTGAAGTCCGGCAGCGTGACGGGCGTCACCCTGGCGCCGAGCCGGCCGAGCGCCTCGGCGGCGGCCTGGATCGCGGCGCCGACTTGCGGATCGATGGGCGCCGGGCCGTCGTTCGGCAAGGCGAGCCCGATGCGAAGGCCCGCAATGCCGCCTTCCAGCAACGCCTCGTAGTCGGGCACCGGCTTCTCGCTGGTCGTCGAATCTTCGGGGTCGTAGCCCGCGATGACGGACAGCATGCGGGCGTTGTCGCGCACGGTGCGCGTCAATGGCCCGACATGGTCGAGGCTCCACGAGCGCGCGACCGCACCGGCGCGACTCACGCGGCCATAGGTCGCCTTCATGCCGACCACGCCGCAGGCGGCGGCGGGCAGGCGGATCGAGCCGCCGGTGTCGGAACCCAGCGCGCCATAGACCATGCGTGCGGCCACCGAGGCGCCCGAGCCGCTGGAGCTGCCGCCCGTCACGCGCGTCTGGTCCCAGGGATTGCGGCAATGGCCGTGATGGACGTTGTGGCCGGTGGGGCCGGCGGCGAACTCCGCCATGTTGAGGAAGCCCAGTTCGACCACGCCCGCCGCGTCGAGCTTTCCCAGCACCGTCGCCGTCACCGGCGCCACCCAGTCGCCGCGGATCCGGCTGCCGCCGGTCGAGACCTCGCCCTTGCGGTAGTACATGTCCTTGTGCGCCATCGGCACGCCGTGCAGGGGGCCGCGGCGCTTGCCGGCGGCGAGCTCCGCATCCATCGCTTTGGCCTGCGCCAACGCTTTCTCCCTATAGACGCGCAGAAAGGCATTGGTGCGAGGCTGCCACGCATCGATGCGGGCGAGGCAGGCTTCGGTCGCGGCAACCGACGTGGTGCGTCCTTCGGCGATCGCATCGGCGATGGCGGTGAGATCGTCGAGCGCGAGATCCTCGTTCTTCACGAGCGCGCTTCCTTCGCCATGACGCTGACGAACGCCGCGGGATCGTCGTCGAAGGTGAGGCGCGCCGCGGCTGCCTTGCGCACCGCGTCGTTCAGGATCTCGACCTCTGCCGCCAGCTCGGCGAGCCGCCTGTCGTCGTACTTCATGCCCTGGAGGCCTGCCGCAATGCCGGCGGCCGTCTTCGTCTTCTCGTCCATCGACTTCTCCTCAGAGCTTGAGCCGCCGTGCCTCCATGCGGGCGCGATCCTCGGCCGGGAAGGTCATGATCTTGCGGATCTTCTGGTCGAACTTCATGCCGACCGCCTCGGCGCAAGCAGCAAGCGTGCCGGTCTCCGCCTCGAACAGGAAATGCGTGAAGGTGATCGTCTTGTCGGTGAAGGTGGCGAGGCCGCTCATCACCACGGCAAGATCGCCAGCACGCAACGGGCGTCGATAGTGGTTGAGCATTTCGACCACAACCGAACCTTCCTGGCGTTCCTGCATGGCCGCGCGGTCGAAGCCCATGTGGTTCCACAGGACCGGCGCGCCGTCGGAGTAGCGACCGAAGTGGTGGCGCGGCAGGAAGTCGCCGCGTTCGTCGCACTCGTCGGGCGTGATCTGCGTGCGGCCGACCTCGACCAGGCCGACCAGGGGAGCGTCGGCGAGCGACAGATCGGGCAGCGTGAGCTTGCCGACGCTGCGCAGCCGGGCGGAGTCCGGCAGGGCCACGCACGCCGCCTCGGCGCGAGCGCGGAATGCGGCCGGCCAGGGACGGTCGCACTCGATGCGGCGACGGATGGTGGCGGCGACCTCGCGCTTCGCGGGATTGCGCACCTCGTGATAGGCGACGAGATCGCGCTCGCCGACCTCGACGGGGGCGGAGTGGACCTCCACCGGCTCGACCACTCGGAACTCGCGCAGGTAGCGGACATGGTCGTCGACCACCCGAGCCGCCGCGCCGTCGGCCCGTTGAGCGCGCGGCCCGAAGCCCAGATGCGCGAGCAGGCTGGCCGACGCCTCGTGGGCGAACTCGGTGTAGAATTGGACGTTCAGATGGTTGTTTTCGTCGCACTGCCATGTGTTCACGGCGGTGCTGAAAGTCGGGATCAAGGCAGGACTCGACACGCTAAACGCTCTCTGCAATCTGTGGATGACTGCCTTAGATGGCCCAAAAAGCCCCAAAAATCGACATTTTCCGTGGATTCCGGACTTGCGGGGGATCGATTCGTGGATAACCTTGGCGCCGTCAACGGTGCCCTGGGGCGTCAGGAGTCGTTGGCGAAACCAAGAAATGTAAGGGACCCCTCAACATGGCTACCAAACCCACCACCGTTCCGACCGTTCCGCTTTCCAAGGTTGCAGCCGAGCTGGCCGAGAAGACGGGCATGACCAAGAAGGACGCGACCGGCGCTCTCGACGAGTTCGTCAATCTGGTCGTCCGTCACCTGAAGAAGGGCAACAAGGTGCGCATCACCGGCCTCGGCATCCTTCAGGTCCGCGCCCGTCCGGCGCGCATGGGCCGCAACCCGGCGACCGGCGAAGCGATCAAGATCAAGGCTTCCAAGAAGGTCGCCTTCCGCGTGGCCAAGGATCTCAAGGAAGCGATCTAACTCGTTTCCGACGGGTCAAGATCGGGCGGGTTCCGGCGCAGGCCGGGCCCGCCCTTCTTTTTGGCGCCATGCTTCCCGGCCTGTTCTTCTTCAGTGCATCTGCCGTCATCGCAGAGCGACATGCCTGCGCTGCTTTGCACGAGATTGCCGGCCGCTTCTCTAGTATAGCCGGAGCACGCGGCCCGGCATGAACACCTTCATCCTCCTGAAAATCCTCGCCAACCTGATGTTGCCGCCGGCCTCGCTGGCGCTGGGCGTCGTGCTGTGGCTGGCGATGCGCCTGGTCGGATGGCGTCGTCTTGCATCGCTGGTGCTCGGATTGGCGCTTCTGCAGACCCTGGCATTGTCCTTCACGCCGTTGTCGACGCTCCTGACGGGAATTCTCGAGGCGGAGGCGCAAAGGCTCGTCGCGGACAACAAGCCGTGCTGCTACGATGCCATCGTCGTGCTGGGCGGCGGTATCATGCCGGCACAGCCTCCCTACACGATGGAGCCGGAACTCACCGACGCATCGGACCGAATCTGGCTGGCGGCGCGCATGTTCCATGCCGGGGCGGCGCCCAAGATCATCGTGAGCGGTGGCTCGCTGAGCGAGCAGAAGGGCGGCCCGGCGACCACCGAAGCGGAGGCCATGCGCCGCTTCCTGATTGCCCTCGGCGTTCCGGACGAGGTGATCGTGTCCGAGGGCAAGGCTCTCAACACCATCGAGAACATCCGCAACGTGCGCGAAATGGTGAAGGGCAGCCGCGTGGCGATCATCACCTCGGCCTTCCACATCCCGCGTGCGGCCAAGCTCGCCCGGCGCGCCGGCCTCGACTTCGCGATCTTCGGCGTCGACTGGACCGTTCCCGACGACGGGATCGTTTGGTGGGACTACTGGATGCCCTCGATCGGCGCGCTGGGCGAATCGGCCATGGCCGTCAAGGAACTGGTTGCGCTTCGATTCGACCGCCGCGGGGAGAGTCTCGCCCCATGACCGCCTACCGCCTCAGCCGGCGAGCGGCGCTGGGTCTCGTCGCGGCGCCGCTCCTGCTTCCTCTCGCGCGATCGGCGAGGGCACAGACGCTCGACAAGCTCGTCCTCCAGACCGACTGGCGCGCCCAGGCCGAGCATGGCGGCTACTACCAGGCGGTTGCCGCCGGCCTCTACCGCAAGGTGGGGATCGACTGCGAGATCCGACAGGGCGGCCCGAGCCTCAACATCAGCCAGCTCCTGCTGATGGGGCGTGTCGACATGACCATGTCGAACAGCTTCGAAGCCTTCACCTATGTGCGCGAGAATGCGCCGTTCTTCACCATTGCCTCGATCTTCCAGAAGGATCCGCAGGTCCTGATCGGCCATCCCGACACCGGCTTCGACACGTTCGAGGATCTGAAAGGCCGGACCCTGCTGATCGGCAGCGGCGGGCGGGTCACCTACTGGCCGTACCTGCGCAAGAAGTACGGTCTGAACGACGATCAACTCCGACCCTACACGTTCAACATGGCGCCTTACCTCGCCGACAAGAACGTCGTGCAGCAGGGCTTCCTCTCGTCGGAGCCCTATTCGATCTCGCAGGCGATCGGCCGCATGCCGCCGTTCCTGCTGCTCGCCGATGCGGGCTTCAGCGCTTACCAGACGACCATCGCGATCTCGCGCAAGCTGGCCGCCGACAGGCGCGACCTGATCCAGCGCTTCGTGAATGCGACGCTGGAAGGCTGGGCGCAGTATCTCAAGGGCGGGCCGGCCATCGATGCCGCCAATGCCCTGATCAAGAAGGTCAATCCGGAACAGACGGACGATCGTATCCGGTACGCGATCAAGGTGATGAACGACCGGGGTATCGTGATATCCGGCGATGCGCTTCAGGGTGGTATTGGCGCGATGAGCGCGGTGCGCTGGCAGGCTTTCTATCAGTCGATGGTCGATGTCGACGTGCTGCCCAAGGGGCTCGATGTGGCTCGGGCCTACACGCTCGAATTCGTCAACAAGGGCATCGGGAAACCGACCTAGCAGGATCAAGGAGGAACAGGCGTGTACCAGGTCAACGAAGAACATCAGATGCTGCGCGATCTCGTGAAGAAGTTCGTGCGCAACGAACTGATGCCGCTCGAGAAGAACGTGCTCGAGCGCTTCTCGACGGGCCAGCCGGCCGCACTCTCCGAGGAGGAGAACGGCAAGCTCTTCAAGCAGTGCAAGGATCTCGGCCTGTGGGCTCTCGACGTGCCCGAAGAGGTGGGGGGCGCCAACCTGCCGGCCGTGGCGCTGGTCGGCGTCAACGAAGAGCTGGGCTACACCTGTGTGCCCTTCACCTTCCCGCCCGACTCGCCCAACCTGCACATGCTGCTGGCGACCGCGAACCCCGAGCAGCGCAAGAAGTACCTCGAACCCTACGCGGCGGGCGAGACCAGCTCGGCTATCGCCATCTCCGAGCCCGGCGCCGGCGGCGATCCCGCCGGCATGAAGACCAGGGCGGTCAAGGACGGCAACGACTGGGTGATCAACGGCCGCAAGATCTGGATCAGCCGCATCGCCAAGGCCGATTTCACCATCGTCATGGCGGTGACCGATACCAATCTCGGCGCGCGCGGCGGCATCACGGCCTTTCTGGTCGACAAGGGCACGCCCGGCCTGGTCGTGGCGCGCGCCATTCCGATGCTGGCCGGCCAGCGCACCTACGAGGTCGTGTTCGAGGATTGCCGCGTGCCCGAGACGCAGGTGCTGGGCCGCATCGGTGCGGGCTTCGCGCCGATGCAGCTTCGCCTCACCGTGCGCCGCCTGCAGATGGGCTCGTGGTGCATCGGCATGGCGCAACGCGCCCTCGATATGCTGGTCGAGCATGCCAGCCAGCGCGTCACTTTCGGCCAGAAGCTGGCCGACCGTCAGGCCGTGCAGTGGTGGGTGGCCGATGCGGCAATGAAGCTGCATGCCTGCCGCCTGATGGTCATGGATGCCGCCGTGAAGCAGGACGAGGGCCGCGATGTCCGCATGGAAGCCTCGATGATCAAGGTCTACGCGACCGAGATGGCGAGCGAGGTGCTCGACCATGCCCAGCAGGCGTTCGGCGCCATGGGCGTCACGCAGGAACTGCCGCTGTCGATGATGGCGCAGAAGGTGCGGACCATGCGGGTCTACGAAGGCCCGTCGGAAGTGCATCGCATGGTCATCGCCCGCCGCATCTTCGGCGGCCGTTGACAGGCGCGGTGAGGTGGGCGGATCATTTCCGCCTGCCTTCCCAAGGCCATGACTTTTCGAGGAAGCCGCTGCATGACCTACACGCTCGACACGTTCGTCAAGGACGCGCAGTCCGCGCTCAAGACGCAAGAGGGACCCGCCGGCCGCGAACAGGTTCGCGTGCTCCTGGAGAGGCTGCTGGCCAATCCGTCGTTCGTCGACGAGGCGGTCGGCCCGGCCGCGCCGATCGGCACGCGCAAGCTCTACGAGGACAAGGAGCTGGGCTTCGTCGTGCTGGCGCACTGCAATCCCAAGCCGCACAAGAGTCCGCCGCACGATCACGGCGCCTCGTGGGCCGTCTACGGCCAGGCGGTGAAGTACACCGACATGAGCGAGTATCGCCGCGTCGACGGCGGCAGGGATGCGGGCGATGCGAAGCTCGAGCAGGTGAAGGCATATCGCCTCGAGCCGGGTCATGCCGGCGTCTACGATGTCGGTGCGATCCACGCCATCGACTATCCCGACGGCAGCCGCTTCGTGCGCGTCACCGGCCGCGACCTCGACTACGTCCGCCGTCTCAAGTTCGACATGGCGGCCGGCAAGGCCATCACCATCGAAAGCGCGACGGCCGGCGCCAACTAGCGCGCCAGGGCCGTCTCGGCCCGTTCCCGTCCGCGCCGGCGCGGACGATGCGCTTCGCCCCATTCCTCCATCGCGTCGAGGATGGGGCTGAGGCTCAATCCTTTCTTCGTGAACGAATACTCGACATGCGGCGGCACGGTATTGTGCACCGTGCGCGACACGATTCCATCCTGTTCGAGCGATCGCAGCTGCAGGGTCAGCATGCGCTGGGTGATGCCCGGCACGAGGCGGCGCAGCTCGTTGAAACGGCGCGGCTGGTCCTTGAGATAGAACAGGATGTTGAGCTTCCAGCGTCCGCCGATCACTTCGACCGTTGCTGCTACGGGACACCAGGGAGCCTTGATCTCGGCCATCGCGCCCCTCGTTGAATATCCATGATTGATACCTAGTATAAAAAATGTGCGTACTTATGGGAAGGGAACCGGGATGTTAGGTGCGGCCTCACAATCTTGGAGGTCGCAATGTTCGTCATCACGGGAGCCACCGGACAGGTGGGTGGCGCCGCTCTCGAAGCCCTGAAGCAGCGCGATGTGAAGGTGCGTGCGGTGTCGCGCGATCCGAAGCGCGCGGCGGATCTCGGCGTCGAAACCGTGAGCGGCGAAGCGTCGGATACGGCAAGCCTCGTGTCTGCATTCAAGGGCGCGGAGGCGGTCTTCGTGTTGCTTGTCCCGCCGGCGCAGGCGCAAGACGTGCTGGCCGAATCGCGTGTCGCAGCGCAATCGATTGCCGCGGCCGTGCGCGAAGCCAATGTGCCGCACGTCGTGGCGCTCTCCTCGGTCGGGGCACATCTCCGCGACGGCAACGGCATCGTGCGTGCCCTGCACGACTTCGAAACGGCGCTGGCCGGTGCGGCGCCGTCGATCGTATTTTTACGGCCGGGCGACTTCCTGGAGAACTGGGCTGCGATGTTGCCCGCAGCACATGAGGCGGGCGTGCTGCCCTCGGGCAAGCTGCCGCTTGAGCACCGCAGCGACGCGGTGTCGGCCCTCGATGTCGGCCGCGCGGCGGCGGAACTGTTGTTCGATCCGAAGCCCGGCACGCGCGTCGTCAATGTCCTCGGTCCGGCGCAATACTCGCCGCTCGATGCCGCAGAGATCCTGTCGAAACGTCTGGGCAAGACGGTGACGGCGGTGCCGTCGTCGCGCGAGGAGACGGTGGCGGGGCCCGTGGCGGCTGGCCTTTGCGCCGATTACGCCGAGAAGCTCGCGGACCTCGATGAGGCCTTCAACGTCGGCCGGCTGGGCTTTCCCGCGGGCAGCGGCGAGCTACGTCGCGGCAGGGTCACGCTCGACGCTGTGCTGCAACGCCTCGCGGGTGACGCGCGATGATCGATCACGCGATCTTCTACGCGATCTTCGCCGCCGCCGTCGGCAGCGGGCTGGTCGCTGGCATCTTCTATGCCTTCTCGTCCTTCGTGATGGGGGCGCTCGTCTGCGTGCCGGCGGCGCACGGCCTTGAAACCATGCAGGCGATCAACATCGTCGTCATCAATCGCAGCTTCATGCTGGTCTTCGTGGGCACGGCGATCCTGTGCTTGGTGCTGCTGGCCGCCGCGTGGCTGCGCTGGAGCGGCGATGGCTGGCTGCTGCTGTGCGCCAGCCTGCTCTATCTCGTCGGCGCGTTCGGCGTGACGATGGTCTTCAACGTGCCGCTCAACAATGCGCTGGCGGCGGCCCGGCCGGGAACGCCGGAGGCCACCGCTTTCTGGGCGCATTATGTCGATCGCTGGACGATGTGGAACACGGTGCGGACGGTCGCGCCGACCGCCGCCATGATCCTGTTCATCGTCGCCCTGCGTCAGGAAGCGCTGCGCTAGGCGAGCCGTGCGGCGGCCGTCTGGTTGGCCTCCGCGCGCTTCTGCAGCATGCCGTGGATGCGCTCCTTCAGCCGCTTCACGCGCTCGGGGCCGGCCTTTTCAGGGTTGCCGGAATCGAACGGCGGCTGCGGATCGTATTCAAGTGTGAGCTGGATCGACTTGGCGACTTCCTCGCCGGCCAGTTCCGCCGCGAGCGTGAGGCCGAAATCGATGCCCGCCGTCACGCCGCCGCCCGACACGCGATTGCGGTCGCGCACCACGCGTTCGGCGACCGGGATCGCACCGAAGGCCGGGAGGAACTCGCGCGACGACCAATGACAGGCCGACTTGTAGCCCTTGAGGAGCCCCGCCGCGCCGAGCACGAGAGAGCCCGTACAGACCGAGGTGACATAGCGTGCGCCCTCCGCCTGCTTGCGCAGGAAGGCCAATGTCTCCTCGTCGTTCATCAGCGCGACCTGGCCACCACCGCCGGGCACGCAGATCACGTCGAGCTGCGGGCAATCGGCGAAGGTCGTGGTCGGCACGATCGAGAAGCCGGCGTCGGTCGGAACCGGATCGAGCGTCTTCCAGATCATGTGCAGCTTGGCGTTGGGCACCCGGCACAACACCTGGGCGGGGCCCGTCGCGTCGAGCTGCGTGACGTCGGGGAAGAGCAGGATGCCGATGTGGACGGTGTCAGCCATGGGATTCCCTTCGCGAATTCAAAAGTCGATGGGCGTGTATAGCCGGTTCGGGCCTCTGGCAGAAATGACAAATAGAAGGTATTTTCTGCCAATGACCAGACCGCATCGGATCGTGCTCCTCGCCTACGAAGGCTGCCAGCTGCTCGACGTGACCGGACCGGCCGCCGTGTTCGGCGCCGCCAATGAGGGGCGCGCGCGGCCGGCCTACGAGGTGAGGATCGTATCGCCCGATGGCGGCGCGGTCGCGTCCAACTGCGGCGTGGCGCTGATGAGCCAGCCGATCGGCGGGCGCTGCGACACGCTGCTGGTCGCCGGGGGCTCGCGCGGCCTGAAGGCGGTGATGGCGCGCGAGGATGTCCGTCGCTGGCTGCGCAAGGTGGCACCGCAGGCGCGACGCTTCGGCTCGGTCTGCACCGGCGCCTTCGTGCTGGCGGCGGCAGGACTGCTCGACGGCAAGCGGGTGGCGACGCACTGGGCGAGCTGCCAGCGGCTGGCCGACCGGTATCCGGCGCTGACGGTCGATGCCGATGCGCTCTATGTCGTCGATGGCCAGGTCTGGACGTCGGCCGGCGTGACGACCGGCATCGACATGGCGCTGGCGCTGGTCGAGGCCGATCTCGGCGCGGCGACGGCCAACCTGATCGCGCGGCACTTCGTGCTCTACGCGCGGCGGCCGGGCTACCAGTCGCAGTTCAGTCCGCTGCTGCAGGCGCAGACCGAGGTCGATGCGCCGTTCGCGTGGCTGATCGAATGGATGCAGGCCCATCTCGACGAGTCGCTCGATGTGCCGGCCCTCGCTGCGCGCGCGGGTCTTTCTGAGCGCAGCTTTTATCGCAAGTTCGTCGAGGCGACCGGCAAGACACCGGCGCACTTCGTCGAGGGGCTAAGGCTCGACGCGGCCCGCACCTTGTTGGCCAAGGGCCTGTCGCTCAAATCCATTGCCGGCCGCGTGGGCCTGCGCTCCTCGGCGCGGCTCGGGCAGGCGTTCGAGCGCCGCTTCGGCATGGCGCCGTCGCTGTTCCGCGAGATGCACGCAACGTCAGTGCCGTAGGCGCAGGCTGCTCAGGATGAGGGCGGTGAGCGCAAAGCCGGCGGCGAGCCAGATTGCCGCCCGGGCCGCGTCGGCGGCACCGCCGCCCGAGAAGTCGAACAGGCCGAACACGAGCGCGACAAGGGCCGAGCCCATCGTCTGACCGAGGGTGCGGGCCGAGGCGATGATGCCGCCGGCGCTGCCGCTGCGGTCGCGCGGGACGGCATTCATCATCAGACGGTTGTTGGGCGAGGCGAAGATGCCGAACCCCGCGCCGCACAGGACCAGCCGCCACATGATGTTGGCGGCCGAGGGATCCGGCGGCAGCAACGCCGTCAGGATCAGGCCCGAGGCCATGCAGGTGAGGCCGATCGCCCCCAGCGCACCGGCATGGTGGCGGTCGGCCAGCCGGCCGGCGATCGGCGCCACGCCGGCCAGCGCCAGCGGCCAGGCGGTCAGCAGCAGGCCGGTCGCGGTGGCGTCGCGCCCCAGCACGGTATGGAAGAAGAACGGCAGGCTGACAAAGGCGAGGCCTTGTGCCGCAAACGTGCAGGTCGAGGCCGAGATGGAGAGCGAGAAGATCGGCCGGCCGAAGACGTCGATCGGCATCATCGGGTCCGCGAGCCGGCGCTGGCGCCAGACGAACAGGGTGCAGAGCAGGGCCGATCCGGCCAGTTCGGCCACGATCACCGGCACGGGATGATTATGACCGACGCCGTCGATGCCGAAGATCAGCAGGCCGAAGGTGCCACCCGACAGGACCGCCGAGAGCACGTCGAACGGCCGCTTGGCATGGGTGGTCACAGGCAGGAAGCGGGCGGCCAGGAAGAAGGAGATGACGCCGAGCGGGATATAGACGGCGAACAGGATCGGCCAGCTCGTGATGGCGAGCAGGGCGGCGCCGAGGCTGGGGCCGGCGGCCAGCGAGGTCGCCACGACGGTGGTGTTGAAGCCGAGGCCGCGGCCGAGGGCGGCCCGCGGATAGATCGAGCGCACCAGGGCGGGCTGGATGGCCATGATGGCCGCGCCGCCCAGCCCCTGCAGCGTGCGCGCGGCGATCAGCCAGGAGAGGGACGGGGCCATCACGCAGCCGATCGAGGCCAGCGAGAAGACGACGAGGCCCCAGCGATAGACCGTGCGATAGCCCACGATGTCGCCCAGCGCCGCCACCGGCAGCAGCATGATCATCAAAGCGATCTGGTAGGCGTTGACGATCCAGATCGAGCTCTCCGCCGTGATCGCGAGATCGTTCGCGATGTAGGGCAGGGCCAGGTTGGTCATCGAGTTGCTGAGCACCGCCATCGACAGGCCGATGGTGATGGTGGCCACGGCGGCGAGCCGCTGTGGCCCCGCCGGCATGCCGTCGGGGAGGGGTGTCGCTGAAGCTGGATCGGCCATTTGTTACTGGGGAACGGTCAGCTCGTCGCCGCCGATGGTCGTGCGCTGCATCAGGCGCTTGTGCTTGGTCGCATCGTAGTAGGTGGCGCGATGCAGCACGGCGCGATTGTCCCAGACGATCACGTCGCCCTCGCGCCAGGCGTGCGACATCATGAATTCCGGCTGTTCGGCACGCTGCGCCAGCTCCCACAGGATCGCCTTCGACATCGGCTCGGGCCAGCCCAGGATGCGCCCGGCATGGGCGCCGATATACAGGGCGCGGCGGCCGTTGATCGGATTGTCGCGGAACATGCGCTGCTTCACCGGCGGCAACTCCGACAGCGACTTGGCGCTGAGGATGCCCTTCTGCACACGGTCGCGCGAATGGGCGAGCGCATGCTCGGCGACCAGCGGATGGATGGTCGCTTGCAGGGCCGGCGGCAACGCATCCCACGCCGCGCGCATGTTCAGGAACTCGGTGTTTCCGCCCTCGGGCGGGCAGATGCGCGCCGTCAGGATCGAGCAGAGCGAGGGGATGCGCTTGAAGGACGAGTCGGAGTGCCAGAAGTAGTTGGCCTTCTGGTAGATCATGCGCATGTCGTCCGGCGGGATCGGCTCGCCGGTCATGATGTCGAGGTTGGACTGGCGCGCGAACTTCGTGCCAGCCGCGGGATTGGCGCTGAGCGTCGTCTCCAGCGGGCCGAAATTCTCGCTGAAGGCGATCTGCGTGTCGTCGTCCATCGCCTGGTCGCGAAACAGGAGCACGGAATGCTCCTCGAACGCGGCACGGATCGGCCCGAACTCGCGCGCCGAAAGGGGACGCGTGATGTCGATGCCGGTGATCTCCGCGCCGAACAGCGAATGGAGCTTGCGGACTTCGATGCTGCCGGTATTGCGCATGACGTTGTCCCTCAGTCGATGATCGCCTGGTAGGTGAGCACGCGCAGCTCGCGGCGGATCGGGTAGGTCGAGGAGGGCATGAGCTGGGTCAGCAGCACCACGGCCATGTCCTCGACCGGGTCGATCCAGAAGGCGGTCGAAGCGGCGCCGCCCCAGGCATATTCGCCCGGCGTGCCGGCAATGTAGGCCTTGGCCGGATCGATCATCACCGAGAAGCCGAGACCGAAGCCGATGCCGGTATAGGTCGATTCGGAGAAGCGCGGCGTGCCCATGTCGGCCATGTCGCCCTTCAGGTGGTTCATGGTCATCAGCTCGACCGTCTTGCGGCCGAGCAGGCGCACGCCGTCGAGCTCGCCCTTGTTCAGCATGAATTTGCAGAAGCGCAGGTAGTCGGCCGCCGTCGAGACGAGACCGCCGCCGCCCGAATTGACCTTGCGCGGCGCGAGGTAGCGGCTCTTGCCCGGGTCGTCGATCAGGTCGAGCCTGCCGCCGGGGCCGGCGGCGTAGTTCGCGGCGAAGCGATCGTGCTTGGCGGCCGGGACGTGGAAGTCGGTGTCGACCATGCCCAGCGGATCGATGACCTTTTCCTTGAGATACTTCTCGAAGGGCACGCCGGAGATCACCTCGACGAGATAGCCCAGCACGTCGGTCGAAACGGAGTAGTTCCACGCCTTGCCCGGCTGGGCGATCAGCGGCAGCTGCGCCAGCCGCTCGACGACCTGCTTCAGGCTGGTGTCGGCCGTCTGGAAATCGACGCCGTCCTGCTTGGCGCGGTAGGCGGCATCGACCGGGTTGCTCTCCATGAAGCCGTAGGTCAGGCCCGACGTGTGGGTGAGCAGGTCGCGGAAGTTGATCTCGCGTTCGGCCGGCACCGTCTCGATCTTGCCGCGGCTGCCGCCCACCATCACGCGCGGGTTGGCGAAGGCGGGGATGAACTTCGAGATCGGATCGTCGAGCTGAAAGCGGCCTTCTTCGTAGAGCATCATGATGGCCACGGAGGTGAGCGGCTTGGTCATCGAGTAGATGCGGAAGATCGTGTCGGCGCGCATCGGCTTGTTGCGGGCCAGGTCCGACTTGCCCGCGACCTCGGCGAAGGCCAGCTCGCCCCTGCGCATGACGCAGGTGATCATGCCGGCCAGCTTGCCGCTGTCGACCCATCCATTCATCCAGGTGCGCACGCGGTCGAGCCGCGCTGCGGAAAGCCCGACCTGTTCGGGGGTAACGAGCGGCAGCGTGTCCATGGCGATCCTCCCTTGAGCACCGCTAGACTAGCGCAGGACGACAGGTTTCAGACACGCAAAAGACGGGAGGGAGCAATGGCGAGATTGTGCGAGGGGCGGGTGGCGATCGTGACGGGCGGTGCCCGCGGCGTCGGCCGGGAACATTGCCTGATGCTGGCCGAGCATGGCGCCAAGGTGGTCGTGAACGACCTGGGCGGCGACCGGGCCGGCAAGGGCAACGATGTCGGCCCCGCCCAGCAGGTCGTGGACGAGATCAAGGCGATGGGCGGCGAGGCCGTGGCCAACGGCGACGACGTCTCCGACTGGAACGGCGCCAAGCACATGATCGACCAGGCGGTCGAGGCGTTCGGCAAGCTCGACGCGATCGTGCTCAACGCCGGCATCCTGCGCGACCGCATGCTGGTCAACATGAGCGAGGACGAGTGGGATGCCGTCATCAAGGTGCATCTCAAGGGGACTTTCGCGCCGGCCCGACATGCGGCGGCCTACTGGCGCGACCAGGCCAAGCTGAAGGGCGGCCCGGTGGATGCGCGCATCATCACGACGACGTCGGTCTCGGGCATCTACGGCAATATCGGCCAGACCAACTACGGTGCCGCCAAGGCGGGCATCGCCTCGTTCACCATCATCGCCGCGCGCGAACTCGCGCGCTACGGCATCACGGTGAACTCGATCTCGCCGTCGGCCTTCACTCGTATGACCGAGGACCTGCGCGAGTACACCGAGGAAGACAAGAAGCGCCGCGATCCCAAGTGGATCGCCCCGGTCGCCACGTGGCTGGTGAGCGAGGACAGCCGCGAGGTGACGGGCCGCGTCTTCCAGGCCGGAAACGGCATTTTCGCCGTCGCCGAGGGCTGGCATAAGGGCCCGACGGTCGACCAGATCATGGATCCGGTACAGGCCGGCAAGGTGCTGGGCGAGATCGCGAAGAAGGCACGAAAGAACGCCGGGATGAACGGTCTCGATCTGGACTGAAGACAAACAGGGAAGAAGGAAAACTCATGAAGACGATCAATCGCCGCACGGCGCTCGCGGCCACGGCGGCGGCTGCGCTGATTCCTGGCGCGGCGCGCGCCCAGGCCTGGCCGAACAAGCCGATTCGCTGGATCGTGCCCTATACGGCGGGCGGCCTCACCGACGTGGTGACGCGCCTGACGCTCGAGAAGATGAACGTCGGCCAGACCTTCGTGGTCGACAACAAGCCTGGCGCCAACTCGCTCATCGGCGCGGAAGCCGCCGCCAACGCAACGCCGGACGGCTATACTTTCCTGACGGTGATCGCGGCCCACGCCGCGAACAAGACCCTCTATGCCGGCAAGTTGAAGTTCGACCCGGTCAAGAGCTTCAGCCCGGTCTCGCTGGTCGGCGTCGCGCCGCTCATCATCTGCGTCACCAACGACCTGCCGGTGAAGAACGTGGGCGAACTGATCGCCTATGCGAAGGCCAATCCGGGCAAGATGTCGTTCGGCTCCTCGGGCGTCGGCGCGGCCGCCCATCTCACCAGCGAGCTGATGAAGCAGGTGACCGGCATCAAGATGGAGCACGTCCCCTACAAGGGTACGGCGCCCGCCCTGGCGGACCTTGCCGCCGGCAACATCCAGATGCTGATCGATGCGCCGATCGGCGTCATTTCCCAGGTGCGTGCCGGAAAAATCCGCGGTCTCGCCATGCTGTCGAAGAACCGCGTGCCTGGAGTCGAGGAGATTCCGACCATTGTCGAGGCCGGCGGTCCGCTGATCGAATCCTCGAGCTGGGTCATGTTCCTCGCGCCCGCGGGCACGCCCAAGGAGATCGTCGACAAGCTTTCAGCCGAGGTCGGCCGCGCTGTGAAGGACGAGGCGCTGCGCAAGCGGCTGGCCGAGCAGGCCGTTATCCCGGTCGGGGCCACCCCGGAGGACACGGGCACGTTCCTGCAGAATGAAATCGACAAGTGGGAGAAGGTCATCACGACCGCCGGCGTCAAACCCGACGCCTGATCCCGCAGCGATCGAAGCGGCGGTGCCGTCCCTGAAGGACCGGCACCGCTGGCCTCGATCAGTTGGCCGCGAAGCAGTAGAGCAGGCCCGCGCCGCCGGTGGTGATCAGGGCGGGCAGGTCGCAGCCCCGCGATGGGTGCGACGTATTCCACGACTTCGACGGCGCATCGTCGCGCAAGCCCATGCGATCGGTATGACCGACCATGGCGCTGCCCTCGCCATTCTTCGTCCAGTTGCCGCAGGTCATGTCCCTGTCCGGCGGGAAGGCGGTGCCGTCGGCCTGCGTGCCGGTGAGGATGTCGTGCTGGTTAACGGTATAGAGACGGCTCGGAACAAGCTTGCCGGTTTCCGCGACGCTGGTCTCGGCGGTGAGCTTGTTGTTGGCCGAATGAAGGTCGTCGACACTCGACGCGATCTGCACGCCGTTGGCGTTCACCCACGGTCCCTTGCCGATGCGGTCCTTTGCGTTGACGGCGGTCGCGCCGCCGACCGCCTGGGTGCTGAGATAGGCCCGCCAGGTCTTGCCTCCGGCGCCGGCTTTGGCGGCCAGCGTCTGGCAATGCCGGTCGGCGCCCTCGAGTCCGCCAAAGTTTGCGCCCTGCGGACCGCCCGTGCTGGTGATGAAGAAGGTCATGTTGGGAAATTGCGGCGGCGTCTGCTGGGCCTGCGACGACGTGGCAGAACAGGCCAGTGCCAATGCCGTCGCGGCGATCGCCACGAGTGTCGATTTGCCGGTCATGTCGTTTTCTCCCCGTGTTTTCTGTATTTCGGACGCGCCATCCTCGCCTTCACCCGCTATGAGGCCCATTCAATTTCTCGTGGGTTGAAGCGGAAAAAGCCTCTGCCGACAGTGCTTGTGCAGCCGTAGCGCTTTACTAGCCCCGCGCCGTATCGTTTGCTTCACCCATGGTTTCGGCTCTCAGTCTGGCGAACGGCCTCACGCTTCTGTTCGCTGCCCTTTGTCTCTGGACGATGGCGGCGCAGTCGCGCGGCGGTGTCACGACGCTGGGCCGTGTCGCTCTTCCGGGTGGCTTCGCCGTGATGGCGACGCTGATGCTTCTTGCCGGCGTGTTCGAGGCGAGCTTCCTGTTCGACTTCCTCTGGGTCGTGGCCTTCGCCATCGGTTCGGCGATCGGCCGCATTCGCGGATGGATGTTATCCGTGCAGTCCAATCGGGAATCGGGGCTCGTGTCGCTGCCGGCAACGGTCGACGGGCTCATCGCCGCGTTGATCCTGGTCGCCCTGTCCCTTGTCGACTTCTCGTCGGCGATGATCGGCGAGGCGCTGATCGAGCCGGGATACATCGCGGCGGGCAGCGCGGCCTGTGCCGGCTTCCTCGGCTATCGTGTTCTCGTGATCGCGTTGCGCGTCGTTCGCCCGACGCCGCCCGACAACATGTCCCGCGTCGCCTGAGGGCGCGGACTCCTCACAACCCTTTCAACGTCTCCAGCACGCGCGGCTGCGGCCATGTCCAGCCGCTGGCGCTTTCGTAGGTGCGCATCGCGCGCAGCACGACATCGTCCGCGCGCGGCGGGCCGATGATCTGCAGGCCGACCGGCAGGCCGGCACTGGTGAGACCGGCCGGCATCGAGGCGGCGGGCTGACCGGTGAGATTGCAGGGAAGGGTGTAGGGCGCACCCTTGGTCCAGCGCGGGAACGCCTCGGAATTGTAGAGCGTCTCCACCGGCGGCGCGGCGGTCGGCGTGACGGGCGCGAGCAACAGGTCGTAGTTGCGATGCCAGAGCGCGAGGTCGCGCGCGAGCTTGCTCTTCGCCTCGTAAGCCCGGGCATAGTCGGCGAGGGTGATCGACAGTCCCTTCTCGGCAAGCGCGCGCAGGCCCGGATCGAGCTTGTCGTGGAGCTGCGTCGGGATCTGGCGCAGGCGCGTGGCGAAGCTGCCGATCCACAGCGGCTCGAAGCTCTGCTGCAGCGGCTCGAACATCGGGCCGACCTCCTCGATATGCGCGCCGAGATCCTCGAAGCGCTTCGCCGCGGCGATGATGAGGTCGCGTACCTCGGCATCGGCCTTCACATGTCCGAGGTCGAGGCTGAGGCCGATCTTCCAGCCGCGCACGCCGGCCTCGAGGCCGACCGTGTAGTCGCGCGCCTCGGCGGGCAGCGATCGCCAGTCGCGCGGATCGGGGCCGGCCGTGAGATTGAGAGCCATCGCGGTGTCGAGCACGGAGCGCGCCAGCACGCCCTGGCTGATGACGTCAGCGAAGGGGGCATCGGCAGGCGATTGCGGGATGCGCCCGTAGGACGGCTTCAGGCCGACGAGGCCGGTATGGGCGGCGGGGATGCGGATCGAGCCCCCACCGTCGTTGCCGTGGTTGAAAGGGTTGACGCCCGCCGCCGTGAGCGCCGAAGCGCCGCCGGACGAGCCGCCGGCAGAATGGGCAAGGTTCCAGGGATTGCGCGTCGTGCCCTGCAACGGCGAGTCGGTGAGGGCCTTCCAGCCGAATTCCGGGGTCGTCGTCTTGCCGAGAATAATCATGCCCCCGGCAAGGAACCTGTCGACGACGGCGGCGTTTTCGATCGCCGGAGTCTGGTCCGTGGAATGCGAACCGAGGCGCGTCGGCCAGCCCTTTACGTTTGTCGTATCCTTGATCGTCGTTGGAATTCCGTCGAACGGCGACAGCGGCTGCCCTTTCTGCCAGCGCGATTCCGCAGCCTTTGCAGCATGTTGCGCGCCCTCCTCATCGATCAGGACGAACGCGTTCAGATGAGGTTGCAGCGCCGATGCACGCTTCAACATCGCGTCGACGATTTCGACCGGAGATGCCTGACGGCGTGCGAAGAGTTTTGAGAGTTCCGCTGCGGAAAGCCAGTCGAATGCAGAGTCAGACATGCGCAATTGGTCGGTTCTCGACGAACAGTGGATGTTTCAGAGTGAGGGTGACGATGCAGTGTCGACTCTGATTTCTCCCAAGTCGAGAGCGTATTGGAGGGGTAAGTGATGGAAACTGTTACAGCGCTTGTCGCCGCCGGAGCTGCCTTCGCGGCGAGCTATCTCATCGGACGATCGCTGACGGCTTCTTTTCTTTTCGTGATGCTGGGCGGTTTGCTCGCGGGGGTGAGCTTTGCCGTCCTGTTCTTCATCTCCACCGTCATGGTCGGACATTTGACGCCCGGCCTGTTCGAGCCGTGGCTGCTCGGCGTGCATTTCATCGCGCTCGTCGTCGTTGCGCCTCTGGGCGGCGCCGCCATCGCGGCGCTCACCCACCGCCACGTCGAGCGTGTCGACGCCGCGCGGCTGCCGTTCTGACGGCAACGCGGGAGGCGAAACGGACGCCTTTCCCGCACCCGCCTCGCACCGTTAAGCTCCCCGCAAAACAGGGGAGGTAGCGGGGATGGTCGAGGTCAAGCTCGGCGCCGGCATGGCCGTGCGCATCGAGGAAAGTTACGAGCCGAACTTCGACGCCAAGGCCTTCTTTCCCGACTGGGATCCCGCCGTCGTGGAGCGTCATCGCGACTGGCTCGTGCCGGCCCACTATGACGAAGCCTCGGGCTTCCTGAAGCTCAGCGTTCACAGCTGGCTGCTGAAGATCGGCGGCAAGACGATCCTGATCGACACCTGCGTCGGCAATCACAAGTCGCGTCCCCATAGGCCGAAGTGGCACTTGATGGAGACGAAGTACCTCGAACGGCTGAAAGCCGCCGGCGTCGAGCCCGACCAGATCGACATGGTCATGTGCACCCACTTGCATGTCGACCATGTCGGCTGGAACACGCGGCTCGAGAACGGCAGATGGGTGCCGACTTTCAAGAACGCCAGGTACGTCTTCAGCCGCGCCGACTACGATCACTACCTGAAGCTCGACAGCGACCCGGCGACCGGTCCGGTCAACGCGGGCTCGTTCCGCGATTCGGTTCTGCCGGTCGTCGAGGCAGGGCTCACGCAGATGATCGACGGCGCCGCGCAGCTCGACGAGAACCTGAAGGTCGAGCCGGCACCGGGTCACACGCCGGGCACCATCGCCATCAAGTTCGAATCGCGCGGCGACAAGGCGCTGTTCTGCGGCGACATCCTGCACCATGCGCTGCAGGTCTATCATCCCGAGTGGAACAGCTTCGCCTGCGCCGACGGCGCGGGAGCCCGCAAGAGCCGGCGCGCGGCGCTGGAGCATTGCGCCGGCAGCGGCGCGAGGTTGATGCCGTGCCACTTCGGGGCGCCATTCAGTTGCCACATCGACCACGAGGGCGATGGGTTCGTGCCGCGCTTCGGCGGGCAATTCTAGGGGAGAGAGAAGATGATCTATGAAATGCGGGTCTACAGGTGCGTGCCGGGTCGTCTTCCGGCGCTGCTCAATCGCTTCAACACCATCACGCTCAAGATCTGGGAGCGTCACGGCATCAAGCAGGCCGGCTTCTTCACGACGCTGATCGGCGAGTCGAACCAGGAGCTGACCTATTTCCTCGCCTGGGAATCGCTGGCCGACCGCGAGAAGAAGTGGAACGCCTTCGCCGCCGATCCGGAATGGCTGGCCAAGCGCGCCGAGACCGAGAAGGACGGCGCCATCGTCGAGAACGTCGCGGTACAGATGCTGACGCCGACGGCTTTCTCGTCCGTCCAGTAGGGCTACTCCGCCTTGAGGCCCGCTTCCTTCGCGAGGCGGGCCCATTTGGCGAGGTCGTCGGCAACATAGGCCGCGAATTCGGCAGGTGTCCCGAATTGCGGATCGGCGCCGAGATCGACGAATTTCCTCGTCACGTCGGGCGAGCGGACCGTGGCATCGACAGCCGCATGCAGGCGATCCACCAGGACTTTCGGTGTGCCGGCGGGAAGGAACACGCCGTAGGAGATCGCCGCTTCGTAGCCCGGCAGCCCGGCTTGCGAGATGGTGGGGATGTCCGGCGCCGCTGCCGAGCGTTCGAGCGAGGTCTGTCCCAGGGCGCGCATCTTTCCCGCCTTCACGTGCGGCAATGCCGTCGAGAGGCCGCCGAAATAGAGGTCGACCTGGCCCGCCATGAGATCGGCCATCGCAGGCCCGCCGCCCTTGTACGGCACGTGCACGATGTCGAGCCTTCCCATCGCCTTGAAGAGTTCGAGCGCGAGATGGGTCGCGCCGCCCGCGCCGGCGGAGGCGCCGTTCAGCTTTCCCGGCCGCGAGCGCGCGAGCGCAAGCAGCCCTGCGACATCCTTCGCCGGAAGGTCCGGCCGCACGACGAGCAGCATCGGATTGATGCCGACCGGTGCGACGGCGACGAAATCTGTTCGAACGTCGTAGGGGATGTTGCGGCTGAGCGCCGGCGCGACCGTGGTCGAGCCATTGGAAGCCAGCATGAACACGCCGCCGTCGGGCGGACTCTTGGCCGTGAAACTTGCGGCGATCTCGCCGTTGGCACCGGCCTTGTTCTCGACGACGACCGGGCGGCCCAGCCTCTCGCCGATGCCCGGCGCGATCAGCCTCGTCAGCAGATCGTTGGGGCCACCGGGAGGGAAGCCCACGATGAACCGCAGCGGCCTGTCGGGAAAGTCCGGTGCCTGGGCGCGGGCAGGGGCCAGGGGAAGCGCCGCGAGGCCGGCGAGCAGGTGGCGGCGAAGAGGCTTGCTCATGCGGGAAGTATGCTAGGCTTTTTCTCAACACAGGGAGGAAACAAAATGCAACGCAGGACTTTCACGACCGCCGGCACGGCGGCCTTGCTCGGCTCGCTGGCCGGATGGCCGGTGCGCGCGCAGACGATCGGCGGCGACGTTCGCTTTCTCTGCGGCTTCGCGCCGGGCGGCACGGCCGACCTGCTGTGCCGCATCATAGCCGAAGCCGCGACGTCGGAGGTCGGCCAGAAGGTGATCGTCGATACCAAGACCGGCGCCAGCGGCTTCATCGCCAACGAGACGGTGGCCAACGCACCGCCGGACGGCCGCACGATCGGCCTCGCCGCCATGGCCGCCCTGTGCGTCTCGCCGGTGATGCCGGGCCAGAAGCTGCCCATCAACGTCGATACCGACCTGACGCCGATCGCCAACATCGCGGGCGTCACCAACATGCTGGTCGTCGGCAAGCACATGCAGTACCGGACGGTTCCGGAGATCATCGACTTCGCGAAGAAGAACCCCGGCAAGCTCACTTATGCGTCCGCGGGCAACGGCACCTCGCAGCATCTCGCCGCCGAACTTTTCAAGAAGATGGCCGGCATCAACATCCTGCACGTGCCCTATCGCGGCGGGGCGCCTGCCATCCAGGACATGATCTCGGGCAATTGCGACATGATGTTCGGCAACATGCCGGAGTTCCTGGGCCAGATTAACGGCGGCGGGCTCATTCCCGTGGCGTTCGGTTCGCCCAGGCCCTCGCCGCTCTTTCCCAACCTGCCGCTGATCTCCAAGTTCCTTCCGGGCTTCGAGGTGGTGAACTGGTTCGGCGTGTTCGGGCCGAAGGCCCTGCCGCCTAATCTGGTCGACTACTGGAACAAGGCCCTGCGCGCGTCGGTGGCCAAGCCCGACGTCCAGAAGCGCTTCGCCGAAAGCGGCATGGACACTGTCATCGGCTCGCCCGCCGAGTTCAAGGCGACCATCATCGCCGATCGCAAGAAGTGGGAGGAGGTCATCAAGGGCGCGGGCATCCGCGCCGACTGACGATGGCTCTCGCCGGCACCGCACATGGCAAGCTTCACTACGACGTCGTCGACCAGATGGCGCCGTGGCGGCAGGCGACCCTGCCGATCCTGTTCCACCACGGGATCGGCGCCAGCGCCGGGATCTGGAGGGGCTGGCAGCCGGCGCTGACCGATGCCTACCGCCTCGTCACCTTCGACATGCGCGGCTACGGGCGCTCGAACATCCCGGCCGAGGATTTCAAATGGTCGCTCGATCTGCTGGTCGACGACGTATTCGAAGTGGCCGATGCGGCTGGCCTCGGTCGTTTCCATCTGGTCGGCGAGTCGATCGGCGCTACCGTGGCGATGGCGGCCGCACTTGCCCGGCCGGAACGGATCGCCACGCTCACCGTCAGTAACGGCGCCCATCTTGGCGCCTCGATCCAGCGCGCCGACGCCTGGCGCCGTCAGCTGGACGAGGGTGGCTCGAAGGGCTGGTCCGATATCTTCCTGCGCGATCGCTTCCATGAGGGCGCTCTGTCGCCCGAGCGGCTGGCCTGGTTCGCGGCCGAGCAGGAGAAGTGGTCGCGCGCCTCCATCCTGAACGCTTTGGGCGTCCTGATCGGCACCGACCTGACGCCCCGGCTCGCCGAAATCAAATGCCCGACGCTGCTGCTGCATCCCGACGGCAGTCCGTTCATTCCGGTCGGCATCGTGGCCGACCTGCTCGAGGGGCTGCCCGACGCCGAGTTGAATGTCTTTGGCCGGTCACGTCATGGCTTGCCATTCTCGCACGCTGTGCAATGCGCGCGAAAACTCAGGTCTTTCCTCGACTCCCGTACGGCGTGCTGATAATCGAGTTGTCAGACAACTAAGAACAGACGAGGGAAACAATGAGACGGATTCTGGCCGGCGCCGCAGCGCTGGCGATCGCCTTTTCGGCGGCCCCCGGCTTTGCCCAGGAGAAACTCAACGTCTGGTGGGTGAAGGGCTTCTACAAGTCCGAGGACGATGCGCTGTTCGCCGCGATCAAGAAGTTCGAGGCGAAGACCGGCGTGAAGGTCGACCTGTCCCAGTATGCCGTGCAGGACATGATCCCCAAGACGGTCGCCGCCCTCGATTCCGGCTCGCCGCCCGACATCGCCTACTCCGACACCTATGACGTCCAGGTCGCGGGCAAGTGGGCGTTTGACGGCAAGCTCGAGGACATCTCCGACGTCATCGAGCCGATGAAGGACCGCTTCGCGCCGGTCACGATCGAGACGGCCTATCTCTACAACGACAAGGCCAAGAAGAAGGCCTTCTACGGCTTCGTCCTGAAGCAGCAGACGCTGCACATCCAGTACTGGAAGGACATGCTGGCGACGGCTGGCTTCAAGGAGAACGACATTCCCGGCACCTGGAAGGAGTACTGGTCCTTCTGGTGCGACAAGGTCCAGCCGGCCTACCGCAAGGCCACCAGCAGCCGTGTTTACGGAATCGGCAACCCGATGGGCGTGGAATCGACCGACTCGTTCCAGTCGTTCCTGAGCTGGGTGGACGCCTACAACGTCAAGCTGGTCGACGATTCCGGCAAGCTGCTGGTCGACGATCCGAAGGTGCGCGAGGGCCTGATCGCCGCGCTGCGCGACTATACCGACATCTACGCCAAGGGCTGCTCGCCACCCTCGTCGACGACCTGGAAGGATCCCGACAACAATGTCGCCTTCCACAATCGCACGACGATCATGACGCACAACTACACGATCTCGATCGCCGCCAAGTGGCTGGACGACGCCAACAACGAGCAGCTCACGCCCGAGCAGCGCGCCGCCGGCCGCAAGGCCTATGACGAGCTGATCGCGACCGCGGGTTTCCCCAAGAAGCCCGACGGAACGGCGATGGTCTATCGCACGGCGGTGAAGGTCGGCGTGATCTTCCAGGATTCCAAGAACAAGCCGCGCGCGCGCGAGTTCCTGAAGTTCCTGCTGGAGGAGGAGAACCTGCGTCCGTACGTCGAGGGCGCACTCGGCCGCTGGTTCCCGGTGACCAAGGCGAGCCAGGAGAGCCCGTTCTGGCAGGCCGACAAGCATCGCAAGGCGGTGTACGACCAGTTCAAGGCCGGCACGCTGCCGTTCGAGTTCACCAAGAACTACAAGTTCACCATCCTCAACAACGAGAACATCTGGGCCAAGGCGATGAACCGCGTGGTCAGCGAGAAGGTCTCGGTCGAGAAGGCGGTGGACGAGATGATCGCCCGCATCAAGGAAGTCGCCAAGTAGGACTGCTTTCGCGAGTACGCGTATGACGGCGACCACGATCGACACGGCGGCCCGCCGGGAGAAATCCCGGTGGGCCGGCTTCGGCCTTTCCGAGCGGCAGGCGTGGAGCCTGCTGTTCGTCGCGCCCTATGTCGCGATCTTCATCGGCTTCGTGCTGTTCCCGGTCGGCTACAGCTTCTGGCTGGCGCGCAGCCCGCATCTCTATGTCGAGCTGGCATCCGATCCGATCTTCCTGCGCACCGTCATCAACACCTTCGTGTTCCTGGTGGTCGCCATCAACGTGAAGATGGCGCTGGCTCTGTTTCTCTCCGGCTTCTTCGTCCAGAAGCGCTGGTGGGTGAAGGTACTGGCCGTGCTGTTCGTGCTGCCCTGGGCGGTGCCGTCGATCCCGACCATCCTGTCGGTGCGCTTCATGCTCAATCCCGAGTGGGGCGTCATCAACCAGCTCATCTTCGCCTTCACGGCGGAGGATGGGCCGAACTGGCTGAACGATCCGGCGCTCGCATTGTCGCTCTCGATGCTGGTGCACATCTGGAAGTCTCTTCCCTTCTGGACGCTGATCCTGCTGGCCGGCCGGCTGGCTATTCCCGGCGAACTCTACGAGGCCGCCTCGGTCGACGGAGCGGGGGCCTGGCACCGCTTTCGCTACATCACCTGGCCGTCGATGAGCACGCTCTATGTCACCTGCACGCTCCTTTCGATGATCTTCACGGTGGGCGACTTCAACAGCGTCTACCTGCTGACCGGCGGCGGGCCAGCCGATCTCACGCATGTGCTGGCGACGCTCGGCATCCGCTACCTGCGGCTCGACCAGGTGGGGCTGGCCATGGCGTCGATCGTCTGCGCGCTGCCGCTGATCCTGCCGCTCGTCTACTTCATGATGCGGCGGCTCTCGCGATGAGCCCTCGCCGCGTGCTGCGCAACATCGGCTTCGAGAGCGGCCTGCTGCTGATCGGCATCCCGGTGCTCCTGTGGACGCTGATTCCGATCTACCACATGTTCCTGTTCGCGATTTCGCCCAAGGATGCGGCCTTCTCGGGCCAGCTCTGGCCGACGAACCCGACCCTGCGCAATTTCGAGACCGTGCTCGGCCAGAAGCACCATTTCCTCAACCACTTCTGGTTGCAGATGCTCAACTCCGTGGTCATCTCGCTTGGCACGGCCGCGATCACGCTGTTCGTGGCGACTGCCGCGGCTTTCGCGATCAGCCGGCTGCGCATGAAGGGCGGCCGGCTGGTGATGAACCTCGCGCTGCTGACCTACTTCATCCCGGCCGCGTTCCTCGCCGTGCCCATGTACAAGACCATGGGCATGTACGGGCTGCTGAACAACGACTGGGCGCTGGTGCTGGCCATGGCGACCATCGCTTCGCCCTATGCGATCTGGATCCTGCGCCAGGCGTCCGACAAGCTGCCCGTCGAGCTCGACGAGGCGGCCATGATCGATGGCGCCTCGCCGTTCCAGCTTTTCCGCCTGATCTACCTGCCGCTGATGGTGCCGTCGCTGATCGCCGTCGGCACCTACGCGCTGTTGCTGGCCTGGAACGAATATCTCTACGCCTTCCTGCTGCTCTCCAAGAACACCGCGATCACCCTGCCGGTGGCGCTGGGCAACTTCCTCTCGGCCGACGATTCGCCGTGGGAACTGCTGATGACGGCGGGCTTCCTCTACGCGCTGCCGCCCGCGGCGATCTACTACGCGTTCCGCCGCTACATGTCGTCGGGGCTGACGGCCGGCGCCGTGAAGGGGTAGACCTCACCTGCGCCGCGCATGGTTGCGGGGAGCGAGCGAGGTCCTGAGCGCCTCCGCGAACTGTTCGACCTCGGCCCGCCAGCGCAGCGCGGGGTCCCATATGGCGGCGAGGTCCATGCCGAGCACGACGCCGTTGGCAATGATCTTGGCCGTGTGAAGGTCGGTGCGCGTGGTCGCCGGGATGACGGCCGTGCCGAGGCCGGCCCGCGCCAGCGCCAGGATCACCGTTCCCGAGCCGCCTTCGTGGCGGATGCTGGGGGACAGCGACAGTAATCGCAGCGCTGCATCCAAGGTCAAGCGCGACTGGTACCCGCGATCCAGCACCAGCAGGTCGCGCTCGCAGAGCACGCGGAGGTCGATGCCGTTCCGTCGCTCGCCGGCGCTGAACGGCTTGGGCGAGGCCGCAAGGATGTCGAGGCGCACGATCTGATGGTCGACGAGGCCGGTGTCGTAGCGCGGCCGCCCGGTGATGCCCATGGCGGCGTCGCCGCTCAGCACCAGGTTCTCAATCTCGACGCCGTTGGCCTCGATGACGCCGATGCGGATGTTGGGCTTCGAGCGGACGAACCCGGCAATGCCCGGCGCGACGACCGTCTCGATCGTGTGCGCGGTCGCCGCGACTGTGATGTGGACCGCCGGCTGCTCGCTGTTGGCGCGCGCCGCCGCCTCCAACTTCGCAATGCCTTCGAGTGCTGCCGACGCCAAGGGTAGGAGGTCGTGCGCGTCGCTGGTCGCGGCCATGCCGCGACCGGACGGCTCGAACAGCGCGAGGCCCAGACGGTTCTGGAATTCCGTGATGCGGCGCGACAGGGCGGATTGCGAAATATTCAGGCGCTCCGCGGCTTCGACGAGCGAGCCCGCGCGATACACCGCGAGAAAGGACTCCAGCAGACGCTTGTCCATACTTGCAAAACTTTCATTAATTTAGCTGCAAACAATGCACTTCATGCATATGGTGGATTGGTGATAGCGCTGCGTCAACAGCGCGCCCGCCCAACCGTTCTCGAAGGGCGCCCATCGAACAGAAACAGGAAGGGACCAACAGGGATGAAGCGACGCCACCTCCTCGCACTCGGATCCGCCACCGCCGGCTCACTCGTCGCGAGCGGTGCGGCTCGGGCGCAGGGCGTTTATCCCGACCGTCCGATCACCCTCGTCGTCGCCGCTCCTCCGGGCGGCGGCACCGACATCGTCGGCCGCATGTTCGCCGAGCATCTCTCGAAGGAGTTGGGCCAGCAGGTCGTGATCGACAACAAGGGCGGCGGGAACGGCAACATCGCCACGGCGCTTGTCGCGAAGGCCAAGCCGGATGGCTACACGCTGCTGATGCAGTATTCGTCGTTCCATTCGGCCAATCCGGCGATGATCAAGAACCTGAACTGGTCGCCCAAGGACCTCACCGGCGTCGCCATGGGAGCGATCGCCCCGCAGCTCATCGTCATCGCCAAGCGGGTGCCGGGCGACAACCTCAAGGACTTCATCGCCTACGCCAAGGCCAATCCCGGCAAGCTGAACTACGCGTCCTTCGGGCCGGGCTCGGTTGCCCATATCGGTGGCGTGCTGCTGAACAAGGCGGCCGGTATCGATCTCGTCCATATCCCCTACAAGGGCGCAGGCCCGGTGAGTGCGGACCTCGTGGCGGGCCAGGTGGAGCTGGCGGTCATGAGCCCGCCCTCGGTCGCCTCGCACATCCGCAACGGCAATGTGAAGGCCTTGGCCATAGCGAACGAGGCGCGCCATCCAGCGTTTCCCGATATTCCCACGACGGCCGAGGCGGGCCTGCCGAGCTTCGTCTTCGACGCCTGGTACGGCATGTTCGCGCCGGCGGGCACGCCCAAGCCGATCATCGACAAGCTGAACACGGCGATGCGGAAGATTGCGAAGCTCGACGTCGTGATCGAGCGCTCGACCCAACTCGGTACCGTCCTCAAGGACTGGACGCCGGAACAGTTCAACAAGTTCGTCGCCGACGAAGGCGAGGTCTGGTCGAAGCTGATCGTGGAAAACAAGATCACCCTCGACGAATAGGGCAACGGGAAGCTCGGTTCTTCCAACGATTGGAGACAGTCATGACAGGTTCGCTGAACGCCAATGCCGGCCCGCGCATCCGTTACAATGCGGAGGAAGGCGCGCCCTATGAAACGATCACCGTCGACAAGCTGACGCCGATCATCGGTGCCGAGCTGGGCGGCGTCGATCTCAGCAAGCCGCTCTCGAACCGCCAGCAGGACGAGATCCATCGCGCTCTGGCCGAGAATCTCGTGATCTTCTTCCGCGACCAGGTGCTGACGCCCGAGCAGCACATGGCGTTCGGCCGCCTGTTCGGCGACCTGCACGTCCATCCTGCGGCGCCGCACGAACCGGACATGCCGGAGATGATGATCATCCACTCCGACAAGAACAGCCCGCGCGCCAACGGTGAGGGCTGGCACACGGATGTGAGCTGCGAGGTCGAGCCGCCGATGGGCTCGATCCTGCACATCAACAAGTGCCCGCCCAAGGGTGGCGACACGTTGTTCGCCAACATGTATGCCGCCTACGACGCGCTGTCGGACCGCATGAAGGCCTATCTCGACGGCATGACCGCGCTGCACGACGGCGAGATGGTCTATCGCGGCCTGTTCAAGCCGATCGGCGTCGCCGACAAGCCCGAGTATCCGCGCGCCGAGCATCCCGTGGTGCGCACGCATCCGGTGACAGGCCGGAAGTCCCTCTACGTCAATGCCGGCTTCACCGCCCGCCTGCTCGGCGTGCCGCGCGACGAGGGCGACGCGATCCTGCGCTACCTTTACCAGCACATGGAAAACCCGCTCTTCCAGTGCCGCTTCCGCTGGCGCGAGAATTCGATCGCCTTCTGGGACAATCGCTGCGCCCAGCACCGCGCCATGTGGGACTACTGGCCCCACACCCGAAGCGGCCATCGCGTCACGGTGAAGGGCGACCGGCCGTTCTGAACCGGGCGCGCGCCACTCCGGTGGCGTTCATGCCCCAGTGAGTCTCGTGGCTAGGCTCCCTTCGGCAGCGTCGCCATGAAAGCCTTGAGGCGCGGCGCCCATTTGGCGGCGTCGAGCCCCGAGGCGGAGTGACCGAAGTCGCTGTCGATCTCGAAATAATCGGCAGTGACTCCGGCGGCCTTGAGCTTCTCCATGACGGCCGGCGCGATCGAGGGCGGGAAGAGCTTGTCGGTGCGCGACAGCACGTAGAGCACCCTGGCCTTGATCTTCGGCATGTCCTTCTCGGCGTCGAAGTTCACGCTGGCGCGTCGCAGCACGACCAGCGAATTGCCGTCGAACACCTTCGACCAGCTCTCGGCGCGCTTCACGATCTCGGCCTCGCGCGCCGCCTTGTCGGGGAACTGCGCGGCGAGCTGCTCGTCGATGCCGTAGCGCTTCAAGGTTGCCACGCGCATCTCGGTCAGCACCTTGGTGATGCCGCCATTCTCGTAGTAGTGGCCGCCGTTCCAGTTCGGATCCTTGGCCAGAACGTCGATGAGCGCCTTGACCGAGGTCTCGCCGCCCGAGCCCTTGGGCGCGCTCACGACCGCGACCAGCCCGTCCATGAAGTCGGGATAGGTCACGCCCCACTGGAAGGTCTGGTAGCCGCCGAAGGACGGACCGGCGACCGCCACGAGGTGCTTCACGCCGAGACTGTCGAGCAGCGCCTTCTGGGCGTTCACGATGTCCACCAGGGTGATGGTCGGGAAGTCGGCACCGTAGGGTTTACCCGTCTTCGGGTTCGCCTGCGCCGGATTGGTCGAGCCGTAGGATGAGCCCAGCATGTTGGACGACACGACGAACAGCTTGTTCGTGTCGATCGCCTTGCCCGGCCCGACCAGCCCGTCCCACGAGCCTTCCGCGCCATTGGCGCCGGAGCGGCCCGCCATGTGCTGGCTCGACGTGTAGCCGTGCGTCAGAAGCACCGCGTTGCGGCCGTCGGGCGCCAGCGTGCCGTAGGTTTCGTAGGCGATTTTGACGTCGGGCATGACCGTTCCGCTTTCGAGGCGGAACTGCTTCATGGTGAAGGTCTTCTTCTCGATGTTCACGAGTTCTCCCTGGGCGGACGCGCCTGTAGCGGCGACGAAAGGGGCGACGGCGAGAGCGGCGAGCAGCGGACGGCGGAACAATGAAGTCATCGATTCCTCCTCGGGCAGGCAGACGAGATCAGGCGCGGGCAGGCTGGAGCGGCAGGTCGGCGACGGCATGCGCCGCCAACCGCTTGCGATCCTTTTCGGGACGGATGAAGAGCAGGCCGATGAGGCCGCCGGCGAGGAGCAGCACGCCGAGTATGACGTAGCCCTGCTCATAGCCCGCGATGGGAGTGGCGGCGTTCTGGATCATGGAACCCATGATCCGGGGCGCGAGGACGCCGGCGAAGGTCACGACCGACGTGGTGATGGCCAGCATTGCGGCCCGCTGCGGATGCGGGGTGAGCTCGCTGATGATCATGGGCAGGACGACGTAGATCGTGCTGCCGATGGCCGAGCCGAAGACCAGGGCGGCGATCTTGAGGGCATCCGAGGGCATGGCGCCGACGAAGGGAAGCACGCACCCGCCGGCGACGATGGTGAGACACGGCAGGGCGCCGCGGCATAGTCGACTCGACACGCCTTTCTTCTTGAGGCGCTGGGAAATGTAACCTCCCGCGAGGACCACGAGGGCGCCGAAGACCCAGGGCAGGATGGTGAGATTGCCGCCGAGCTTCTGGCTGAAGCCGAGGCCCGCGACAAGGTACGATGTGAACCAGGTGAGGCCGAGCGCCAGGCCCCAGTAGCTGGCGAAGCCCGCGGCACAGGCGGCGAGGACGGTGGGGCAGGTGAGGAGATAGCGATAGGGCACGCGCTCGGAGCTGCCGCCGGCGGTGCTGACCGGCGGATCGACGAGGGTGCCTTCGCGTCCGAAGATCAGCCACAGGACGGTCCAGGCGAGGCCCGCGATTCCCAGCGCACCGAACGCCCAGTGCCATGAATATTTCTCGATGATCCAGTTGAGCAGGGGCACGGCGATGATGACGCCGAAGGCCGATCCCTGTGCGATGACGGCCGTCGGCAATCCGCGCAGCGAGTCGGGAAACCATTTGTAGATGGCGTGCGTCGCGACAGGTCCGGCCGGCCCTTCGCCCGCCCCCAGGATCACGCGGCAGATGATCAGCGTTTCCAGGCTCACCATGCCCAGCATCGGGAACTGCACGATCGACCAGATGATCGCCATCGCCAGCAGCGTGTGCTTGGTCTTCACCCGGTTGGAGATGAAGCCGACGACGATGGCCGAGATCGCGAACAGCAGGAAGAACGCCGAACCGATGTCGCCGAACTGCTCCGGCGTCAGGCCGAGATCTCGTGTAAGGGGAACGGCGGCCAGGCCCACGACGACCTTGTCGGCGAAATTGATCAGCATGAAGAGAAAGAGCAGGGCGGTCATGCCCCAGGCCCCCTTGAGGGGCCGGTCCTGAACGGTCACGCGATATCACTCCCAACTCGCCCGTTGTCATCGAGCTTGCGCACATCAGACGTGAGCGCCGATGGCTCGTCAAGGAACGGCGACCATCCCATACTCGATGCAAAGGGAGTGAAACGAATGACGAAAATGCTGAAGAGCGGCCGGCGTGCCGTGCTGGCGGGCGCCGCCAGCCTGGTCGCGGCAAGTGCAGTCCGTGCGCAGAACTTTCCCGCGTCGCGTGTCACCCTGGTGGTGCCATTCCCGCCGGGCGCCTCGACCGACACCACGATGCGAGTGATCGCCGACAAGCTTTCACAGATTTGGGGCCAGCCGGTGCTGGTCGACAACAAGGGCGGCGGCAACGGCATCATCGCGGCCGAGGCGGTGAAGAACGCCAAGCCCGACGGCTATACTTTGCTCGCGACCTCGTCGATGACGCATGCCGGCAACCCGGTGCTCTACGAAAAGCTGCCTTACGATCCGATCGCCGACTTCGAGCCGATCACGCGCATGAGCCTGGTGCCAATGGCGGTGCTGGTGACCAAGAAGCTCGGCGTGAAGACGCTGGCGGAGCTGACGGCCAGGCTCAAGGCCGAGCCCGGCAAGCACAATTTCGGCTCGGGCGCGATCTCCGCGAGGGTGGCGGGCGAGCTCTACCGCATGCAGGCGGGCGTCGATGCGGTGTCCGTCTCCTACAAGAACAACCAGCAGGCCGCGCCCGACCTCAACAACGGCATCATCAGCTTCATGATCTGCGACACCGGCAGCGCCAAGATGATCCTGGCGTCAGGCTGGGCCGACGCGCTGGCCGTGACGCAGTCCGAACCCTACCCGGCGCTGCCCGGCGTGCCGAGCGCATCGCAGGCCGGGATGCCGGAACTTCTGTTCACCACCTGGTCGGCCTTCTATGCGCCCAAGGGCACGCCGCGCGACGTCATCGTCAAGCTCAACAAGGACATCATCGCCGCTGGCACCTCGCCGGAGATCCTGGCCAAGCTCGAGAACATGGGCGGCGCCCCGAGCTTCACCACGCCCGAGGGGCTGATGGACTTCACCAAGAGCGAGATCGAGGCGTGGCGCAAGGTGGTGAAGGCCGCCAACATCAAGATCGAGTAGCAGGCCGAACGAAGCTCGGCCAATGAGCGTCACGACATTGCGAAGCAATGTCCGGGAGCGCCGAAGAAAGAATGGCTCACAAAAAAGGGGCGCCCTGAGGCGCCCCTTCTCGTTGTCGCGATCCGCGAAGGATCAGTTCTTCACGAACGGGCACTTGCCGTCCTTCATCGGACGGTAGGCCTCGTTGCCCGGCACCGTGGCGATCAGCTTGTAGATGTCGTCCTTGCTCTTGGACTCCGCCGGCGTCTTCACCTGGAAGAGGTACATGTCACGCTCCAGGCGGCCGTCCTCGCGCAGCTTGCCGTTCTTGGTCATGACGTCGTTGACGGGGATCTCCCGCATCTTCGCCATCACCGCCTTGGGATCGTCGGTGCCGGCGGCCTGCACGGCCTTGAGGTAATGCAGGGTCGAGCTGTAGACGCCGACCGTGAGCATGCTGGGGATCTTGTCCTTCTTGGCGCGGAAGCGCTTGGTCCAGGCGCGGGTCTCGTCGTTGAGATCCCAGTAGAACGCCTCGGTGAGGACGAGGCCCTGCGCCACCGGCAGGGTGAGCGCGGCGACGTCGGTCGAGAAGACCAGGAGGCCGGCGAGGCGCTGGCCGCCCTTGGTGATGCCGAACTCGCCGGCCTGCTTGATCGAGTTGATCGTGTCCTGGCCCGCGTTGGCGAGGCCGATGACCTTGGCCTTCGAGGCCTGGGCCTGCAGCAGGAAGGACGAGAAATCCTGCGTGCTGAGCGGATGCTTCACGCCGCCCACGACCTTGCCGCCGGCCGCCGTCACGACCGCGGTCACGTCACGCTCGAGAGCATGGCCGAACGCATAGTCGGCGGTGAGGAAGTACCAGGAGTCGCCACCGTCCTTCACGACGGCGCCGCCGGTCACCTTGGCCAGCGAGTAGGTGTCGTACACCCAGTGTGCACCGGTCTCCGAGCAGGCCGGGCCGGTCAGGTCGGCCGAGGCCGCGCCGGTGTTGATGTCGATCATGCCCTTTTCCTGGGCAATCTTGCGCACCGCAAGGGCCACCGACGAGGTACCGATACCGGTGATCATCTTCACACCGTCGACGTCGTACCATTTGCGGGCGATCGCCGCGCCCACGTCGGGCTTGGTCTGATGATCGGCCTGCAGGATCTCGATCGGGCGGCCGAGGACCTTCCCGCCGAAATCGTCGATCGCCATCTGCATGGCCTCGACTTCGCCCTGTGTGAGGTCGCCGTAGACTCCCGAAAAGCCTTCCATGACGCCGATCTTGAGCGGCTGGGGAGCCTGCGCCTGGGCATAGGCCGCCAGCCCGGCGACGGCCAGGCCGACGGCGGCCGCTGCCGCTCCGGCCTGCCGAATGGTTGTGCTGAACTTCATGATCTCGATCCTCCCAATGTCTTCCCCGTTTCTAGTGGCCGAAATCTAGCCGCGGCGCGAAGCCGACGCCAGTGCTGGACAGACGGACAAAGCTCCGATTAATTCGCGGTACAGGGAGAGCCGATGGCCAACGAAGAAATAATTCTCGAGGCGACCGGACTGACGAAGGAGTTCAAGGGCTTCATCGCGGTCAAGAACGTCAATCTGCGGATCAAACGCCACACAATTCACGCGCTGATCGGGCCAAATGGCGCGGGCAAGACCACGTGCTTCAACCTGCTGACGCACTTCCTGTCGCCGACGGCCGGTCAGATTCACTTCAACGGACGCAACATCACCGGCAGTTCTCCGGCGGCCATCGCCCGCATGGGCCTGGCCAGGTCCTTCCAGATTTCTGCCGTGTTTCCCCATCTCAGCGTTCGCGAGAACGTCCGCGTCGCCCTGCAACGCAAGCTCGGCATCTCCTTCCAGTTCTGGCGGTCCGAGCGCGTGCTCGCCCGTCTCGATGCGCGCGCGATGGAGCTGGTGGATGCCGTGGGCCTCGCTGAGTTCGCGGAGGCGCAGGCGATCGACCTTCCCTATGGGCGCAAGAGGGCCCTCGAAATCGCCACGACCCTGGCGCTGGAGCCCGAGATGATGCTGCTCGACGAGCCGATGGCCGGCCTCGGGCAGGAAGACATCAAGCGCATCGCCTCCCTGATCCGCACAGTCGCGAAGGACCGCACCGTCCTGATGGTCGAGCACAACATGTCCGTCGTCGCCGATCTCTCGGACACGATCACCGTGCTGGCGCGTGGCGAAGTGCTGGCCGAGGGGCCGTATGCCACGGTCTCCAAGCATCCCGCCGTCGTCGAGGCTTATGTCGGAACCGGTCATGGCTGAGACACTGTTGAAGGTCGCCGGCCTGCAGGCCTGGTACGGCGAGTCGCATATCCTGCATGGCGTCGACTTCGAGATCCGGCGCGGCGAACTCGTGACGCTGCTGGGACGCAACGGCGCGGGAAAGACCACGACCCTGCGCTCGATCATGGGCATCCTGGGCAAGCGCACGGGCTCGATCGCCTTCGAGGGCCGCGAGACGATCGGCATGACCTCCGATCACATCGCCCGCCTCGGCATCGCCTACTGCCCCGAGGAGCGCGGCATCTTCTCGAGCCTCAACGTCGACGAGAACCTGCGCCTGCCGCCGGTCGTAAAGCCGGGCGGCCTCAGCATCGAAGAGATCTACAAGCTCTTTCCCAACCTGCTGGAGCGTCGTCACAGCCAGGGCACCAAACTGTCGGGGGGCGAGCAGCAGATGCTGGCCATCGGACGGATCCTGCGCACCGGCGCCAATCTGCTGCTGCTGGACGAGCCGACCGAGGGCCTGGCGCCGGTCATCGTCCAGCGCATCGGCGAGATCATCCGCCAGCTCAAGAGCCGGGGCTTCACCATCCTGCTGGTCGAGCAGAACTTCCATTTCGCGGCCACGGTCGCGGACCGCCACTATGTGATGGAGGACGGTCGCGTGATCGACACGGTGGCGTCGAGCGACGTGCAGCAGAGCATCGGCAAGCTGCAATCCTATCTGGGGGTGTGAGGCCGCCATGTTCGAACTTCTGGGCATTCCCCCGCAGGCGCTGTTCGGCCAGCTGCTGCTCGGCCTGATCAACGGCGCCTTCTACGCCATGCTGAGCCTCGGCCTCGCCGTGATCTTCGGCATGCTGAACGTCATCAACTTCACGCATGGCGCGCAGTACATGATGGGCGCCTTCGCGGCCTGGCTGCTGCTCGGCATCCTGGACGTGCCGTTCTGGGCCTCGCTGGTCCTGGCGCCGATCATCGTGGGCCTGTTCGGCATCGTGCTCGAGAAGCTGTTGCTGAAACGAATATACCATCTCGATCACCTGTACGGCTTCCTGCTGACCTTCGGCCTGGCGCTGGTGATCGAGGGCCTGTTCCAGTGGAAATGGGGCTCCTCGGGCGCGCCCTATCCCAATCCGATTCCCGGCGGCTTCAATCTTGGCTTCATGTTCCTGCCGACCTATCGCGGCTTCGTCGTCGTGGCGGCGCTCGTGATCTGCCTCGCCACCTGGTACGGCATCGAGCGCACCAAGCTCGGCGCCTATCTGCGGGCCGCCACCGAGAACCCCACTCTGGTGCGGGCCTTCGGCATCAACGTGCCGCGCCTGATCACGCTCACCTACGGGCTGGGCGTCGCCCTGGCGGCGCTGGCCGGGGTGCTGGCGGCGCCGATCCAGCAGGTCTCGGCGCTGATGGGCGTCAACCTCGTGCTGGTCGTCTTCGCGGTCGTGGTGATCGGCGGCATGGGATCAATCATGGGCTCGATCGTCACCGGCTTCGGCCTCGGCCTCGTCGAGGGATTGACCAAGGTGTTCTATCCGCCGGCGTCCAACACGGTGATCTTCGTCGTCATGGCGCTCGTCCTGCTGATCAAGCCGGCCGGCCTGTTCGGGCAGACCAAATGAACGCGACCCGCATCGGCTACGCCCTCCTGATCGTGCTGGCGCTCGTCGCGCCACTGTTCGCCTATCCCGTCTTCCTGATGAAGGCGCTGTGCTTCGCGCTCTTCGCCTGCGCCTTCAACCTGCTGCTGGGTTATGCGGGCCTCATGAGCTTCGGCCACGCCATGTTCTTCGGCATGGCGGGCTACTTCTACGGTCATGTCGTGAAGGCATGGAACCTCGCCCCCGAGGCCGGCCTGCTGGCGGGCGTCGCGGGCGCGGCGCTGCTGGGTCTCGTGACCGGGGCGCTGGCGATCCGTCGCCAGGGCATTTATTTCGCCATGATCACGCTCGCGTTCGCGCAGATGGTCTACTTCTTCTGCATCCAGGCGCCGTTCACCGGCGGTGAGGACGGCTTGCAGGGCATTCCGCGCACGGCGCTGCTGGGCGGGCTGATCCCGATCAAGGACGACAAGGTGCTGTACTACGTCGTGCTGGCGATCTTCCTGTTCGGCTACGCGGCCATCTACCGCACCATCCATTCGCCCTTCGGACAAGTGCTGAAGGCGATCCGCGACAACGAGCAGCGCGCCAAGTCGCTGGGCTACGAAGCCGACCGCTACAAGCTGTTGGCCTTCGTCCTGTCGGCGGCGCTCGCCGGCCTGGCCGGCGCCACCAAGGCGATGGTGCAGCAGTTCGCGACTCTCACCGACGTAGCGGCCTCGACCTCGGGAGAGGTCGTTCTGATGGCACTGGTCGGCGGCCTCGGCACCATCATAGGACCGGTGGTCGGCGCCTTCATCATCGTCACCATGCAGAACTACCTGGCCTTCACCGGCGAGTTCGTGCTGGTGATCCAGGGGGCCATCTTCGTGGTCATCGTGCTGGCCTTCCGCAAGGGCGTCGTCGGCGAACTCGCGGACTGGTGGAAGCGGCGGCAGGCACGCTGAACGATGGCGAGCACGCGCAAGCACCTGCCGTGGCGGCTGGTTCCTGGGCTGGGACTCCTGGTCGCGCTGGCCATCTCCCTGGTCATCGGGCGAGGTTCGCTCTCGCCCACGATGGTCACCGCACTGCCCGTCATCGAACTCGCGGTGCTGATGGCGACGGTGTTTTCCTCGGTCCACCACGCCGACGTCATCGCCCATCGCCTGGGCGAGCCCTACGGCACCCTGGTGCTGACGGTGGCCGTGACGGTGATCGAGGTCGCGCTGATCCTGTCGATCATGCTGGCAGGCGAGGGCAACGAAGGATTGGCGCGCGAGACGGTCTTTTCCGTGATCATGGTCGTCTGCAACGGCATGGTGGGTCTTTGCCTGATCGTGGGAGGGCTTCGCTACGGCGAGCAGGGCTTCCGGTTGCCGGGTGCCAACGCCTATCTCGTCGTGCTGATGCCGCTCGCCACGCTGACGCTGATCCTGCCGACCTACACGACCAGCGCGCCGGGCGCGTTCTATTCGCCGACCCAGCTCGTTTTCGTGAGCTTCGTCACCCTCGTTCTCTATGGCGTCTTCCTCTACGTCCAGACGATCCGCCATCGCGACTACTTCCTCTCGGATTCCGGGGAGGGGCATGCCGAGCCAGGCAGTGGCCCGACGCCGGCGGAGTTCTGGGAGAGCGTCGGCCAGCTCGTCGTCGCACTGGTGGCCGTCGTCCTTCTGGCAAAGGGCTTCGCGGGCTCCGTCGAGACCGTCGTGACCGCGGTCGGCGCGCCCCTCGATGCCGTGGGCCTGCTGGTCGCGCTGCTGGTGCTCCTTCCCGAGACCCTGGCCGCGCTGCGGGCTGCACGCGGCAACCAGCTTCAGAAGAGCCTGAACCTGGCGCTCGGCTCCTCGCTCGCCACGATCGGCCTGACCATCCCCGCGGTGAGCCTGCTGGCAATGATACTGGACCAGCCGCTGGCGCTCGGCATCGATACTCACGACATCGTTCTGCTGACGCTCACCTTCGGCGTCAGCCTCGTGACCTTCGGCGGCGGCCGGACCAACATCCTGCCGGGCTTCGTGCATCTCGTGCTTTTCGCGACCTTCGTCTTCCTGATTTTCGTGCCGTGACGCGAGGGGGAGGAGCGGGCCGGGCAGGGGCCTTGCCGGCCGCCTCCTTTCGCGCGAATAACTGAGCCGTACCCAGGGGGAAACAACCGACATGTCCGAGCTTTCCGAAGACCAGCTGTTCGCCGAACTGCGCAAGATCGACACGCCGACCATCACCAACGTGGTGGCCACCTATCCGAAGAATCCCCTCTGCCTCGGCCTCTACAATCCCTGGACCGAGAACTGGTACACGGACACATCGATCCGCTGCATGTACCCGGAGATGGGCGCGATCATCGGCTATGCCGTGACCTGCGTGTACGGGCTGCCCGATCCCAACTTCGCCGGCCGGCTCAGCTTCATGGACGTGGTCGACGCGCTGGACGCCATGAAGAAGCCGACCATCCTGGTCATCCAGCAGAAGTGGCCGCCCGAGCTGATGAACAAGGCGGGCCTTGCCGGCGAAATGATGACGACGTCGATGCAGGCCGTGGGCTGCGTCGGCCTGCTGTCGAACGGCCCCTCGCGCGACGTCGATGCAATCCGCCGCATGAAGTTCCAGATGCTGCTGGGTGGCGTCACGGCCGGACATGGCGACATGGCGGTCCAGTCGGTCAACGCGCCGGTGTCGGTCGGCGGCATGGACGTGGCGCCGGGCGAGCTGATCCACATGGACGAGAACGGCGCCGTGAAGTTCCCCGCCCAGCATGCCCGGGCGGTCCTTAAGAACGCCCAGGCGATGCTGGCCGACGAGGCCGAGAAACTCGAGAAGATGCGCAAGGCCAAGACTGCCGCCGAGATCCGCGCGATCAACTCGGGTGGCACCTACGGCGCGAAGAAGGGCTGACGCCCGGCCATGGAAGCGACTGCCGCCGAGCCACGGCCGACACGCTGGGGATTGGCGGCCAAGCTTTTCGCGATCCTGCTCCTGCTGGGCGCGGTCGCCGTCCTGATCACCGGCGGCCTGGGCTATGTCCGGGCCCGCGAGGCGCTGGAACGGGCGATCTTCGACCAGCTGACCGCCGCGCGCGAGACCAAGGCGCATCAGGTCGAGTCCTATTTCCGCACCGTGCGAAGCGAGATGCGGCTGCTCGCGGCGTCCAAGATGGTCGTCGACGCCACGCGCGGTTTTCGCGAGGCCGTCCATGAGCTCGACGGCAAGGACGTGCCCGCCGACGTGAAGCAGGTCGTGCACGGCTGGTACGATGAGCAGTACCTGCCGATGGTGCGCAAGCTGCTGGCCAAGGATGTTCCTGCGGCGGAATTCCTGCCGGTCAGTGCGGCATCCTATTTCCTGCAGGATCTGTACATCGTCCGCAATCCGCATCCGTCAGGGCGGCGCGATCTCCTCGACGATGCCGGTGACGGCAGCGCCTACAGCAGGATCCATGCGGTCTATCACCCTCTGATGCGGACTGCGGCGGCGACAGTGGGTTTCGAGGACTTCATGATCGTCGACCCGAGCACGGGCCGGGTGATCTATACGGTCGACAAGGACGCCGACTTCGCAACCTCGCTGCGGGCCGGCCCCTATCGCCAGTCCAACCTGGCGGCAGCGGCAGCGCGCTGCGCCAGTTCGCCCGACCCTTCGGCGACCTGCCTGGAGGATTTCTCGCCCTACCTGCCGTCGGATGGCCTGCCGTCGGCCTTCATGGCCGCGCCGATCATCGACCAGGGAGTCGTGACGGGCGTGCTGGTCTCGGAACTGTCGATCAACGAGATCGACGGCATCGTCACCGGCGGCCGGCGCTGGCGCAACGAGGGCTTCCGCGCCACCGGCGAGGCTTATCTGGTCGGCCCCGATTTCCTGGTGCGCTCCAGCGGCCGCAACTACTTCGAAGATCGCGACCGGTATTTTTCCGAGTTGAAGGCCGGCGGTGCCTCCGATGCCGACATCGCCGCCATCAAGCGCTTCAACTCACCCATCCTGCACCAGCGCGCCGATACGGCGGCGACGCGCGCGGCAATCGGCGGCGTCGAGGGTGTCGGTGAGATCGTGGGCTATCGCGGTCTCCCCACGCTCGCCTCCTGGGGACCCGTTCACATTGCCGGCGTGAAGTGGGCTCTCGTCGCCAAGATGGACAGTTCGGAGGCCTTCGCGCCGGTCTACCGCCTGGAGCGCGACCTGATCATCGTGGGTGCGATCGCTTTCTTCGTGGTCATCGTCACCGGCGCCTGGCTGTCTCGCTCGCTGCTCGGGCCGCTGCGCGATCTCACCGCCGGCGTGCGCCGCTTCGCCGCCGGCGATCACGAAGCACATGTGCCGGTGCGCTCGCGCGACGAGGTCGGACAGCTCTGCCTCGCCTTCAACGGCATGATCGACGACCTCAACGAGAAAAACCTCGTGATCGCGACCAAGAATCGCGAGAACGAGGAGTTGCTGCTCAATGTGCTGCCGGCGCCGATCGCCAATCGCCTGCGCGGTGGCGAACAGGGCATCGCCGACGGCTTCGCCGAGGTCACGGTAGCCTTCGCCGACCTGGTCGGCTTCACGGCGCTTTCCTCCGAGATGCCGCCGGCCAGCGTCGTCACCTTGCTGAACGGACTGTTCACACGCTTCGATGTCGCCGCCCAGGAACTGGGAATCGAGAAGATCAAGACGGTGGGCGACGCCTACATGGCGGTCTGCGGCCTGCCGGTGCCGGTGCCCAACCATGCCGAGCGCATGGTGCGCATGGCGATCCGCATGGTGCACATCACGCGCGAGCACGCGATGGAACACAACGTGTCGATGAAGCTGCGCGTCGGCATCAACAGTGGGCCGGTCGTCGCCGGCGTCATCGGCAAAAGCAAGTACATCTACGATCTGTGGGGCGACACGGTGAACCTGGCGAGCCGCATGGAATCGGGCGGCATCCCCGATTCGGTGCAGGTGACGCGCCCGGTCTACGAGAAGCTGAAGGACCAGTTCGTCTTCGAGGCGCGCGGCGAGATCGAGGTCAAAGGCAAGGGCAATGTCGAGGCCTGGGTCCTGAGACTGTGACTTCAGCCGAGGCCGAAGCTCAGCTTGACGGCCACGACGAGTCCCGTGACGGCGATGCTCGACAGGATGAGGCCGAACACGCGGCTCACGATCTCGATGCCGGGCTTGCCCAGCAGGCGGAACAGCGATCCCGCGACGGCGTAAAGCACGAAGAACAGGCCAAGACAGATCGCCAGGATCACCGTCGTCGTGATCTGCTCGCCGATCGATCGCACATTGTTGTCGGTCAGCAGCACGACCGTCAGGATCGCGCCGGCGCCCGCGATGCCGGGAACGGCCAGCGGGAAGACCGCGCGCTGAAGCGGCGTCGAGTCCTCCTGCATGCTCAGCGCGTCCTCGGTCACTTTGCCCAGCACCATCTTCAGTCCGAACAGCAGCAGGACGAGTGAACCGGCAAGCTGGAACGATGCCATCGGAATATGGAGCGCCGACAGGAGCGGCCGTCCGACCAGGATGAAGAAAAGCAGGATCAGAAAGGCGATGCCCAGTGCATAGGCCGCCACCAGGAGCGAGCGCTTGCGGTCCAGTCCGGCCGTGACCATGAGAAAGATGGGCACCGTGGCGACGGGATCGAGGATCACGAAGAGCGTGACGAACTCGTAGAAGAAATCGTTGAGGAAAGTTGGAGACACGCGGGATATTCCCTGACTGCTGGACTGACCGGAGGGGGCGACCCGGCTAAATCCCGCGGGGCCTGCACATTTGAAGGCCTTACATCAGGCAGCGGATGTCAATAAGTCAATGCAGTCGGGCTGTTCGAGAGACGGGACAGCGGCGCCCATCTTCCCTAAAATCAAGCCACCGGGCTCACCAGGGCCTTGGCAAGGTTTAGCGAGGTACGCCATGAGCGACGCATTTGAGACTGATGCCGCACCCGAGCCAGCGGCGACAGCCAAGCGAATGTATGTAACGCCCGTACTCGAGCGTCTGGGGACACTGACGGATCTCACTCTTTCGGTCGGTGGCTCCGGCGCCAACGACGGCCGCGGTCGAGGCCCTCGCAGCCGGACCAGCATGTAGACAAGCCGAAAGGCCGCCGACGCGTCCGGGGCAGGGGCGACTTGGCCGGATCGCCCGTGCCCCCGCGAGGCCCGAGATCGCGACCGTCGCCTGGGAAGAGGGCCCGCCGGCCATCGCCGCGTTCGACCAGCGGTTTCACGGCTTGCGGGCTTGAGACACCCCTCTGGCCAACCGCGGTCGCGATGCTTTAACACTCCCGGCGAACCACTCACGGCATCATGTTTCGGGGGAACACCGCTCATGCAACTCGACAAGACAGTGGCCGCGGTCGTCACGGGCGGCGCGTCCGGCCTCGGCGCCGCCACCTCGCGCATGCTGGCCTCGCATGGCGTGAAGGTCGCGATCTTCGACCTCAACGCGGAACAGGGCGAGGCGCTCGCCAGCGAGATCGGCGGCGTCTTCTGCAAGGTCAACGTGACGTCGACCGAAGAGGTCGAGGCCGGGTTCGCGAAGGCGCGCGCGGCCAACGGGCAGGAGCGCATCCTGGTGAACTGCGCCGGTGTCGGCGGCGGGGCCCAGAAGACCGCCTCGCTCGACCGCACGACGGGCGCGCCGAAGGAATATCCGCTCGAGAATTTCGAGCGCATCATCAACGTCAACCTCATCGGCACGTTTCGCTGCATCACCAAGTCGGCCGCAGGCATGCTGACGCTGGCCCCGCAGGCCGACGGCGATCGCGGCGTGATCCTCAACACCGCATCGGTCGCGGCCGAGGACGGCCAGATCGGCCAGGTCGCCTATACGGCCTCGAAAGCCGGCGTCGTCGGCATCACGCTGGTCGTGGCACGCGACCTCTCCAATGACGGAATTCGCTGCAACACGATCCTGCCCGGCATCTTCGACACGCCGCTGCTCGCGCGGGCGCCGGACAACGTCAAGGCGGCGCTCGCCGCCTCGGTGCCGTTCCCCAAGCGTCTGGGACGGCCCGAGGAATATGCGCAGGTCGCCCATACGATGATCACCTGCGGCTACTTCAATGGCGAGGACGTCCGCATCGACGGCGCCATCCGCATGGCGCCGCGCTGAGCCGGAACCGGGAAAGGACGAAACAATGACCGAAGCATGGATCATCGACGCCTGCCGCACACCGCGCGGCGTCGGCAAGGCGGGCAAGGGCGCGCTGTGGGAAGTTCATCCGCAACAGCTTGGCGCGACCGTCCTCAAGGCGATCGCCGAACGCAACAAGATCGACACGAAGGAAGTCGGCGACATAATCTGGGGGACGGCTGCCCAGGTCTCGAAGCAGAGCGGCGATCTCGGTCGCATGTCCGCCCTCGATGCCGGCTATGACGTCAAGGCGAGCGGCATCACGATCGACCGTTTCTGCGGTTCGGGCATCAGCGCCGTGAGCCTCGCCGCTGCCTGCATCAAGTCGGGCATGGAAGACCTGGTCGTCGCCGGCGGCACGGAGATGATGTCCATGGACCGCAGCCGCGGCAGCGGGCCGCCGGTCATGGACAACGGCAATCTGCGCCTGCGCCTGCATCATCCCCAGACGCACCAGGGCATCTGCGCCGACGCCATCGCCACGCTGGAGAAGATCCCGCGCCAGGCGCTGGACGAGGCGGGCTATACCAGCCAGCAGCGCGCGGCAATCGCCATCGCTGAAGGCCGCTTCGCAAAGTCCCTGATCCCCGTGTACAAGGAGGACGGCACGCTCGCCCTCGATCGCGAGGAATATCCGCGTCCGCAGACGACCCGCGAGGGACTGGCCAGCCTGAAGGCCGCCTTCGCGGCGATGGCCGATGTCCCGCTCGACGACAAGGGCATGACCTATCGCTCGCTGATCCTGCAGGCCTATCCCGGCCTTGAGATCGAGCATGTCCATCATGCCGGCAATTCCTCCGGCGTGGTCGACGGCTCGGCCGCCGTTCTGCTCGCCTCGCCCGACTACGCCAAAGCCCACGGCCTCAAGCCGCGCGCCCGCGTCGTGGCCATGGCAAACATGGGCGACAGCCCAGAGTTGATGCTCAATGCGCCGGTGCCGGCGGCCCGGAAGGTGCTGGAGAAGGCCGGTCTCAAGAAGAGCGACATCGACCTCTGGGAAATCAACGAGGCCTTCGCCGTCGTCTCGGAGAAGTTCGTGCGCGACCTCGATCTCGATCGCGACAAGGTCAACGTCAACGGCGGCTCGATCGCGCTCGGCCATCCGATCGGCGCGACCGGCGCCATCCTGATCGGCACCGTCCTCGACGAGCTGGAGAGGCAGGACAAGCAGTTCGGTCTCGTCACGATGTGCGCTGCCGGCGGCATGGCGCCGGCGATCATCATCGAGCGCATCTGAGAAGCCCCTCGACGGTCCTGCGCGCGACGGGACGTTACCAGTCGCGTGCCGGCCCGCTCAAGCGTCGCCGCCACACCCGCCCGGGCGACGGTCGTCCCGCGACCAATGTGGCAGATGACCGGATCGTGGCCGGTAACGGGAAAAGCAGGACGCATTGCGATGAGGCCGCTTTGGCTACTGCCGCGGCCACCCACACCGGGCGTCGGGAGAATGTCGGCAGTCGTATTCTATGCGAATGGCGGACCCGGCGAGATTCGAACTCACGACCTCTGCCTTCGGAGGGCCATTTAACCTCAGTATCCCGAGGCCCAAGTGCCGATCACAAGGGGATTTTGAGGTTCCCGAGGGCGCGCTGTCAACGCTCACTGTGACCGATTGTGACAAGCTGTGACCAGTGTAACGACTGGGCGTCACGACCGTAAGTTCGCGTCTGGTCAAAAAAAGAGACCAGCCGGGACTGAGCGGCCTCTTGCAGCTGCGCAGGCGTAACAGGGTGTCTGTACTCGCAATCTTCGACTGGCAGGCATCAGACCTTGGCACCAAGGTGCGGTTGCAAATGTTTTGCCCCGCTGCAATGATTAGGAGTGGGCAAGAAAGTAACTCAATTCTCAGAAACGGCCATTCGCAAAAGCGCACCTCTCGGGGCTCGGCATGATAATTCCAGTTTCTAACGGCGCGCTAGTTGCGGGCGTTATCATTTTTCTTCTGTTTATTCCGATTTATCTCGTGTTCAAATTTCTCGCTAGCAATGTTGAAAGCGAGCAGCGCGGAAGAGCCGAGCGGAATACAAGTGACTACCTTACCGCAATGAGTGACCTAGAGAATGCTAGACTCGCTCAGAAGGCAATCGAATTCGCTCGCACCAAGGCTCCTTCTGATGAGCGCAAAAATGCCGATGATGAGGGTTCCTCATCAGAGTCAACTAAGCGCTAGATGCTTCTCCTGAGGGCACGAAAATGGCGTTGTTTGGTAAATCGAGAGAGACGCGCGAGGCAGAAGCTGCCGCACTGCAGCGTTCCCAAGAGATCACGGCCGAACTAGCGAAAGAATTGTTGGATCCGTATAGGAATCTTGCGAATCAGCAAGCTGAGATCAAAAGTCAGATTGCTGATTTGACCAATGAGATTGAAAACTTCCCGAAGTTAATCGGTGAACGGACCCAGGCCTACTCGATTGAGCAGGCTCGCAAGTTCGAATACGCCATTGCGAGTACTGACATGGACGGGTTCAGTTCGACGACGCTGGACCTTATGGGCAGTCTCGGATGGGAGATGGTCTCGTCTTCTGCATATGCTATCGGCGGCAGCACACAGCGTGTTCATTTTCAGTATACCTTCAAGAGGGAAAAGCTTTCGCTTCCCAATGAAGAGTTGAAGCGGCTCGGATCAGAGCATGAAGTGCGCGTCGCAAAGATTTCAACGCTGGAAGAAGCAATGCTCGATTTGCAAAAGCAAAAGGAGGTGCTTCTTGCAAAAGCTCGCAGCATCGATCCCGTGGCCCCAGAGCTTCTGATAAAACTGGGAGAGCTTGAAGAGAAATCCTCCAAGAACAACCCTTGGGCATGACAGCCGAGTTGTGATGAGGTCGTAAACGCGGTGAGAGCCACGACTGCGCGTCACGACCGTAAGTTGGCGTCCGGGCAGAAAACGAGGCCAGCCGGTTAGGGCTGGCCCGCCTTCTCTAGTTGGACTTCCTGTTTAGCGAGCTTCGGTCTGAATGATGCGGTCCACACTAGAGCGTTTCATGGCTTGAGTGAATCGAAGGGGATTCCCGAGCGGTCGAGAC
>CAMFGZ010000010.1 GCA_945952105.1 uncultured Rhodospirillaceae bacterium | reverse complement strand
GTCTCGACCGCTCGGGAATCCCCTTCGATTCACTCAAGCCATGAAACGCTCTAGAGCACCACCTTCGAGTTCGCCAACAGCCACTTGCGGGCTTCGTGGATCGAGCGGAAGACCTGCACGGGCCGCTCGTCCGAGGTGAGAGACATGAAGAGCCGGCCGAGTTCGCCGCGATTTCCGTCGGCCACGATCGCGAGCGGTCCCCGGGGCCGTTGAAGGGGCGCGGAGCGCAGGCGCTCGGCGATACCCTCCAGTTCCTCTCGTCCGATTGCCGACGTCGCCGAAGTGATGTCGATGATCTTGCGATAGGGCAGCGTGTCGCTGTCGATGAGTTCCTTGACCAGCAGCATCAGGTCCGCAAGCGTGATGTCACCCCGGGCCACGGCCACGACCATGCGGTCCGGCGGGAAAATATCGAGCTTGAACGGCATGCTACCTGATCGCGAAAGGTGTCGTCGCGATCCTACGCCACGCACGCCCCCGGCGCGACGAAGGACCCTTGCATCCTCACGGCAGAAAGATCGGCCGCTACGCGGTCGTCACGGCTACGGCTGTGGCTGCTCCTCCAGCCATTTCCGTGCCGCATGCAGACTGTGGAAGACCTTCACCGGCCGCTCGTCGCTGGTCAACCGCGCGAACGCCTCGGCATTGTCGGCGGCCTGCCCGGGATTGACGACGAAAGCCAGTGCGCCGCGAGGGCGGGTCACACGCTGGGACAGGACCAGGTTCGCCAGGAACTGCACCCCGGCAGCGTCGATGGGCGCTGTGGGCGAGGCGATATCGATGATCTTGCGGTAATGAAGCACGTCGCCGGCCAGGAATTGCTCGACGGCCTCCCGCACGTCGTCGGCCGTGATCGCTCCGCGCACGACGGCGATGACGAGGCGGCTGGGGTGGAAGAAATCGATATGGATCGGCATCTAATCGCGGTTCAGTTTTTGCCCATATTCCACCGCAAGCGTGCGGCAGCTTGGTTTTGCGATACCATGCCTGCCAGCGGCAGCAAACAGGAGTAGTATCTTGGAGCAGATCGCCGTCATTGTCGTTGTAGCCCTTGCGGCTGGCGCCGCCCTTTATCTGTTCGGCCGCAACGTCTCCTCCCGGCAGCGCCTGATGCGCTCAGCGGCGGCGACGGTCGCCGGTGCGCTGGCCGCGTCCGGCGCAGTCTACGGTCTCCAGTCCCTGACCGGCGACGACACACAGATGGTCGACAATGCGATGGTCGAAGCACGCACGCTTCCGCTGGTGGGACTCGTTCTGGCTGACGTGCCCGATGCGGAGACGCGGCTGCGCGCCTCGCTGAGGGAAGAGCTGCGCAATCCGACGACGCAGGGCGCGCCGCGCCCGCTCGTGCTGATGAGCGAGCTGCGCGCCACGCACATCGTTCCCGCACTGCGGGCCACAGACGCGGCCGACGCCGAGGGCGTGCTGGCCGCTCGCATCGCGCTGATGCGACATCTTGCCGGCACCAACGTCGTGGCCTGTCGCGAGTTGGCGTTGATCGGCATCCAGCGGGCCGACCGCCTCGATGCCCAGGGGCAGAAGCTGATGCGCGACATGCTGACCGCGATGGAGAAAGCCTATCGCACGGGCCGCGCCGCCCTGAAGTCCGGCACGGCGCAGCCACCCGTGCCGAACGACACCGAAGCACGTACGCTCCTCGTCGAGGCCGGTCTCGTCCCGGCCGATTTCGAAAAGCTGCAGAACCTCGCCAAACTGTCGAACGAGGAGGCATGCGAGCTGGGCATTCGCCTGAACGCAGCTCCCTCCAAGCTGCCGCCGGACAGGGCGGGCGGCCTCGCCCGCTATCTGGCGGCAGCTCAGTAGAGAGGACCTCCTGGCAACGAGAGACCGCAGGGACGACCTCAAACGATCAGGAAATCTTGGTGGCCGACCACGGTGCCGGGCGTCACGTGCGCGAAGGCGATGGCAGGCCGGTCGCCTGTTCGTAGATCGCATGCTGGCTGAGAGGTTGGGACTCAGGAATTCGCTTTATCGAAGCGGATCGAAATGGGGAGCAAAGCGCGTCACGTGGATCGGGAAGAATCTAGGCCACCAAAGGAGCGACCACGGCCTTCAGCGCCGTGGCGACATCGCGCGGCGACATGCGCACCTGAAGGCCGCGCTGGCCGCCGTTCAGATACACCAGCTCGTGCGTCATCGCCTCGGTCTCGATCGCGGTGCGGACGGCCTTCATCTGGCCGAAGGGGCTGATGCCGCCCACCTTGTAGCCTGTCATGCGCTCGGCGTCGGTGGGCTTCATCATCTCGGCCGACTTGCCCTTGAAAGCGGCGGCCAGCTTCTTCATCGAGACTTCGCGATCGGAGGGCACGATCACACAGGCCGCCTTGCCGTCCACCAGGGTCATCAGCGTCTTGAGCACGCGCCGTGGCTGCTCGCCCAGCGCCTCCGCCGCCTGCAGCCCCACCTTGTCGGCGTCCGGATCGTAGTCGTAGGTGTGGACCGTGAAGGCGACCTTCGCCTGCTCAAGCGCCTTCGTGGCGCGCGTGACCTTCGACATCCCTGCTCCGACCGTTCGTCCGGTCGAACAGCATAACGCAGAATGCCGCGTCAGTTCCCCTTCAGGATTTTTGCCGTGGCGTCGGCGAAGACCTGGCAGCCCAGCACGATGTCGGCGTCATGGGTGTTTTCGGTGAAATGATGCGAGATGCCGCCGATCGAGGGAACGAACATCATTGCCGCCGGCATTTTCAGGCCGATCACCTGTGCGTCATGACCGGCTCCGGACGGCATGCGCACATGCTTGTCGGCTGCGTGGACGGCCGCCGACTCCTCGATGGCTTCGAGGAAGCGCTCGTCCATCACCAGGGGCTGAGTGCGCGAGAGGTTCACGCATTCGACCTTGCAGGGACTGTTCTTCTGGTGATCGGCGACGATCTCCATCAGCTTGGCCTCGAAGGCCTGCAGCACCTTGAAGTCGGCGTCGCGGAACTGGAGGATCATCTCGGCGCGGCCAGGCACGATCGCCGGCGCGCCGGGCTCCAGCACCATCTTGCCGACGGTCCACACGCTGCGCGGCCCGGAGACGGCGGGGAACTTGTCCATCACGTCGTTGTAGAGCCGCATCATGGCGACCCCGGCATCCTTGCGGATTGGCATCGGTGTTGTGCCGGCGTGGTTCTGGATGCCGCTGAAGGTGAGGCGGAACTGCATGATGCCGACGATCGCCGTCACGATTCCGATGCGCTTCTCGCCCGCCTCCAGCAGGCCGCCCTGCTCGATATGGGCTTCCAGGTAACCGCGGTACCTTCCCTCTTCCAGATGCTCGCGCGGCACGCCTTCGAGGCCCGCCGCCTTCAGCGCCTCGCGCATCGGCGTGCCCTCGTCGCGGTGCTTCGCCTTGTCGATGTCGGCCTCGGAGAGGATGCCGATGAAGGAGCGGCTGCCGGTCATCTGGCCCCAATGGCCCTCTTCGTCGGCCCACGAGGCGACGTCGACGGCGAGATGCGCCGTCTCGGGATCCTCGGCCAGCGCGCGCGCCACTTCGAGCCCGTAGATCACCCCCATGACGCCATCGAGCCAGCCGCCGCGCGGTTGCGTGTCGGAATGCGAGCCGATCAGGATGCGCGGCCCGGTCTTGGGACTCTTGCCGATCACCGTGCCGATGCCGTCGATCACCGGTTCGAGGCCCGCTTCCTTCATGCGCGCGACGAGCCAATGCCGGCTCTCGACGTCCTGGGGCGACAGATGCGGGCGGTGCACGCCCGTCTGGTAGCGGCCGAAATCGGCAATGCGCCGCAGGTCACCGAGCAGTCGTTCACCGTTGATCGTGGGCATGTCGTCGCCTCAGTTCAGATGCGCCGCGACCCAGGCGGCAAGGGAAAGCACGCGGTCGTCGTCATGGCGCAGGCCGACCAGTTGGACGCCGAGCGGCAGGCCGTTGGGGCCGGTGCCGGCCGGCAGGGTCACGCAGGGCGTGCCTGCCAGCGTCCAGATCGAGTTGAAGACCGGATCGCCGGTGGACGCCAGCCCCTTGGGCGCCTCGCCCGGCGCACTGGGCGTCAGCAGCAGGTCGACCTTGTCGAACAGCAAATCGACATGGGCCTTGAAGGCGGTGGCCGTGCGCTGGGCTGCGACGTAGCGTTCGAAGGAGACGGCGAGGCCGCGCTTGATCGGTCCGTTCATCAGCTCGTCGCTCACCTTGCCGGGATTGCGCAGCCGTTCGTCGGCATAGTTGCGCACGCTCTCGAAGCCGGTGATCGCGGCATGGTCGTCGATGATGTCCGTAAACGGGGCCGCAAAGGATACATCGACGACCGACGCGCCCTTGTCGGAGAGCAGCGTCGCCGTGTTCTCGATCAACGCCTTGGTCTCGGCCCCGGCCTTGTCCCACACCGGCGAGCGACAGACGCCGATGCGCGGCCGGCCGATGTCGCGATCGATGCGCACCGGCGGCAGCTTCAGCACGGCGGCGCGGAACAGCGCGATGTCGTCGAGCGTGCGCGCCATCAGGCCGAGCGTGTCGACCGAATGGCATTGCATCTTGATGCCGACGCGGGAGAAATCGCCGAAGGTGGGCTTGTAGCCCACCACGCCACAGTAGGCCGCCGGCCGGATGACCGAGCCACCGGTCTGAGTGCCAAAGGCCAATGGGACATGCCCGTCGGCCACCGCCGCGGCGGAACCGGAGGAGGAGCCGCCCGGCGTGTGCGCGGGGTTATGCGGATTGGTCGTCGCACCGGGATGACGGTTCGCGAACTCGGTCGTCACGGTCTTGCCCATGATGACCGCGTTGGCCGTCCGGCACAGCGCCACGCAGGCTGCATCGCCGAACGGAACCTTGCCTTCGAAGATCGGCGAGTTGTGGCCGGTCGGCATGTCGTAGGTGTCGATTATGTCCTTCACGCCGACCGGGATGCCGCGCAACAGGCCGCCACTCACGGCATCGGCGGTCCTGGCTTGCGCGATGGCCTGGTCGGGATCGAGATGTACCCACGCCTTCACGACATCCTCGCGCTCGGCGATGCGGTCGAGACAGCCACGCACCAGTGTTTCGGAGGTGAGCGTACCCGCCTCGATGGCGGCCACGGCTTCGACGGCGGTGATCGGCTTCATGACAGCACGCTCCGCGCCCAGGCCGCGATGTCGAGCAGGCCCGCATCCTCATGCTGGCGTCCGACGAGTTGAATGCCGACCGGCAGGCCCTTCGGCCCCTTGGTAAGGGGCAAAGTCACGCAGGGCATCCAGAGATAGGTCCAGAGCAAATTGAAGGTGGCGTCGCCGGTGCGTTCGAGACCGAGCGGCGCCTCGCCCTTGGCCGGCGCCGTCAGGATGACGTCGATCTCGGAGAACAGCGCATCGACCGCCGCACGCCCGGTCTCGCCGAGTTTTCGCGCGGCGACCCAGGTCTCGTAGTCGATCCTCGATCCGGCCTTGAGCTTGTCCTTCTTCAGGCTCTCGCTCAGCAGGCCCGGGAAGCGCCGCGCCTCGTCGGCATGGGCGCGCGGCCCATCGAAGGCGGACAGGGTCTTCTGTCCCTGGGTCATGTCGCGGACAGGCGCGGGCAGTTCGATTTCGCTCACCTGCGCTCCGGCTTGGGTGAAAGCCGCAGCAGCATCGTTCACGGCCTGCACACCCTCCGGCGAAAGTTCATCTCGGTGATGGGTGAACGCGACCGCGATCTTCAGTGGCCGGTCGAGCTTGGCGATCGGCGTGAAAGGCATCGCCATCAGCGCGGCGCGGAACAGCGCGATGTCCTCGACACTGCGCGCATAGGCTCCGATCGTGTCGAGCCATTCGGTATTGGCCTTCATGCCGGCCGGTGCGAAATGGCCGTAGCTCGGCTTGTAGCCCACGACGCCGCAGAAGGCCGCCGGACGGATCACCGAGCCGCCGGTCTGCGTGCCAGTCCCCAGCACGCTCTGAAAATCCGCGACCGCCGCGGCCGAGCCTGACGAGGATCCTCCCGGCGTATGCGCGGGGTTGTGCGGGTTCTTCGTCGGCCCAGGATGGCGGTTGGCGAACTCCGTCGTCACCGTCTTGCCGAGGAGAATTGCGCCGGCATCGCGCGCCAAGGCCACGGTGGCGGCATCCGCGAGCGGCTGGTGCGTGCGATAGATCGGAGAGCCGTACGTGGTCGGCTGGTCGCAGGAATCGATGATGTCCTTCACGCCCATCGGGATGCCGTGAAGCAATCCCTTGCGTGGTCCGCGATCGAGCAGCTTGGCGGTTTGAAGGGCAGCCTCGCGCGCTAGATGCGACCAGGCGAGCACGTCGGCGTCGCGTTGATCGATGCGGTCGAGATGGGCGCGCACGATCCCCTCGGCGGTGGCCGCTCCGGAGTCCAGTCGTTGCGCGAGTTCGGTGGCGGTAAGCGTATTGAGCGCGGCCATGATCGCCAGCAAAACAGCAAGAAGCATGCCGCGTCCGGTGAGGTCCGGGGTGGCTCGCTTCGTGCTTCGTGTAACGGAACCACGGAGGTTTAGTATGCTTACCCGTCGCGCCGCCTTACTCGCCGGCACCGCGCTTTCCCTCATCGGCACGAGTTCGGCAAAAGCGCAACAATCCGCACCCCTGCGCATCGCCATGACGCTTGCCGACATTCCCGCGACCGACGGCGCGCCCGACCAGGGCACCGAAGGCATCCGCTTCATGGGCTACACCATGTACGACCCGCTGGTCGCCTGGGACCTGTCGTCGGCGACCGCGCCGGCAAAGCTGGTGCCCGGCCTTGCGACGAAGTGGTATCAGGACCCGGCCGATCCCACGAAATGGATCTTCGAACTTCGCCAGGGCGTGAAGTTCCATGACGGCTCGGACTTCAACGCCGACGCGGTGATCTTCACCCTCGACCGTACACTGAACGACAAGTCGCCCTCCTTCGATCGCGCCGGCCGCAGCATCCTGATCGCAGCTGTCTGGCCGGTGATCGGCTACCGGAAGATCGACGACTACAAGGTCGAGATACAGACCAAGGGCGTCGACACGATCTTCCCTTCGCTGCTCAACCGCTTCCCGATCGCAAGCCCTGCCAATTTCGAGAAGGTCGGCCGCGACTGGCAGGCCTACCGCAAATCGCCGTCCGGCACCGGCCCGTGGAAGATGAAGGCCTGGACGCCGCGCGAACGGGCGGAACTTGAGCGCAACAATGATTACTGGAACAAGGACCGCCTGCCCAGGACCGAGCGCATGGTGCTCCTGCCGATCCCCGATGTCTCCACCCGCACTGCCGCACTGCTGTCGGGCCGCGTCGACTGGATCGAGGCGCCCGCGCCCGATTCGCTCGAGAAGCTGCGCGCCGGCGGCTGCAAGATCGAGACGAACGCCATCCCGCACATGTGGCCCTATACGCTCAGCATGCTGCCGGGCACGCCGACCGCCGACATCCGCGTGCGCAAGGCGCTGAATCTTGCGGTCGATCGCGACGCGATGGTGAAGCTGCTGAACGGGCTTGCCGCGCCGGCCGTCGGCTGCGTACCGGCCGATCACCCCTGGTTCGGCAACCCGACCTTCAAGATCCGCTACGATCCGGCGGAAGCCAGGAAGCTGCTGGCCGAGGCCGGCTACGGGCCGCAAAAGAAGCTCAAGCTGAAGGTCGCGATCTCGACCTCCGGCTCAGGGCAGATGTACCCGCTGATCATGAACGAGTTCATCCAGCAGCAGTTCGCCGAAGTGGGCGTCGATCTCGAATTCCAGGTGATGGACTGGAACGCGCTTCTGAACTTCATGCGCCAGGGTGCCAGGGCGCCGGAAGCCGCCTCGTTCAACGCCATCAATGTGAGCTGGAACACGATGGACCCGCACAATGCCTTCATGCGCTTCGTCGACAGCCAGCAGGTGCCGCCGCGAGGCTCGAACTGGGGCTACATCAACGATCCGGAATTCGACAAGCTGGCCGCAGAGGCGCGCAGCACGTCCGACCCGGCCCAACTCGACAAGGTGCTGGCGAAGATCAATACCCGCATGGTCGACGAGGCCGTGTTCGTCTGGTTCGTTCACGACGTCTGGCCGAACGCGATCTCGTCGAAGGTGAAGGGCTACGTCCACCCCAAGAGCTGGTACGTCGATTTCTCGCCGGTGACGGTAAGCTAACCCGGCTTGCGCTGGGACCAGCCGATATAGAGCCCGGCGCCGACGATGATGGCGGCGCCGGCCCATCCGAGGAGATCCGGGAAGTCGCCGAAGAACAGGTATCCGACCACCACGGAGCCGATGAGCTGCATGTACTGGAACGGCGCCACGATGTTGGCGGGCGCATAGGTGAGCGCCCGGGCCACGAAATAATGACCGGTGCCGCCCAGCACACCGAGGCTGCAGAAGAAGAAGATGTCGCGGGCGCCATGCGGTGTCTTCCACACGAAGGGCAGCACCAGCAGCATGCCGAAGCCGCCGACGATCGAACTGTAGAAGGCCGAGGTTTCCGGCGTGTCGATGTTTGAAATGAGACGCGTCAGGACCTGGTAGATCGCGTAGCAGGCCGCGCTCAGCAGCGAAAGCAGCGCCGCCCATTGGAACACGGCACTTCCCGGCTGGATCAGGATCAGCACGCCTCCGAAGCCGACCATCAGCGCAACGATGTGCGTGCGCGACGCCCGCTCGCCCAGCACGAGCCACGCCAGAGGCAGGACGAGCAGCGGCGCCATCATGGTTATTGCCGCCGCTTTGCCGAGCGGAATGTAGACGATGGCGAGAAAGCTCGCGGCGTTCGAGGTGAACAGCATCAGCGAGCGGACGAGCTGCGTGCCGGGACGCCTCGTGCGCAGCATGCCCAGGCCGAACTTCGGAACGAAGACGACCAGCATGTACACGATGTGCCCGAAGGCACGCGCCCACGAAATCTGCAGGGTGTTGTAGTCGGCGCCCAGGAACTTGGCGAAGCCGCTCATGATCGGAAAGAGCAGGCCCGCGCCGCACATGAAGAGAATCCCGGCCAGGATGCGTTGTCTGGCGAAGGCCGGGGGAGATGCGGATCGAGGCGTCAATGTGCGGGCTTCGCGGCCTGCAGCGCCTCCCAGACGCGAAACGGCGTGGCCGGCATTTCGAGACGCTCGACGCCGGCCGGACGCAACGCATCGAGGACCGCCGCCATGATCGTTTGAGGCGCGCCGATGCAACCCGCCTGCCCCGCCCCCTTGACGCCGAGCGGATTGGCGCCGGTCGGCCGCTCGATCAGCTCGATGTCGAAGAACGGCAGGTCGGTCGCGCGCGGCAGCGCATAATCCATCAGCGATCCGCTGAGGAGCTGCCCCGATTGCGAATCGTAGACCGTGTGCTCCAGCATCGCCTGGCCAATGCCCTGCGCCAGCCCGCCCTGCACCTGTCCTTCGGTCAGCATCGGGTTGATCAGGTGGCCGTAATCGTCGACGGCAGTGTAGCTCAGGAGATGGATGCTCCCCGTCTCGGGATCGATTTCGACCTCGGCGACATGACAGCCGCTCGGGAAGGTGAAGACGTCGGTGATGTTCAAGACATGCTCGCCGAGCCCGGGTGACATGCCCTCGGGCAGGTTCGCCGCGTCCTGCGCGCTGGCCGCGAGTGCGGCGAGATCGACGGCACGGTCGCTGCCGCGTACCGTGAAGCGCCCCCGGTCGTAGTCGAGCTCATGCTCGCTGGCCTGCAAGAGATGTGCCGCCAGCCGGCGCGCCTTCGCGAGCGCCGCATCCATCGCTTTGACCAGCGCCGCGCCGCCCATGTGCATCGAGCGCGCGCCGCCATGCCCCGCGCCGCTCTTCACCGCACGCGTGTCGGCCTGGACGTAGCGGAACACCTCGACCGGCAAGCCGAGATGGCGAGCTGCGATCTGCGCGAACGAGGTCTCGTGCCCCTGTCCGTTCGATTCTGTGCCGACGGCGATGATCACGCTTCCATCCGGCTCGAAGCGCGTCTCCGCCCACTCGTTCGGCGCGCCGCGTGACGTTTCGAGGAAACAGGCAACGCCGAGGCCACGCAGACGGCCCCGCGCACGGGCATCGGCGCGCCGTGTCTCGAAACGCGGCGTACGCGCCACGGCGACATCGAGATTGGCCACGAAGTCGCCTGAGTCGATGACCATGCCCATCGCGGTCCTGTGCGGGAAGGAGGCGATCAGGTTCTGCCGCCGCAGGTCCGCCGGATCGCGGCCAAGGGCGCGCGCCGCGGCCTCGATGGCGCGCTCGACGATGTAGTTGGCTTCGGGCTTGCCTGCGCCGCGATAGGCGTCGACCGGCGTCGTATTGGTGAGGGCGCCGCGCACGTCGACGGCGATCGCGGGAATGTCGTAGACCCCGCCCTGCGCCGTCGAGGCCGCGACCACCGAAGCACCGGGCCCGTTGCCCGACAGGTAGGCGCCGAGGTTGGCGACCATGGCCACGTCGAGCGCGAGGATGCGGCCGGTTGCATCGAGCGCGATCCGCGCTGTCGCTTCGATGTCGCGACCCTGTGCCCCCATCACGAAATCCTCGCCGCGATCGGCCAGCCAACGCACCGGGCGTTTCAAACGCCGTGCCGCCCAAAGCAGCAAAATCCATTCGGGATAGAGGAAGTTCTTCATCCCGAAGCCGCCGCCGACATCGGGCGCGTGAAGCTGGATACGCTCGGGCGCCACCTTGAAGATGAACTCGGCGAGTTGGCGGCGGATGCCGTGCAGCCCCTGCCCCGTTAATTCGAGGTCCATCGTATCAGTAGACGCATCGTAGCGCGCGATGCCGGCGCGCGGCTCCAGCGGCACGACGATGACACGGTTGTTCACCACATCGACATCGACGATGCGCGCGGCGCTCTTCATCGCCTCGGCAACGGCGGCATGGTCGCCGCGCTGCACGTGGTAGACGAGGTTGCCCGGCGCCTCGTCCCACAATGCCGGCGCGCCCTGCGCCAGCGCGGCGCGGCCATCGATCACGGACGGCAGCGGCTCGTACCCGATCCCGATCCGCTCCGCCGCCTCCCGCGCAGTGTCCGCACTGTCGGCCACGACGAAGCAGACCGGATCGCCGACATGACGGACTCGGCCCGTCGCCAGCGCGGGCCGTGGCGGCACGATCATTGGCTTCACCGCGGCCAGGCAGGGCATGTGGCCCAGGCCATCGGCCGCGAGATCGTCGGCCGTCGCGACCAGCCGCACGCCCGGCATCGCGGCGGCGAAGGACACGTCGATCGATCGGATCAGGGCATGGGCATGCGGCGAACGCAGGACATGGCCGTGGAGCGTGCCGGGCTCGTCGATATCCTCGACATAGCGGCCCTGCCCGGTGAGGAAACGCACATCCTCGAGGCGGCGTATCGATCGTGCGTCCTTGCTTCCAGCCGCCACGTGTTTTCTCCCGAACCATTCCCTGTCGACGAGCATACACCATTGACGGGTTACGACGACGGGCGGAGGCTCCCGCCATCTGGCTCACATCCAGCCTTCCGGAGGAAACGAATGATCGATCTGCACTATTGGCCGACGCCCAACGGCAAGAAGGTCACCATCCTTCTCGAGGAATGCGGCCTGCCCTACAAGGTCGTGCCGGTGAACATCGGACAAGGCGAACAGTTCACCGATGCCTTCCTGGAGATGAATCCCAACCACCGCATGCCGGTGATGGTCGACAATGCACCGGCCGACGGCGGCAAGCCGCTGGTCGTGTTCGAATCGGGCGCGATCATGATGTACATCGCCGAGAAGGCCGGAAAGTTCTATCCGCAGGACCTTCGCACCAAGCACGAAGTGAACGAGTGGCTGATCTGGCAGATGGCCAACCAGGGACCGAAGAGCGGCGAGTGCGGACACTTCCGCCGCGTCGACCAGGCGAAGGAAGGCGACCAGAAATACGCCATCACGCGTTTCACCGACGAGGTGAACCGCCTCTACGGCGTGCTGAACAACCGGCTCTACAAGCACAAATATCTGGCGGGCGACCAGTACACGATCGCCGACATGATCTGCTATCCGTGGACGGTGAACTGGAAGTTCCAGGGCCAGGACATCGAGGAGTTCCCCTACTTCAAGCGCTGGTTCGAGGAACTGGGCGCCCGTCCCGCCGTCCAGAAGGGCATGGCGGTCGGCGCCGATTTCTCCGTCGATCGCGAGAAGCTGCCGCCCGAGGAACAGGAACGCATCCGCAAGATGCTCTACAATCAGCGCGCCCGACCGGTGCGCGTCGCCTAACTACGAACGTTGCCCGCTGGAGAGAGGTGGTGCCACCTCCTCCAGCGACTTGCACTCCGCTGCGATACCGAGCTTCAAGGTGACCAGCGCGGCTGCGATCATCAGCACAGCACCCAGCATGTAACCCCACATGATCTCGCCCGAGCTGCCACCGGCGATCAGCACGCCGAACAGCCACGGCCCGCCCACGCCGCCGAACAGCGTACCGAACGCATAGAACAGCGCGATAGTAAGGGCGCGGATCTCCAGCGGAAAACATTCACCGACGGTGAGATAGGCAGCGCTCGCTGCGGCCGAGGCGAAGAAGAAAACCACGCTCCACATCGCCGTCTGCGTGGTGGCATCGAGATGGCCGGCATGGAACATCCAGCCCGTCACCGCCAGCAGCACACCGGAGATCGCGTAAGTGGCGGTGATCATCTGCCGCCGGCCCAGCGTGTCGAACAGCGAGCCCAACAGAAGCGGTCCCAGGAAATTGCCGACCGCAAAGGGCAGAATGTAGAGACCGACCTTGTCGGCCGCCACGTTGTAGAACTTGGTGAGGATCAATGCGTAGGTGAAGAAGATCGCATTGTAGACGAAGGCCTGCGAGGCCATCAGAACGACACCAAGCACCGTGCGGCCGCGATAATGCTTCAGCAGCGTCTGCGCGACGGAGAGCATGGTGGTCTTGTGCGGATCGCCGAGTTCCAACGTCTTCGTCACCGGGTCCAGCTTCTGGCCCGTGTCGGCCACGACCCTCGCTTCAATCTCCTCGACCACGCCCTCGGCCTCGCGCGGCTTGCCATGGATCATCAGCCAGCGCGGGCTCTCGGGCAGGAAACGCCGCAGGAAGAGGATCACGAGGCCCAGCACCGCGCCGCTGCCGAAAGCCAGGCGCCAGCCCATGTCGGGATCGAGCACGCTGGGATCGAGCAACCACACGGACAGGATCGCGCCGCCCGCCGCGCCGATCCAGAAGCTGCCATTGATCGCGAGATCGATGCGGCCGCGCAGACGCGCGGGGATGAGTTCCTGGATCGCGGAATTGATGGCGGAGTACTCGCCGCCGATGCCAGCGCCCGTCAGGAAGCGGAACAACAGGAAGCTGTGGAAGTCCCACGAAAACGCCGTTGCCGCCGTCGCGACGAGATAGAGGCCCAACGTGACGTTGAAGAGCTTCTTGCGGCCGAGCCGATCGGTCAGATGTCCGAAGAACAGCGAGCCCAGCACGGCGCCGGCGAGATAGGCGCTGCCCGTCAGCCCGACCTGTTCGGCCGTGAGCTGCAGGCGCGGGCTGGTTTGCAGCGCCGCTGCGACCGAGCCCGCCAGCGTGACTTCCAGCCCGTCGAGGATCCATGTAATGCCCAGAGCAACGACGACCAGCTTGTGGAAACGACTCCACGGAAGGCGGTCGAGACGGGCGGGAACGTCGGTCTGCACAAAAGGTGCAACGCAAAGCGGCTTCCAAGGTTCAAATTCCGGCCGACCTCGCCACCGCAAGGCTGGGTTGCCGCGCCGGTGCTGGCGACCCAAAGCACTGCCGCTTAAAGTGGCAGCATGACCGACAATACGATGGCAGCAGGCTCCGCGCCCGTTTCCGCCCCCGCGGCGCCGGCGATCGCCGCCTCCGCCGACAGCACGACCTTCGCCGTCATCCTCTCCTTGAGCTTCTGCCATCTGCTCAACGACATGATGCAGTCGCTGGTCCCGGCGCTGTATCCGATCCTCAAAGATTCATATGCACTGTCATTTGGCCAGATCGGCTTCATCACCCTGGCGTTCCAGTGCACGGCGTCGATGCTGCAGCCGGTCGTGGGCATGTACACCGACAAGAGGCCCCAGCCTTATTCCCTGATGGTCGGCATGGGTTTCACCCTGGTCGGCCTCCTGCTGATGTCGCAGGCGAATTCGTACTCGCTGATCCTGTTCGCGGCCGCACTGATCGGCATGGGTTCCTCGGTGTTCCATCCGGAAGCCTCGCGGGTCGCGCGCATGGCCGCCGGCGGACGCTACGGTCTGGCGCAGTCGTTGTTCCAGGTCGGCGGCAACATGGGTTCCGCCGCGGGCCCGCTGCTCGCCGCCTTCATCGTCGTGCCGGCCGGCCAGCAGAGCATCGTCTGGTTCTCGGCCGCCGCCCTGCTCGCGATGATCGTGCTGTTCCAGGTCGGTCACTGGTACAAGGCGCGCCGCGCCACCCAGAAGCCCGCAGCCCGCAAGGCGGCCGCCGCCACGGGGCACGTGATCCTGTCGAAACGCCGCGTCGGCGTCTCGGTGGCGATCCTGGTGGCGCTGCTGTTCTCCAAGAACGTCTACAGCGCCAGCCTCGGCTCCTACTTCACCTTTTACCTGATCCAGAAGTTCGGCATGGAGGTGCAGACCGCGCAGCTCTACCTGTTCGCCTTCCTGGTCGGCATCGTGGTCGGCACGATCCTGGGCGGCCTGGTCGGCGACAAGGTCGGCCGCATTCCGGTCATGTGGTTCTCAATCCTGGGCGCGCTGCCTTTCGCGCTGATGCTGCCCTATGCCAACCTGTTCTGGACGGGCGTGCTGGCGGTTGCCGTCGCGATCATCATGGCCTCGGCCTTCTCGGCCATTCTGGTCTATGCGCAGGAGCTGCTGCCTGGTCGGGTCGGCCTGGTGGCGGGCATGTTCTTCGGCGTGTCGTTCGGCCTGGGCGGCCTCGGCGCCGCGGCGCTGGGCGAGATCGCCGACCATGCCGGCATCGAAGCCGTTTACAAGGTGACGCCGTTCCTGCTGCTGCTCGGCCTGCTCACGGCCTTCCTGCCCAAACACCCGAGCGCACCCAGACTGCCAGCATAACACTGCGGGAAGGCCAGGACCTCTCGCCAGACCTGCAGCAAAGACTGGCTTGTCGCTCCCTGCAATCCGGTATCATTGTTGGATTGCACGTCTGCCCACGGCAGCCGCCATTCGGGGGAGAGAGAACTTGGTCCTTGGAATGTCCCTCGCGACCTTCACGGTCGTGCACGTCGTGATCAGCCTTATCGCCATTGCCGCTGGCGCAGTCGCCTGTGCACGCATGCTCGGGGGACGCCGGCTGGATTGGTGGAACGCGGTGTTCCTGCTCTTCACAGTGCTAACCACCGTGACTGGCTTCCTTTTCCCGATTACAGCGTTCACGCCTGCGATCGGTGTCGGGATCGTCTCGTCGGTCGCCCTCGCGATCGCGCTGGCCGCACTCCTTGTCGGCGGGCTCGCCGGGGCGTGGAGGTGGATCTACGTCTCGAGCGCCCTGTTCGCCTTCTATCTCAACGTCTTCGTCCTGGTCGTGCAGTCCTTTCAGAAGATCGGCTTCCTGAACAGGTTCGCGCCGACCGGCACCGAGCCGCCTTTCGCGGTCGTACAGGGCATCGCACTGCTGGGCTTCATCCTGTTGGGCTTCCTCGTGCTGAAGCGCTTTCGCCCGGCTTAGAAGAAAAGAAAGCAGAGGAAACGACATGAAGGATTTCGCGGGCAGGATTGCCGTCATCACTGGCGGCGGCACGGGGATGGGGCGCGAGCTGGCGCGTCAGCTTTCAGCCGATGGCTGCAACATCGCGCTGGGCGACGTATCGGGCGCCGCCATGGCAGAGACCCGGCGCCTTTGCGAAGCGGCGGGTCTTCAGCAGGGCCAGCGCATCACCGCGCATATCGCCGACGTTTCGGACGAGCCGCAGGTCGTCCGCTTCCGTGACGAGCTCGCCGAGCAGCACGAAACCGACCGCATCCATCTCCTGTTCAACAACGCGGGCATCGGTGGCGGCGGCAGCTTCATCGCCAACGAGCGCGACGAATGGGAGCGCACCTTCAACATCTGCTGGGGCGGCGTCTATCTGTGCACCCGGGCCTTCATGCCGATGCTGCGCCGGGCCGACGCGGGCCACATCGTCAATACGTCGAGCGTCAACGGCTTCTGGGCCTATATCGCGCCCAACATCCCTCAGACCGCCTATGCCGCCGCCAAGTTCGCGGTAAAGGGCTTCACCGAGGCGCTGGTCACGGACCTGCGCATCAACGCTCCGCACATCAAATGCTCGGTCGTGATGCCGGGCCATATCGGCACGTCGATCGTCGCCAACTCGCGCAAGCTGCAGAGCGGCAACCAGACCGACGAGATCACGCCGCAAGAAGTCGGGTTGGCGCGCGCGCGCATCTCCTCGATGGGCCTCGACGCGACCAAACTCTCCGACGACGATGTCCGCAGGATGATGGCCGAGCGGGCCCGGCGTTTCCTGGAGGATGCGCCAACGACGGCGGCCGAAGCCGCGACCATCATCCTCGACGGCGTGCGCAACGAGCGCTGGCGCATCCTGGTCGGACGCGATGCCGAGCGCATCGACACCCTCGTGCGCAAGACTCCCGAACAGGCCTATGAGACGGAGTTTTTCGAAGCCTTCGCGAAAGAAACCGGCTGGGTGGTCGGCGGGCGCTGACGCTCTCCGACCCCACAGATCGCCTCAGGGCCTGGCGACGTCCTGACGGCCGGGCACGCGTCCCGAACTGAGCGGCGGCGCCTTCTGTTCTTCGTCGTCGCGCGGCTCCAGGCTGAAGAGATCGCGATTGAGCGAAGCTGGCCGCCGGTTGGCGACGTCGCGGCGATCGTACAGGAACAGCCGGCGGGCATTGGCGGGTGGCTGGCGAGTCGCATCTGCAAGGCTACGAGAGCCCTGCAGGACGACGTCATACCTGTCGGGATCCGTCGGGGACAGGCTGACATAGCAGGCGGCGCGGTAACGCCCTCCCTGGTTCACGGCCACCTCGAAGGTCGGGCCCACGATCTCGGGCAACGCGACGCCCGCCGCGCGTAGATCGTCATAGAGCTTTTCGACCTCTTCCCTGCTCCGCATGACCGACCACGTGGCGAGTTGGTCGGCGAGCCGCCCCTTCGCCTTCGCGGCATTCAGGCCGTCCTGGACGCGCTCCAGCATGTACTGGCGGACCTGCGGCGCAGCGATCGGCCCGACCAACATGGACGACACCGGCACCGGCGCAGGCAGGGAGTTGTTGCAGATGTTCGCCGCCTGATGGGACATCGGCAGCGAGGGCCGTTCGACCCCGATCGGGCAGAGATTCAGCTCAAGGAATTCACCGATCGTCTCGATGTACTGATACTCCTCGACCGGACGTGCCATCAGGTTGGCCACGAAGGCCGGCGGCAATCCCATTTCGGAGGCATACCGGATCAGCATGGCCGCGCCACCACGCGCGTCGGCGAAGCCCTGCAGGCGACTGGCCACCGGATCGTCGTGAGTCAGTTCGCGCAATTCGCTGCGATCGAGGAAGAAGTTGTGGAACGCGACCTTGCCGCCCACTTCGACGTTGCAATCGTGGGGGTAGGTAGGGGCGGCACGGACCGAGGTGCCGCCGAGCAGTGCCAAGGCGCAGGCCGAGAGACAAAGGTCCTGTTTGCGCACGACGGCGACAACCCTGTAGCTCTTCAGAAGCTGCCCGATCTTGATTCCTTCGGACAGGCTTCCTCCCAGGCTGCTCAGTTCGATCGTCGCCAGCGGGACGTTCGATTTCGCCGGCGCCAAGGCCTGAAGCCTTACCAGGATGTCGCGCAACTTTTCGGCATCGCCCGTTTCGATCATGCCGGTCAGGCGGTACACCGGCATCTCGGCGGCCGCGGCGTAGAAGCCAGCCGGCGATGCAGTCGGAGAGACGGGCTTGATGGTAGCGGCCAGAACCTCTGCGGGAATCGCACTGGAGACGATCCACCAGACCCCCAGAACCAGACAGGCCGCAAGCTTCCGCATACTCGTCTCGCTATCGCGATGCCGACATATCGTCGAGCACCTAATGCACTGTTCGCGCCACTGTGAACGTTAGTGAAGGTGGCGCGCTAAATTTATGTAAGAAAATCGATTCAAATCGTGAAACCGGATAGCAACCCGAACGCACCTCATGAAAAACGAACTGAAGTTTCGAAAGTTCCACGAAAAAGCCACAGTCGGCAAAAGGGCCCCGATCACCGCGACGAACGGCGATCGGGGCCCTCTGGCGATAGCACCCCGCGCGTCCAGCGGCGAGCGCACAATCGTTTCGATCGTTTCCCGTCGGCCGCGTGGTCCGGCCGAACGGGGGATCAAGCCTTCAGATTGACCGCCGCTTCCTTGCCGCGCTCGACCTGCACGTCGTACGTGACCTTCTGGCCTTCATTCAGGCCATTGAGGCCGGCGCGCTCGACAGCGCTGATGTGAACGAACACATCCTTGCCGCCCGAGTCGGGCTGGATGAAGCCGTATCCTTTGGTGGCGTTGAACCACTTGACGGTACCTGAAGCCATTTTCGTGTCCTTCATTTCCGGCGCGAGAGAACCGAGCCTGCCGCACGATAGCAAGATTCCGCCCCCTCTGACCATCGTCCGTCCAACGTCGGAAAACGGACCATAAAATAGTCACGAAGAGGCAGACCACATCCCAAGGTAGCGTTCAGGTCCACACGATACGGGGATAGGAAGTCCCGGGGCCAGACCAGGCCAGCACGTTCCAGGCCGGCGCGATGACACAGGGAAATGTGTGAATCTCGTTCACCGGGTCGTCGCGCAGCGCGTAGGGATAGGACCCATCCGGATTCTGCGCGAGCACGAGCTTGCCAAGCAGTTCGGTCGCTTTTGCCGGTTGTTGATTGCGCAATGCAATCACAACGCCCAGGCTGCCTTCGTACCAGGGCGATGTAATCGTGTCCGGCGGATATCCGTCGAGGGAAATGAACGTGGTGAACCCGCGCAGTCCGGTCGCCGGGTCGGTCACCGCATAGTGCTCGCCGGCGCGCGCCAGTGAGGCGGCGGCCTCGGCCCCGAGGCCCCACTTCTCGAGCAGCACGGCCCCCCAGCTATGCGTGTCGAGGGCGCGCATGCCGTCAGGCTTGTTGACTCCGTTGCTGACGATACCGCCCTGCCAGAAGAGACCCGTCGCAGCATCCCAGCCGAGACCGTCCTGCAGGAGGGCAGCCTTGAGACTGTCGGCGCGGGCGGCGTAGCCGACCGACCCGCTGCCATAGAGGCGATGGGCAAGATCGAGGGCCCACCAGAGATCGATATTGTGCTCGGTGCTCCACCACGGCACCACGTAATCCGGTTCAAGCACGCCGTCGACGATGCGGCCGCGCCCACCGTCCACCAGCCCCTTCGCGTTCACGTAGTCGAGGGCATAGTCGAGGCCCGCCAGCGCGGCCCCCAGCGGGCGCTCGGCGAACCAGTCCCGGTACGGCGGCTGGTCGGCGATCAGCAGGGCGTAGCAGACCCAGGACTGGGCGCCGTTTCGGATGATGCCCGCTTCGTGGGCGGAGAGGGTCGCCTGCTGGTTGGCAAAGGGAAAGCTCCCGTCCGCGTTCTGCACGGTCAGCAGCGCATCGACCAGCCGGCGCGCCGCCGCCCGCTCCCCGAGTTGCAGCAGGGCGATCAGCGCGACCGCCTGGTCGTACAGGAAGCAGGTATCGTTGAAGGCGTCGTAGTAGACGTCCTTGATCGGCCGCTGGCCCGAATCGGCGGCAGGCACGATGAACGAGCGAATGAGGCCGGATGGCATCGTGTATTCGCCGCAGATCCGCTGGGTGTTGACGTCCACCAGCGACACCCGGCCCACGCCCTTCGGCGCCAGCCTCACCGACCATGTCCGGTCGCGTCGCGCCGGAACGACGCTGTCGGGCGCGCCCGGCATGCCCGTGGTCAGGGAGCGGTACTCAATCCGCAAGTCGGGGAAGCAGCTGGCACCGGCAGCGGCATTTTCCTCGGCCCAGACCTGACCGAGCACGCGCACCGCGCAGCCGTCCCGCAACTCGACGAGCCGCAGCCTGATCCTGCCGCCGAAGGGAAAGCCGCGACTGATCGTGAACACGCCTGGCACCGCATCGGCCAGCGCCCAGGCGTACTCGCCATCGGCCTCGCTTGTGACCAGTATCTTGCAGGATCGCCCGCGCGTTGCGGTGAAGCCGTTGAGCGTCCCGCGAACCACGAAGGGGCCCGACCCGTCGAGTACCACGTCGCTGAACTGCGGCGGGGATTCGACATAGGACACGGTCCAGTAGTGCCGGACATCACCCGGCCGTTCGGCCTGCAGCCACGCCGCTCCCACCGGGATGCGGCCGACATCCCGCGATGCCGCGGCGGCACTGGCATAGGTCACGAGCTGGAACGACCAGCTTCCTGCAACCACCTTGGACACTTTGGCCTTCCAGCTCCGGTTGGCCGCGACGCGCGCAATGAACTGCAGCGTGCCGTCGACGCTCCCCACGACGTAATAGGAGCCCCAGTTTGTCCTGCCATCGCCGAACTGCGTGGCGGCCTTCCCGATCGGCCGCCCGGCTTCCGCCGGTTCCTCCCCGTCGCGCCGGCCCGCCCAGCCGTCCATGGAGGAGAAAGGTGCGTCGACGAGGCCATTGAAGGTCGCGGACCGACCGACGAGCAGCGGAAAGTACAACGGTGCCGTGACGATCACCGGACAATAGACCGGCACCTCCCGCGGCGCCGCGGGCATGGTGAAGGTGCCGGTCCAAAGTCCCGTGGAAAATCGGTCGATCGCGGGATCGCCCGGCGCAAGCACCGAGGATTTCCACGGCGTACGTGTTTTCTGCTGCGACAACAGGAAGTCACGCGCACGTTCGACGCTTCTGCGTATCCTTTCGTCGGACGGCCCTGTTTGCGGATCGCTCATCTTGCGAAACGTTATAGCGCAAAGACGCCAGAAATCCGGCGGCCTTCTCTCATCGCGCCGGGGGCGTGAAGCCCTTGCTGCGAATCTTCTTCTCCAGCGCCGCGATACCCGCCGCAGTGTCGCCCTTGTTGCACTTGTTGACGGCGTCGACGATGTCGAAGTCGGGCCGGGTTCCTCCGTTGCCACCGGCATCTCCCAGATAGCGCGTGGCATAGTCGCCGAGCTTCTTGCAGTAGGCCGCGTCGTCACTCTGTGCCGCAGCGCCGCCCGCGGCGCACGCCAGAAGCAGGAGCGGAAGAACAAGTCTCGTCATCGGATCGTTTACCCCCTCGATCATTGCTGTCTCACGGCCTGCCGGACACGGTGTAAGCTTATAGCCTAAAGGGCGGGCAGCGACCTGACACCCTGTCGCGCACATGGCCGCGGAGGCAGCGAAGGAGGATCGTTTGAAGACATACCAGCATTTCATCGCCGGCGCGTACGTCGATCCGATCGGCGGCAAGTGGATCGACAGCATCGATCCGTATCGCGGCGAGGTGTGGGCGCGGATCCCCCAAGGCTGCGCCCGCGACGTCGATCGTGCCGTCGCCGTCGCATCGCTCGCCCTGCGCGAAGGTCCATGGGCAACCATGTCGCCGTCCAATCGCGGCAAGCTGATGGTGAAGCTCGCCGACCTGATCGCGGCCAACGCCCAGCGCCTCGCGGAAGTCGAGGTGCGCGACAACGGCAAGCTGCTCTCGGAGATGCTGGGACAGGTCAACTACAATCCCGAATGGTGGCGCTACTTCGGCGGCCTGGCCGACAAGATCCAGGGCTCGGTCGTGCCGATCGACAAGCCCAACCATTTCGCCTTCACGCGGCATGAGCCGGTCGGCGTCGTGGCGGCGCTCACCGCCTGGAACTCGCCGCTGCTGTTCATCGCCTGGAAATGCGCGGCCGCCCTCGCCGCCGGCTGCACCGTCGTCGTGAAGCCCTCGGAATTCGCCTCCGCCTCGACGCTCGAATTCGCGGCCCTGACGAAGGAAGCCGGCTTCCCCGACGGCGTCTTCAACGTCGTCACCGGCTATGGCCAGGAAGCGGGCTCTGCGCTCGTCGATCATCCGGGGATCTCGAAGATCACCTTCACCGGCTCCGACAGCACGGGTGCCAAGATCTATGCGCAGGCCGCCAGGACGCTGAAGCGCGTCTCGCTCGAACTGGGCGGAAAGTCGCCCAATATCGTGTTCGAGGATTGCGACCTGGGTGCCGCCGCGTCCGGCGCGATCTCCGGCATCTTCGCGGCCACCGGCCAGACCTGCATCGCGGGCTCGCGCCTCCTGGTGCAGAACTCGATCCGCGAGGAATTCAGCAAGCGCGTTGCCGAGCTCGGCCGCTCGGCGCGCAAGGGCGATCCGATGCTGCCGGACACCAACATCGGACCGGTCACGACCGCGCCGCAGTACCGCAAGATCCTCGACTACATGGAGATCGCCAAGGAAGAGGGCGCGCGCTGCATCCTGGGCGGCGGCGCCGCCAGCGACATGCCTGGCGGACAGTTCGTCGAGCCGACGATCTTCGTCGACGTGCGCCCCGACATGCGTATCGCCCGCGAGGAAGTGTTCGGTCCCGTCCTGTCCATCATCGGCTTCGACACTGAGGAGGAAGCCGTGCGACTGGCCAACGACACGATCTACGGGCTGGCGGCCGGCGTCTGGACCCGGGACATGAACCGGGCGTTGCGCATGACTTCTGCGCTGAAGGCCGGCACGGTCTGGGTCAATACCTACCGCGCCATCAGCTACATGATGCCGTTCGGCGGCATGAAGCATTCCGGCATCGGCCGCGAGAGTGGCATGGAAGCGATCCACGAATATCTCGAGACCAAGAGCGTCTGGATCTCGACGGCGGAGGGCTCGCCGGCCAACCCGTTCGTGATGCGCTGAGCCCGCGCGTCCGGTTTCACATGGCCTGCCGCGCCTTTTCAGAGTCCTGCTGCAGGCTCCAGGGCGCGCGATAACCGGCACGCCAGTCGGGCGGGAGTTCGCAGGGACGCAGGTCGAAGCTCGCATAGGTCGCGGGCTTGCCGCGCACGATGTCGCCCATGTGCGGGCTGGTGATCGGCGAGGGCACGTAGCAGAACGAGTCCGCCGACGAATAAACCGGCAGCAGCAGCGGCCGCGCGGCGCTCGACCTGTTCTGCGTCGAGCCATGGATGGTCCGGCAGTTGAGCAGCAGCGTCGTACCCGGCCCGCCGGTGGCGTACTTCACCTCGCTCTCGCGGATCAGCCGGGCATCGGCTTCGCGCAACGCGACGGCGAAGCCGCCCTTCTCGTCGTACATGCTGTAGAGCGGCCCGTCGTGGCTGCCCGGCACGAAGGCCAGCGGCCCCTGGTCGGCGGTGCACCCGTCGATATAAACGCCCACCGTGACCGGGCTGTAGTCGGTGTGCGGCCATGCCTGGATGTCCTGGTGCCACTTGAATTCGCGGCTCCCCTTCCCCGCCTTCACGTTGAGCTTGGCGTGATGGAACTTCACGTCCGGACCGACGACATCCGCCACCAGGTCGGTCATCACCGGGTCGGATATGAAATCCCAGAACACCGGATGCTGGTCCTGCGGCGAGGTCACGCGATGCAGCCGCGGATCGTCGGCCGAATGGCCCTGCTCCAGTACGAACACGTCGCCCGACCGGGTCTCGCCGCGGCTTCGGTCGATGACTTGCGTCATCGCTCCCCTGAGTCGGGCCAGCCATTCGGCCGGTACATGATTTTCGAGGACCAGATAGCCGTCACGGAAAAATGCGGCGCGCTGGTCGTCGGTGAGCACCAGCGGTTCGTGCTTCAGGATCTCTTCGGGCTTCATCGACCGTTTCCTTCCCTTGACCGCGCCTTCGGACGGCACTTGGGACAGAGGTTGCACGGCCCTGCAGGCCGGTCGCAAGAGAAACTGCGATCCGAATTCTCACATGCCGAATTGGCGCGGGCCGAACGAGCGCGTGATAGTATCCGCGACCTGACCAGAGGGATGTGAATGACGAGCGGCAGCGTTGCGATCGGCATCATCGGCGCCGGCATCATGGGCGAGCGCATGCTCAACGCGATCCTGCGGCAGGATCCTGCAACTCTGCACGCCTGCGGTATCTGGGACCCGGCGCCGGCCGCCCTGCAGCGCATGCGGAAGGGCTTTCCGCAGGTCGGACAGATGAGTGATGCGGCTGGCCTGATCGCGGCCAGCGACTGCGTCTACATCGCCTCTCCGCCGGCCTCGCATCTTGCTCACGCCCGCGCCGCGCTGGCGGCCGGCAAGACCGTCTTCTGCGAAAAGCCGCTTTCCACCGACGTCGCCGATGCGAGGGCCTTCGTGGCGCAGGCTGGCGACCGGGGTGCGGTGAACTTCCCCTTCGCCTCGTCGCCTGCCGTAGCCGCGATCCGGAACTGGATCGACGCCGGCAGCATCGGCACGCTGCAACGTATCGTCATCGAAGTCGGGTTTGCCGCGTGGCCCCGCCCTTGGCAGGTCGATGCGGCGGGCTGGCTGGACAGACCGATGCAGGGCGGCTTCACGCGCGAAGTCGTCTCGCACTTCCTGTTCCTCGCGCGGCGACTCGTCGGGCCGCTGCACGGGCTGAAAGGCGAAGCCTCGTTTCCGGAAGGCGGCCAGTCCGAGCGGCGCATCGCCGCGACGCTGCGGGCCGGCGACCTGCCCGTCGCTCTCACCGGCGCCGTCGGCGAAACGTCGAAGGACGACCACAATGTCTGGATGCTGGAGGGCGACCGCGGCGCCGTCCGGCTCCGGGACTGGTCGATCGCGGAGCGCCGGCTCTCCGATGGAACATGGCAGCCCGCGCCCGATGCCCTGCCCAATGAACAGGCCCGGCCGATCGCGCTCCGGCGCCAGCTTGAAGGTGTGGTCAACCTCGCGCGCGGCAGGCCTCACCATCTTGCGACGTTGAGCGAAGCGCTCGACGTGCAGGAGATCGTGGAATCCCTTCTGCGACGCGCCGCTGCCTGAAGACGACGTCGACGAGGCCGCCACCCCGCCTTCCCCGGACATTTGAATCTGCCGCGCATGCGCACGACCAAACCACCGATCTGGCTGCTGATGAGCGCCACCGTGTCCTCGCAGATGGCGTTGACCGTCTTCCTGCCGTCGCTGCCCACCATCGCGCGCGACCTGAATGTCTCCTACGGCACCGCCCAGTTGACGCTGTCGATCTACCTGTTCGCGTTCGCCTTTGCCCAGCTGGCCGTGGGTCCGCTCTCGGACAACATGGGTCGTCGGCCGGTCCTGCTGGCCAGCCTCGTCGTGTTCACCATCGGCAGCATATGCTGCGCCCTCAGCCCCACGATCGAGACCCTGATCGCCTCGCGCCTGATCCAGGCGTGCGGCGCATGTGGCGGCGTGGTGCTGGGCCGCGCCATCGTGCGCGACAGCCGGACCGGTGCCGACGCCCCGCGGGCGATGGGTTACATGGCTTCTTCGATGGCACTCGCGCCGGCTCTTTCGCCGCTGCTGGGCGGCCAGTTGCTCGCCTTCTTCGGCTGGCGCAGCAATTTCTGGTTTACGGCCGCCTTCGGGTTCGCGGTGCTGATCCTGATCTGGCGCATTCTCGGCGAAACCGCGCCGAAGGCGGCGCCCCGAACGACCGGCGTGGTGCGCGACTATGTCGGCGGCTTTCGAGCGGTGCTGCGCGAACGCCGTTTCCTCGGCCTCATGATCGCGGCCACCTGTGCCTCGGCCGGCTTCAACGTGTTCTTTTCGGGCGGCCCCATCCTGCTCATCCAGGTCATGGGCATCGCGGCCGAACTGTTCGGCTGGTTCACGCTCGCCTGGGCCGGGAACTTCGTCGTGGGGAGCCTGGTCTCCAGCCGCCTGCAGGGCCGGGTGAGCAGCCTGCTCCTGATCCCTGTCGGGCAAAGCGTCCTCACACTGGGCGCGCTGGCGATGATCGCGACGGCCGCGCTGGGGTACGTCACGCCGCTGGTGCTGATCGGGCCCCTGATCCTGATGGGCTGGGGCAACGGGCTCAACATGCCCAACGCGATGGCGAACGCGCTGTCCTCGGTGCCGGCAACCCGCGTCGGCGCGGCCTCGGCGCTGATGGGCTTCGTGCAGATGATCACCGCCGCGGTGCTGACCCTGCTGGTCGGCTATGTGCCGCACGATTCGCAGATGAACATCGGCATCGGTGTCGCCATTACCGGCATCGTCGGCCTGATCGGCTGGTGGACGCTGGTGCGCCGGCCGGTGCGCTCGGTCTGACGGCGCAGCAACGAGACGACAGGGGACGGCCATGCAATTCATCAACGGCAAGGACAGTCTCGTCGTCGACGCGCTCGACGGTCTCCTGCGCAGCAGCGGTGGCGCCAACCTGGCGCGTCTCGACGGCTACCCCGCCATCAAGGTGGTCCTCCGCACCGATCACAAGCACGGCCGCGTGGCCGTCGTCGCGGGTGGAGGTTCCGGACACGAACCCGCTCATGCTTCGTTCGTTGGCAAGGGCATGCTGACCGCCGCCGTCTGCGGCGAGGTCTTCGCTTCGCCGTCGGTCGACGCCGTGTTCGCCGCGATCATGGCGGTGACGGGGAAAGGCGGTTGCCTCGTCATCATCAAGAATTACACCGGCGACCGGTTGAACTTCGGCCTTGCCGTCGAACGCGCCCGCGCACTGGGCAAGAAGGTCGAGGTCGTGATCGTGAAGGACGACATCGCCATGCCGGATGTCCTCCAGCCGCGCGGCATCGCCGGCGTAATGCTCGTCGAGAAGGTCGCCGGCCACTACGCGGAGCGGGGCGCGGACCTCCGAACCGTCGCCGCGATGACGCAGAAAGCCGCCGACGCCGTGGTCTCGCTCGGCCTCTCGCTCTCCTCCTGCACGCTTCCGGGCATCGGTCGCGAAGATCGCGTTCCGGACGGCAAGGCCGAGCTCGGCCTCGGTATCCATGGCGAGCCGGGCGTCGACCTGGTGAATTTCGAAGGCGCACGCCAGGCGGCACTCGTTCTGCTCGACCGTCTTTTCGCCGCGGCGAGGCCGGCGCGTTCCTACGCGCTCCTGGTCAACAACCTCGGCTCCACCACGGCGCTGGAGATGAGCCTGCTCGCCAACGAGGTTCTGGCGAGCCCGCGGGGTGCGAAGATCAAACTGGTGCTCGGTCCCGCGATACTGGTGTCGTCGCTCGACATGCATGGCTTCTCGCTGAGCCTGCTGCCCCTCACCCCGGATTTCGAGAAGGCGCTGCTTTCGCCGGCAAGCCCATTGGTCTGGCCGACAGTCCGCACGCACGTGAAGCCGAAGCTGGTGAAGCTGCCCCGAGAGACGAAGAACAAGCGCGTCAAGGCCAGCAGGAACAGCACCCTGAGCGCCCTTGTGAGCCGCGCCTGCGATATCCTCGTGGCGGCCGAGGCAAAGCTCAATGCACTCGATGCCAGGGTGGGCGATGGGGATACCGGCTCGACCGTCGCGGCCGCGGCCCGCAACCTGAAGACGGGACTGCCCTTGATGCCCCTCGCCCGTCTCGACCGCTTCTTCGCGGCAACGAGCGAGCTGCTCTCCCGCTCCATGGGCGGATCGTCGGGTGTGTTGCTGGCCATCTTCTTCTCGGCCGCGAGCCAGTCCGCATCGGAGGGAGCGAGTTGGCAGGAAGCGCTGTCGGCCGGGCTCGCGAAGATGATGGCCCATGGCGGCGCAAGGCCCGGCGACCGCACCATGATCGATGCGATCGCCCCGGCCCTCCAGGCCTTGCCGGCGGGCCTCGATGCCGCGGCGGCAGCCGCGCGCGCCGGCGCCGACGCCACGGCAAGGATGAAGCAAGCCCGCGCCGGCCGCTCGAGCCATGTCCCGGCTTCCAATCTCAACGGCATTCCCGATCCGGGGGCAGAGGCGATCGCGATACTGCTGGCGGGGTTGTCAAAAGGTTGAAGCGCGAGAGCGGCGACGCCTTCTCCTCCCGTGAATGCGGCGCAGATCATCGAAATACTCGCGGGCCGGGCGCCACTCCGGCTGACCATGTTTGGCTACCTACGCACCGTGAGGTCATGGTCGCTGCCATCGGATATCCGCTTGTGGGCGTGCCCCCGCTCAAGGTGGACCCTCCCCGGCTCCCGTGCGTCGAGCTGCGTGTCTGCGTTCCACGCCGCCGCGAGTATCATCGCCATTACACGCCTGGCAGAGTACTCGCCAGCTTCGTTATCAACAGACGACTAGAGCGGCGGAACGGATGTCATGAGTGTCATTGGCACTCCTTCCAGCAGCTGCCCCACCGCGACCCGGTTGGCCGGAAGCTTGGTGCTGCGACCGCGAAGAACATCGTGCGCCGCAAAATCGCCGCCCATCTTCAGCACGGTGCCTGACCAGGCATCGGCGCGGAACGAGAGGCCACCGTCCTTCGACATGAGTGTCTCCACGAGCCTCGGGACGACGACGAGCATCCAGTCCTCACCGGCTTGTCGCATGAAGGAGACCACCGACCCGCGCGCCGGGCCCTCGACCTCGACCGGCCGATAGGTGCCCTCCGTAAAAAGATGCGGCGCGCGCTTTCGTAGAGCGAGTGTGTGCCGGATCAGCTGCTGCTTGACGCGACCGTCGCGCCAATGGCGGGCCAAATCGGGCAGCGATGTGTCGTCCATATTCGCACGCGCAGCAAAGTCGACCGGCCGGCGGTTGTCGGGATCGACGAGACTGAAATCCCAGAGATCAGTGCCTTGATACAGATCGGGCACGCCAGGCGCCGTCAGCTTGAGCAGGCACTGCGCCAACCCGTTCACGGCACCGGCGGGCGCGATACGTCGCATGATGGCCAGCAGATCGTCGAGGAGTTCGGGCATCTCGGACCCGGCAACGAGCCCCATGGTGAAGGAACGCGCGGCCTCCTCGTAGGCCTCGTCGACCGAGGCCCAATCGCTCTGGAGTTTGGCTTCGCGCAACGCCTTCTGCTGCCAACCGCAGAGCCGTTCAGCAAATGCCCTCCGGCTGGCCTTGTCATCGCGTTCGAGATCGAGAGGCCAGGCACCGACCACCATCTGCAGCAGCATGACCACGTCGCCCGGCGTCGGCAGGAGCGACGAGGTAACGACCCGACGGGACAAAAGGCTCGTCCAATCGACCGCGCATTCGCTCAACACCGCGAGCCGCGCGCGAAGATCCTCGCCGCGTTTGTGATCGTGCGTCGCGGTGGCGAGCATCGTGTGGGGATAGTCGGCGAGGCGTCGCTGCATGCGGGCATGGAAGGCGCCGACGTCGAGCGAGAAGGTCTCCACGTCGAAGCCGACATCGTTGCGCGACAGGAGACGGCCGTAGCGATAGAAGCCGGTATCCTCGACAGATTTGGCGGCCACAGGCGCGCTCAACTGCTGAAAGCGCGCCATGGCACGCGGCCATGATCCCTCCGGTGCCAGCATCGCGGCGAGCAACGGCTCGATCGCCCAGAGATCCGTGGCGAGGCAGCTCTCCGAAACCTGCCCGGCGACCTCCCGGAGGATCGCCGCATCATGGTCGGAAAGCGCATGGCCTGCGCCATAGGTCCGGTAGACCGGCACATGCGCCAAGAACCCGGCCAGCAGCCTTCGCAGCGTCGGACGTGGCACGAGGTCTCCGACGATCCGGTGCCAATCCTCGACGCAGGCCTCGAGTTGTGCCGAGAAGCTCCGCGCCACGATCTCGCGCCGCGCCGCCAATTCCTCCGGCGCAAACGTTGCAGGCCGACCGCTGAGCTGCGCCCACGTCTTCGCCAGCAGCGGCTCGCCGCCCGGATCGTGCTGCAGCGCATTCACCTCGTCCATGAAATCGTAACCGGTCGTGCCGTCGCACCCCCAGTCCTTCGGGAGCGTCTCGCCCTTCAGCAGGATCTTCTCGACGACCAACCAAGCCCGCGACCGCCCATGGTCTTTTGCCAGGCTATCGAGCCTCGCGCGGAGATCACGGCAATAGCCCGCCGGATCGGTCAGTCCATCAACATGGTCGATGCGCAGTCCGTCGATCACGCCCTCCGCATAGAGGCGAAACGGCAGGGCGTGTACCGCCTCAAAAGTCTCCGGCTGTTCCATGCGCAGGCAGACCAGCTCGTTGATGTCGAAGAAGCGGCGCCAGTTGATGCAGTCGCCCGCCACGCGCCATGAGGCGAGGCGATAATGCTGCCGTGCCAGCAGGTTGGCCATGCTGCCCCGCCCTTCCGCGCTGCCGTTGCTGAGCGGAAAGGCATTGTCGAAGTAACGCAGCTCTGAGCGGCCTTTGTCGTCCGTCGCAATCGAAAGCTCGCCCGCCGCGATGACTTCGGGAAGCGAACGACCCAGGACGGGAAGCAATATCCTGGCCGGCCCCTCCTCCGTCGATCCCCAGTCGACATCGAACCAGTTGGCATGCCGGCTCGCACGACCCTGCCGCAGTACGTCACGCCACCATGCGTTGCGGGGATCGGCCGCCATATGGTTCGGAACTATATCGAGGATCAAGCCGACACCAGCGGCCCGAAGGCTCGCCGCCAGCGACAGCAGTCCCTCCTCGCCCCCCAGTTCCGGATTGACCCGCGTCGGGTCGATTACATCGTAGCCATGCATCGAGCCCGACCTCGCGACGGCTATGGGCGAGGCGTAGACGTGGCTGACGCCCAACGCGGCGATCCACCCGGCGTGACGTTGCGCATCGGCGAAGGTGAAACCGCGATGGAACTGCAGTCGTAGCGTGGCGCGCGGGATCATTGCCGACGATCGACGATTGAAGCCGCGCGACGGGCGACCGCCGGGACATCGAACAGTGTCGCGGCGGATGGCTCCAGGCGGCGCCGCCAATTGGGATGTTGATCGATCGTACCGGGCAAGTTCGGCTGTTCCGTCAGTCCCAGCAAATCCTCCAGCGGCGCCAGCATGAGCGGCGCCGGCGAACCTGCGACAAAGCCCAGCGCCGCATCGACAACCGGCGCGGTGTCGTCGAGCGGAGGCGCGGGACCGTCAGCCGCTCCCGCTGCGGTGAAGGCCCGCCACAGACGCCGCCTGTCCCGCTGGCGCTCCTCCGGCTCTGCAGGGCTCGACAGGCCGAGCGTGCCTCTCGTCTCGATGTCGCTACCGCGCCACCAGCCTGCGACGGTCGGCAGGTCATGCGTCGTCGTCATGGAGACGGCGTCGCGCCGCCAGCGCGATGGCGTGCGGAAGCCACCCGGATTGCGCTCGAACCACATCACGTCCATCCCGGCGATGCCTGCCTGCGTCAGCCGGCGGCGGAATCCACGCGGCACCGTGCCCAGGTCCTCGCCGATCACCACCGCGCCATGACGATGGGATTCGAGAGCCAACAGGCGCAGCAGGTCATCGAGCGGATAATCGAGATAGGCGCCGTCCGCCGACGAAGCCCCCTCCGGCACTAGCCAAAGGCGCTGCAGGCCCATGATGTGATCGATGCGGACGCCACCGGCATACCGCATTGCCGCCCTTACCGTGGACAGGAAGGGCTCGAAGCCGGTTGCCACCAGCGCCTGCGGCGAGAAGCCGGACAGGCCCCAATCCTGGCCCGCACGATTGAACTCGTCGGGCGGCGCGCCAATGTTCAGCCCGAGCAGCAGGTCGCTCTGGCGAGACCAGGCATGGCTGCCGGCGCGGTCCATGCCGATGGCGAGATCGCTGATGAGGCCAACCTTCATGCCTGCGCCGACCGCTGCCGCCTGCGCCGCCGCGAACGAGCGCGACGCCAGCCATTGAAGGAACTGGTGGAAACGCACCGAGCCGCCCTCCGCCTCAAGGAACGCAGCCATCTCCGGATCGCGAGGCATTGCAAGCCCACGCTGAAATGCCGCCGGCCAGTCGCGCCAGTAGCCGCGCGCCGGCTGCCCTCCCAGCCATTTGCCATGCAGCGCCTCGAACAGCGCGTGACCCTGTAGCAAGTCGCCACCCTGCTCCACGAAGCCGCTGAAATCTCTTGCGAGCCCGGTCCCACCCGCGATGTCCCGCAACTCGAAATCCTCGAACAGGCGCCGCAGCAGGCCAAGTTTCGCCTCGGCCGCCGGCTGCCATTCGACAAGGGCCGCGTTCTCCAGAACCTTGCTGTCGCGGCGGTAACGGGCCACGCGTTCGTGCCCAAACACGATCTCGGGGTCGGCGAACAGCGGATTGAGGAACAGACGGCTCGAAGGAGAGTAGGGTCCGTAGCGTCCAGGGTCGGCCGCAAAGAGGCTGTGCGCGGGGCTGAGTGCTATGGCATCCGCACCGTGGCGCGCCGCACCTTCGGCGAGCTCGCGAACAGCCGTCGCATCGCCTATGCCCCCGTCGCCAGCGCGCCGCAGACTGTAGATCTGCGCTGCGACACCCCAGAGCCGCTTCCCCTCCGCCCGATCCTGGACCGTCACGCAACGAGGCGGGGCGACGGCTACGGTGAGATGGCGATCGCCGAATTCCAGCCGGTGATAGCCCGTTCGCTCGAGCGCAGGCCCGACCAGCCGGTCGCCGCGCATCGAAAAGCGCAGAGACGCAACGCTGCCGTCCTCATGGACGAGTTGCCCTCGAGCCGCTCCCCCTCTGCCACGCGGCAAGACGAGACGGCTGCCCGACTGCATGGTGACAAGCGGCGGCAAAGTGTCGGGTGGCCCCAGCCTGTGCAGGCTTTCCCTGATGTCGGCCGACGTCTCGGCGCTGAAACCGAGCGAACTGAGAATGCGCCGAAGAACATCGGTCGACACCTGTTGGGATACGCCCAGGGCATCGGTCCAGGTTTCGGCGAGACCGGCCATACGGGCGAGCTGGCGGATGCTCTCGTCGCTCATGTCGCCCTCGCCAGGAGTGCCACAGTCGTCGCGCCAGCCAGCTGGCCGTGCCGTGCGGCTTTCGCAGCTCCCGGGCAGGACTCGTACAGCAGGTCGCCGCTGAGATCGTCGATCTTCACCGCCTCGAGACCGAGATTGGCGGCAATCACCAAGATCGCTCCGTCGCCCAGCCGCCACCGCGCCACGACCGATGAGGGCTCGACGGCCGTTGCTCCAAGAGACATCGCGCCGTTAAGGCGCGGCATCAGTGCCTGGAGCCGAATGCCGAGAAGCTCGCGATAGAGCCGGTTCCGCGCCGGGCCCTTCGCGCTGTCTGCCGAGATGCGACTTAGTTCGAACGTCTCGGGTTCGTTCGGATCGGGGATGCTCGACGTTCCCTCGCCCGGCGCAAAGCCCTTGAAGCCGGCAAATTCACGGCGGCGCCCTTCGCGAACGGCGTTGGCCAGATCGCCCGTGTGATCGGTGAAGTATAGAAAAGGCGAAGTGGCCGCATCCTCCTCGCCCATGAAGATCATCGGCACGTTCGGGCAAAGAAGCTGCAGCGCAATCGCGGCCTCGAGCAGCCTTGCGTCGACGTGATTGGCAAGACGATCCCCGAACGGACGGTTTCCAATCTGGTCGTGATTCTGGAGAAAAAGCACGAAGGCCGTGGGCGGAAGATCCCTACTCGGCGTTCCACGTGTCTCGCCCTTCCGATAGGGGGAAGGATCGCCCTGATAGACGAATCCCTCGGACAGTGCGCGCGCCAGATGTTGAGCGGGACGGTCGGCATAGTCGGCGTAGTAGCCGTCCTTCTCCCCGGTCAGAAGCGCGTGCAGGACATGATGGGCGTCGTCGTTCCACTGGGCGTCGAAATCACGCCGCAAGTGGTCGGCCACGTTGCCATCATGCTCCAGAACGAGATGAACATGGCGTCCCGGCTCGACAGAGCGACGCACTTCGGCCGCCATCTCGTCCAGCCAGTCGGCTTCGGAGATGGCATGCACGGCGTCGAAGCGCAGGCCGTCGAACCGGTATTCGTTCAACCAATAGAGGGCGTTCTCGGTGAAATAGCTGCGCACTTCGGGGCGGCGAAAATCGATCGCCGCTCCCCACGGCGTCGAGATATCCTGACGGAAGAATTGCGGTGCGTATGCCGCGAGATAGTTTCCGTCGGGCCCGAAGTGGTTGTAGACGACATCGAGGAACATCATTAGTCCGATGCCGTGCGCCGAATCGACGAGCGCCTTCAGTTCGTCGGGCGTGCCGTAGCTGCGGTTGGGCGCGAAGGGAAGCACCCCGTCATAGCCCCAGTTCCGCCGCCCCGGGAAATCGTTGATGGGCATGAGCTCGATCGCCGTAACGCCCAGTTCGGCCAGGGTCGGCAAGGCCGCCTGTACGCCAGCGAAACCGCCGAAGGCGCCGGCGTGCAGCTCGTAGAGCACCGTCTCGTGCCAGGGTCGACCGCGCCATCCACTGTGCCGCCAGCCATAAGAACGCGGATCGACGACGAGGCTGGGTCCATGCACGTCTTCGATCTGCGCGCGGGAGGCCGGATCCGGCACAGCCAGCCCATTGTCGAGACGGTACCGGTAACGTGCCCCGGCGGAGCACGCCACTTCCGCCTCGAACCACCCGCCATCGTTCGCCTTCATCTTTGCAGGCGGCAAGCCCTCGACCTCGACGCTCACCTGCTTCTGCGCTGGCGCCCAGAACCGGAAGCGTGTGCCGCCCGAGGAAAGTGGCGTCGCCCCAAACGGCAAATCGCAAGAGTATCGGTTCGTCATGTCTTCGCCCTCGTGGCCAAGGTCAGCACCACGCTGCGGGGTGCGACCACGATTTCGTCTTCATGGAGGTCACGCTCGGGAGCTTCCGGCGCCGCGCTGTCGAGCACCACGCGCGTCGGCCAACGCGGCTCCGGCAAACGGAAACGACAATCCGCAGACCCGGAATTGAAAAAGGTCGTCAGCACGGTCACCGACCCGTCGCCATTGGGGCCTGCCCTCCTCAAGGCAAGGCAGCGATCCTCGCCGTTGTTCCAGGACTCCTCCGAGACCATCTGCCCCGACGCATCGAACCAGGAAATGTCAGGGACACCCTCGGCCGGAAACTCGCGTCCGTGCAGGAAGTACGGCGAGCGGAGCACGGCGTGGCGGTGCCGCAAAGCGACGACGCGTGCGACGAAAGCCGAGAGCGCTTTCCCGTCGGGCGTATCGAGCTGGCCCCAGTCGATCCACGAAGTCTCGTTGTCCTGACAATAGGCGTTGTTGTTTCCATGCTGTGTGCGGCCGAATTCGTCGCCCGCCAGCAGCATCGGGGTTCCCTGCGCCAGGAACAGAGTCGCAAGCATGGCGTGCTGCAGGCGACGCCGGGTTTCCAGGATGGCGGTGTCCTCGCTCGGCCCCTCAACACCCCAGTTGGCGGAGTAGTTGTCGCCGTGACCGTCCTTGTTGTCCTCGCCGTTGGCCTCGTTGTGCCGCTCAGCGTAACTCATCGTGTCGAGCAGGGTGAAGCCATCGTGGGACGCTATGAAATTCACCGACGCCCAGGGACGCCGATGGCGCCGGTCGAACAGGTCGCTCGATGCGGCGAGGCGCGCGGCGAAGTCGGCGCGCTGGCCGGGATCGCCCCGCCAATAGCGACGCACCCCGTCGCGAAAGCGGTCGTTCCATTCGGCGAAGCCCGGCGGATGATTGCCGACCTGATACCCACCTGGACCTATGTCCCACGGCTCCGAGATGAGCTTCACCTTCTGCAGCACGGGATCCTGGCGGATCGCGTCGAAGAAGCCCGAGCCCGGATCGAACCCATGCACTTCCCGGCCGAGCGTAACGCCGAGATCGAAGCGGAAGCCGTCGACATGGAAGGCCGTCACCCAGTAGCGCAGAGAGTCCATGACCATCTGCAGCACGCGGGGCGTCGACAGGTTGAGCGTATTGCCGGTTCCCGTGTCGTTGATGCAGTAGCGCGGATTGTCGGGAAGGAGTCTGTAGTAGCTGGCATTGTCGAGGCCGCGAAAGGAAAGCGTAGGCCCCAGCTCGCTGCCCTCGGCCGTGTGATTGTAGACCACGTCGAGAATCAGCTCGAGGCCGGCCGCATGCAGACGGCGAACGGCTATGCGCAGCTCATCGAGCGTGCCATCGGAGAGATAGCGCGGCTCCGGCGCGAAGAAGCCGATGCTGTTGTAGCCCCAGTAGTTGCGCAGCCCCTTTTCCAGCAGATAGCGGTCCTGCACGAACGCATGAATCGGCAGCAGCTCGAGCGTCGTGACACCGAGCCGGCGAAGATGGTCGATGAACATCGGATCGCCGAGAGCGGCGAAGGTCCCCCGCTCGTTGGGGCGCAAATCCTGCCGCATCATGCTGAGGCCCCGGACATGCGCCTCGTAGATTACCGTGTCAGACCAGGGCACCGCCGGAGGCCGGTCGTCGGCCCAGTTGAAGCTGTCGTCGGCGACAACCGCCTTCATGACGCCCGGCGCACTGTCGCGGCGGTCGAACGAAAGATCGGCGCGCGCCGAATTGACCCGGTACCCGTAAAGCGCGTCGGCATTACGCATCTCGCCGGTCAACCGTCGCGCATAGGGGTCGAGCAGCAGCTTGTGATGATTGAAGCGGTGGCCGGCCTGCGGCTCGTACGGTCCGTGCGCCCGGTAGCCGTAGGCAAGGCCCGCGCGCGCGTTCGGAAGATAGCCGTGCCAGACCTCGTCGGTGCACTCGGGCAAATCGAACCTCGCGATTTCCCGCCGGCCCGACGGATCGAAGATGCAGAGTTCCATCCGCGTCGCATGTGCCGAGAAGACCGCGAAGTTGGTACCGAGACCGTCCCAGGTCGCACCCAGGGGATATGAAGCGCCCGGCAGGAGACGGTCGGGCCACTGTGACGATTGCATGCTATGCCTCGCCGCGCAGGATCACCGTAGCGAGCGGCGGCAAGGTAAGGAGAACGGAATGTGACTGGCCATGCGATGGCTGCTCGAGCGCCTCGACGCCGCCGTCATTGCCAAGATCGCTCCCGCCATAGAAGCGGGAATCGGTGTTGGCGACCTCGCGCCAGCGCCCCGCACTCGGCACGCCAATGCGATAGCCTTGGCGCGGCACTGGCGTCATGTTGCAGACCACGAGGAGCGGCGGGCCGCTGTCGCTCGTGCGGAAGAAGGCGAAGACCGAATTGGCTCGATCGTCGCCCACGATCCACGCGAAGCCCGCGGGATCGGCATCCGAGCCGTGGAGCGACGTCTCCGACAGGTAGAGATGGTTGAGATCGCGCACCAGCCGCTGCACGCCGGCGTGGCTTCCATTGTCGATCAGGTGCCAGTCGACCTCTCCGTCATGATCCCATTCGCGCTCCTGAGCAATCTCGCTGCCCATGAACAGGAGCTTCTTGCCGGGATGCGCCCACATGAAACCCAGATAGGCGCGCAGGTTGGCGAAGCGCTGCCAGCGGTCGCCCGGCATCTTGCCCAGCAACGAACCTTTCCCGTGCACGACCTCGTCATGGGATATCGGGAGGACGAAGCGTTCCGAGAACGCGTAGACGAGTCCGAACGTCATCTGGTCGTGGTGATACGCGCGATGAACCGGCTCGTGCTCGACGTACTGGAGCGTGTCGTGCATCCAGCCCATGTTCCATTTGAACGAGAAGCCGAGCCCATTGGGCAGGGGCGCACTGACTCCGGGCCAGGCGGTCGACTCCTCCGCAATCATGATCGCGCCCGGGCAACGCTCCGCGACGACAGCATTGAGATGACGCAGGAAGCCGATGGCTTCGAGATTTTCGCGGCCGCCATGGACATTGGGAATCCAAGCGTCGGCGGGTCGGCTGTAGTCACGATAGAGCATCGAAGCAACGGCATCGACGCGCAAACCGTCGATATGGAAGTGCTCCAGCCAATGAAGGGCGCTTGCGATCAGGAAACCCTGAACTTCTCGCCGCCCAAAATTGTAGATGTAGGTATTCCAGTCATGATGGTACCCCTCGCGCGGGTCGAGATGCTCGTACAGCGCCGTCCCATCGAAGCGCGCCAGCCCGTGACTGTCCGTCGGAAAATGCGCCGGCACCCAGTCGAGAAGTACGCCGATTCCTGCCCGATGCGCAGCATCGACGAAGCGCGCAAAGGATTCCGGCGAGCCGTATCTCGCCGCCGGCGCGAAGAGGCCGAGCGGCTGATAGCCCCAGGAGCCGCCGAACGGATGCTCGGTAACGGGCAGCAACTCGACGTGCGTGAAGCCCATTTCCTTGAGATAGGGAATGAGGCGGTCCGCCAGGAAATCCCACATCGGGCGTTCCGGCCCACCCGCCCCCGCCGCCTGCTTCATCCACGAGCCGGCATGGACCTCGTAGATCGAAATCGGTGCCCTGGCCGACTGACGTGCGGCACGGGCCGCCATCCACGCCTCGTCACTCCAGTTGTGGACAGCGGACGACGCGACGATCGAGGCGGTAGCCGGCGCCAGCTCGGCCTGCCGCGCCATCGGGTCGGCCTTGTCCGGCAACCGCGCGCCGCCCGGCCCAACGATGTCGAACTTGTAGCGGACGCCGGCACCGACGCGCGGGATGAAGATCTCCCAGATCCCGGCGGAAGGGCGGAGCCGCATGGGATGCCGCCGCCGGTCCCACGAGTTGAAATCGCCGATCACTGCGACGCGCTCGGCGTTCGGCGCCCACACAGCGAAGCGGACACCGTCGACGCCGTCCATCGAGATGACGTTGGCGCCGAGTGCCTCGGCGAGCTCGAAATGCCGGCCCTCGCTGAAAAGATGCAGATCGAGATCGCCCAGAACCGGGCCGAAGGCGTAGGGATCTTCCACGTCCTGGATGGCCTCGGGCCATTGGATGCGCAAGCGATAGGCACCCGACCTCGTGCCTATACCCTCGAAGAGCCCGGCAACGGCTCCAGGCATCAGTTCGCCCCAACTCCTGCCGTCGTCGCGGCCGATCACCTCGACGGTGCGGGCGCCCGGCAGAAAGACCCGGATCACGCGGCCGGCCTTGCTCTCATGCGGTCCCAGCACGGCAAAGGCGTCGAGCGGACGGGCGGCCGCGAGCGCCTCCGCGGTCTCGCGGTCGAGCCGTCCCGCGTGCGCCATGGCGTTCATGCGTTCTCCGCGGGCGGCGCTTCGCGCAGCAGGCGGGCCATCAGGCGCGCGAGCCCGGACATCGGGATCGGCACCCAGGACGGGCGGTTCGCCGCCTCGTAGTAGATCTCGTAGGCCGCCTTCTCCGCAAGGAAGAAGTCGAGTAGCTCTCCGCGGTCCATTCCGGGAAGGCCCGAGGTGGCCTCAAGGTAGGCCTTCAGGAAGGCTCGCTGCGCACCCTTGCGCAGACGGGTGACCAGCGTCAGCCGCCGCGCCGGCGGCACGCGGTTGGCGATCAGGTTCTTGGGATCGAGCGTCGTCGCGGCGGCGTAGTCGAACGAGCGCAGCAAACCTGCGACGTCGCGCATCGGACTGGCCTTGCGCCGCCGCTCTTCCAGCGGCCGGGCCGGCTCGCCTTCGAAATCGATGATGTAGGCGTCGGCGCTGGCGATGAGCACCTGTCCAAGATGGAAATCGCCATGGATGCGCGTAACGATCGACTCGAGGCCGCTTTGCGCGAGCTGCTTCAGAAGATCGCTCAGGGCGTGCCGCCGGTCGAGGAGACGTTTGGCGTCCGCGACCGCCGATTCGGCATCCCAATCGCGGACGCCGGCGATCGTGTCCATCGCTCGGTCTAGCAGGCCGCTCGCCCGTTCGACCCACGCCGCCACGTCGTTCGGTCCTGCCATGCGCGGCGCGAAGGCTTCGTCGTCCGTGGGTCGTGCCAGCACCCGGTGCATGGCGCCCAGCTGGCGTCCGATCGTGCCGGCGAAGGCGTGATAATCCTCGATATCGTCGTCTCGCGACTCCGCCGTGGCCTCGCGGCTGGAGAGGTTGTCGAGCGCGCGGTTGAACTGATTCAAGGTCCAGGTCCAGGCATCACCCTGGTTGCGCACGAACGACTGTGCGATGGCCAGCGCGTGCCGCTGACCGTCGGGTGCGATGCGCGTAACCTCACCCAGCAACGCCGGGGCATTCGAGAAGCTGTGACTCGTGAGATAGCGGCTCATCTCCGCTTCGGGATGCTCGCCCGGCTGGATTCGACGGAAGATCTTGAGCATCACGGCGTCGTCGACGACCAGGGAGCTGTTGGACTGTTCCGCCGTAAGCCACAGGACTGGCGCGTCGGTCGTCCGCTTCAACTGCTCGACCTTGTCGGCAGTGGCCTCGAAGACGATCCGGCCTTCCGGCCCGTCGATCTCGAGGCCGGACGCCATGGCAGCCAGGATCTCACGACCGAACTCCGGCAGGGCGAACGCGTCGGTCAGCAGTCCGATGCGACGGCCGCGGCGGACACGTGCAAGAGCGAGTTGCGACGGCAATGCCGCTGCCTGCTCGTCTTCCCAGCTCATCGAAAGAGGCAACAGCCACCGGCTGGTCTCGCCGCCCGCCTTCACCTCGATCTCGCCCATCAACAGGTCGCGGCCGGCACTGCTCGGCAGGCGGGCCAGGTAGGCGAAGCGCGAAGAAGTCAGCGCCTTGTCCTTGGCGCCGAACCAACGGCGTTTGGCGAGGTAAGGCGGCAGCGACTCGCGCTCCAGTACCGGCGCCGCCGCCTGCACGCCCTCACCAAGCGGCCCGCGCAGGACCACCGTCACATAGTCCGGCAACGGCTCCGGCGCCGGCGTGTGCCACGACGGTGCCTCGGTCTCGCTAGCCAGGATGAACCAGTAAAAGCCATAAGGCGGCAGGGTCAGCAGATAGGTGAGCTGCCCGACCGGTGGAAACAGCGAGCCGCCGTTCAGCTCGACCGGTACCCGGCCGGCGAATTCCGAGAGATCGAGTTCCACCGCCTGGGGCGTACGCGAGACGTTTGCGACGCAGAGAATGACCTCACCGTCTAGTTCGCGCAGGTACGCGAGGACCTTCCGGTTCTTCGGATAGATGAAGCGCAGGGTGCCGCGACCGAACGCGGCGTGCGTGCGACGCACGGTGATCATCTTTCGGGTCCAGTGCAGCAGCGAGTGGACGTCGCGCGTCTGCGCTTCGACATTTACCGTCTCGTAGCCGTACAGCGCATCCATGATGGTCGGCAAAGCCAATGCCGCGGGATCGGCGCGCGAGAAGCCGCCGTTGCGGTCGGGCGACCACTGCATCGGCGTGCGCACGCCGTCTCGGTCGCCGAGCCTTATATTGTCGCCCATGCCGATCTCGTCGCCGTAATAGATCACCGGTGCGCCCGGCATGGAGAGAAGCAGACAGTTCATCAGCTCGATCCGACGACGGTCGCGCTCCAGCAGCGGCGCAAGCCGGCGGCGTATGCCGAGATTCAATCTCGCGCGACGGTCGGTGGCATAGGTCTCCCACAGATAGTCGCGCTCGGAATCGGTCACCATCTCGAGCGTCAGCTCGTCGTGATTGCGCAGGAAGATCGCCCACTGGCAGTTGTCGGGGATCTGCGGCGTCTGCCGCATGATGTCGGTGATCGGAAAGCGATCCTCGCGCGCCAGCGCCATGTACATGCGCGGCATCAGCGGAAAGTGGAATGCCATGTGGCATTCGTCGCCCTGACCGAAATACTCTTTCGTGTCCTCGGGCCACTGGTTGGCCTCCGCCAGCAACATTCGGCCAGGATAGGCGCGGTCGATCTCGGCGCGGATGCGCTTCAGCACTTCGTGCGTCTCGGGGAGGTTCTCGTTGTTCGTGCCCTCGCGCTCCACGAGATATGGCACGGCGTCGAGCCTCAGCCCGTCGATGCCCATGTCGAGCCAGAAGTGCATCACCCCGAGGACCGCTTCGAGGACGGCAGGATTGTCGAAATTGAGGTCCGGCTGATGTGAATAGAAACGATGCCAGAAATAGGCCTTCGCTTCCGGATCCCACGTCCAGTTCGAGCGCAGCGAATCGATGAAGATGACCCGCGTGCCGTCGTACTTCTGATCCGTGTCCGACCAGACGTAGAAGTCGCGCTCGGGTGAACCCGGCGGCGCACTGCGCGCGCGCTGGAACCATGCGTGTTGATCCGAGGTGTGGTTGATCACCAGCTCGGTGATGACGCGGATGCCGAGCTTGTGTGCTTCCTCGATCAGCGTCTTCACGTCATCGAGTGTGCCGTACTCCGAATGGACGGCCGTATATTCCGCAATGTCGTATCCGTCGTCCTTGCGCGGCGAGGGATAGAACGGCAGCAGCCAGATCGTGTTGATGCCCAGCTCGGCGATGTAGGGCAAGCGCGAGATCAGGCCGGGAAAATCGCCGATGCCGTCGTTGTTCGAATCGAAGAACGACTTCACATGCAGCTGGTAGATGATCGCGTCCTTGTACCACTGCGGATCCGTGGCAACCGGCAGGATGGCCTTGTCGTCGGCGATAGGTGCGTTCATGAGGCCCTCCGGGGCGACAACCGCCAGATGGCGAAGGGAAGAACGGCCGGGTCCAGCCGCAGATGCTGGTTCTTGCCGTGCCAGGTGAATCGTTCGCCACGCATCAGATCCTCGACCTCGAGAGATCCGTCATCGGGCAGCTTCCATTCCCACAGCGGAATCTCGAAGCCGGTTTCCTGCACGTGGTGCGGATCGAGGCTGACTGCGACGAAAACCATGTCGTCCGCGCCAGGCACTCGCTTGCCGTAGACCAGGACCTGATCGTTGCCGGCATTGTAGAAGGTCACGCCGAGATGACTTTGCAGAGCCGGGTTGGACTTGCGCAGCCGGTTGAGCATGGTGATCTCGGCTACGATGTTGCCGGGTGCCGCAAAGTCGCGCGGCCTGATCTCGTACTTCTCGGAATCGAGATACTCTTCCTTGCCCGGCAAAGCCGCGGCTTCGCACAACTCGAAGCCCGAATAGACCCCCCAAAGGCCGGATAGTGTGGAGGCGAGTGCCGAGCGGATAAGGAAGCCGGGACGTCCCGAGCCCTGCAGGAAGGTCGGGTTGATGTCCGGCGTGTTGACGAAGAAGTGCGGGCGGAAATAGTCGGCGACATCGGTCGTGGAGAGTTCACGCAGGTAATCGATGATCTCCTGTTTCCCGTTCCGCCAAGTGAAGTAGGTGTAGGACTGCGAGAAGCCGACCTTGGCGAGCCGATACATCATCTTTGGCCGGGTGAAGGCCTCCGACAGGAAGATCACGTCTGGATGGCGTCCGCGTATGTCGCGGATCATCCATTCCCAGAAGGGCAGCGGCTTGGTGTGAGGATTGTCGACGCGGAAAATGCGCACGCCCTCTTCGACCCAGTGCAGCACGACATCGCGCAACGCCAGCCAAAGACCCGGAATCGCTTCCTTTGCGTAGAAGTCGACATTGACGATGTCTTCGTACTTCTTGGGCGGATTCTCGGCATATTTGATGGTGCCATCGGGTCGCCGCTTGAACCAACCCGGATGCTCGCGCAGCCAGGGATGGTCGAGAGAGCACTGGATGGCAAAGTCGAGCGCCAGTTCCAGCCCCTGCTCGCGTGCGGCCGTGACGAGCCGGCGGAAATCTTCCGGCGTGCCGAGCTGGCGATGAATGGCGTCGTGACCACCGCCCTCGCCGCCGATCGCATAGGGGCTTCCGACATCGTCCGGTCCCGGTGTCAGGGTATTGTTGCGGCCCTTGCGGTTCGCCTTTCCGATCGGATGGATCGGCGGGAAATAGAGCACGTCGAAGCCCATCGCGCGTACGCGTGGAAGGGCCTTGATCACGTCGTCGAAGGTGCCGTGACGCCTGGGATCGTCGGTGAGGGATCTCGGGAAAAGTTCGTACCACGAGGCGAACTCGGCCTGCGGCCGTTCGACGTCGAGCGGAAACGGACCGGCGTCGACCCGCGAGCGCCGCTCCGAGGCTTCTGCCACGATCGCCCGCGCGGCACTCGACGTGAGATTGGCGACCGCGTCGTGCGGACTCGCACCGCTTGCCCTCGCCAGCAGCGCTGCCACCTCGGGCGACTCACCGAGCTCCTTGAGATAGATCGCGGCTTCCGTCAGTTCGACGGAGATGTCGACGCCGGCGCGGTGCTTGACGTCAAGCCCGTGAGCGAGGCTGCCATACTCGTCGCGCCAAGCCTCGACGGAGAAATAGTGCCGGCCGATCCTGTCCGGCGTCAGTGTCGCACGCCAGCGATCATTGGCGATGTGCGTCAGCTTCACGCTCCTGCGCTCGCCATCGTCGGCTGACCACCACAGGACTTCTGCAGCCAGCAGGTCGTGGCCGTCGGCGAAGATGTCCGCCTCGATCACGAGGGGCCGACCCACGATATGCTTGGCGGCAAACGTCCCGGTATTCACCGAGGGGCTGACGCGTTCGATGACCACGGGGGACTGCGCGGCGGCGGCGACGGCTTCGCGCTTGCCCGATTTCCTGCTGCTGCGAACGGGTTCGGTGGGTGTGACATCGAGCACGCGGATTTCTCCGGGTTCGAGATGGGGGGAGGATGCGGGGTCGGTTAAACTCAAGGCTGCTCCCGCGGTTGGCGGCAATATCGCGACGTCGAACGGCAGGCTGCGTGCGTGGAGCAGATCGTTATTTATGGCGATGGCCGCAGTTCGGGACGCACTGCGGGGATCCGCCCCGTTGCTTCTCAGCAGGACCGTCACCGTCCGCCCGGGGCTGGTAAGCGCCTTCTGGCTTCCCGCCACGTCCAGGTCCCACATCCTGTCCGTCAGCACGACCGCTCGTCTCAACAGGGCGTCATCACCCATTTCATGGGGCACGAAGAGGCCATCCGAAGTGGCGGCCGCCAGCATCAACGATCTGGCCGCGGTCGCCGGCGGGGTCGCTTCGTTGCTGAAAGGCGTCCCTGCCACGCCGAGCACCGGCGCGATGTGCCGCAGTGATTCGAATTCTTCGACGAACCAGGCGGCACGGCCGTCCCACCAGACCGTCGAACTGAAGACGGCAGAGACGCCTGCTACGCGGATCTCATCGTGGCGCGACCAATCGAGACCGGGTGTCCAGGCCCAGAATGAACATGCCGTCATCCTTTTGGCCCGATCGACGATTCGCGAGAGAGAACCAGGCGGCAGATCGGCAAGGCCAAGGAGGCGAAACCCCTGCGCGCCCGCGGCCACAAGCTCGGTCAACAGCTTGGCCCACCAATCGGCCGCTGCGTCCTCGCTGCCGTGTCGCAACACGGCGGACATACTCTCGCGGCCACTGAGTCTGGGATCCAGGGGATTTCGGCCCGACGGCCTTTCGTAAATGCCAGCCAGGGCCTTCTCGGATGCACCGCCTACGGCGATTCGATCGAGGACAACATCGACGAAGAGGGGCAGGCCCGCATTTTCGCAGACCTTCCGCATCTCACCGATCAGACTCGCTGATGCGTTCGCGCTCGACCAGGTCGAGACGACTCGTTGGTGGTCGGAGACAAGAAGGGGATCCTGGCCGGAACCCAGATCGAAGACGGGACCGACGCACACGTGATTGAAGCCCAGCGTGCTGGCATTCTTCACGGCATTTTCGAAGGACTTCCGAGAGTGCACACGCTGCAGATCCAGGTGCAGCACCTTTGTTGCGCGGCCCGATCTAGAAGGTACGCTGGAAGTCGAACTCACTCTCATCGGAGTTAAACTCCGCGCGAGCGAGGTGGTTGCAGCCCAAGTGGAACATCGACGCCGGTCGCACCCGCTACCGGGTTTTACCGGCAATCTCTTTGGGCACTGCTTCTGGCAGCGGACAGCGGCAGGTACTTCTACGGGCGCACCCGACATCCGTTCACTCCACAAGGGAGTGAAAACGCATGCGAGGGTTCAGATGTTATCGATGCCAATCCCTAGCGCGCCGGCATGACTGGCGAGAGTTACCTTGGGCCCGGCTCTGAGGTCAGGATCGACGAGATGCGGCGACTACCAAGTCGCGAGGCCTTCAAGCCCAAAGACGAACTTGACGCTATCTGCACCGCCGCTTGGCGCAGCGAGACCCTCACTTCGTCTTTGGGGCTTGAAGGCCTGAAGTGAAGCCGCCGCCTTGAGGCAAAGTTTGCTGTGCTTGCCCCGCAGCCGAGCCCATCGGAGTTCCCATCCGCTGGCCCATGGGCGTGCCGATCGGTTGCCCCATCGGTGTTCCCATCTGCTGGCCCATCGGTGTTCCAACCTGGCCCAACGGCTGGTTGGAAGTCGCACCCTTTGGGGGCGCTGACATCGTCTGAGCCATCGTCGGCCAAGCGACCCAGATCGACGCAGCCATCACCATGGAGAATCCAAGGATTGTCCTTCTTGTAAAGCCGAGCATATCCCGTTCTCCTGATCCACCACGGCCCTGCTTCCCGCACCCCATCTACGCCGGTCATCATGTCCGAAGCATGGAAGTTTCAGTCGAGGAATCGCGTCCCTTTGAAAGGGTGCAGTGCGCGCATGCTACTGGACGCCGGTGATCGAAGCGTCATCAGAAAGACGCCGGCTATGGAAACCCATGTCACCGAAATCTCGAAATCCAGAACAGGAGAAGAACGGTATGCGCTGAACAAACGCGTTCGGCAATCGATACCGCAGGCGACGGAAGAGGCCTAAAACACTGGCCGGATTGAACTGAAAGGGAATGGTGCCCAGGGGCGGAGTCGAACCACCGACACTGCGATTTTCAGTCGCATGCTCTACCAACTGAGCTACCTGGGCATGCCGTCCGTTGGAGGCGGGGCTTATAGGACGCGTCAGCCTCGCTGTCCAGATGGTCCGCCGCCCCTGTTTTCCGGATCATCCTCGCCCGGAACCTCGTCGGTCTCGATGCGGTAGCCCTCCTTCAGCCAGCGGCCGAGGTCGATGTCGGCGCAGCGCTTGCCGCAGAAGGGCTTGTACCTGGGGTCCGCCGGCTTTGCGCAGGTCGGACACATCGGTTCGGTGCGCACGGCGCGCAACGGCGCGGTTCGGTCAGTCATCGCTCTTCTCCAGCGCCTCGAGCTGGGCAGCCAGCGTCGGGCCACGCCGCGCCCGGGTCAATTCGAAGAGGCCGAGGCGGGTGAAGCCGTAGATCTGGGTCGGCACAGGGTCGGACGCCAGCGCCTCGGCCAATGCCGCCTGCACCTTGTCGCGGTCGTAGGCGCTGCGCATGGTGACGAAGTCGATCACCACCGCGCCTGCGATGTTGCGCAGCCTGAGCTGCTGGGCGATGGCCGGCGCCGCCTCGAGGTTGACCTCGACCGGCCGGCGCGGTGCGCGGCCCTGCCGCCCGCCCGCGCCGGCGCTGTCGACGTCGACGGCGCACAGCGTCTCGCCCGGCTCGAACAGCACCTCGACGCCGCTCTCCAGCGCGATGCGGGCCGCCAGCGCGGTGTCGATCTGACCGGCGACGTCGTCGATGTCGAAGGCCGGCATCGAGCCGTTGTGCCAACGCACCCGGATCTTCTCGCCCTGCCGGTCCATCTGGTCCTGCAGCGTGCGGGCCATGGCACGGTCGTCGATGATCACCTCGTCGAGGCCCGCCCCATGATCACGCAGCGCGCGGGCGATCGGGTCGCGCTCGCCTGCAACGCGCGAGGACAGGTCCGCCGGCGGCTGGATGTCGAGGGCCAGCCGCCTGATCTTCTCCCACCGCTCCAGCACGCCGGCGGCGTCCGCGCGCAACAGGTCGGCCGTCGCGCCCGCGGCGGCGGTGCGCAGGACGATGCCGCCCTCGAGCAGTCCCTCGACATGCGCCCGCAGCCGCTCGCGCTCGGATTCGCCCTCGATGCGGCGCGAGAAGGTCACGCCCATACCGTTGGGGTGATAGACGAGATAGCGGCCGCTGACGGCCACGTTCATCGAAAGCCGCGGGCCCTTGTCGCCCTCGCCATCGTTGCGCACCTGGGTCAGCACGGGGGCTCCGGGAAGCGGCCAACCGTCATTTCCAGAACGGTCCTCGGCGCGCAGGAAGCCTGCACGGCCGATACCGATGTCGACGAAGGCGGCATCGAGATCGGGCATCACGCGTTCCAGCCGGCCCAGGAAGATGCTGTCGACGCGAGTGGGCTTGTCGCGGCGCACGACCTGCAGCTCGAGGAGGCGGCCCTCGGAGACCAGGGCCAGCAGGAATGCCTTGGGCAGGACATGGCAGATGAGCCGGTCGATGCGGCTCATTGCGCGGCCGATTTCAGGAGCCCCACGGTCTCGAACAGGGGCAGCCCGACGACATTGCTGTAGGAGCCGGACAGGAAGGCGACGAAAGCAGCTGCCCGGCCCTGGATGGCATAGCCGCCAGCCTTGCCCCGCCATTCGCCGCTCGCGAGGTAGGCATCGATCTCTGCACGCTCGAGCCGCTTGAACCGCACGATCGTCTCGACCAGGCGCGTCTGCACCCTTCCACCGGGGCCGGACACGGCGACCCCGCCCAGGACGCGATGGCGGCGCCCCGACAGCCGGACCAGGCAGTCGCGCGCTTCCGCCTCTTCCTCCGTCTTGGGCAGAATACGACGGCTGCAGACCACCACACTGTCGGCCGCCAGCACGAGGGCGCCGGCATGGCGCCGCGCCACGACGTCGAGTTTCGCGCGTGCCATGCGCAGCGCGTAGGCGCGTGGAAGTTCCCGCGCCTGCGGTGTCTCGTCGATGTCGGCAGGGTCGATCGTCGCGGGCTCGTATCCGACCTGCCGCAGCAGGTCGAGCCGTCGCGGCGATGCGGAGGCCAGTACGAGCGGGGGGATCGGCGAGGCGCTCAACGCCTACTTGAAGCGGAAGGTGATGCGGCCCTTGGTCAGATCATAGGGCGTCATCTCGACCGTCACGCGGTCGCCTGCCAGTACGCGGATGCGGTTCTTGCGCATCTTGCCCGACGTATGGGCGAGAATGATGTGGTCGTTGTCGAGCTTCACCCGGAACATCGCATTGGGCAGCAACTCGGACACCACACCAGTAAATTCGATCAAGTCTTCCTTGGCCATCCGGCCTCCGGCTGGGGTGAATTTCTGGAAAGCGGCCGGAAAATGGGCCGCAGGCGGGGGTAAGTCAATGGCGGTCGCCCGGGGACAAGGGGACGGCCGGCCTTCTCACGAAGGGCCGCCTCCCCTATACAGGTCGCGGCTGCGGATGCTCGGGGGAAAAGGACCAGTGAAGATGAACGCAACGTGCATGTCCGGCCTGGTGGCCGTATTTCTTTTGACGCCGGCGCTCGCATTCGCCCAGGCGCCGGCCGCCACGCCGCCCAAGGCTCCCAATGCGATCACCCATCCCGCCCAGAAGACCATCGGAAAGCCGACGACCCGGCAATATTCGACGGCCCTGATCGTCATCAATGCCCGCGGCGCCAAGCTCGACGGCCAGAAGCTGGTACTCGACGGTGTCCTGCCGACCGCCACTCTGTTCACCAGCCGCCCGACCCGCTCGGTCGGCCACATGGTGACGCCGGACATGGCCGACATCTGGCGCACCGGCAGCTTTGCCAAGGACGCGCCGAACGCCACGGTCTCGGTGTTCCACAAGGACGGCGGCAACGTCTCCGACCTCGTCGTGACGCTGAAGACGGCAAAGCTTGAGGGCGAAAAGCTCACCTTCGACGTCGATGTGCTCGAGGGCAGCCTCGGCGCGGCCGACGGCCCCGCCTCGGTGTTCATCGACACGATCTGGTTCGGCATCGGCTCGCACGGTGCGCAGTATTACGGCCAGAGCCAGACCACCGGCGGCGAGACGCCGGCGATCGGCGATCCCGACGGCACCAGCACCTTCAGCGGCTGGCCCAACCCCTCGCCGACGCAGCCCGTGAACCCGTATGGCGGCGGATATGGTGGCGGCGGAGGCGGCTACAACAGCGGCGCCGGCGCGCCGCCGCCGCCCGACATCGATCCGCGCTACCAGCAGCGCTACAACGCGCCGAGCTGCGGCAAGCCGCCCCTCCTGCCCTGCTACTGAGCCGTACGGTGATGACCATGAACAGCCTCCGCCTCTCCGTCGCTCTCGCCTCCGCCGTCGCAACGCTCGGCCTCGCCTTCGGGGCGGCCGCGCAGACCGCGCCTGCCACTGCCTCCGTGCAGGGCCTGCCCAAGGTCGTGGGCGCCTCGCAGCATCCACGCCTGATCCCGTCGATGTTCGTGCTCAACGCCCGCGGCGCCAAGCTTCAGGACAAGAAGCTGATCCTCGAAGGCATCGCACCCAGTGTCATCGTGTTTGCCGACCGCCCGGTGCGTTCGGCCGGCCATGCGATGCTGCCGCATGTGCTCGAGGAGTGGACGCTGAACGCGCCCAACTCCTTCGCCAAGGATCCGCCGAACGCCACCGTCTCGGTGCTGAACAAGGCGAAGGCGAGCGTGGTCGATGCGGTCGTCACGCTGAAGTCGCCCAAGCTCGAAGGGGACAGGCTCACCTTCGACGTAGAGGTGCTGGAAGGCGATCTCGCCGGCGCCGATGGCGGCGCCTCGGTGTTCATGGACCTCGTCAACCTGCCGGTGACGCGCCGCAGCTCGAGCCGCGCGGCATGGTACGCCGGAGCGGCCCCGACTCGCTGACGCTGTCCTTACAATCTCTTGCGCGATGCAGGTGTCTCACCTGCGCGCGCAAGCGAAGCTCAGCCACAATCCATTCACAATCCGGGACGGAAATGACTCCCGTCGAAAGCGCTCCAGTGTGGCAGCGCTTCGCACCGAGGAGAGTCATCATGAACCGCACAGTGCTTGTTATGTCGGTGGCCGCCGCTGCAGTCCTTGCGACGAATGCAGTCCAGGCGCAAGGCATGCCGAGCGGCCGCGAGCCCGGCGCCGACCCGGGTGCCACCCGCATGCCGACGACCGCTCCGAACTGGACGCCGACGGCGGAAGGCGCGATCGCCCGCCAGCAGATCCACGACGCGGGCTACAACGGCGTCTCCATGCTGACGCGCAACAGCGACGGAAGCTGGCAGGGCCAGGCGCTCAAGGGCGACACCTACTACATGATCACCCTCGATCCGCAGGGCCACGTCACCCAGCGCTAGATGCCGCACCTAGACTGTGGGCGTGATCGGGATACCGAAGCGCGCCTTCAGTCGGGCCAGGACCTGATCGCGGGTGTGGCGGTACGCATCCAGCCGCACCTCCCGCGATCCTTCCACGGCACTGGGGTCGGGCATCGGCCAATACTCGACCTCGGTCGCCGTGCCGCGCGTGAATTCGAGCGCGCTGTGATGGGCTTCCGGCGACAGCGTGATGATCAACTCGAACGAGGCGGGATCGACATCGTCGAACGTCTTGGCATGGTGGCGATGGACGTCGATATCGACTTCGTCGAGCACCGACACCGCAAAGCCGTCGACGTCGCTGGCGCGCACGCCGACCGAATCGACATAGAGCGATCTTCCGTAGAGCCTCTTGGCCAGTGCCTCGGCCATCGGCGACCGGACGGAGTTCTCGCTGCAGGCGAAGAGCAGGCTGGACGGAAGTCCGGTCATCGCCCGTCCACGCTCACGATTTGATGTGAAGGGCGCAGATCAGCGTGAACAGCCGGCGGGCCGTGTCGTGATCGACCTCGATCTTTCCGTCGAGACGCTCCCGCAGCAGCTCCGAGCCCTCGTTGTGCAGACCGCGCCGTCCCATGTCGAGCGCCTCGATCTGCGCCGGCCCCAGCTTCTTGATGGCCGCGTAGTAGCTCTCGCAGATCAGGAAATAGTCCTTCACGACCTTCCGGAAGGGCGTCAGCGACAGCACGATGTCGCGCAGCTTCTCGTCGGCCTCGTTGCGCACGTCGAAGACAAGGCGCTGCTCGAAGATACCGATGCGCAGCCGGTACGGGCCGGGCGCATTTCCGACCAGCGCGAAATCGTTCTCCTCCATCAGGTCGAACAATGCGACCGCCCGCTCATGCTCGACCTCGGGCGTGCGGCGCGCGACCGACTCCTCGTCGAGGACGACATCGACGATGCGCCGTGTCTTGTCGGCTTTTTCGGACGACATGGTGGCTAACGGCTCTGAAGCCGGAGAGAGACCGAGCGTCCATGCGCACCCAGCCCTTCGGCATCGGCCAGTGCCACGGCCGACGGACCGAGCGCGGCCAGTGACTGCGGCGTGCAGGACACCAGCGAGGTGCGCTTCAGGAAGTCGGCAACACCGAGACCACCGGAGAAGCGCGCGGCGCGCGAGGTCGGCAGCACATGGTTGGTGCCGGCCACGTAATCGCCGATCGCCTCGGGCGTGTGACGGCCGAGGAAGATCGCACCGGCATGGCGGATCTTCTGCGACAGCACCTCGGCTTCGGCGACCTCCATCGCGAGCTCGACATGCTCGGCGGCGATCGCATCGACGATCGGCGGCGCGGCAGCAAGATCCGGCACCAGGATGACGGCGCCATTGTCGCGCCAGCTCGCGCTGGCAATTTCGGCACGGTCGAGAGTCTTAAGTTCGGCCTCGACGGCCCGCACGACAGCATCGGCGAAAGCCGCATCGTCGGCGATCAGCACCGATTGCGAAGACGGATCGTGCTCGGCCTGCGACAGGAGATCGGCCGCGATCCATTGCGGATCGTTGTGCCGGTCAGCGACGACGAGGATTTCCGACGGGCCGGCGATGAGATCGATGCCGACCTGGCCGAAGACGCGGCGCTTTGCGGCGGCGACATAGGCATTGCCCGGCCCGGTGATCTTGTCGACCGGCCTGATCGATTGCGTGCCGTAGGCGAGTGCAGCCACCGCCTGCGCGCCGCCGATGCGCCAGACCTCGTCGGCCCCCGCGATCTCGGCCGCCAGCATGACCAGCGGATTGAGCGTGCCGCCCGGCGTCGGCACCACCATCACGATGCGGCCCACACCCGCGACCTTGGCCGGCACGATGTTCATCAGCACCGACGACGGATAGGCCGCGGTACCGCCCGGCACGTAGACGCCGGCTGCGTCCACGGGGCGATAACGGGCACCGAGGCGCGTGCCGGTGGCGTCGGTGAAGTCGACATCCTTCGGCATCAAAGCGCGATGGAAGGCCTCGATGCGCTTCGCCGCAAACGTCAGCGCCTCGCGCTGCGCCGCTGTTGCCTGCGCGGCCACCGCGCTGCGCTCTGCATCGGAGATGCGCATGTTGGCTGCGGTGATGCCGGCCCAGTCGAACTTCGCGGTGTAGTCGACGACGGCCGCGTCGCCGCGGGCACGCACGTCCGCCACGATGCCGGCCACGACGCGATCGACATTCTCGTCGGTATCCCGATTGCGCCCAAGGAAGGCCGAAAATTCCTTTTCGAAACCCGGCGCCGAAGCGTCGAGCCTAAGCGGCACTGGCCACTCCGGCGGCGACCTCGCGAAAACGGTCGATCCAGTGACCGACCCGCTCGGGTCGCGTCTTGAGCGCGGCGCGGTTCACGATGAAGCGCGAAGTGATGTCGGCGATGTGCTCGATCTCGACCAGGCCGTTGTCCTTCAGCGTGCGGCCGGAATCGACGAGGTCGACGATGCGGTGGCTGAGGCCGAGCGACGGCGCCAGCTCCATCGCCCCCGAGAGCTTGACGCACTCGGCCTGGACGCCGCGCGCGGCGAAGTGGCGGCGCGTCACCTCGGGATACTTGGTGGCGATGCGCACATGGCTCCAGCGCCGCGGATCGTCGTTACCCGCCATCTCGACCGGCTCGGCGACGGCCAGGCGGCACCTGCCAATACCGAGATCGATCGGCGCGTAGATTTCCGGATAGTCGAACTCCATCAGCACGTCGGCGCCGGCGATGCCGAGGTGGGCGGCGCCGAAGGCCACGAAGGTCGCGACGTCGAACGAGCGGACGCGGATGATGTCGAGATCGGGATGGTTGGTCGTGAAGCGGAGTTGGCGGGCGTCCGGATCGGCAAACGCCGCCTCCGGTTCGATGCCGGCACGCGCGAAGACGGGGGCAGCCTCCTTGAGGATGCGTCCCTTGGGCAGCGCCAGGATGAGCTTCTCGTTAGCCTCGCTCGACACGACTGATCTCCAGTAACGAACGCCCGCCCCTCGCCGGAGCCGGAAGGGCTATTCGACTGGGTGGGCGGGCTTCCACGGGGTGGGCCAAGGCTCCCCGACATCCCCCAAATGGCATGCGAGCCGGCCGATTTCCAGCCGTATGGCCCGGCCAGCCGAGAAACGCACGAGCACTGAATGCTCGCTTTCCAGCGCCACGGCCAGCAGTTCCAGCATCCGGTCGGGCTCGCCGGTCGGGATGTCATGGTGCCGCACGGTCGTCACATCATTGAAAACAAGGGCGGAATGGGTGCGGGAATGGCTGCCGCCGTTGGATTCGGCGTCCGGATCGGCTTCCCAGCGGAACCGGTTGAGCAGCAGGACGAAGCGCTTCTCGTCCTTGAGATAGGCGCAGTCGCGGACCGCCACCAGCGCATCCTGGACGGCCGCCGAAATGATGGCCAGGTCGTCGGCGTCGAGCGCCGAGAGCTTCAGCTTGGCCGTCATCCGCCCTAACCCTTCAGACGCTCGATATCGGCGCCACAGGCGCCGAGTTTCTCTTCCAGCCGCTCGAAGCCGCGGTCGAGGTGGTAGACGCGATGGAGCATCGTGTCGCCCTCGGCCGACAGACCGGCGATGGCCAGCGACACCGAGGCGCGCAGATCGGTCGCCATGACCTCTGCGCCGCGCAGCTTCGGGACCCCGCGCACCAGCGCCGACTGGTGATGGATGGTGACGTTGGCGCCCATGCGCGCCAGTTCCGGCACGTGCATGAAGCGGCTTTCGAAGATCGTCTCGGTGATCATCGAGGCACCCTGGGCGCGGGTCATCAGCGCCATCATCTGCGCCTGCAGATCCGTCGGGAAACCGGGGAACGGCTCGGTCATCACGTCGACGCCGTGCAGCGCGCCGTTGGTCCGGTGCACGCGCATGCCCTTTTCGGTGTTCTCCAGCGTGACGCCGGCCGAGCGGAGGCTGGCCGCCACCGTGTCGATCAGATCGACCCGGCCGCCGATCAGCTCGACGTCGCCCGCCGTCATGGCGACGGCCATGGCGTAGGTGCCGGTCTCGATGCGGTCGGGAATGACCGCATGCTCGATCGCGTTGAACGAGGTCACGCCCTCGATGGTGAGGGTCTCGGTGCCGATGCCGCCGATCGGCACACCCATTGCCGACAGGCATTCGGCGAGGTTGGTGATTTCGGGCTCGCGCGCGGCGTTGTCGAGAACGGTCGTGCCCTTGGCCAGCGCCGCCGCGATCATCAGATCCTCGGTCGCGCCGACGGACACTTTCGGGAAAGTATAGCGGCCGCCGCGCAGGCCCTTCGGCGCGCGGGCCACCATGTAGCCACCGTCGATGTCGATCTCCGCGCCCATCGCCTTCAGGCCGGCGATGTGCAGGTCGACGGGACGCGCACCGATGGCGCAGCCGCCCGGCAGCGAGACCTTGGCCTGGCCCTCGCGCGCCAGCAGCACGCCCAGAACCAGCATCGAGGCGCGCATCTTGCGCACGATGTCATAGGGCGCCGTGGTCGAGGTGATGTTGGCGGCCTTCAGCACCAGGGTCGTGCCGTGGCTGTGGCCGTTCTCGCCGGCCGCGGCGGAGACCTCGACGCCGTGCTGCTGCAACAGCTGGATCATGGTCGAGATGTCGGCCAGACGCGGCACGTTGTGCAGGGTCAGTGGCTTGTCGGTCAGCATCGATGCCACCATCAGCGGCAGGGCCGCGTTCTTGGCGCCGGAGATGCGGATCTGGCCCTTGAGCTGGTGGCCGCCTCTGATGCGAATCTTGTCCATGGTCGCCTCCGCTCAGATTTTCGGCAGGGTGACGCCGCGCTGGCCCTGATACTTGCCGGCCTTGTCGCGGTAGGAAACCTCGCAAGGCTCGTTGCCCTGGAGGAAGAGGAACTGGCACGCGCCTTCGTTGGCGTAGATGCGCGCAGGCAGCGGCGTGGTGTTGGAGAATTCGAGGGTCACGTGCCCCTCCCACTCCGGCTCCAGCGGCGTCACGTTCACGATGATGCCGCAACGCGCATAGGTCGACTTGCCGACGCAGATCACCAGCACGTCACGGGGGATGCGGAAATATTCGACCGTCCGCGCCAGCGCGAAGGAATTGGGCGGAATGATGCAGACATCGGTGTTGCGGTCGACGAAGCTCTGCTGGTCGAAGTTCTTGGGATCGACGACCGAGGAATTCACATTGGTGAAGATCTTGAAGTCGTTGCCGACGCGGGCGTCGTAGCCATAGGACGACAGGCCATATGAAATGACCCCTTCGCGCTTCTGGGCGTCGACGAAGGGCTCGATCATGCCCTTCTCCTGCGCCATGCGGCGAATCCAGCGATCGGAGAGAATGCTCATCAGGGGGCGCTTCTAAAGGAGGGAGGGAGCCGGCTCAACCGCCGGTCTTTCCGGTCGGCCGGTCAGCCGCCTGGCCGGCGTCCGCCGGCTTCGAGACTTCCCCCTTGGCACGCGCCTGCGCCTTGCGCTTTTTCAGGTTTTCGCGCAACGCGGCGGCTAGCCGTTCGGCGCGTTCGTCCTTCTCCGGGACGAGTTTCGAGGAGGCCGTCATGGCCCGGAGGATACACCATTGCCCGGCCGGCGGGGCAGTCCTCTCTGCCGCCCCGGCCGCATTCCTCAGCCGTCAGTCGCCCGCCGGAACAGCCCCGGCAGGCTCACCGGGCTCGCCGGCGCCCCTCTTCCTGGAGTGGTCGGCGGCCAGCATCACATAGACCGCCGGCACCACGAACAGGGTGAAGAGCGTGCCGACCGCCAGGCCACTGGCGATCACCAGGCCCATGGAGAAGCGCGAGAGCGCGCCCGCGCCGGTCGCCACGATCAGCGGCACCACGCCCAACACCATCGCCGCCGTCGTCATCAGGATCGGGCGGAGACGGATGCCGGCGGCCTCGAGGATCGCCTCACGGCGGGACTTGCCGGCTTCCTGAAGCTCGTTCGCCACCTCGACGATCAGGATGCCGTGCTTGCTGATCAGGCCCATCAGGGTCACCAGGCCGACCTGGGTGTAGATGTTCAGGGTGGCACCCGGCATGCCGATCGTGCTGAGCGCCATCAGGAAGATGAGCGCGCCGGCGATCGACATCGGCACCGAGAACAGGATGATCAGCGGATCGCGGAAGCTCTCGAACAGCGCCGCGAGCGACAGGTAGATGATGATCAGGGCGAAGCCGAAGGTGACGATGAAGCCGCCGCTCTCCTGAATGTACTGGCGCGACGCGCCGCCATAATCGACCGAATAGCCCTGCGGCAGCGTGCGCTGCGCCAGATCCTTCAGTGTCTCCAGCGCCTCGGCCTGGGACACGCCTGGGAAGGCGACGCCCTGGATGGTGGCGCTGTTGAGCTGCTGGAAGTGATTCAGCGACTGCGGGATCGCCTTGGTCACGATCTTCGCGACCGTCGACAGCGGCACCGAGGCGCCGTCGGCCGCCTTGATGTGATAGTCGAGGATCTGGTCGATGTTCTGCCGCGAGGCCTGCTGGACCTGCGGGATCACCTTGTAGGAGCGGCCATCGAGCGCGAAGTAGTTGACGTAGCCGCCGCCCAGCATCGAGCCCAGCGCGCCGCCGATGTCGCTCATCTTGAGGCCGAGTTGGGCCGCCTTGTCGCGATCGATCACCACGGTGGCCTGGGGCGCATCGATTTTGAGGTCGGTATTCAGGAAGATGAACCGGCCGGTGGCGAGCGCCTCCTGGAGGAACTTCTGCGCCACGTCATTGAGCGCTTCGAAGCCGCCGGTCGTGTTGATCACGAACTGGATCGGCAGGCCGGTCGAGCCGGGCAGAGGCGGCGGCTGGAAGGCCACGACCTGCGCACCGGCGATGCCCGCCAACTGCTGCTGCACGATCGGCTGCAGCTGGTTGGAGGTCATGGCACGCTTGTCCCACGGCTTCAGCACGAAGCCCGCGATCGACTGGCCGGGCACGTCGAGCTGGAAGACGTGATCGGTCTCGGGATGGCCCGCGCCGATCTTGTAGATCTCGCGCGAGTAGATCTGGCGCTGGTCGATCGTCGAGTTGGGCGCCGACGTCGCAAACGCGATGATGACGCCCTGGTCCTCCTGCGGCGCCAGCTCGCTGCTGGTCGCCGAATAGAGGTAGACGATGCTGCCCAGGACCAGCACGGCGAAGACGGCCGTCACCGGCAGGTATTTCAGGCTGCCCGTCAGCCAGCGCGAGTAGCCGCGGCGCAACGCGTCGAACACGCGATCGATGCCTCGGATCAGGCGGGCCTCCCAGCCGCGATCGGTCTCGCCGTGCGGCTTCAGCATGCGCGAGCACATCATCGGCGACAGCGTCAGCGCCACGATCGCCGAGATCGTGACGGCGCCAACAAGCGTGAAGGCGAATTCGGTGAACAGCGCGCCGGTCAGGCCGCGCTGGAAGCCGATCGGCACGTAGACCGCGATCAGCACCACGGTCATGGCGATGATCGGTCCGCCCAGCTCGCGCGCCGCCTGGATGGCAGCGGGGAACGGCTTCTGCCCCTCCTCCAGATGCCGATTCACGTTCTCGACCACGATGATGGCGTCGTCGACCACCAGGCCGATCGCCAGCACCAGCGCGAGCAGGGTCAGCAGATTGATGGAGAAGCCGAACGCCGCCATCATCGCGAAGGTGCCGATCAGCGACAGCGGGATCGCGATGACCGGAATGATCACCGACCGCACAGAGCCCAGGAAGGCGAAGACCACCAGGGTCACGATCACCAGCGCCTCGACCAGGGTGCGGATCACCTCGTCGATCGAGGAGTTCACGAACTCCGTCGAGTCATAGATGATCTGCCCGTTCAGCCCCTGCGGAAGCTGCGCCTGGATCTCGGGAAAGACCTTTCGGACGCCGGCGATGACATCGAGCAGGTTGGCGGCCGGGGCGACCTGGATGCCGATATAGACCGCCTTCTGGCCGTCGAAGCTCACCTCGGACTCATAGTCGTCCGAGCCCAGCGTGACGTTGGCGACGTCGCTCAGGCGGACGATCGCGCCCTTCTCCTGCTTCAGCACCAGGTTGCGGAATTCCTCCAGCGAACTCAGCGCCGTCGAGGCCTTCAGCGTGACCTGGACCATCTGGCCCTTGGTCGTGCCGAGACCGGCGATGTAGTCGTTGGCCGTCAAGGCCTGGCCGACATCGGCGGCGGTCAGGCCGTAGGCCGCGAGCTTCTGCGGGTCGAGCCAGGCGCGCAGCGCGAAGTTCTTGGCGCCCAGCAGCTCGGCCGTCTGCACGCCCTCGACCGCCTGCAGCCTGGGTTGCACGACGCGGACGAGATAGTCGGTGATCTGGTTGGGCGCGAGCTCCGTGCTGTTGAAGCCGATATACATCGCGTCGATCGTCTGGCCGATCTTCACCGTCAGCACGGGTTGCTGCGTGCCGGCCGGCAGCCGGTTCAGCACCGAGCTCACCTTGGTGTTGATCTCGGTCAACGCCTTGCTCGAATCGTAGTTGAGGCGCAGGTAGACCGTGATGGTGCTGACGCCGCTCTGGCTGGTCGACGTCATGTAGTCGATGCCGTTGGCCTGGGCGATCGCCTGCTCCAGCGGCGTGGTGATGAAGCCCGCGATGACGTCGGGATCCGCGCCGTAGTAGGTCGTCGTGATGGTGACGACGGCGTTTTCGGTGCGCGGATATTGCAGAACCGGCAGCCCGCTGATGGCGCGCAGGCCGACGACCAGGATGAGCAGGCTCACCACGCTCGCCAGTACCGGACGGCGGATGAAGATATCGGTGAACTTCATGGGACGATGTCCTGAGCGGGCTGGTTACTTGTCGACGATCTTCGGCGCGGCGTCGTTGGTCGGCACAGCGCTGTTGTTGACGACAACCGGCACGCCGTTGCGCAGCTTGATCTGGCCGGAGGTCACGACCGTGTCGCCCTCCGAGACCCCCTTGAGGATCGCAACCTGGTCGCCGCGCGTGGCGCCGGTCGTGACAAAGACCTGGCGCGCGGTGAGCTGCGGCTTGCCGTCGGCCGCGTTGCCCTTCTCGTCGACGATGTAAACCAGCGAGCCGTAGGGATTGTAGGCCACCGCGGTCTGCGGCAGCGTTACCAGGCGCTGCGCCGCGCCGGTGTCGAGTTCAACGGTGGCGAACATGCCGGGCAGCAGCTTCTGGTCCGCGTTCGTTAGGGTCGCGCGCACCTGGATGTTGCGGCTTCCCGTATCGATCTTCGGATTGATGGCGGTGATCTTGCCCTCGAAGGTGCGCCCGGGAAAGGCATCGACCTTCGCGCGCACCTTCTCGCCCACCGAGATCTGCGCCACCGCCTGCTGCGGCAGCAGGAAGTCGACGAAGATCGGATCGAGCGACTGCAGGGTGGCGATTTCGGTGCCTGCCGACAGGAATTGGCCGAGATCGACCTGGCGCAGACCGAGCTTGCCGTCGAACGGCGCCCGCAGCGTCTTCTTGTCGAGGATCGCCTTCTGGACGGCGACCTGCGCCCGGGCGTTGCGCAGGTTGGCCTCGTCGTTGTCGACGATCGCCTGGCTGATCGCCTGCGCCTTGAGCTGCTTCACGTCGCGGTCGTAGGTGATCTGGGCGAGCGCGGCCGTGGCCTCGAGCGACTGCAGCCGCGCCTCCTCGTCCTCCTTGCGCAGGGTCAGCAGAACCTGCCCCGCCTTCACCTCGTCGCCCGACTGGAAACTGATGGTCTCGACCACGCCGGGCACTTCGAGCGACAGCTCGGCACCGCGCACCGCCCGCAGACTGCCGACAGCATCGATCTTCGGCTGCCAGTCGCTCGTCTGGGCCTTCACCGCGGAGACGGTCTGGGGCGTGTTGGCCATGCCGGCCATGGCTTCCTTGATCTTGCCGTTCACGAAGGTCTTGAAGCCGAACAAACCGCCGAGCACTGCTCCGACGAGAATGAGCATGATGAGCATTCGCTTGATCATCGCATGCCTCTTTGAGCTGATCTGAGTTCTGGGAAGCGACCGGTCAGTGACCGGCGCGCGGAAGCTTGATGTCCTGCACGGGCGGCAGCGCGAAGCGCGTGGGCTTGCCCATGGATTTCGGATCGACGTCGGTGCGGTTCCACCAGCCGCCGCCCAGCGCCTGGAACAGTGCCGCCGTGTCGGAGTAGCGCGCCGCCTGCGCGCGCAACCGGTTGATAACCGCCGTCTGATAGGTCTGCTGGGCATTGAGCAGGATCAGGTAGTTCACCGCGCCGAGCTGGTATTGCTGCTCGGAGAGCCGCAGGCTCGCAGCCGCCGTCTGCTCGGCGGCGACCTGCGCCCGCAGGGTGTCGGCATCGGACTGCAGGGCGCGCAGTGCGTTGGCCACGTCCTGGAACGCCGACAGCACGACGCCGCGATACTGCGCCGCGGCGCGCTCATAGGCGGCAATGGCGGCCTGGCGCTGATGGTCGAGGCGGCCGCCGTCGAACACGGTCTGCGCGATGCCCAAACCGATGCTCCACACACCGGCGCCCGGCACGAGCAACGAACCGATGCCGCCCGAGGTGAAGCCCAGCAGGCCGGTGATGGTGAATTGCGGCATCTGGTTGGAGACGGCGACGCCGATGTCGGCGCTGGCGGAATGGAGCTGTGCCTCGGCCGCCTTGACGTCAGGCCGCTGCTCCACGAGCTGCGAGGGAAGGCTGAGCGGCAGATCGGTCGGCAGCTTCAGCTTGGCCAGGTCGAACTTCTCGCCGCGGTCCTGGTCCGGCGAGCGGCCGACCAGTCGCATCAGCTGGTTGCGCTGGATGGCGAGCTGCTTCTCGAGGGGCGGCAGGGTCGCCTGCGTCTGCGTGAGCGCGGCCTCCTGCGCCAGCACGTCGGCGCGCGAGGCGCCGCCCAGGTCGAACTGGCGGCGCACAACGGACAGCGAATTGTTGAGGATGGCGATGATGCCCCTGGTCGCATCGATCTGCGCCTGCAGCGAGGCGAGGTTGATCGCGGCCACCACGACGTTGGACGTAAGCGTGAGATACGTCGCCTCGAGCTGGAAACGCTGGACCTCGGCCAGCGCTTCCTTGGATTCCACCTGGCGCCGCACGCCGCCGAAGATGTCCGGCGAATAGGAGATGTTAAGCGAGGCCGCGGTGACGCCGAAGATCGTGCCCGCACCCGTCTGTCCCTGCGAGGCCGGCGAGGCCAGCTGCTGCTGGCCGGAAGCATTGGCGCCGAGCGTCGGGAACAGGCTGCCCTGCTGGGCAAAGAAATTCTCGCGCGCCTGACGCAGCGCGGCCTGCGCGGCATCGACGTCGGGATTGGCCTGCAGCGCTTCCCTGATGAGCGTGTCGAGCTGTTGCGACTGGAACAGCGTCCACCATTCGCCGGGGATGTCCTTCTCCGGCACGAAGGTCTGCGCCGCACCGCCGGGGCCGGCCGCCGAACTGGTCTGCGGGGCCAGCGACTCCGGCGTGTAGCTCGTCTGGGCGGGCTTGTCGGGCTTCACGAAATCCGGACCCGAAGTGCAGCCCGCGAGAAGAACGGCCGTGAAGGCGGCGAGGACTGGCGAACGCTTGTGCATGTTCGTACCCATGAAACTATTCGGCGGGCGCGGCGGCGCGGCAGATGGCGAGCGTCTGCTCGCGCACGATCTGCTTCATCAGCCGGACGCTCTCGCCGTCGAGGCCGGCTGCCGCGAGGATGGGGCGCTTGTTGTTGCTGCAGAAGATGACGACCTGGCCGATCAACGCCATCGTGCGCATCGTCATCTCCCGGTCGGCTTCCGGCTTGCCGTGGAGGCGCGCAAACAGGGCGAGGCAGGGATTGAAGATCTGCCGCATGCCGTTGTCGTGCAGCCGGTCGAGACCGGGCGTTTCCTCGACTTCGGCGCGCGCGAAGAACAGGCGTCGGCTCTCGACCTGCGTGCCGCTGGTGACGAGGGTGACGAAGGTCTCCAGCATCACGCACAGGAGTTCGGTCAGTTCGGGCGGGGTGGCGGCGGGATCGTCGAGCGCGGCTCGCACGCGGGGCGACACCTCGGCCATGTGCCGCTCGGTGTCGGCAACGATGTCCTCGATGATCGCCCGGTAGAGGCCTTCCTTGTTGCCGAAATAATACTGGATGGCCGGCAGGTTCACGCCGGCGCTCTCGGCGATCTGCCGGGTGCTGGCGCCCTCATATCCATGGGCGGCAAAAAGATCGAGCGCGCTTTCCAGGATGCGCCGGCGGGTGTCTTCCCCCCGCGCCTGCGTTGCGGGCCGGCCGCGGACGGTGGATGGCGTATCGATCATAGGTACCCTGAACAGCGCTAACACAAGCACTTTATTATCAGGTGATACACTATGTCAATCGATAGATATTATCTTGGGCAGCGCAGATTTGGGTTCGTCGGCGTGCAACACGCCAGGAGCACTTCAAACCAACGACGCTCAAAGAACGCCAATCCACCGTTCAAATCATTGTAATTACGAGTAATTTTCCTCTTACCTCATCTTCACCGTGAAGGTGAGAGAGCAGAAGAACGCTAACTTTCGAGCTTCGCCGCCAGCGATTTCGGAACATGCACCGGCATGTCGAGCAACATCTGCGCGAAGGCCTTGGCCAGCGGATCGGCCTTGAGCGAGGCCATGCCGCCTCCGCCCAGTGCCTGCCGCAGCAGGAAGTTGAACCCCTTTATGCCCGGCAGCCGCCAGCGCGTGACCGGCCCCTCGATGCGGTGCGCAAAGTATTTTGCCACCGCCTCCTCCGTCACTTCGGCGTCGAGGATGGGCTCGTACTCGGGCTGGCGGGCGAAGATGCCGATATTGGCATTGTCGCCCTTGTCGCCCGAGCGGCCATAGGCGAGCGCGATCAGTGGCACGGTCGTGGTGTCGCTGGCCGGCTGCGGGCTGGCCGCCGGCGCCTCGGCGGGAAGCTGGGCCGCCGTGAAGCCGCCGCTGCGGGCGCCCTCCTGCATCGCGATGCGATGGCCGTCGATGTCGACCGTGACCGGCACCATCGTCTTCGGGACCAGGCAGGAGAACATGCGGATGACGGGCGACGGCGAGACGCGGCCGGCACCGAAGCTGCCGGTCATGCCGACCACGCCGCCGGTCGACATCGGCGAAATCTCGCGCCCGAGGAGACCGAGCGCTTCCTTCTGGTCGTGCCTGGCGGCGATCTTCACCACGACCTCGCGCGCGTCCGGCGTGCGGCCATGCGGCCCGTAGGTCGCCTCGCTGCCGATCACCTCGATGCTGACGTCGCGATAGTCCGCCATGCCCTTCTCGGCGAACATCCGTCGTGTCTTCTTGATGATCGACTCCGCGCTGTGCCGGCCCTTGGCTACCGCCTCGCGTCCGCCGAGCATGAAGATCGAGCTGAACTTGTAGCCGTCGGGCCAGGTGGTCGAGACCTTGTAGGTATCCGTGGGCGGCCGTCCCTTCGCGCCGCTCACCCGCACGCGATCCTTGCCCACCTGTTCGTAGGTCGCCTGCGTGAAGTCGCACACGACGTCGGGCACCATGTAGGCGCGCGGATCGCCGATCTCGTAGAGCATCTGCTCGGCAACGGTCGCGGTGCTGATCAGGCCGCCGGTATCGTCGGGCTTGGAAAGCACGAAGCTGCCATCGCTCGACACTTCCGCGATCGGGAAACCCATGTTGTCGTAGTCCGGCACCAGCCGCCAATCGGTGAAGTTGCCGCCGTTGCACTGCGCGCCGCACTCGATGATGTGGCCGCACAGCGTGCCCGCGGCGAGCCGGTCGAACTCCTGCGGCGTCCATGAGAACGCGTGGATCAGCGCACCCAGCGTGACGGCGGAATCGACGCAGCGCCCTGTGATGACCACGTCGGCGCCCTCGGCCAGCGCTCGCGCGATCGGGAAGCCGCCGAGATAGGCGTTCATGCTGGCGATCTTGGCCGGCAGCTCCGCGCCGGTATCCATCTCGCGGATACCGGCCGCGCGTAACTCGTCGGCGCGGGGCAGGATGTCGTCACCCAGCACGACCGCGACCTTGAGCGTCACACCCGCGGCCTCGCAGGCCTTCAGCACCGCGTCGCGGCAGGCGAGCGGATTGACGCCGCCCGCATTGGTGACGACCTTGATCTTCTTCTCCGCGATCTCACGCGCGAGCGGCGCCATGACGACCGAGACGAAGTCGACCGCATAGCCCGCCTGCGGATTGCGCAGCTTCTGGGCCGCCATGATCGACATGGTGACCTCGGCGAGATAGTCGCTCACCAGATAGTCGACGTTGCCGTGCCTCACGAGCTGGACCGCGGCGGTCTCGGTGTCGCCCCAGAAGCCCGAATGGCAGCCGATCCGAACGGTCTTCTGGTTCATGGCAAGGCTCCCGGTCCTACTTCTTCTTGCGATTGACGAAGGCGCCCATGCGCTCGATGTGCTCGCCCTCGGCGACCGACTGGGCGAAGGAGTCGATGCCGGCCTGTACCGCCTCGTCGAGCGGCAGCCGCTCCCAGCGCCGCATCAGGCGCTTCTGCGCGCGCACGGCGAGCGGCGTCGCGTCGACGATCGAATGCACGCAGCGCTCGATCGCCGCATCGATCTTAGCCGTCTCGACGACCTCCTCGACCATGCCCCAGGCCTCGGCTTTGCGAGAGTCGATGTTCTCGCCGGTGAGCAGCATCCACGAGGTGCGGCCCCACCCGATCAGCCGCGGCAACAACGCTGCCTCGACCACCGAGGGAATGCCCACCTTGACCTCGGGCATGCCGAAATGCGCCGTGTCGGTGGCGATGCGCAGATCGCAGGCCGCCGCCACTTCGAGACCGGCACCAAGCGTGTAGCCCTCCAGGCGGCAGATCACCGGCACCGGGCAGTCGCGGATCGACTGGCAGAGCTTGTGGACCATGGTGATGAAGGTGCGGCCGTCCTCGGAGGTGCGCATGCCGGCCATGTGGTTGATGTCGGCACCGCCGATGAAGGCGCGGCCGCCGGCGCCCGAAAAAACGACGACGCGCAGGTCTTCCTCGGTCGAGAGGGCATGGAAGGTCGCGGTGAGATCGTGCAGCGCCGACGGGTTCAGGACGTTGAGGCGTCGGGCATTGTCGAACACGAGATGGGCCACCGTGCCGGCATCGCGCTTGTCGCGACGGACCTCGATCTTGTGCGCCGCTTCCGCCATGACGTTTCGCTCCGTGGGTCTTTGTGATTGGCCGATTCTCCCCTATTAGAACCCGCCAACGACGCTTCACAAGAGCCAATGCCCGATACGATCGACCTCTCCCGCTACACCGTGTTCGTGCCGCCGGATCCGTTCGAGGACCATGTCGGACCGTTCTATTTCGACATCCAGGGCGATGCCCGGAAGGCCAATACGGTGCATTGCGTGCTGCCCACGCTGCCGCGTCACGGCAACTACATGGGCGGCGTGCATGGCGGCGGCATCCTGACCTTCGCCGACTATGCGTTGTGCCTGGTGGCCGGCCGCGCGGCGGATGGTGGAACCAACAGCTCGTTCGCGATGACCGTGAGCATCGCCGTCGAGTTCCTGAACGGCGCGGTCATCGGGCCGCCGCTGGAGGCACGCGGCGAGCCTCTGCAGGTCACGGGGCGGCTCGCCTTTGCGCGCGGCTCCATCACGCAGGAAGGCCGTACCATCGCGCTATGGTCGGGCGTGTGCCGCCACGTGGCGCGCGCCAAGGCGATGGCGCGCAAGGAAGAGCAGGCCCCGTCGCGCGTTGCCCTGCCGCCGCAGGTCGTGCCGGAGGGTTTCGAGCCCTTCAAGGCCAGCGCCTATTCCACGCATGTCGGTCCGGCCTTCGTGCGCAAGGAGCCCGACGGCGCTTCGCTGGTGCAGCCGACCCTGGCACGCATGTGCAATTCCGGCGGCGCGCTGCACGGCGGCTACATGATGAGCTTCGCCGACACAGCCATCACGCGCGCCGCGGCGATGGCGAGCGACCTCGCACCGACCACCGTCTCCTTCGCCGCCGAGTTCCTGTCCGCCGGCGACATCTCCGCGCCGCTCCTCACACGCGTCGAGGTGCCCAAGCAGGGCAAGTCGATCGCCTTCCTGCGCGGGCTGCTGGAGCAGAATGGCCGGGCCCTTCTCTCCTACTCCGCGACGGTGATGCTGAGGCCGCGCCGCTGATCAGGCCGCGGCAACCTGCGAGGCGACCTTCGCCACCTCGTCGCTGAAACTCGTGTTGAGGGCGCGCACGGCAGCGAGGTCGCGCGCCCTGGCGGCGTGCTCCACGGCGGCCGCGACCCGGCCCAGGGCATCCGCCCCGATCATGCCCGACGCGCCCTTCACCCGATGCGCCGCCTTCGCGATCCGCTCGAAATCGTCCGTGCCGCGAATCTCGAGGGCCGCGTCCCGCGCCGTGTCGAGGAACTCACGCTCGACCTCCGCCACCGTGGATGCGTCCTCGCCGAACAGCTCGACGAGCCTGCCGCGATCGTAGGCCCGGCTCATGCCGCCCGCTCGCGCGGCGCTTGCGCCAGCCACACGTCGAGCGTGGCGCGCAACTGCTCGATGGAGACGGGCTTGGTGATGAAGCCATCCATGCCGGCCGCGCGGCTGCGATGCTCCTCGTCCTCGAGCGTACTGGCGGTGATGGCGAGGATCGGCAGGCGAGCGCGGCCGTCCGCCGCTTCGCCGGCCCGGATCCGTCGCGCCATCTCGAAACCGTCCATGTCGGGCATCTGCAGATCGGCCAGCACGAGGTCGTAGGGGCCAGCGCGCAGCAATTCGAGCGCCTCCGCGCCGCTGGCGGCCACGTCCGTCGAGGCGCCGGCGAGTTCGAGCTGTCGCGCGATAATCCTGCGATTGACCGAATTGTCGTCGACCACGAGGACACGTCCCTGCAGTCGGCGGGCGGGCGCAGGCGCGGCGGGCCGGAGGACAGAGGCCGCTGGGCGTCCGGTGGCTTGGGCGATGGCCCGCACCAGCCCATTGCAGCGCCAAGGCCGCGGGAGGTCGGCAAGGGCGAGCCGGATGCCGGTCCTCTCGACACCCACCGCCGCCATGTTCGATATCACGACATCGACCTCGGCGCCGGCATCGCGCAGGTAGCGGGCGAACGCGGCGCCCTCTTCCGGATCCGGCAGCGACAGTACGAGCGAGAGGCCTGCCAGCGGCAGGTCGGAGGGAGCCAGCCTGGCCGGCGCGGCAGCCAGCATCACGTCGACGACGAAGGTGGATCCGACGCCCGGGTCGCTCTCGACCGCCACGCCACCCTGCATCGCCTCCGCCAGACGTCGCACGATCGACAGGCCGAGCCCGGTGCCGCCGAAGCGGCGCGTCGTCGAACTGTCGGCCTGCACGAAGGGCTGGAACAGCCGGTCACGCTGGGCCGCCGTCAGGCCGATGCCGGTGTCGGCGACCCTGATGCGGAGCGCGAGCCCCTCCGACCTGTCGTCCGCCGCGCGTTCGAGGATGAGGCGTACAGAGCCCTGCCCGGTGAACTTGAGAGCATTGCCCAGCAGGTTGAACAGGATCTGCTGCAGGCGAAGCGGATCGCCGATGGCGCGTTCCGGCACGTCGGGCGCCACGAAGGCCGAGAGGACGAGCCCTCTGGCGGCGGCCTGCGTCGCCAGCGCTTCGGCCACGCCTTCGACTAGCTCGACGGTCGAAAACTCGATCCGCTCCAGATCGAGATGGCCCGCCTCGATCTTGGAGAAGTCGAGGATGTCGTCGATGATCCGCAACAGCGACGCCGCCGAGTAGCGCACCGTGCCCAGCTGGTCCCGCTGCTCCGCCGACAGCGGCGTCCGCTCCAGGACGTCGATCATGCCCAGCACGCCGTTCATCGGCGTGCGGATCTCATGGCTCATGGTGGCCAGGAAGGTCGACTTGGCCTGGTTGGCCTCCTCCGCCTCGCGCTGAGCCGCCAGCGCCGCGTCATAGGCGACCTGCAGGCGGCGCGCGAGATCTTCCTTCTCGTAGGCGAGCGCAATGTTGTCGTACTGCCAGCGGTGCACGTCGCGCACATAGGCCATCAGGTGGCCGACATAGGCGGCGCCGGCGATGCCGACGAGCTGGTAGAACGGCCCGCCCGAGGCGATCAGCACGAGCAGGAGCGGCGCCGCGGTCGCGACGGCGAAGGCGTAGAAGGTCGGCGGATGCGCGGAGCGGATGGGAACGGCCGTGGTGACGGTGGCCAGCAGGACGAGTCCCAGCAGCATGCGCTGGAGTTCGAAGTCTTTCGAGGCCAGCAGGAAGCCTGCCCATCCCCAACAGGCGCCGCCCAGGAAAGAGAAGCCCGCGAACCACCAGCCCCAGCGCAGCGCCTGCCGGTCGTCCGCCCGGGCGCGGGCAAAGTTGTGACGTAGTAGGTCGAAGCCGAGGGTGACAAGTAGATAGGCGACGAAAGGCCCGGCCAGTTCGATCGGGTTGATCTGGCGCCAGTAGATGGCGGCGATCACCGGCCACAGGACGAAGGCAAAATAGCGGGAGGGCGCGGAGCCCTCGAACAGGCGCCGCACGAGCTCCGCCCGCACAAACCCGTCCTGCCGGGCGGCCGCCTGTGCATCGTCCGGCATCGCGTCCGTGCCGGCGACGGGCGCATGAGCGGCGACGATCGACATTGCGGGCTCCTCAAGGGCAGCCCAATCGTATCAAAAATCTCAAGAAAGCGATATAATTGATTGAGAAATAGTGTTATTTTGAAGGCATTAGAGTTCATTCATTTTGGTAAAATCATGCAGCAACCGTCGATTTTGCTGGTCGAGGACGACGCGTTCCAGCGCAAGGCCGCAGAGGCCTATCTCACGAACCACGACCTTAAGGTCACCGCCGTCGAGAACGGTAACCAGATGCGCCGGCAGATTTCGCGCGCCATGCCCGACCTCGTCCTGCTCGACGTGCAGCTTCCCGGGCCGGAGGATGGCTTCGCCCTGGCTCGCTGGCTGCGCGAGACGAGCACCCGCGTGGGCATCATCATGCTGACGGCCTCGGCCGACCCGGTCGACAAGGTGCTGGGACTGGAAAGCGGCGCCGACGACTACGTGGCCAAGCCCTACGAGCCCCGCGAACTGCTCGCCCGCTGCAAGAGCGTGCTGCGGCGGTCGGTGAACAAGGCAACCCCCTCGCGCCTGGAGCGCGTACGGATGGGCGGCCACATGCTCGACCTGTCCAAGCGCCAGCTCGTCGACGCCGAGAATACCGACGTGCCGCTGACCTCGGGCGAATTCGACATCCTGAAGACCTTCGCCGAGAACCCCAATCGGCCGCTGTCGCGCGACTGGCTGCTCGAGACGACGAGTCACCGCGCCCGCGACCCGTTCGACCGCGCGATCGACCTCCGGATCACGCGCATCCGCCGCAAGATCGAGCCCGCGCCCGACAAGCCGACGGTGATCCGCACCGTGCGCGGCGTCGGATATATGTTCGTGCCGCCCGCCGAATAACAGCGCTATAAGGTCGGGCCTCGTTTCTCCCGGGGCGCGACCCGGCCGGTTGCGGGGGCCCGTAGTTCAGCGGTTAGAACGAGCCGCTCATAACGGTTATGTCGCAGGTTCGAATCCTGCCGGGCCTACCACCGACTTGAAATTCGCAGTCATTTCAGATACTTACACTCCGAAATTTGGCAAACCCTACCTGGGTTTGCCACTGTTCGTTCTCGCTGTGAGCGTATGCACAGCACCTTCAGCCAGCCGGCGACGGTTGATGCTGCGAGTGTAGCGCTGGACCTCGCTGATCGACTTCCAGCCACCCCAAGCCATGATTTCGTGATCAGTCCAACCGGACTCTGCCCCCTCGTCGCGCCCGCTTTGCGGAGACCGTGGGTATTGAAGCGCGTCGGCAAGCCCGCCTCGATCGCCCACTCGCTGACAGGTTGCCGAACCCGGCCGACGTGAAGGCCTTACCCTGCCCCGTCATCAGGAACGTCATTTGCCCGGCCGGCAACTGATCCAGCTCAGCTTGCAGCTCGGGCAGAACCGGGATCTCTATGACCGTCCCAGTCTTCTCCTGCCTGATCATCAGTACGCCGCCCTGGAGGTGCTGACGCCCCATGCGAACCAGGTCGCCGCGCCGCTGCAGGGTGCACAACGCCATTTCCATCGCGAGCCTCGCGCGCGAGCCCGATGGATGCCGTTTGCGAAACGCCGCGATGTGCTCAGCCGTCCAGACTGGATGGCCTAGCGACCGAATCGGCAGCGGCTTCACGCCGATTGTCGGATCGTCGCCGCGCATTCCCACGTCGATCGCCAGCGCCATCAGCTGCCTCATGCGCTTCGGCCAGTTATTGGCCGCCGTCGGCGTGGCCGCTTTCTTCGCCAGCATATCCTTGACGTGATGGCGCTGCAGGAGCGCAACGCGCTTGTCGCCATGATCGGCCTCAAGGTCGAGGGCAAGCCGGTGCTGCGGGCCTACTCCATCGCCAGCGCACACTATGTCGACGAGCTGGAGTTCTTCTCCATCAAAGTCCCCGACGGGAAGCTCACCTCGCGCCTCAAGGACCTGGCGCCGGGCGATCCGGTGCTGGTCGGCGCCAAGGCCACCGGCACGCTGCTGCTCGACAGCCTCACCCCCGGCCGCAACCTCTACCTGCTGGGCACCGGCACCGGCCTCGCCCCGTTCCTGTCGATCGTGCGCGATCCGGACGTCTACGAGCGCTACGAGAAGGTGATCCTGGTCCATGGCTGCCGCCACGTGCGCGACCTCGCCTACCGCTCGGCCTTGGCCGACGAGCTGCCGGCCGACGAGATCCTGGGCGACATGGTGCGCGACAAGCTCGTCTACTACCCGACCGTCACCCGCGAGCCCTTCAAGTATCGCGGCCGCATCTCCCACCTGATCGAGAACGGCACCCTGGCGAAGGATGTCGGCCTGCCGCCGATGGCCCGCGAGACCGATCGCTTCATGCTCTGCGGGTCCGTCCAGATGCTGGCCGACACCCGCGCCCTGCTCGAAGGCATGGGCCTCACCGAGGGCAGCACCACCACCCCCGGCCAGTTCGTCGTCGAAAAGGCCTTCGTCGAGTAAGCGGTTCCGTGTATGGCGCCGAGGGCCTGTGCCCCACCAAGGGCGCGCTGCATCTTCGGAGCCTTTCGTGATATTATTGGGAACCTACTGGCCGGGCCGGCTCCCTGTTCCGCCTTGAGATTTCTCTGTCCCGGCCTGAGACCGCCTCGCGCGCGACTGCCTCCCAAGCCAACCGCTCGCGGCCATAGACACCGGCGGCGCACGGTCAGCCTCCACTTGCGTCATAGGCGGCGGTTTGATCAAAATCATCTCTTCTGGCCGAAAGTCTCCGACGCTAGTGCCGTGGAGGTGCTTGAGAACGGCCAACGCGCATCGTGGCCGGCGATCCGGCAAGTCCTTAGCTGGGTTCCTAAAGTATGACGCCTTCCCAGGTGCCATAAGCGGCAAAAGCCGCCAGGCTAGAACTCCATCAGATTGTCGCGCAAATGCTTGTGGGCATAGGCCTTGCGGGTCAGCCCGCGGCGCTGCAACTCGGGCACGAGACCGTCACAGATCTCCATGACGTAGCGACGGTCGAAGTGGGCGTTGAAAAGCAGGAAGCCGTCGCCGCCCACCTCCTGCATGATCTCCTCCATCAGGCCCGCGACATGATCGGGCGTCCCCACCATGTCGATGCCCTGCCGGCTGTTGATCCCGCTCGCCAGCGAGCGCGGGGTCTTGCCGATCCACTTGGCGAGCGAGGACTGGTGGCCGTTGGTCCGGAGATGCTCCGGCAGCGGCTCGTCAGGATCGAACTGCGCGAAGTCGATGTTGGTGAGACGCGACATGCCCGAGAGCTGCAGGTCGAGATGCTTGCCGAAATCCTCCTGCTCGAGCCGGCGGCGTTCGCGAGCGGCTTCCATCGTCGTGTCGACGATCGGATAGGCGAGAAACAACACCTTGATGTCGTTGGGATTGCGGCCCCAGCCCACGGCCTGGCGGCGGATGTCCTCGCGGAAGCTCTTCATGCCTTCGACGGAGACGGCATTGGTGATGATCGTGTCGGCCCATCTGGACGCGAAGGCCTGCCCACGCGCCGAGCCGCCGGCCTGGCAGATCGGCACCCTTCCCTGCGGCGAGCGCGGCGCGTTGATCGGCCCGCGCACCTTGAAGTACTTGCCCTCGTGGTTGATGGGACGGACCTTCTTGCCGTCGGCGAACATCGGCGTCTCCCGGTCGAGCACGACCGCGTCGGCGTCCCAGGCTTCCCACAGCCTGGTGACGACGTCGGCGAATTCATCGGCGACGTCGTAGCGCTCGTCGTGCGGCCGCTGGCCGACATGGCCATAATTCTCGGCGGCGCCATCATTGCTGCCGGTGACGCAGTTCCAGCCGATGCGGCCCTCGGTGACATGGTCCAGCGAGTTGACGAGGCGCGCCAGGAGGTACGGCGGATACTCCGATGTCGACAGCGTCGGCACGAGGCCGAGATGCTTCGTCGCCATCGCCAACCAAGGCACCAGGACGGCGGGATCGAGCTTGGGCGTGCTGGCACCATACTTGAGATAGGTGTCGTGGTTGCCCTTGTAGGTGTAGGGCACCATCGAGGAGTCCTCGATGATCATGTAGTCGAAGCAGCCCCGCTCAAGGCCCTTGGCGAGGTCGACGAAGATGTCGGGCATCATCCAGCGATGCTTGTCGTATTCGGTACCCGGCCACATCGAGCGCCAAGCCTTGGGGCCGTAACCCTGCGACAGGAACCAGGCGAGATGGAAATGGTCCTTCGCCATGTTCAGGCCGCCGACTTGTTCGGCAAGCTCGCGACGAACTCGGCCTGACTCATCGCCAGGTCGGGGCGATGCCCGCGGTCGCGATAGAACTTCTCGTAGATCTTGAACTCTTCCAGCACGCGGCGCAGTTCTGTGACTGCGTCGTCGTGCAGGTCGACCCGTGCGTCGATGTCGAAGTGATCCGGCTCGGAGGCCACGAAGATCGCCGCCGACCGCTCGGGCAGATGGCCTTCGGCGCCGATCTGTCCGCCGGCGTCGCGCCCGCCTTCGAGCGCGGCCAGCAGCCGGAATTCCAGCTCGGCCGTGGGATCCTTTAGGTAGCCCGCGACGATGCCGTCGATCACGGCCGGGCCCGCCAGCACATTGCCGAACGCCACGAAGCCATCGCCCTCGTGGTGTCCAGCCCAGGGACGGCAGCCCGGACCCGTATGCGCGGCGGTCCTGCCTTCGCGGTCGATGATGGCGATCTGGCGCCAATCGTGATCGGGATCGTCGGCCTTCAGCGCGGCCATCACGCCGGCCGGTGCCATGCCCTGTTGGAGCAGTTCGAGCGCGATCAGATCGTTGTCGCGCTTCACGTATGCCTGCGTCTTGCAGACGCCGGCGCCGAAGCGGATTCCCTCGCAGCGGCCGCCAGCGGCGATCGAGAAGGTGGTGACGCCGAGGCCGAGACGGCCGGTGTTGGGGCAGCGAGCGATGATCGAGAAGGTCATGACTTACTCCGCGGCCGTCTTGAGGGTCGCCATGAAGGCTTCCTGCCCCAACGCGTTGCGGGGATTGCGCCCGCGCTCGGCATAGTAGGCCTCGTATTGCTTGTAGATTGTCCAGACGCGCCGCAACTCGTCGACCGCCTTGTCATGCAGGTCGACGCGCAGATCGATGTCGGGATGGATATGGCGCGAGGAGACCTGCAGCGCCGCCGAGCGCTCGGTCCGGTGTGTCGTTGCGTTCCCCTGCCCGCCAGCATCGCGGCCATATTCGAGTGCCAGCAGCAGCCGGTGCTCGAGGTCCGCGTCGGGCTCCGCGAGGAAGCCCTTCGCGATCGCCTCCACGACGTGCTGGCCGCGCAGGCCGTTGCCGGTGGCGATGTAGTTCGGACCGGTCGTCTCGCCTGCCCACCCGCGCACGCTGGCACCTGTATAGGCCGCCACCGCGCCGGTGCGGTCGATCACGCCGATTTGGCGATAACTGTGATAGGCGTCATTGGCCTTGAGGTGGTCGAGCACGGCGATGGCGCCGAGCCCCTGCGACAGCAGGCGGAGCGCGATCGCGTTGTTGTTCTCGTTGGCATTGGCCTGACTGACCGTGACGCCGGCATTCGACTTTGTCGAATGGGCGTAGCGGCCCACCGTGATCGAAAAGGTGGCGATGCCGATGCCGACCCTGCCAGTCTTCTCGCAGCGTCCGAGGATGGTGTAGGTCATGGCTTCTCCTTACACGCGGCCGGAAGCCCGACGGGCGTCGAGCTGCTTCACGAAGACATCCTGCGGGATGGCCCTCGATGGATCGGTGTCACGGCCCCGATAGAATTCCTCGTATAGCTTGAACTCCTCCAGCACCCGCCGCAGCTCCTCGACGGCGGTCTCGTGCACGTCGACGCGGACATCGACGTCGGGGAAGTCGCGGCGGTCGACGACCTTGATCGCGGCCGAGCGCTCGGTGCGATGGGCATCGACGGGTCCCTGCCCGCCGGCATCGCGACCACCTTCGATCCCGCGCAGCAGGCGATATTCCAGCGCGTCGTCGGGCCGTTCGAGGAAGCCCGCGATCATGGCGTCGAGCACCTGCGGCCCGAGCAGGCCGTTGCCGAAGACGACGCAATCCGCCGCCTCCTTGTGCCCCGCCCAGCCGCGACAACCGGGACCAGTGTGCGCGGCGACCTTGCCGTCACGGTCCATGATCGCGACCTGGCGATAGGAATGTTCAGTGTCGTTGCCGGCGAAGATCTCCATCACTCGCGCCGGCAGATAGCCTTGCGCCAGCAGTTTGATGCCGAGCGGATCGTTGGTGCGGTTGGGGAACGCCTGCGTCTTGCAGACACCGACATTGGCCGCGACGCCTTCGCAGCGGCCACCGACACCCAGAGAATAAGTGGCGATGCCGAGGCCGAGACGGCCCGTGCGCTTGCAGCGTCCGATGACCGAATACGTCATTGTGCGGCCTCCTGCTTGCGGGCGAGCGCCTGGGCGAAGGCATATTGCGGCATCGCATCCTTCGGGTTCCTGGAGCGCTCCTTGTAGTAGCCGCGATAGAGGTCGTACTCCTCGAAAGCGCGACGCAGCTCCTCGACTGCCTTGTCGTGCAGGTCGACACGCAGGTCGATCTCGGCATGATCGTAATCGCCATAGACCATCACGGCGGCGGACCGTTCGGGCAGGTGACCGTCATTGCCCGCTTGCCCACCAGCGTCGCGGCCCGCTTCGATCGCGGCCAGCAGCCGGCGCTCGAACGACAGCTCGACGGCGCCTTCATAGGCCGCGGCCATGGCATCGATCACCGGCTTGCCGGACAGGACATTGCCCATGGCGACGTAACCGTCGCCGGTCACATGACCGGCCCAGCCGCGATTCTTCTCGCCGCTATAGGCCGCGACCCGGCCGAGGCGATCGATCACCGCGATCTGGCGGAACGGATGGTTGGGATCGTTGGCCTTCAATTCGTCGAGAACGTGATCGGGCGTGTAACCCAATGCCAGCAGCCTGAGCGCCAGCGGATTATTGCCCTGGTTGACGAAGGCCTGGCTCATGGTGGCGCCGACATTGCCACGCAGGCCGTTGCAATAGAGTCCGACACAGATCGAATAGGTCGCGATGCCGATGCCCACCTGTCCGCTCTTCGGACAGCGGGCGAGGAGTGTGAAGGTCATGTGCGCTTGTCTCCCGACGATCTTTGGGGCGATGCCTTCGCCGCCGCACGCACGGAGCGTGCCGAACCGCCGGCCGCTTCTCGTTTCACCCCCCCATAGGCCAACTCGTGCAGATCCTGGAATTCCCCTTCCAGGAAGCGCAGGAACTCCTCCGCCGCCAGCGGCAGCTGTCGCGCCGAATGCACGATCGCGTCGATGCTCGCGTTGTTCACCAGCCGGTCCCGGATCGGCACAGCGACCAACTCGCCCGAACGCAAATTGTCCCAGGCCGACAGGCGCGAGAGAAATGTAATGCCATGATTCACCTTCACGAATTCGACCCTGAGCTGGAACGAATTGGTTTCGAGCGACGGTGCAATATGGATACCCGCAGCCTTGCAGGCGACGTCGATCAGTATCCTGCTGCCGGTATGCTTCATCGGCGACGCAATGGGCCAGGTCGCGCAATCGGCCAGCGAGATACGCGGCCTACCGGCGAGTGGATGATCCGCCGCCATCACCGCCACCAGGGGCTCGCGCATCTTGAATACGGTCTCCAGTTCGTTCTCGGCCGGGGGATAGAAGGCGAGGCCGATGTCGGCACGGCCCTCGCGAACGGCCGCCAGCACTTGGTCGGAGCCATCGATCGTGACCTCGAACTGGATGCCGGGATAACGCCCGACGAAACGCGTCACGGCGCGCGGCAGGAGGTGCGGCACCAGCGCTTCGATCGAACGGATGGTGACGACGCCACGGCGCAACCCTTTCAAAGCCTCGATTTCCGAACGAACGCGCTCGATCTGGCGCAGGTTGATCTGGGCGTGGCGCAGAAAGATCTCGCCCGCCGACGTCAGTTTCACGCCCCGCGCGTGACGCTCGAACAAGGGAACGCCGAAATCCTCCTCGAGCTTCTGGATCTGCCGGCTGAGCGCGGACTGGGCAATGTGCAGTTCCTCCGCCGCCTCGCGAATCGATCCGTGCCGCGCAATCACTGAGAAATAACGCAAAGCCTGACTGATCATTTCATGGACTCCGTCTGCCCCGAGACTGATGCCGTTCCGGCATCGCTTCAACGCTGAAATGGCGCTTGTCCGATCACCGGCCAAGGCGCCCAATTTGGCTCTGTTCGCGAGAGGAGATCGTCATTCTCGACATGGTGGGAGAGGCCGTCGACCGGCTGATCACGATCGAAGCCAAGAACCACGGCATGCCGCACGGCATCCTGTTGCCGATGTACCTCGCGGCGCGCAAGGCCGCGGGCGACAAGCCGGTCACGATGGCCGCGGCCAAAGGCCTGCAGAAGGTGCTCGGCAAGGGTGACGTCGTCTTCATCATGACCGGCGCGGGATACGAGCCCACCCTGCCCAAGGGCGAGAGCGACGGCCCGCCGGGCGCCGCGTCCCTCGCGCGAGTCCTCTACCGGGGCCTGGGCGCCGTTCCCGTGTTCGTGAACGAGGCCTGCCACGCCGATCCCATCGTCGCGTCGAGCGAAGCCGCGGGCCTGATGGTCAAGCCGTTCGAGCAAGCGCGCGATCGCCATCTCGGCGCTGCGATCGAGAACGCGCCGGAGGATCAGTCGCAGATCAAGGCATGGATTTCCGAGATCTACGAGAAGTACAGGCCCAAGGCCGTCGTCTCGGCCGAGCGCCTGGGTGCGGGTGCCGACGGCAACGTGCACACCGCGACCGGCCTGCCGCTCACCGGCGCGAAGTCCAGGTTCGAAGGCTGCATAGACATCGGCGGCGTCGTCACCGAAGCCAACAAGCGCAAGATCTTCTCGGTCGGCATCGGCGATCACGGCAACGAGCTGGGCTTCGGCACGATCTACGACACAGTCGTGAAGACCATGCCCAAGGGCAAGGCGCTTGCCACCGTCGTGAAAACCGACGTGGTCATCCCTGCGATGATGTCGAACTGGGGCTGTTACGGAATCGAGGCTTGCCTCGCCTACCTCCTGAAGAGGCCCGAGCTCGTTCATTCACCCGAAATGGAAAGGCGCATCGTGCAGGCCTGCCTCGACGCCGGCGGGCTGGAAGCCATGTACTGCACGACAGAGTTCCTGGTCGATGGGCTCGACGGCGAGACGTCGATGGCCTGCATGCAGTTCCTGTCGAACATCGTGCGCAAGAATCTCGAGCCGCCCGACGCGGGCTTGACCCACTGACCGACAACTCCAGACAGACTTTGCAGGGGAAAATCATGGCTATCGACGAGATCGTCGGCGATTCGATCGACCGCGCCATCAATATCGAGATGCGCTTCCGGGTCGGCCTGCCTCGCGGCGTGACCTATCCGCTCTACGAAGCCGCACGCAAGAAGCAGAAGAAGCCGCTCACGTGGCTCGCGGCCAAGCTGCTGAAGGATTCGATCAAGCCCGGCGACAACGTATTCGTCATCACCGGTGCCGGCACGCCACCTGGCCTGCCCGCCGGCGAAACCGACGGCCCGCCGGGTGCGGCGGCGATCGCGCGCGCCATCGAGTTCGGGCTGGGCGGCAAGCCGATCCTGGTCAGCGAAGAACGCAACATGCCGGCGGTCATCAAGTCGACCGAGGCGGCCGGCCTCGCCGTCTATGACGAAGAGTTGTTCAAGCAGCGCCGCTCCTGCGCGATGGCGGTCAACTTTCCGGTCGGCGAGGCCGCCGGCAAGAAGGCGGCCGCCGCACTGATCAAGAAGTACAAGCCGGCCGCGATGATTTTCATCGAGAAGGTCGGGCCCAACACAAAGGGCATCTATCACTCGATCATGGGCACGCCGCGCACGCCGGACAAGATCGCCAGCGCCTATCATCTCGCGGAGCAGGCCAAGACCGCCGGCATTCCCACCGTCGGCATCGGCGACGGCGGCAACGAGATCGGCTGCGGTCTCATCAAGGAGGCGGTCGCGGAGATCCAGCCGTTCGGCAAGGACTGCGGCTGTCCCTGCCATGGCGGGGTTGGCACGGTTACTGAATGTGATGTGCTGGTCTTCGCCGCGGTTTCCAACTGGGGCGCCTATGGCATCGCGGCAGCACTCGCGGGTCATCTGGGAGACCGCGAGATCCTGCACGACGAGGCAACGGAACTTCGGATCGTGCAGGCGAGCGTCGCCGGCGGCGCGATGGACGGGGCCTATTCCCGGCTCATTCCTTACGTCGACGGCACGTCAGACAAATTACAGGCCGCTTTGATCACGGTGCTGCACCAGATCATCGAAAACGGGCTGAAGGAATACGACAGAGGTTTCTAATCCAAAGGAGACGGTCATGAGTAAAGAGTTCCGGACGACAGGCAATCGAGGCATCACGCGGCGCGGTTTTGGTGCTGGAGCGCTGGGTACGGGACTCCTGCTGGCCGCGCCGGCAATCGCACAGGGCAAGCGCGATCTGCGCGTCGGCACCTGGGGAGGCGAGTTCGGGAATCTCAGTCCCGTGATCCGCTCGGACATCCAGGGAAGCCTGGTGATGTACAACGTGTTCGACGGGCTGGTGACGATCAATTTCAAGGATCGCTCCATCATGCCGAACATGGCGCTGGAATGGACCAATCCAGATCCGCTGACCTGGCGCATCAAGGTCCGCGAAGGCGTGAAGTGGCAGAAGGGCTTCGGTGAATTCACCGCGGAGGATGTGGAATACACGTACAACTTCCACATCTCCTCGAAGAGCTTCCAGATGGGAACATCGCTGTTCCCGATCGCCTCGGTGAAGGCCGACGGCAAGTATGTCGTCGAGGTGAAAACCAAGATGCCATTCGGCGCCTTCCCGGGCATCACCATGGGTTACGGCGGCACGATCATCTCGGCGAAGGCCCACAAGGAGATGGGCAACGACGCCTACAGCGCCACGCCCGTCGGCAACGGCCCGTTCCAGATCGAGAGCAAGAAGGGCACCGAGATCGTGCTCGCCCGGCATCCCGAATACTGGCGTCCGGGCTTTCCCAAGCTCGACAAGGTGGTCTATCGCGCGATCCCCGATTCGACCACCCGCCTGCAGGCCCTGCAGAAGGGAGAACTCGACTTCGTGACGCATCCCGATCCGAAGGACATGAAGGCCCTGCGCAAGGACACCAGGTACACGGTGAAGTCGACCCCGGGCTGGGCATGGGACTATCAGCAGTTCAATCTCAAGGCCAAGCCGGACGCGGCCTACCAGAACAAGCTGGTACGCCAGGCGATTTCCTACGCAATCGACCGCGAAGCCATCGTCAACGAGATCTACTACGGCGAGGCGATCGCGACCGACAACCAGATCCCTGCCGGCTACATGGGCCATCGCCAGCCGATGATGAAGTATCCGAAGAACGGCGACCTCAAGAAGGCCAAGGAGCTGATGGCCCAGGCAGGCGTGAAGGGTTACGAGGTCGAGGTCATCACGTCGGACAAGGACTGGCTGCGCAAGGAACTCGAGCTTGTCGCGGCGATGGTCAGCCAGATCGGCATTACCTACAAGATCAAGAACATGGACATGGGCGGCTTCAACAGCCTGTGGCTCAACAAGAAGTTCGACCAGCACCTCGAGGACATAACCCTGGTCGCGCCCGATCCCGACGCGACCTCCTGGTGGTTCCTGCACAGCCAGGGCAATGCGTCGGGCTACAACGTACCCTCGATGGACGCGATGCTGGACGGCGCACGCAGCGAGCTCGATCCGGCCAAGCGCGAGGCGATGTATCACAAGATCGTCGACACGACGCTCGAGGAATGCCCGATCATCTATCACTGCAACACGAACAACATCCAGATCTACAACAGCAAGATCCAGGGTTTCGAGCCGGCGCCGCAGGAATACACCGAGAAGCTCGACAACGTGTCGTGGTCCTGAACCGTCCCGTTCAGTCGAAAGGATAGATCGGGCGATGTGGTCCTATCTCGGGCGGCGCCTCATCCAGGTGCCGCTGGTTCTCCTCGTCGTGTCGCTGATGACCTTTGCCATCACGCGCGCGACGCCGGGCGATCCAGTGACGATCATGCTCGGCATGCAGACCTCGCCGGAAGCGGCGTCTGCCATGCGCGAGGAGTTCAACCTCGATCGTTCGCTGCCCGAGCAGTACGGGCTGTGGATCGCCAAGGTCCTGACCGGCGATCTCGGCCGCTCGATGCGGCTCAACGATCGCGTGACTACCCTGATCGCCGAGCGCCTGCCGATCAGCCTGCAACTCGCCAGTGCAGGCATGCTGTTCGCGCTGCTGGTCTCGATCCCGCTCGGCGTGATCGCGGCCCTGAGACGCAACAGCTGGATCGACTATCTCTGTACCGGCTACACGGTGCTGGGCTTCGCCGTGCCGAACTTCGGCCTAGCGCTGATCCTGATCTACGTCTTCTCGATCCAGCTCGACTGGCTGCCGATCACCGGCATAGGGTCGTCGGAAGCAGAGGCCGGAGGATTCTGGAAGCACTATAGCCCCTTCATCATTCCCGCCGTCGCGCTGGGCTCCCTGCAGACGGCGATGCTGACCCGCCTGCTGCGCTCCAGCATGATCGACGTGCTGTCGCAGGACTATATGCGCACCGCGCGGGCCAAGGGACTGCTGCCGGCCAACATCGTGATCATCCATGCGCTCAAGAACGCGATGATTCCCTTCGTCACCATGGCCGCCGTGCAGTTCGGCTACATGATCGGCGTTCAGGTCACGATCGAATACATCTTCGCGGTGCCCGGCATGGGCTCGGCGGTGCTCAATGCGGTGATCAACCGCGACTTCCCGGTGATCCAGGGCTTCACGCTCGTGATCGCGGTCTTCTTCCTGATCATGAACATCCTCGCGGACATGATGTACGCGCTGCTCGATCCGCGCATCCGGTACTGACCATGACGGACGCACGCGCCCTTCCCTCCCCGACACCCGCACCCCTCAAGTTCCGTGGCTCACTGGCGCTGGCAGCCCGGCAGTTCCCGCGCAACCGCGCCGCCACCATCGGCTTCGTCATCCTGCTGCTGATCTGCCTCACGACGGCCTTCGCGCCGTGGGTGGCTCCTTACGATCCGATCCAGATCAAGCTGTCGATGAAGCTGAAGCCACCGTCGTTCGAGCATCCGATGGGCACCGACCATTTCGGCCGCGATGTCTTCTCGCGCATGCTCTGGGGCGGCCGCACGTCGCTCGCCGTCGGGCTTCTGGTCGTCGGCTTCGCCTTCACCTTCGGCGTACCGCTCGGTCTCGCTTCCGGCTATTTCGGCGGCAAGGTCGACAATGTGCTGATGCGGCTGGTCGACGCCTTCCTCACCTTCCCGCCGCTGCTGCTCGCCGTGGCGCTGGTCGGACTGCTCGGTCCGGACATCAAGAACGTCATGCTTGCGCTCGGGCTCGTGCAGGCACCGATCCTGGCGCGCATGATACGCGGCAGCACGCTCGCCGTGCGCGAGGACGTCTATGTCACGGCCGCGCGCGCGCTGGGCGCCAGCCCGCTGCGCATCGTGCTCTCCCACATGCTGCGCAACATGGTCTCGCCGATCGTGGTGCAGCTCACCGCCGTCTTTGCTGCCGCCGTGGTCTCCGAGGCTTCGCTCAGCTTCCTGGGCTTCGGCACCCAGCCGCCCGAACCGAGCTGGGGTCGCGACATGAGCGAGGCGCGGCGGTTCCTCGGCGATGCGCCGTGGATGTTCCTGGCGCCAACCTCGATCATCGCGATCTGCGTCCTCAGCATCAACTTCATGGGCGATGGCCTGCGCGATGCGCTCGACCCCCGTGCCTGGCGCACGCGCCGCAGCGTGAAGGCCAACGCATGACCCTGTTGCGTGTCCGCAATCTCCGCACGAGTTTCGCCACCGACCGCGGCGACGTGCGTGCCGTCAATGGCGTGTCGTTCGATCTCGCCGAGGGCGAGATCCTGGGCCTGGTGGGCGAGAGCGGCAGCGGCAAGAGCGTCACGGCGATGTCGATCATGCGCCTGGTGCCCGAGCCGCCCGGCCACGTCGCCGCCGACAGCCTGGCCTTCGACGGCCGCGAGCTGCTGCAGCTCAGCGAAGCCCAGATGCGCGAGGAACGCGGATCCAGCATGGCAATGGTGTTCCAGGATCCGATGCGCTCGCTCAATCCGGTGCTCACCGTCGGTCGCCAGATCCTGGAAGTGCTGCATCGTCACCAGAAGCTGGACGGGCCGGCCGCGAAGCGCCGCGCGATCGAATTGCTGGAAACGGTCGGCATCCCCTCGGCGGAGAAACGGCTGACCGCCTATCCGCACCAGTTCTCCGGCGGCATGCGCCAGAGGGTCATGATCGCGATCGCCTTGTCCTGCAATCCGCGCCTGCTGATTGCCGACGAGGCGACGACCGCCCTCGACGTCACCATCCAGGCGCAGATCATCGATCTGGTGAAGCGCCTGACGCATGAGCGCGGAACGTCCGTGATCTGGATCAGTCACGATCTCGGCGTCGTCGCCGGCCTCTGCGACAGGGTCAACGTCATGTACGCGGGCAACGTCGTGGAATCGGGCCCAATCCGCGAGCTGTTCCATCGCCCCAGTCATGGCTACACGCTGGGCCTCATGGGCTCGACGCCGCGGGTCGACGGTGTCGGCGTACGCCGGCTCACGCCGATCGAGGGCGTGCCGCCCAACCTCATCGAGCCCATCAAGCTCTGTCCGTTCCTGCCGCGTTGCCGCGTCTCTATCCCCGCTTGCCAGACGGTCAGCCCCGAGCGGCGAAACCTGGGCGGCGACCACTGGGCGGCGTGTCTCGCCGATCTCGCTCCCCATAAGCAAGGTGCGACGAGCACAGCCCGATGAGCACGCTTCTCGAGATCGAGGACCTCGAAGTCCAGTTCGGCCGGCCGGGCGCCCCCGGCACGGTGAAGGCCGTCGACGGCGTCACCTTCGCTGTCGAGAAAGGAAAGACGCTCGGCTTGGTGGGCGAGTCGGGATGCGGCAAGTCGACGACGGGCTACGCCATCCTGCAACTCGTGCGGGCCACCTCGGGCCGTGTCATGTTCGAGGGAGCCGATCTTTGCCAGGTCGGCAAGCGCGACTTGCGCCGGCTGCGACGCAAGATGCAGATCATCTTCCAGGATGCGCATGCCTCGCTCAATCCGCGCATGCCGATCGGCGACCTGATCGGCGAGGCGCTCGACATCCATGGACTGTATCGCGGCAGTGCGCGCGCCGGCCGCGTGCGCGAGCTTCTCGACATGGTCGGTCTCTCGGGCCACTTCTTCGAGCGCTACCCGCACGAACTGAGCGGCGGCCAGGCACAGCGGGTTGCGATCTGCCGCGCGCTCGCCGTCGAGCCAGAGTTGATCATCTGCGACGAGCCGGTATCGGCGCTCGACGTGTCGATCCAGGCGCAGATCGTGAACCTGCTGCAGGACCTGCAGGAGCGGCTGGGCCTCACCTACATCTTCATCTCGCACGATCTCTCGGTCGTGCGGCACATCAGCGACCGCGTGGCGGTGATGTATCTCGGCAAGATCGTGGAGATGGCGAGCAAGGAAGAAATCTACACCGCGCCCGCGCACCCCTACACCAAGTCGCTGATGTCGGCGGTGCCGGTGCCCGATCCCGACATCGAATCCAGGCGCCAGCGCATCATCCTCAAGGGCGACCTGCCCAATCCGGCCAACCCGCCGTCGGGTTGCCGCTTCCGGACGCGTTGCCCGGTTGCCGTCGACGAATGCGCCAGGATCGAGCCACCGCAGTATCCGCTGGGTGGCGGTCACTGGGCCAAATGTATCTGTCTCAAAGGAGTACCCTCGAATGCCTAAGCCGTTTCACCTCGCCTGGTTCCTGGGTCAGAGCTTCGCGTCCAAGAACTGGCGCTCGATGTGGGCCGGCAGCGCCTCCGACGTGCAGCGCTGGATGATGCCGGACATCTTCATCGACCTCGCCAAGGGCATGGAACGGGCGTGCTTCGACTACATGATCATCGAGGACTCCTCGAACGTGCCCTACACCTACAAGGGCAACCACGACACTTACCTGCAGTACGCGCAAGGGACTCCCAAGCTCGACCCGCCGGTCCTGGTGCCATACCTGGCGCAGGCCACCACGCATCTCGGCCTCGTGCCAACGCTCTCGATCTCGGAATACCCGCCCTATCTGGCGGCACGACTCATCAACTCTCTGGATCACGTCACCGAGGGCCGCGTCGGCTGGAACTGCGTCACCGGCAGCAACGACGGCACCGCGCAGAATTATGGTCACGAGAAGCACCGGCCGCATGACGAGCGCTACGAGGTCGCCGATGAATTCGCCGACGTCGTCACCAAGCTGTGGGAAGCCTGGGACGCCGACGCGGTCGTGCTCGACCGGGAGACGCCGATGTTCGCCGACGGCAAGAAGGTCCGGCCGATCCACCACGAGGGCAAGTACTTCAAGGTGCGCGGCCCGATCAACGCGCCGCGCTCGCCGCAGGGACGCGTGCCGATCGTGCAGGCCGGCGGCTCGTCGGCCGGCAAGAAGTTCGCCTCGAAGTGGGCCGACACGATCATCACCGAAGGCGCCAACATCCAGAAGATGAAAGCCTATCGCGAGGAGGTGCGCGCCAACGCCGCCGCCCAGGGGCGCAATCCCGACGACATCAAGCTCCTGTTCCTGTGCTCGCCGATCGTCGACACGACGATGGAGGCGGCGCGCGAGCGGCGCCGGCTCCAGCAGGAGGACTCGCTGAAGTATGTCGACATGCAGCTTGCCGGCATGTCGCGCCTCACCGGCATCGACTTTTCCAAATTCGATCTCGACGACACGCTGCCGATGGATCTGACGACCAACGGCCACCAGTCGTCGCTGGCCCGATGGCTCGGCAAACCCCTGCGCGAGATCGTCCGGGGGTATGCCGCCAAGGGCAGCCTCGACTACACCGGCACGCCCGAGCATGTGGCGGGCGTGATGCGCGAGGTCATGGAGGAAGTGGGCGGCGACGGCTTCCTGATTTCCGACACCCCCATCGACCGCCGCGGCATCATGGAAGTCTGCGACGGCCTGGTGCCCGAACTGCAGCGCCAGGGCCTGACCCGCAAGGCCTATGCCCACAAGCATCTGCGCGACAACCTGCTGGAATTCTAGGTCTCGCGCTTCCTGCCGTCCCGGCCGGCGCGGCCTCCCGGTCTCGATTGTCGAACCGAGACGGCATTGACCCGACTCGCTTCACCGCACCAGGTGTCGGGGGGTTGGGGCTCCGCGTGCGGCAGTGCCGCGCATTTTGCGGTCGCCGCGACCGCCAGACCTTCGAGCTTTTGCTTCGGCCCGAAGGCAGCGAGCACCGCAAGACCAAGATCCGGCCTCTTGCAAAAGCGCCAGCAAAGGCGTCGTTCGGGCTTTTCCGGGCCGCCGATGTGCGACCCATCGGAATCACCGCTGAATTCCCCGTTTGAAGGACGACTCCGCCGGAGGCCCGTTCGCATCCGCGTGGCCTGACCACCAGCCGCTGCGCCTTTTCAAATTCTCCTGCGTATCCACTGGCCCACGACGTCCGCGATCTCGGAAAGAACCTCCACCTCGGTTCGGCCCGAACGGACGAGGACGCCGAACGAATGGTCGGCATCCTGGATCGGCCGGTAGGTCGCACGCTTTCCGAGACGCCTCAGGACGTTCTTCAGGAGTTGGGGCTGCGCCAGCGCATCGCGCGTGCCCTGAACGAACAGCAAGGGTATCCCGACGTCGGAAAGATGTGCAGCCCGCTCGACCGACGGCTTTTTCGGGGGATGCAGGGGAAAGCCCAGAAACACCAGGCCACGGATACCGGGGAGCGGCTCGGAACCCTGCGCCTGTGACGTCATGCGGCCGCCGAAGGATTTGCCTCCCGCAAACAAGGGAAGCTCCGGCGCGAGCTTCGCTGCTTTCCTTACCGCCGCCCGGATGGCCAAGTGCGCCCTGGCCGGCCGATCCGGCCGCTTCGATCCCGCTTCCATATAGGGAAACTGGAAGCGAAGCGTGCTGATGCCGTGCCTGGCAAGCAGATCGGCGACCGCCGCCATGAAGGGATGCGTCATTCCGGCCCCAGCCCCGTGCGCAAGCACGAGCAACGCCGCGGGCCGGGCCGCACGCTCATATAGCGCCGAGACGGTCGAACCGTGCTCTATCGGCAGCCGCAGCCGCCGCACCCTCGGGGAGACACCCATCGCGCTGCATCCGACACTGGAGAAGGAGATCTTGACCACAGCATCGCCGAAATCCGGTCGCGGCGACAATTGCTGCAACGCATCGGAGGCGAGGTCGTTAGCTGACGACTGACAGGGGGAAGATCATTCAAAACGCAAACATGATAGCGCGTCGTAGCCAGGGTGTCCGATCGTGACCCAGACCCGCCTGAGCGAGGGACTGCCCTATCCTCTCGGCGCAACTTGGGACGGGCTCGGCGTCAATTTCGCACTCTTTTCGGCGAACGCCACCAAGGTCGAGCTCTGCCTGTTCGATTCGACCGGCGAGCGCGAGATCGAGCGGATCGTACTGCCGGAATATACCGACGAGGTCTGGCACGGCTACCTGCCCGACGCGCGTCCGGGCACCATCTACGGCTATCGCGTCCACGGCCCCTACGAGCCCACGGCGGGACATCGCTTCAATCCCAACAAGCTTCTGCTCGATCCGTACGCACGGCAGATCATCGGCAAACTGACGTGGAATCCCGCCCTTTTCGGCTACAAGATGGAGAGCGGCGACGATCTCACCTTCGACGATCGAGACAGTGCGCCCTTCACCTATCGAAGCTGCGTGATCGATCCCGCCTTCAGCTGGGGCCGCTCACCGCGTCCACGCGTCGCCTGGGAGAACACGATCGTCTACGAGGCGCATGTGCGTGGCCTCACCAAGCTCCACCCCGCCGTGCCCGAACCTCTCCGAGGCACCTATGCCGGCCTCGCCACGGCGGAGATCACCGGCTACCTCTCCTCGCTCGGCGTGAGCGCCGTCGAACTGCTCCCGGTGCACACCTTCGTCGATGACAGCAACCTCCTGGAGAAAGACCTCAAGAACTACTGGGGCTACAACACGATCGGCTTCTTCGCGCCGGCCCGCCGCTATGCGGCCAATCCTGATTTCGCCTTCGCCGAATTCAAGGAGATGGTGGCGCACCTTCATGCGGCGGGACTCGAGGTCATCCTCGACGTCGTCTACAACCACACCGCCGAGGGCAACCAGCTCGGGCCCACCATCTGCTTCAAGGGAATCGACAACGCCTCCTACTACAGGCTGGCACCGGAACCGCGCTATTACATCAACGATACGGGTACCGGGAACACGGTCAACCTCAGCAACTCGCGTGTCCTCCAGATGGTCATGGACAGCCTGCGCTACTGGGCCCAGGACATGCGTATCGACGGCTTCCGCTTCGACCTCGCCACCATCCTCGGCCGCGAGCCGCATGGCTTTCAGGAGGAAGGACGCTTTCTCGACGCCTGCCGGCAGGATCCCGTCCTCTCCACAGTCAAGCTTATCGCCGAACCCTGGGACATCGGACCCGGCGGTTATCAGGTCGGCCGCTTCTCGCCCGGCTGGGCCGAGTGGAACGACGCCTTCCGGGACACGGTGCGTGCGTACTGGCGCGGCGACGAGGGAAAGCTGCCGCCGCTCGCGGCGCGTCTCACGGCGTCCGCCGACCTCTTTGCCAAGCGCGGTCGCAAGCCATGGGCCTCGATCAATTTCATCACCGCCCATGACGGGTTCACTCTGGGCGATCTCGTCAGTTACAACGAGAAGCACAACGACGCCAACGGCGAGGACAACAAGGACGGCCATTCGCACAATCTTTCCAACAATTACGGCGTCGAGGGACCCACAGACGATCCCGACATCTCAGCGATCCGGCTACGCCAGATGCGAAACATGCTGGCGACCCTCATCCTGTCACGCGGCACGCCGATGCTGCTGGGCGGGGACGAGTTCGGCCGTAGCCAGAAAGGCAACAACAACAGCTACTGCCAGGACAACGAAATCTCCTGGGTCGATTGGGTGGGTATCGGTCCGGCCGAACGTGATCTCGCGGAGTTCGTGCGCAAGCTGATCATGATCCGACACGCGCTTCCGATGCTGCGACGCGGCCGCTTCCTTACCGGCGCCTATGACGAGGAGTTGGGCGTCAAGGACGTCAGCTGGCTGACACCCGCCGGAGAGGAGATGAAGGACGAGACCTGGAACGATCCCAATGGCCGCTGCCTGGGGGTCCTGCTCGACGGTCGTGCGCAGGAAACGGGTATCCGCCGCGTCGGGTCGGATTCGACGCTGCTCATCATCATGAATGCCCATACCGATACCGTCCCGTTCGTGCTGCCCGAGGCCGTGGGCGGCGCGCGGTGGGTAAGGTTGATCGACACCAGCGACGTCGATGGTGAGCCGCTGGCGCTCCGCGATTTCCGCCACGTCTATGACGTGCCGGCGCGATCGCTGCACCTCTTCGTGCTGCAACCCGCCCGCACGCCCCAACGCACCACCGCCGCGGAGCGCTCCTTTCAACGGGTCGTGCAGGCAATGGACGATGCGTCGACCAAGTCGGTGAAGTTCGGCTTCGATTGAGGGGAACCTGGAGGCGACCTCCGCCTTCGGCCCTGCTCGGTCTTCGACAAATGCCGCGGGAAGGGCATAATGACCGGCCTCACGAACAGGTCGCGTGCACGAATTCATGAAGCTGATCGTCAAGAAGTCGCGGATACACGGAAAGGGCCTGTTCGCCGCCAAAGACATTCCCTGGGGCGTGAAGGTCATCGAGTATAAAGGCGAGGTGATCCCTGATTCCGTCGCCCTTGCGCGCATTGCCGCGGGATCGGACTGCATTTTCGAGCTGGACAAAGACAGGAACATCGACGGCGCGGTGGGAGGCAACGAGGCGCGCTATGCCAATCACGACCGTCGCAAGCCCAACTGTTTCGTGCTTCGCGACGAGGGCAGGATCTGGCTCGTGGCCGGGATCGAAGGGGTCCGCAAGGGCGAGGAAATCACCTTCGACTACGGTTCCACCTTCTACGAACGGTAGCCGCGCCGGACGCAAGCGAACAATGCGCTTGAAGTATCACAGGCGCGCCGTTCATACCCGCGGTCCGACGAGGGCGACGGCTTCGCCCGCATCCGGCCGAAGAGGGTATTCTTGGTGATCTCCATCCAGGCGCGTATTGCCGAAGAACTCGGAGTCAGGGAACAGCAGGTCCAGGCCACGGTCGAGTTGCTCGATGGCGGGGCGACCGTCCCGTTCATCGCGCGCTACCGCAAGGAAGTCACCGGATCCCTGGACGATGCCCAACTCCGGACGCTCGAGGAGCGGCTGGGCTACCTGCGCGAACTGGAGGCCCGGCGGAAGGTCATCCTCGACTCCGTGCGCGACCAGGGAAAGCTCGATGCGAAGCTCGAAGCCGCCATCATGGGCGCCGACAGCAAGAGCCGCCTCGAGGACATCTACCTGCCCTACAAGCCCAAGCGCCGCACCAAGGCCGAGATCGCCAAGGAAGCCGGGCTGGAGCCCCTCGCCGACCTGCTGCTGAGGGATCCCGGTGTCGAGCCCGCGGTCCGGGCAGAAGCCTATGTTTCAGCCGACAAGAACGTCGCCACGGCAGCGGCGGCACTCGAAGGCGCACGAGCCATCCTGGTGGAACGCTTCGCCGAGAATGCCGACCTGATCGGCGCGCTGCGCGAGGAATTCTGGACCAACGGGCGCCTCGTCTCGAAGGTCCGCGAGGGCAAGCAGGAGGCTGGCGCCAAGTTCAGCGACTATTTCGATTTCTCCGAAGCGCTGGCCAAGATGCCGTCGCATCGCGTGCTGGCGCTGTGCCGGGGCGAGCGTGAGGAAATGCTGAGCCTCACCGTCGAGCCGGACGATCCCGCGACGCGGCCGCCGGCCTCACAGGCCGTCCCCACCGCCTACGAGCTGCGCATAATGCGGGTCTATGGCATCTCCGACCAAGGGCGCCCGGGCGACAAGTGGTTGAGGGAGACCGTGCGCTGGGCCTGGCGCACCAAGATCACGATCATGCTGTCGATCGACCTGCGTTTGCGCCTCTGGACGACGGCCGAAGAGGAAGCCGTGCGGGTATTCGCGGCCAACCTGCGCGACCTGTTGCTCGCGGCACCTGCCGGAACACGTCCGACGCTCGGGCTCGATCCCGGCTATCGCTCCGGCGTGAAGGTCGCCGTGGTCGATGCCACCGGCAAGGTCGTGGCGACCAGCACGATCTATCCGCACGAGCCGCAGAGGCGCTGGGACGAATCGCTGGCGATCCTCGCGAGGCTGGTGCGGGAGCACAAGGTCGAACTGGTGGCGATCGGCAACGGCACCGCCTCGCGTGAGACCGACAAGCTGGCGTCGGAGCTGCTGAAGGGTCTCCCGGATCACAAGCTGCAGAAGGTGATGGTTTCGGAGGCCGGCGCGTCGGTCTATTCGGCCTCGGCCTATGCGTCGGAAGAACTGCCCACCCTCGACGTCACCTTGCGCGGCGCGGTGTCGATCGCCCGACGCCTGCAGGATCCGCTGGCAGAGCTGGTGAAGATCGATCCGAAGTCGATCGGCGTCGGCCAGTACCAGCACGATCTCAGCGAGTTCAAGTTGTCGAAGTCGCTCGACGCCGTGGTCGAGGATTGCGTGAACGGCGTCGGCGTCGATCTCAACACCGCCTCGGCACCGCTGCTGGCGCGCGTCTCGGGCATCGGCCAGGGGCTGGCGCAGAGCATCGTCTCCCATCGCGACACGCACGGCGCGTTCAAATCGCGCAAGGCGCTGAAGGACGTGCCGCGGCTCGGCCCCAAGGCGTTCGAGCAATGCGCCGGCTTCCTGCGCATCCCGTCCGGCGAAGATCCCCTCGATGCCTCGGCGGTGCATCCAGAATCATATCCCGTCGTGCACCGCATCATCGCGGCCACCAAGAGCGGGATCGACGCCCTGATCGGCAACAGCGCCGCCCTGCGCGCTCTGTCGCCCGGCGCGTTCGTCGACGACAAGTTCGGCCTGCCCACCGTCACCGACATCCTGCGTGAACTGGAGAAGCCGGGACGCGATCCGCGCCCGGCCTTCAAGACCGCGGAGTTCAAGGCCGGGGTCGAGACGCTGAACGACCTCGAACCTGGCATGGTTCTGGAAGGCGTCGTGACCAACGTTGCCGCTTTCGGTGCTTTCGTCGACGTCGGCGTGCACCAGGACGGGCTCGTCCACGTGTCGGCGATGTCGAGGACCTTCGTTAAGGATCCGCGCAGCCTGGTGAAGCCGGGCGACATCGTGCGTGTGAAGGTCCTGGAGGTCGACAAGCCGCGCAAGCGCATCGCCCTCACGCTGCGGCTCGACGACGAGGCCGGCAAGCAGCCCGCGAGATCGGCTCGTCCCGACGGCGGCGGCGCGTCGAAGCGCGATCAAGCCCGCGTGCAGTCCGGCAAGCCGGGTGCACCGGGCAATGCCATGGCCGATGCGTTGAGGCGCGCAGGCTTCGGCACGCGCAAATGAACGCCTCGACCTGACCCGGCTGCCGCCCAGTCGTTGAAGGCACGGCCGGTCTCGCCCGCCCGGTCCAGTCCGTCAGGCGTGAAGATGCTCGTGGCCGTGCCGGTGCTTCTCGAGCTTCCGCTCGGCAGGCACCAGATGGAGCTGGCCGTGGCGGACGCCGCGCTGGCTCACCGTGTCGTCAGCCATCGCGCGCACCTCCTTCACCGGTCCGCGCAGCACCGAGACCTCGAGGCAGGAATCGTGGTCGAGATGCACGTGCAGGGTCGCGATCTGGAGGTCGTGATGCCTGTGCTGGGCCTGGGTGAGCCGTCGGCCGAGATCGCGCGTCTCGTGGTCGTAGACATAAGCGAGCGTGGCGATACAGAAGTCCTCGTCCTTGCCGGTTTTGTCGCCCGCCAGCGTCTCGCGGGCCGCCGCCTCTCGCAGGATGTCGCGCAGCGCCTCGGAGCGGCTCGCATAGCGATGCTTCTTCATGTGGCGATCGAGAGTCGCCAGCAGATCGTCGTCGACCGACAGGGTGACACGCTGCATTTCAATTCCTCCCCTTGCCGCATCGGCACGAAGTATGCAGAACATTGTAATAGTGCATACGAAGACTCTCCTCTGGGCTGCCGCCCTTCTCGCCTGCCCTGTCGCCGCCGGCGCCCAGACCGCCCCCGCCCCGTTGGCGCCCGGCCAGGGCCCGATCGACCCCGCTTCGCCCAATCCGACGGCGGAACCGACCGCGCAGGGCTATACCGGCGCCTCCACGGCCCTGCCTGCCATCACCGTCACCGCTCCGCGCGTTCTCGAGGCCGAGCCGACCGACTCTGCCAGTGAGCGCCGCGTCTCGGGCGAAACGCTGAACACGCGGCCGATCTCGCGTCCCGGCGAGATGTTGGAAGCGGTACCGGGCCTGATCGTGTCGCAGCACAGCGGCGAAGGAAAGGCCAACCAGTATTTCCTGCGCGGCATGAACCTCGATCACGGCACCGATCTCGCCATCTGGCTGGACGGCATGCCGATCAACATGCGTACGCACGGTCACGGCCAGGGCTATGCCGACCTGAACTTCCTGATCCCCGAGCTGGTCGACCAGATGACGATCAAGAAGGGCCCCTACTACGCCGAGGAGAGCGATTTCGCCTCCGCGGGATCGCTGCGCCTTTCCTACGCGAACCGGCTGGAGAACGCGGTGGTCGTGGCGACCGGCGGCAGTTTCGGTTACTGGCGCGCGCTGGCAGCCGGCTCGATGGCGGCAGGCAACGGCACGCTGACGGCCGCGGGCGAGATCGTCACCTACAACGGGCCGTGGCAGGTGGGCGACAACCTCAAGAAGTTCAACGCTTTCCTACGTTACGCCGAAGGTGACACAGCCAACGGCTTCGCCATCACCGCGCTGGCCTACACCAACTCCTGGCACGCGACCGACCAGATTCCGGCGCGCGCCGTGCTCGACGGCAGCCTCGGCCGCTACGGCGCGGTCGACCAGACCGACGGCGGCGACACACAGCGCTATTCCCTGTCGATGCGCTGGAGCCGGAGCGACGAGCGCACGGCTTCCAGGATCGAGGCCTACGGCATCTATTCGACGCTGAACCTCTACAACAACTTCACCTATTTCCTCGACGACCCGGCCAACGGCGACCAGTTCCAGCAGACAGACAAGCGCATGATCGTCGGTCTAAACGCCAGCCACCTGATGCGCCACACTCTGGCGGGGTTCGCGTCTGAGACCACGGTGGGCACGCAGATCCGCTACGACAATATCGGCGTCGGCTTGTTCAACACCCAGCAGCGCACCGCCTTCAACACGATCCGCTACGACCAGGTGAACGAGACCAGCTTCGCGGTCTACGCCAAGAACACGCTGCAGTGGACCGACTGGCTGCGCTCGATCCTGGGCATCCGCGGCGACTGGTTCATGGGCTCGGTCGCGTCGGACACCGCGGCCAACTCAGGCAACGTCTCGGCGTTTCTCGCCAGCCCCAAGGCGAGCCTGATCTTTGGCCCGTTCGACAAGACCGAGTTCTTCCTGAACGCGGGCCTCGGCTATCACAGCAACGACCTGCGCGGCACGACCATCACCGTCGATCCCAACGACAAGACGACGCCGGTTGCCGCGGTGCCGCTTCTGGTGCGCTCGCGCGGCGCCGAAGTCGGCGTGCGCACGCAGGCGATCAGGGGGCTCGACTCCGCGCTCGCGGTCTTCGTGCTCGATTTCGATTCGGAGCTGCTGTTCGTGGGCGATGCCGGCACGACCGAAGCCAGCCGCCCGAGCCGCCGCATCGGCGTCGAGTGGACCAACCAGTACCGGCCCGTATCTTGGGCGATGTTCGATCTCGATCTCGCCTACACGCAGGCCCGCTTCACCAATTCCGATCCGGCGGGCGACTTCATTCCCGGCGCGCCGGGCTTCATCGGCTCAGCCGGGATCACTCTCGGCGCCGACACCGGCTGGTTCGGCGCGCTGCGCTGGCGCTATTTCGGCGCCCGCCCGCTGGTCGAGGACGGCAGCGTCTATTCCGACCCGACCTCCATCTTCAACGCGCGCGTGGGATACGTGTTCGAGAACGGGCTGAAGCTGCAGCTCGACGGCTTCAACATCTTCAACACGCAGGCCAGCCAGATCGACTACTACTACACGTCGCGCCTGCCCAACGAAGGGCCGGACGGTGTCGCCGACCGGCATTTCCATCCGGTCGAACCCTTCGCGCTGCGCTTCACGATGGCCAAGGCATTCTAGAAAGTCGGCGCTTCCGGAGAAAAGCGGAAAGTCCCCTGCTTCGTTCGCGACGACACCGTTGTCGAAACCGGCATGAGCGCGCCGTTCGCAAAAGCGGTGTCATCGCAAACGCAGTGAGGCTTCCGCGGTCATGTGCCTCTCCCCCGGATCGAGGAAGAGGCACGAGAAGAGATCAGAACTTCGCCTTCACACCGAAGAAGGCCTGGAAGTACGGCGCCTGAAAGCCTTCGGGTTCCTCATACACCCGGTTCAGGACGTTCTCGGCGCGGGCGAAAAGCTGGACCGACGGGATCACGTCATACTGCGCGGTGATGCGCACCAGCGTATAGGGCGACGGGGACATAAGCGCTCCGGTGGTTGCGTTGATGTCGTAGCGGCTGTTGACCTGCAGTACGCCGATGCCGAACAGCGTGTTCTCCCACGGACGGAACTGGGCGCGGATGTTGAAGATGTCGCCCGGCCGGCGCACGAGCGGCACGTTGCCGTCGACATTACGCGCGATCGTCTGGGTGTAATCGAAGTAAAGATCGAACCACTTGACCGGGCTGATCTGGATGAAGGTCTCGAAACCCTCCGTCTGCGCGTTGGCGACGTTCTGCATCAGGGCGAAGGTCGGCGGCGCGCACTGGATGAGGTTCTGGAATGTGTTGAAGAAGTAGGTGATGCCCGCCTTCACCTTGCGATCGAACAGGCCCTGTTCGACGCCGACTTCGTAGCCGCGGCTGTACTCGGGCCGGAGATTGATGTTGCCGCCGCAGAACGGCCCCGGCCCGTAGAGTTCGAACAGCGACGGCGCCTTGAAGGCAGTGCCGTACGAGGCCTTGATCTTGGTGTCGGTGGGCGCCCAAAGATACGAGGCACCGGCACGCCATGTGCCGACGTTGCCGAACGTGTCGTTCATGTCGACGCGGCCGCCGACGTTGAGGTTGAAACCCTCGAATGGATTGAGGCGCAACTGGCCGTAAAGGCCGGTCTGGGCCATCGTGCCCCAGGCCTGCGTGAAGGGCGTGAAGGAACCGATCGTATTGCTGTAGGCCCACTGCCGGTCGTAGTCCACGCCGCCCACGAACTCGATCTGCTCGCTGACCTTGATCAGGTTCTTGAAATCGGCCTGGAGACGGCGGCCGTTGAACCAGCTGTCTAGGTTGGTGGGAAGCAGGTTCTGCGGACTGGCATAGTCGAGGTCGTGCCGCGTGATGGTGCTGTAGTTGATACCGATGACGGGCTTCCAGCGGCCGTCGAAGTAGTTGCCCTCGACCTCGCCGCGCGTGAAGAACTGCGAGGTGTAGCCGTTGGCCATCGGGTCTTCCTGCCCGACCTGGTCATAGTTGAGCTTGGTGTCGATGTAGCGGGCGAAGAAGTTGAACTGCGTCGTGTCGCTGATCTCGTAGCCGAGGCGCGCCGCCAGGGTGATGTTTCGGTAGGGGTCGATGTCGACGAAGCCGCCGTTGGGCGTGAACCGGGCCGGCACCGGCGTGTCGTTGGGGCTGAACGTGCCGGCGAAGGTCAGGTTGTAGTTGAACTTGCCCTCGCTGCCGCGCACGTAGGCGCCGCTGTTGCTCTGCAGCCGCGTTCCCAGTTCGGTGAAGGCAGCGCCGTTCATCTTGCCCTGGCCGGCCTTGGTGACGAGGTTGATGACGCCGCCCATCGCCTGGCTGCCGTACATCGTCGACATCGGGCCGCGCACCACCTCGATGCGGTCGAGGTTCTCCGTCAGCAGATGGGCGAAGTCCGGCGCGCCGTTGGCGCTCGACGGATCGTTGACGGTGATGCCGTCCACCAGAACCAGCACGTGGTTCGAGTTGGAGCCGCGCACGAAGACCGAGGTCTGGGTGCCGGGGCCGCCCGACTGCTGCACGGAGACGCCGGGAATGGTCTTCAGCACCTCGCCCGCGGTGCGGAGCTGCCGGCGCTGCATCTCCTCCTGCATGACGACGGTGTAGCTGGAGGTCACCTTGTCCGGGTCGGTCGGGAAGCGATCGGCGGTCACGACCGTGGTGGGCATCATGCCCGCGGGTTCGGTCTGGGCCATCGCCCCGGAAGGAACGAGAAGCGCCAGGAACAAGGCGATACGACGAAACGGCGTCATCGGACGGTCTCCCAAAAGCAGCCACGCAAACAGCGCGTCACCGCTCGGTTGACCGTCCCGTTGGAACATCCCGTCCATCGGAAGAGCGACGCTATCGCCGGCAGGTCTTCTGGCTCGCGGATCGCTGCGCCTGCCCGCCTTCCCGAACCGGAGTTCAGTGGCTTGTTGGACAGTCGCTAACCGCTCACAGCTGCGGGTACAGCCGCCGATTTGCCCTCTGCGGACATCACGGCGTTCCCTCTTGGCCTCCTGTTAGGGAGGACCGGCAATAACCCGACTATCTCTCAGCGTATGTAAAATGTCAAGATTTCGCCGCAATCGCTTGAGGTAGAATACCGAGTCGGTTTCTCCCCTTCACGCAGCCTGCGCAATTGGAAAGACGGGCCGTCAGGACTGGCTCGCGCGCCGCCGCGACAGCGATACGCCGACATCGGCGAACTTTCCACCAAGCGCCGCCTCCGGCTTGTGCACCGTGATCCTGACCTCGTCGATCGGCCAGAAGCGACGCAGCAATGCCTCGATCATGGACAGGGCCAGCGTCTCGATCAGGCATTTGTGCGGGCCGCCGGCCACCTCGACGAGCGTATCGAGGATAGCGCCGTAGCAGACGGCACGCTGATAGTCGTCGCTGCGGGCGTAGCGTTCGGCGTCGAGCCAGACCTCGGCGTCGACGACGAAGCGCTGCGAACGTGTCTTCTCGTCGGGCAACACGCCGTGACAGGCGACGAGTTCGACACCCCGCAGGAAGATGCAGTCGCCTGAAAGCGACATGGGTGGTCTCCGATCCGGCTCAGGCCGATGCGCGCAGCTTCTTGGCGGCCTCGACCATGTTGACCAGGGCGGGCTTCACCTCTTCCCAGCGGCGGGTCTTGAGACCGCAATCCGGGTTGACCCAGATCTGGTCGGGCGAAAGCCGCTCCCTGGCCTTCACGAGAAGGTCGGCCATCTCCTCGACCGGCGGCAGGCGGGGTGCGTGGATGTCGTAGACGCCCGGCCCGATCTCGTTGGGATAGCGGTAGCTGGTGAAGGCCTCGAGCAGCTCCATCTTCGAGCGTGCCGTCTCGATCGAGATCACGTCGGCATCCATGGCGCCGATCGAGTCGATGATGTCGTTGAACTCCGAGTAGCACATGTGCGTATGGATCTGCGTCCGGTCGCCCACGCCCGAAGCCGAGAGGCGGAAGCACTCGACCGCCCAGTCGAGATAGGCCTTCCAGTCGGCCTTGCGCAGCGGCAGGCCCTCGCGAATGGCCGGCTCGTCGATCTGGATGACGCGGATGCCGGCCGCCTCGAGGTCGATCACTTCGTCACGCAAGGCGAGCGCGATCTGGCGACAGGTTTCCGAGCGCGGAATGTCGTCGCGCACGAAGGACCATTGCAGCATCGTCACCGGTCCGGTCAGCATGCCTTTCATCGGCCGCCTGGTGAGCGACTGGGCGTAGCTCGACCATTCGACTGTCATCGGCTCCGGACGCGAGACGTCGCCGAAGATGATGGGCGGCCGCACGTAGCGCGAGCCGTAGCTCTGCACCCAGCCGTGCTTGGTGAAGGCGTAGCCGGCAAGCTGCTCGCCGAAATACTGCACCATGTCGTTGCGCTCGAACTCGCCATGGACCAGCACGTCGATGTCGATCTCCTCCTGCCAGCGCACCGCCGTCTCGGTCTCGCGGCGCAGGAATGCCTGGTAGTCGGCATCGCTCATCGCGCCCTTGGCATGGGCCGCCCGCGCCTTGCGCACGCCCTCGGTCTGCGGGAAGGAGCCGATGGTCGTCGTGGGGAAGGCCGGCAGGCCGAGTTGCCGGCGCTGCACCTCGCGGCGCGCATCGAAGCCGCCGTGCCGGCGCGCCATCGCGGGCGTCACCGCCGCCAGCCGCGACTGCACGGCCGCGTCGTGGATCTTGGACGAGACCGAGCGTGCGGTCGCGGCGCGGTGCGAGACCGAAAGCGCGTCCTCCACGACGGTGCGGCCCTCGTTCAGCGCGCGGCCGAGCACCGCGAGCTCCTCCACCTTCTGCACGGCGAAGGCCAGCCAGCTCCGGAGGTCGGCATCCATGCCCTCCTCCTGTGACAGGTCGACCGGCACATGCAGCAACGAGCAGGACGGCGCCAGGATCACCTTGTCGGCGCCACGCTGGCGGACGACGGGCTCGACCTTGGTCAGCAGCGCTTCGAGATCGGCGCGCCAGACGTTGCGGCCGTCGATGATGCCGAGCGACAGCACGAGATCCTTCGGCGCACCTGCCAGGACCGCGGCGAGCTGCCCGGGCGCACGCACCAGATCGACATGCAGGCCGGCGACCGGGAGCTTCAGCGTGCTCGCCAGATTGTCGCCGAGCGCACCGAAATACGTGGCGAGCATCAGCTTCAGCCCGGGCACCGCCGAGGCGAAGGTCTTGCAGGCTTCCTCGACCGCCGAACGGGTCGCATCGTCGACGTCGAGGACGAGCGCCGGTTCGTCGATCTGCACCCAATCCGCGCCCGCTTCCTGCAGCTTGCGCAACACCTCGACATAGACCGGCAGCAGGGTCTTGAGCAGCGACAGCGGATGGAACGACGGGTCCTTGCTCTTGCCCAGCAGGAGATAGGTAACGGGCCCAACCAGCACCGGCCGCGTATGGATGCCGAGCGCCTTCGCTTGCAGGAATTCATCGACCGGCTTGGTCGAACCCAGGCTGAAGGTCTGGCCGCGGCCGAACTCGGGCACCATGTAGTGATAGTTGGTGTCGAACCACTTGGTCATCTCCAGCGCGGGCAAGCCGTGCGCCGGCTTCCCGTGATCGTGACCATGACCGGCGCAGGCATCGTCGCCCTTGCCGTGGCTACCGCGCGCCATCGCGAAGTAGGTGTCGAGCGGCACGGTACCGCCCTTCCAGCCGTAGATCGCAGGAATCGCGCCGACTATGACGCTGGTGTCGAGCACCTGGTCGTAAAGCGAGAAGTCGTTGCTCGGGATGTGCGACACGCCGGCCGCCTTCTGGTGCTGCCAGGCCGTCGCGCGCAGGGCCGCCGCACTTTCGAGGAGCGCGGCCGCCGTCGTCTTGCCCGACCAGTAGCTCTCCAGCGCCTTCTTCAGTTCGCGGCGGGCGCCGATGCGGGGAAAACCAAGCGTGCTGACGAGGATGGACATGGAGGCTCCTTGTTGATTCGGCGGGAGGAAAGGCCGTGCAGTTCAGCAGCTCGCGTCGAGCGCGTTGCGGCCGTGCGTGGCGGGCAAGACGGTCTGGACGATCGAGGCGTCGAGCGCCTCGTAACCCGCGAGATCGATCGCGGCATAAAGCTCGGCGCGGGTCTGCATGTCGGACACCATCGCCTGCGTGCCGCCGTCGCGGCGGATCGTGGCGTAGAGCCGCTCCTGCGCCTTGTTGGCGACTCGCAACGAAGAGACCGGCCAGATCACCATGCCGTAGCCCATCGCCTCGAACTCGGCGGCGGTGAAGAACGGCGTGCGGCCGAACTCGGTCATGTTGGCCAGCAGCTTCACGCCGGGCAGCGCCGCCGCAAAGGCACAGAACATGTCGGCGGTGGTCAGCGCCTCGGGGAAGATCGCGTCGGCACCGGCCTCGATATAAAGCTTCGCGCGCGCGACGGCGCCCTCCATGCCCTCGCTGGCATAGGCGTCGGTGCGCGCGATCACGTAGAGATGCCGCCGCGCCCTGGCGGCCGCGGCGACCTTGGCCGCCATGTCATGCGCGCTGGCCAGCTTCTTGTCGTTCAGGTGCCCGCACTTCTTGGGCAGCAGTTGGTCCTCGATGTGAACCGCCGCCGCACCGGCATCCTCGAACGCCCGCACCATGTGCATGACGTTCAGCGCCTCGCCGTAGCCGGTGTCACCGTCGACCAGCAGCGGCAGGCTGCTGGCCCGCGCGATCTGACGGATGAAGAAGCAGGCTTCTTCCACGGTGATGATGCCGAGATCCGGCAACCCCATCGACGCGGTCATCGCTGCGCCCGAAAGGTAAAGTGCATCGAAGCCGGTGGACCGGGCCTGCAGCGCCGCCATGCCGTTGTGGGCGCCCGGCATCTGCAGGATGCCCGGCCGTTCCAGCAGCGTCCTGAAGCGTTTGCCGGCGGGTTCGGACGGCAGGTCCTGTGCGACGAGATACGGCATCGCGATCAGGCCGCGCGGGCCGGGGCGACCTTGCCGCGCTGGACCAGCGGCACGAAGGCGCGATTCTCCGGCCCGGTATAGTGCGCCGCCGGACGGATGATCTTGTTGTCGATGCGCTGCTCGATGATGTGCGCGCACCAGCCGGAGGTCCGCGCGATCACGAACAGCGGCGTGAACATCGCCGTGGGCACGCCCATCAGGTGGTAGGAGACGGCACTGAACCAGTCGAGGTTGGCGAACATCTTCTTGGTCTCGGCCATCACCGCCTCGATGCGGTCGGCGATGTCGAACATGCGGCTTGTGCCGGCCTCGTCGCCGAGCTGGCGGGCGACCCGCTTGATCACCTCGTTGCGCGGATCGGCGATCGTGTAGACCGGATGGCCGAAGCCGATGACGACTTCCTTCGCCGCGACGCGCTTGCGGATATCGGCCTCAGCCGCATCGGGGTCCTCGTAGCGCTGCTGGATCTCGAAGGCGACCTCGTTGGCGCCGCCATGCTTGGGGCCGCGCAGCGCGCCGATCGCACCCGTCACCGCCGAATAGACGTCGGCGCCGGTGCCGGCAATCGAGCGCGCCGTGAAGGTCGAGGCGTTGAACTCGTGCTCGGCGTAGAGGATCAGCGACGTGTCCATGGCGCGGACATGGCTCGCGCCCGGCGCCTGGCCGTGCAGCAGATGCAGGAAGTGCGCACCGATGCTGTCGTCGTCGGTCTCGACATCGACGGCGCGGCCGTTGTGCGCGTAGTGATGCCAGTAGAGCAGCATCGAGCCCAGCGAGGCCATCAGACGGTCGGCAATGTCGCGCGCGCCGGGATGATTGTGGTCGGCCGCCTCGGGCAACACGCAACCCAGCGCGGACACGCCCGAGCGCATCACGTCCATCGGATGCGCCGCCGCCGGAATGGCTTCGAGCGTGCGCTTCACCGCCGCCGGCAGGCCGCGCAGCGAGCGCAACTTCGCCTTGTAGGCCGCAAGCTGGACCTCGGTCGGCAGGGTGCCATGCACCAGCAGATGCGCGATCTCCTCGAAGGTGCAGCGCTCGGCGATGTCGAGGATGTCGTAGCCGCGATAATGCAGGTCGTTGCCGCTGCGCCCGACGGTGCAGAGTGCCGTCGAACCGGCTTCGACGCCGGACAGGGCAACGGACTTCTTGGGCGCCGGCTTGGCCGGAGTCGGATCGGACATGAAGGCCTCCTTTATTAGCTGGCGTCGAAGAGACCGCGGGCGGTCGGAACGGCGAGATGATCGGGGCTGACGACGAAGTTGAGCTGGCAGAGTTCGTCGGACTTCAGCTCCGGCAGGCGCTCGACCGTCTGCAGGAAGCGGTTCTGCTCGGCCTCGGCGACGATGCCCTCGGCGAGGGTGCGGAACTTCGCGACATAGTCGGGCCGGCGCCACGGATGGGCGCCCAGCGGATGGGCGTCGGCGACGGCAATGTCGTCGGCGATGACGCGGCCGTCGTCGAGCATCACCAGCACATGGCCGCCGAACGCCTTCCGCGCCGGATCGGTCGAGTGATAGCGCTCGGTCCATTCCGGACCCTCGACGGTGCTGATCTTGTGCCACAGCGCCACCGTGTCCGGCCGTGCCGCGCGCTCGGGGGCGTAGGAGCGCTCGTGGTGCCAGCCGCCGTCCTGCAGGGCGACGGCGAAGATGTACATGATCGAATGGTCGAGCGTTTCGCGGCTCGCCGTCGGGTCCATCTTCTGCGGATCGTTGGCGCCGGTGCCGATCACGTAGTGCGTGTGATGGCTGGTGCGGATCACGATGCTCTTGATCTTCGACAGGTCGCCGATCTTCGGCCCCATGCGGCGCGCCAGGTCGATCAACGCCTGGCTCTGGTACTCGGCCGAATGTTCCTTGGTGTAGGTATCGAGGATCGCGCGCTTGGCCTCGCCTTTCTCCGGCAGCGGCACGGCGTATTCGGCCTTCGAGCCACCCAGCAGCCAGGCGATGAAGCCATCCTCGCCTTCGTAGGCCGGCGACGGCGCGCCCTCGCCACGCATCGCGCGATCGACGGCCTCGACGGCCATCTTGCCGGCAAAAGCCGGCGCATAGGCCTTCCAGCTCGAAATCTCGCCCTTGCGCGACTGGCGCGTCGTCGTCGTCACATGCAGCGCCTGCTGCACCGCCTGGTAGACGATCTCCACGGGCAGGCCGAGGGCCGCGCCGATGCCGGCGGCGGCGGAGGGGCCGAGATGGGCGATATGGTCGATCTTGTGCTCGTGCAGGCAGATGCCCTTCACCAGATCGACCTGGATCTCGTATCCAGCGGCGAGGCCGCGAACCAGCGCCGCGCCGTTCAGGCCGCAATGCTGCGCCACCGCCAGCACAGGCGGGATGTTGTCGCCGGGATGCGAGTAGTCGGCCGCCAGGAACGTGTCGTGATAATCCAGCTCGCGCACGGCCACGCCGTTGGCCCAGGCCGCCCATTCCGGCGAGACGCGGCGCGACGGAAAGCTCGACACGCCGAAGAGCGCCGCACCGGGCTTGCCGGGATGCGCCCGTGCCTGCGCCCGCGCGCTGACGATCGGCGGGCGGTTGAGCGAGGCCGCGGCGACCGCGGCATTGTCGATGATGCGGCTGCCGATCATCTCGACCACGTCGTCCGTCACCGGCACCGGATCGGTTGCGACCTCGGCGATCTTCCAGGCGAGCTGCTGCTCGCGCGGCAGCGGTTCGGCGGACTTGTAGGTACGGACGCTGTGGAGCTTCACGAAACGGGCTCCTCTGTCGAAGGGATGGTGTCGCCGGCCGCGAGATGTGCGGGCCGTCCGGTGGCATCGACAGCCACCATCTCGAAGCTGCCGCGCATGGCGAGAGAGCGCTGGCCACTGAGAAGCGTTTCCGCGACCATCTCGACGACGACGGTCATCGAGGTGCGGCCCATGCGGACGACCTGGGCATGGAGTTCGACGATCTGGCCGACCTGCACCGGCATGTGGAAGTCGACCTTCTCCGACGAGGCCATGACGACAGCGCGGCGCGCGCGGCGGCTGGCGGCGACGAAGGCGGCCTTGCCCATCAGCGAAAGCGCGGTGCCGCCGAACAGCGTGCCGTAGTGGTTGGACTGCTCGGGGAAGACCATCTCCAGGAAGCGGGTCTCTTCGGGCGGCGGCTGGTTCGAAATGGCGCCCTCCATGGGCGGTGCTCCGGGCTTGCAATCACGGGTTATGTCCGCAATATCTGCAAGGCGACGCGACGCGGATATTGCTGAATTTGCGATGTTTTGCGGACGTCTTTGAGCTGATTTGCAAACTTTGCAAAACAGAGGACAGGCACGATGCGCAAGACGTTCATGGGGGTTCGGCTGCGCGCGTTGCGCGAGGAGCGGCACATGACGCAGGCTGCTCTCGCCGACGCGCTCGGCCTGTCGAACAGCTATCTCAGCCAGCTCGAGAAGAATCAGCGGCCGCTCACCGTGCCGGTACTGCTGAAGATCAACGCCGTGTTCGGCATCGACGTGCAGCTCTTCTCGGACAATGACGAGGCGCGCCTGATCTCCGATCTGCGCGACGCGTTGTCGGAGGCGCAGCCGGGCGAGGCCGTGCCGCTGGCGGAGATCCGCGAGCTGGCGGCCGGCATGCCCGCGGTGGGCCGCGCGCTCGTCAACCTGCACCGCCGCTATCGCAGCGAGGCCGATCGCGCCGACGCGATGGCCGCACGGCTCGGCGACGAGCGGCCCGGCTCCTCGCCGACGCCGATGCCCTTCGAGCAGGTGCGCGACTTCTTCTATGCGCGGCACAATCATGTCGCCGAACTGGATGAAGCCGCGGAACGTCTCTACGAGGCCGCCGGGCTCTCCGTCGGCAATCTCAACGCCGGGCTGATCGACTACATGTCACGCCGCTACGGCGTGCGCGTGGCCCGCGATGCCGGCGACGAGCCGTCGGGCGTGCAGCGCCGCTACGACAAGGCGACGCGCGTGCTGCATCTCTCGCCGCACCTGCGGCCGGGCCAGCATGCCTTCCAGATGGCGACGCAGCTCGCCTTCCTCGAAGTCGACGAACTGCTGCGCCACCTGGTCGACGAGGCCGCATTCGACGGCAGCGAGGCGCGTGCGCTGGCCCGCATCGGCCTCGCGAACTATTTTGCCGGTGCGCTGCTCCTGCCCTATGGCGCCTTCCTGCACGCCGCCGAGACGGTGCGTTACGACATCGAACGGCTCGGCCGCTGGTTCGGTGTCGGCTACGAAACGATCTGCCACCGGCTCAGCACCCTGCAGCGTCCCTCGGCGCGCGGTGTCCCGTTCTTCTTCGTGCGCGTCGACCGGGCCGGCAACATCTCCAAACGCCAGTCGGCGACCGACTTCCATTTCTCGCGCGTCGGCGGCTCCTGCCCGCTATGGAACGTGCACGAGGCCTTCGCCCATCCCGGCCGCATCCTGACGCAGCTCGCGCAGATGCCCGACGGCCGCACCTATCTGTGGATCGCGCGCACCGTCCAGCGCGGCCATGGCGAATATGGCGCGCCGGACAAGAGTTTCTCCATCGGCCTGGGCTGCGACCTGCGCCACGCTTCGCGCCTGATTTATTCCAAGGGCCTCGACCTCACCGACGCCGCCAGTGCCACGCCGATCGGCGCCGGCTGCCGTGTCTGCGAGCGCCCGTCCTGCCCGCAACGTGCCTTTCCGCCGATCGGCCGTTCCCTGACGATCGACGAAAACCGCAGCCGCTTTGCCCCCTATCCGACGGCTTGAGATCCGGCGGAGAAGCTGCCGGAAGCCGCCTACTCGTACAGATACCCGACTGGTGGTCCGTCGATGCGCAGCGGACGCAGTGTCTGCGCGGTGATGATCCGACCGGCCAGGCCATCGATCTCGTCCCGTTGCGTCGGCGTCCATTTGCGCAGCTTGTCGATCCCCTTCAGCAGGCCGAGCCGCAGCACCTGCGTGTTCTCGCCCATGCCGACCAGGCCGATCGCTTGTCCTCCCGCCGTTACAGTATCGCCAGCGGACAGTTCCAGCACCTTGCCGGCGCGATCCTTGAACGACGCGGTTCCGCGGATGACGCGATAGACGGCGACTTCGCCCTTCGCGAGATCAGCAACGGTGGCGACGCCGGTCGAACTCTTGGGCAGCAGCGACTGACCCGCCGGGTCGGTCGCGATGATGTGGCCCGTCGCGAGATGTCCGCTCGGGGTCTCGATCTCCAGGTCGCGCACATAGACCGGTGACGGCGACTTCACGGGGCCGCCCGGCAGATCGTCGACCAGCCTGCGATAGAGCGCGCCCAGCGCCAGCGGGTCCTGATACCAGAAGCCCGCATCGATCGGGCGATCGTGCACCGGATGTCCCCAGGCCATGCGCGAGGTATCGGCTTCGACGATCTCGTCCGCCGGCACGACCGTGGGATTGGGGAAGGTCGCGGGCTCGGTGATGAAGGCTTCGAGGAACTTGCCGGAGTAGCCCATGGAGAGCGCATCCGGCACCGCCGTCTGCGGCGTCTTGAGGTTGTCTTCCGTCGACAGGCCCGACCAGGTGTAGAAGAGCTGACGATGCACGATCGCGCTCTGCATGATCACGGCGCCGGGCCCGACATAGTGGATCTTGCCGTCGTAATCGAAGGTGAACATGCCTGACGTCACCAGGACGAACTGGAAACCACCCGGCGGCAGGTGCATGTGGAAATCGGTCGGGCCGGTATCCTGCCGGTAGATCGGCAGGTTCGTCGCGACTTCCTGCAACAGGAAGGCATCGTTGTTGGCGCGGAGTCCCTCGGTCGCGACGTTGTAGAGCGCCTGCGGACGGTAGATCGCATCGAAGGCTGCGTTGCGGTCTCGGTCGACGGCAACGAAATCACCCCGGTTGAGGCGAAGGGACTCGCCGGCGGGATGTGTGAGGCCTGGCCATCTGAAATCGGCCGGCGCCCGTCGAGTGTTCCTGAGGTCCGCGCTGGTCATGCCACTCTCGCTTTCCCGTGCAGCCGTCTTGCGGCGCAGCATGAAAATTGTGCGGCGCACAGAAAAGGCATGCAAGCGGAAAGGAGCAGACCCGCAGGCATATTGGCGCAAATCATTGGCCAATTGCCAAGCAGATTGCCGCCCGATTGTGCAGCGCAGCGCCGACGCACCTCAGGTTGAACAGCTTGCAAGCACCAACGACACGACCTGGTCCGCGGCCTGGTCGGCCGACAACTCGCCTGTGCTCACCACCAGGGCTGGCTCTTCCGGCGGCTCGTAACGCTGGTCGCCGCCGGTGAGATTCACCAGCTTGCCGGCGTCCGCCCTTGCATAGAGTCCTTTCGGATCGCGCTGGCGGCACAGTTCGGCCGGTGCATCGACATGGATTTCGAGAAAGCGACCTTCCGGCAGGAGGGCCGCTGCGCGCGTCCGGTCCGCCTGGAACGGCGAGACCAGCGCCACGATCACGATCAATCCTGCATCGGCCATCAGCTTCGCGACCTCGCCGACACGTCGCACGTTCTCCGAACGCGAGGCAGTATCGAAGCCGAGGTCCGCATTGAGGCCCTGCCGGAGATTGTCGCCGTCGAGCAGCATGGTCTGCCGCCCGAGTGCCGAGAGTCTGCTCTCGACGATGTTGGCGATGGTCGACTTGCCGGACCCGGGCAGGCCCGTGAGCCAGACGACCAGTGCAGCCTGCCCCTTCAGGCCGGCCCGCGTGGCCGGCGTCACGGTTTCGGCATGCCGGTGCACGTCGCGCGCCGCGTCGAGCCCCTCGGTCACCATGCCCGCCCCGGCAGTCCTAAGAGTCGAGCGGTCGATCAGGATGAACGCGCCCGTCTCGCGGTTGTCTGCATAGGAATCGAAGGCAACCGGCTGCGCCGTCTCGATCTCCACCCGGCCGATCGAGTTGAGGCCGAGCCGATCCGCCGGGGCACGGCGCAGCGATTCGACGTCCAGCGTGTCGACGACACGGCTGACAGTGGCGGGCACGGTCGCGGTGCCGATCTTGAGCAGGAAGCGATGGCCCGCGATGGCTTCTGTCTCGTCCATCCAGACGAGATCGGCGGCGAAGCGACGCGAAACGGCGGGGCGCCGCCGCGGATCAGCGATCACGTCGCCCCGGACGAGATCCACCTCGTCCGCCAGGGTCAGCGTCACCGATCGGCCGGCGCTGACGGCGGGCAGGTCGCCGTCGAAGCTCACAATGCGGGCCACCTTGCTGGTCCTGCCAGATCCCGCGACGACGATCGCATCGCCGACCGCGACGCTTCCCGTCGCGACCGTGCCGGCAAAGCCACGAAAGTCGCCATCGGGCCGGTTCACCCACTGGACGGGAAAGCGCAGCGGTGCTTCCGCCGCGTCCAGGCCGGTCTCCACCGTTTCAAGATGGGTCAGCAGCGCCGGCCCCGCGTACCAAGGCGTGCGCGCACTGCGGACGGCGACGTTGTCGCCACGGCGCGCCGAAAGGGGGATGGCGACGATCGAATGGAAGGCAAGAGGCGCAGCGAACGCGGCGAAGGCCGCCTCGATCTCGCGGAAACGCGCCTCGGCGTAATCGACCAGATCGATCTTGTTCACTGCGAGGACGATGTGCCGGATGCCCAGCAGGGCGACGATCGCGGCATGCCGGCGCGTCTGCTCGACCAGTCCCCTGCGAGCATCGACCAGGAGGATCGCCAGTTCGGCGTTCGAGGCGCCCGTCGCCATGTTGCGCGTGTATTGCTGGTGGCCGGGCGTATCGGCCACGACGAAGGCGCGGCGCGGCGTGGCGAAGAAGCGGTAGGCGACGTCGATGGTGATGCCCTGCTCGCGCTCGGCCTCCAGCCCGTCCAGCAACAGGGCGAAATCGAACTCGTCCTCCGTGGTGCCGAACCGGCGCGAATCATCGCGCAACGCCGCGATCTGGTCGTCGAGCAGGCCGCTCGTGTCGCTGATGAGCCGACCGATCAGGGTCGACTTGCCGTCGTCGACCGAGCCGCAGGTGAGGAAGCGCAGTTCGCTGCGTGTCTGCAACGGAAGGGCATCGTTGGCGGGCGGGGCAAGCGCGGGATTGAGCGTATCGGGCATCAAAAGTATCCCTCTCTTTTCTTGCGTTCCATGGATGCCTGCGAGGCGGCATCGACCAGGCGGCCCTGGCGTTCGGAAGACCGGGCGTCGAGCAGCTCGGCAATCACACCCCGCACGTCGGTCGCTTCCGACGCAATCGCACCGGTCAGGGGCCAGCATCCCAGGGTACGGAAGCGGATCCGCCGCTTGACCGTCTTCTCGCCGTCGAGGAAGCGCATGCGTTCGTCGTCTACGGCGATCAAGGCGCCGTCACGCTCGACGACCCAGCGTTCCGCCGCGAGGTAGAGTGGCACGATCGGAATGGCCTCGGCCTGGATGTAGGTCCAGACGTCGAGTTCGGTCCAGTTGCTGAGCGGGAACACCCGCATCGTGTCGCCCGGCGACAGCCGCGTGTTGAACAGCCGCCACAGTTCGGGGCGCTGGTTGCGCGGATCCCAGACATGACCCGAGGCGCGCAGCGAGAAAATGCGCTCCTTCGCCCGTGCCTTCTCCTCGTCGCGTCGGCCGCCTCCGAAAGCGGCATCGAACCTGTGGAGGTCGAGCGCGTCCTTCAGCACCTCGGTCAGCATCAGACGGGAATACTCGCCGGTCTCGGTGTCGAAGGGATTGACGCCGGCACGCGCCGCCTGTTCGTTCGAATGCACGAGAAGTTCGAGTCCGTAAGCGGCCGCGATGCGGTCACGGTGCTGGATCAGCGCCTGGAAATCCCAGCCCGACGCGATGTGCAGGAGAGGAAACGGCGGGGACGCAGGGTAGAAGGCCTTGCGTGCCAAGTGCAGCATGACGCTCGAATCCTTTCCCACCGAGTAGAGCATCACGGGCTTGCGATACTCGGCCACGACCTCCCGCAGGATATGGATGGCCTCATCCTCCAGGCGCTGCAGGTGCGGCGACAGGCCGGAACTCCGGGCCGTGTCGAGGGAGGGGCTGAAATTCTCCGCCGCTCGCGCGGCTGCAGGCGGGCACATCAGGCTGTTCTCACTTCACGGTTTGCGGGATGGGGACGCGGTCGGCGCTGCGACGGTGGATGCCGCATTCGGTCTTTTCGAAGCCGCGCCACCGGCCCGCGCGCGCAGCCTCTCCAGGCCGGATCGCCGAGGTGCATGGTGCACATCCGATCGACGGGTAGCCGCGGGACGCGAGCGGATGTGCCGGCAGATCATGGCGCGTCCGGTAGTCCTCAACGTCGGCCTGGCTCCAGCATGCCAGCGGATTGATCTTGGCCTGAGCGCCGTCGATCTCGAACACCGGCAGTTCCCGGCGCAGCGCCGATTGAAAGCGCTTGCGGCCGGTGATCCAGGCATCGAATCCGGCGAGCGCACGCTCCAGCGGCGCGATCTTGCGGAAGGCGCAACAGCCGTCGGGATCCCAGGTCGCGCGGCTCAGATCGGCATCGAGGTGCGCGACATCCTCCGGCGACGGGCCGACGCTGCGCACGTCGCGCAGTCCGAACTCACGCACCAGGCGGTCGCGATGTGCAAGCGTCTCCGGAAAGTGCCGGCCCGTGTCCACGAACAGCACGGGCGTCGCCGGATCGACGCCCGCCACGAGATGCAGCAGGACGCCCGAGTCCGCGCCGAATGACGACACGACGGCGATGCGGCGGGTGAAGACCTCACCCAGTACCGCCTGCAGGATGCAGGACGGCGCGGCGCCGTCGAAGCGGCGTCGCAGATCGACCACGTGACCGGCAAGCGTGGGCATGCGTCACCTGGAGCCGAACAGGCGGATGGTGGTGAGAGTGACGGGCAGCACATCGCCCTTGCGCGCAGCGTGGCCGGCCGGCAGGTCGATCTCGACGGCCGGCAAGCCCTCGGCCAGCAGGAGTTCCGCCCGTCGGGCCACGCCGCCGCGGCGGACGGCGATCACGCGGGCCGGTATCGCGGTTTCCGGATCATCCGACGGGACGAGATCGCCTGGCCGCACGAAAAGCTCGGCTGGCCCGGCGACGGTCTCGGAGGGCGTGCGGACCCGGTGGTTGCCGATGCGGATCCACGCCCCCACCGCATCGACGGGCAGACGCACCGCCTCTCCGACGAAGCCCGCGACGAACGCCGTCGCAGGGCGGTCGAGAATGTCGTCGGGCGTGCCGACCTGCTCGATCCTACCCTTGTCGAAGATGGCCACCCGATCCGCCAGCTCCAGCGCCTCCTCCTGGTCGTGCGTCACGAACAGCGTCGTGTGGCCGGTCCGTTCATGCACCTCGCGCAGCCAGCGCCGGAGATCGCGGCGAACCTTTGCATCGAGGGCACCGAACGGCTCGTCGAGCAGCAGCACGCGGGGCTCCACGGCCAGTGCGCGCGCCAGGGCCACGCGCTGACGCTGGCCGCCCGAGAGCTGCGCGGGCCGGCGCCGGTCGAGGCCCGGAAGCTGCACGAGATCGAGAAGATCCGCGACGCGCCGCCTGATCTCGGCGTCGGACGGCCTCTGGCCCCGCGGTCGGACGCGCAGCCCGTAGGCGACGTTTTCCGCGACGGTGAGATGGCGGAACAGCGCGTAGTGCTGGAAGACGAAGCCGACGCGGCGCTCTTGGACGCTAAGGTGCGTTGCGTCCTCGGCACCGAACAGGATCCGTCCGGCAGTCGGCGTCTCCAGCCCCGCCACGAGCCTCAAGAACGTGGTCTTGCCCGACCCGGAGGGGCCGAGGAGCGCCAGCAGTTCGCCCGGCTCCACACTGAGATCGAGGTCCAAAACCGCCGTCGTTCCCCCAAAGGACTTGGCCAGTCCCTCGGCGCGGATCGCGATGGCCATCGGACGGTCAGTGACGGTGGTTGCGGGCGAGCCCGTCGCCGTATCGCCACTCGAGGAAGGACTTGGCGCCCAAGGTGACGAGGGCGAGTCCCGCCAGAAGGGTGGAGACGGCGAAAGCGCCGACGAAGTTGTACTCATTGTAGAGAATCTCCACTTGCAAAGGCATGGTGTTGGTGAGGCCCCGGATATGGCCGGAGACGACGGACACCGCGCCGAATTCGCCCATTGCGCGTGCGTTGCAGAGCAGCACGCCGTAGAGCAGCGCCCAGCGCACGTTGGGCAGAGTGACGGTGAGGAAGGTGCGGAAGCCGGAGGCGCCCAGCGTCAGCGCGGCTTCCTCTTCCGCTGTGCCCTGCTCCTGCATCAGCGGAATAAGTTCGCGCGCGATGAACGGGAAGGTGACGAAGATGGTGGCCAGCACGATACCCGGTACGGCGAAGACGATCTTGAAGTCCCAATCGTCGAGCAGGGGCCCGAGCCACCCCTTGGCACCGAACAACAGCACGTAGACGAGCCCCGACACCACGGGTGACACGGAGAACGGCAGGTCGATCAGCGTGATCAGCAAGCTCTTGCCGGGGAACTCGAACTTGGCCACGGCCCAGGCCGCCGAGATGCCGAAGACGAGGTTGAGCGGCACCGCGATGGCAGCCACGAGGAGCGTCAGGTAGGTCGCGGCCTGCGTGTCGGGATCGGCGAAAGACCCGAGGAAGGTCCCTGCCCCGCGCCGCAGCGCTTCGGCGAAGACGGCGGCCAGCGGTAGGACGAGGAACAGCGCCAGGAAACCCACCGCAAGGGCGAGCAGCGTCCAGCGCACGGGCCGGCTCTCCGTGAGGACACCGTCACGCATGGCCGAGCCTGCGCCGGCTGTAGACCTGGAGCCCGTTGATCGCCAGCAGGGCCAGGAAGGAGATCGCCAGCATCACCGCGGCAATGGCTGCGGCGCCGGCATAGTCGAACTCTTCCAGCTTGGTGACGATCAGGAGCGGTGCGATCTCCGACACGAACGGCATGTTGCCGGCGATGAAGATCACAGATCCGTACTCTCCGACGGCGCGTGCGAAGGCGAGCGCCACGCCGGTCAGGAGCGCCGGCAGCAACGAAGGCACCACGACGCGGAAAACGGTCTGGGCGCGCGTGGCGCCGAGTGTCGCCGAAGCCTCCTCGACGTCGCGATCGAGGTCCTGCAGGACCGGCTGGATCGTGCGAACGACGAAGGGCATACCGATGAAGATCAGCGCGATCAGGATGCCCCACGGCGTGAAGGCGATCTTGATACCCCAGGGAGCGAACAGCGACCCGACCCAGCCGTTCGTGGCATAGAGGGCCGCGAGCGCGATGCCGGCCACGGCCGTCGGCAGGGCGAAGGGCAGATCGATGGCGGCATCGAGCAGGCGCTTGCCGGGAAACTCGTAGCGCACCAGCACCCAGGCGGCGATCGATCCGAAAATTGCGTTCACGAGGGCGGCCGCGGCGGAGATGAAGAAGCTCACCTCGAGGGCGGCCAGCACACGCGGCGTGGTGGCCACCTTCCAGATGCCGTCGAGGCCGAGACCGCCGGCCTTGGCGAGAAGCACGGCCAGCGGCAGCAGGACGATCAGCGAGAGGTAACTGACGGCGAAACCGAACGTGAGCCCGAAGCCGGGCAAGGCGCTCGGCTCCCGGAACGTCCGGGGAATCGACGTCGAGTCGCGTAGAGCCGCGACGCTCATCGCGTCGCGGTCTTTCCCGGCTTGTAGATCTGGTCGAACAGGCCGCCGTCGGAGAAGTGCTCCTTCTGCGCTTTCGTCCAGCCGCCAAAGACTTCGTCGATCGTCACCAGCCTGAGCTTGGGAAAGCGCGCGAGGTCGGCGGGATCGGCCGCCTCCGGCTTGGACGGACGGTAGAAGTTGCGGGCGATGATCTTCTGTGCCGCCGGAGAGTAGAGGTAATCGAGATAGGCCTGCGCGACCTTGCGTGTGCCGCGCTTGTCCACGACGACGTCGACCAGCGACACCGGCGGTTCGGCAAGGATCGAGAACGGCGGAACGACAATGTCGAACTTGTCGGCGCCGAACTCCTGCTGGATCAGGAAGGCCTCGTTCTCCCAGGAGATTGCGACGTCGCCGACCGCGCGTTGCGCGAAGGTCGTCGTCGACCCCCGGGCGCCGGAATCGAGCACCGGCACGTTCTTGTAGAGCGCCTCGACGAACTTCCTTGCCGCCGCCTGGTCGCCCTTGGTCCGGTCAAGTTCATAGGCCCAGGCCGCGAGATAGTTCCAGCGCGCACCACCCGACGTCTTGGGATTCGGCGTCACGACGGAAACACCCTCCTTCACCAGGTCGGACCAGTCCTTGATGCCCTTGGGGTTGCCCTTGCGTACCACGAAGACGATGGTCGAGGTGTAGGGCGAACTGTTGTTCGGCAAGCGACTCTGCCAGTTGTCCGGCAGGCGCTTGGACTCGCGCGCGATGGCGTCGATGTCACCGGCCAGGGCCAGGGTGACAACGTCCGCTTCGAGCCCATCGATCACGGAACGGGCCTGTTTGCCCGATCCTCCATGCGAAGCCCGGACCGTTACCTTCTGCCCGGTGCTGGCCTGCCACTCCTTGGCGAAGGCTTCATTGAGCGCCTTGTAGAGTTCGCGCGTCGGATCGTACGAGACGTTGGTCAGCACGACCTCCGCCGGCGTTTGCGCGCGCACCGCGACGATGGTGGACATAAGGCCTGCCGCAATGGCGAAGGCCGCGAGGAAGCTCTGTCGGGTCGTCATGATGGTTCCTGCCTGTCGATCAGTGCGTGACGGAAGTGCGGCGCGAACCGCGATGCAGCCGCGCGGCGGCAAGGCGGGCGTGGCCGGGAGTGGTGAACTGCGTGCCGTCGAGTTCGAAGAACGGACGGGCGGTCGCGTGGAAGCGAAAGGCGTTGCCTTCGCGCAGGACGACGCCCGCAGGCTCGCCCCAGATTTCGACGATGAAGGGTTCGGACATGGCTCCGCTCCTCCGGCCCCACGGGAGCCGGTCTGGTCTCACAGAAAACTGTCGTGGACTTGGGTTCGGCTCAGGCGAGCCGGCAGCGCAGGCGGCACGTGCCGCGTCGACAGGTGATGCGGAGGGTCGGCAGAAGGGGCTGGGTCATCGCTGTCTCATCCATCGTAGCGGAGCCCACGAACGTATCGTGACGCTTTAGCTCTTGGTGACGCGGCGCAAGCTGCTCCTCAAATCCCGCGGTCTCTCGACCCTTCTGAAATGCGCCGGTTTGCGACAGCGGACAATGGTTTGCTTTGTCAAAGTTCGGGCGCGCGGCAGAACGATCTGCGCGCCGGCGCGGCGCGCAGCGACGGTGATTTGCCTCGCGCCTATCGCACAGAGAGGTCGATCGCCAGCGCCGCGGGAAGACGGTCGAGACCGTAGGTGCGCGTGGCGGTGCCGCTGTAAAGCGCTGTCTTCTCCGCGGCGCCGGCCTTTTCGGTCAGGCGCTTGAAGGCGTTCCACAGGACCGGGTAGCTGCACTGGCCCTTGTCCACGGGGAAGTTGCTCTCGAACATGCAGCGGTCGACACCAAACGCCTCGATGCAGGGCTCGATATAGGGCGCCCAGGTCTTCGCCAGCTCTTCCGAACCCGGCGGCTTCCGCTGCTTGTGGAAGTCGAAGCCGTTCACGAACATGGTCAGGCCGCCCAGCTTCACGCGCACGTTGGGCAACTCCGCCAGCTCCATCATGCGCTGCTTCCATTCGGGATAGACCTCGGCATGCTTGCCGCGGAACGGACCGATGCCGAGCGGACCCCCGACATGGTCGACGACGATCGTCAGTTCCGGTGCGGCTTTCGCGAGATTGATCACGTGCGGCAGCTGCGTGTGATAGGCCCAGACGTCGAGCGGCAGGCCCTGCTTCGCGAGCCGCCGCGCACCATCATGAAAGGCAGGATGTTCGAGCGGCCCCGGCGGCTTCATCACGAGGTTCGAGGTGACGTCCGGCGAGGGATGCCAGGCGGTGCGGTTGCGAATGCCGCAGAAGCGGCCTCCGGCCACCGCGCGATGCTTTTCCAGCAGCGGCTCAACGCGATCACCCAGGGTGAGGTCGACCATTCCTATGATGCCGGCGCAGGCCCGTACCGGCCCATGACGACCGCTCGCGCTGACGGCGGCCGCGCCGGTCACGAACTCAGTCTCGCCGAGCGACTGCTCGTCGGCAGGACCGGAGGCACGGTACATCTCCCCGCATTGCACGAAGATGGTCGCGCGCACGTCGTGGCCGGTCGCCGTGTCGGCCAGGAGTTGCGGCAGGAGGTAGGAATGGCCGCCGTTGCGCTCCCAGAGATGATGGTGCGGGTCGACGATCGGCAGCCCGGGTTCGAGGATCGGCTCGCCGGTGAGGCTCAGCCAATCCTCGCGCACGATGATCTGCCGGCCATGGCCGAGCAGCGGATCGTTCTCGGCCATCGTCGTCTGCTCCCTATTCGATGCGGATGTCGGCGCTCTTCACCATCTCGGCGAAGAAGGCGATCTGCTTCTCACGGAACGCCGTGAACTCCGCGACCGTGTTGGCCTGTGTCAGCGCGCCCAGCTCGGCGAGCCGCTTCGCGACGCCTTCCATCTTCATGACGGCATTGACCTCGGTATTGAGGCGCGAGATCAGGGCGGGATCGGTGCCCGCCGGCGCGAACAGACCGTTCCATTCCCAGGTCTCGAAACCCGGAATGACCTCCGAGATGGCAGGAACGCCCGGCAGCACGTCGACCGGCCTTGGGCCGGTATGCGCCATGCAAGACACATCCTTCGAGGTCAGCAGCGCCACGGTGCCCGGGACATTGTTGAACAGCAGCGGGATGCGCCCGGCGAACAGGTCGTTCCGGACCGAGCCCATCTCCTTGTACGGAACATGATTGATCTTGATGCCGGCCTTCTGGTTCAGCAGCTCCAGGGAGACGTGCTGCACCGTGCCGATGCCAGTCGAGGCGCAATCGAGGGTGCCCGGCTTGGCCTTCGCCAGGGCGATGAGTTCGGGGATGGTCTTGGCGGGAAACTGCGCGTTGCGCACCAGCGTGACGGGCGTCTGCATCGTCTGGGCGATCGGAAGGAGTTCGCGCTGCGTGTCGTAGGGGAGCTTGCCCGCGAACAGCGACGGGTTCACCGACTGCGCGGTCGCGTCGTAGAGGATCGTGTAACCGTCGTTGGGTGCGCGCACAACGATCTGGGCGGCGATGGTGCCGGCCGCACCGGGCTTGTTGTCGACGGTGAAGGCTTGACCGAGCTTCTCGCCCAGCGCCTGGCAGTAGATGCGGCAGACGACGTCCGCGGTACCGCCCGCGCTGTAGGCGTTGACCACGCGCACCGGCTTGTTGGGCCAGGCCTGCGCCTGCACGATGGCGGGCGCGGCCAGCGCGCCGACGGTGGCGCCCAGCAGGGTGCGGCGGCCGATGGTACGGCTGTGGGACATCTCGTTTCCTCCGTTACTCGCAGCTCTTCGGCTGTGCCGAAAAGTCTGCAGGTACGGCGCTCGCGACGACAAGCGCAATCGACGCGGCTCGACTGCACGCCGGAACGAAATGTGCCTGCCGCGTCGCTAGGCGACGCCTCCCTTCAACGCCCGCACGACATAGTCGTTCAGACGACGTGCGAAGGCGGCGGGATCGGCCGGGATTTCCCCGTCGAGGATGCGGGCCTGGTCGAGCAGCAGGTTGGCGAGCGCCTCGATGTCCTGCGTCCGCTCCTCCTTCTTCGCTGCACCCAGCAAGCGGACCATCGCGTGCTTCATGTTCAGTTCGAGGATGGGCTTGGCGCCGGTACCGCGGTTCTGGCGCTCCAGCAGGCGCTCGAGCTCGCGATCCCTGCCCTGCGCACTGGCCACCAGGCAGGAGGCGCTGTCGGTGAGCCTGGTCGAGGCCTTCACGTCCGCGACCGCATCGCCCAGCACGTCCTTCGCCGCCGCCAGCACCGATGCGTCGTCCTCGGCATCGACCGCGCTGTCTTCGGGCTTCCTTTCGTCGACCAGCGGGATAAGGCCGAAATCGACCTCGCCCTGGCTCAGCGACTTGAGCGGCTTGCCCTCGAACTCCTGCGGCAGGGTCGTCCAGAAGGCATCGACCGGATCGGTCAGCAGCAGCACCTCGACGCCCCTCGCCTTGGCGGCCTCGAGCTTCGGATTGGACTTCAGCCGCTCCAGGCTGTCGCCCACCAGATAATAGATCTCGGTCTGGTTCGGCTTGAGGTCGGTGACGTATTCCTTGATCGAGCGGGGCGCGTCGCCGGCCGTCGAGGCGAAGCGTGCGAGGCTTAGGATTTGTGCGCGGCGCTCGCCGTCCTCGTACAATCCTTCCTTGAGGATCGGGCCGAAGGTCTCCCAGATCTTGCCGTAGGTTTCCGCGTCCTTCGTGGCGGTGCCTTCGAGTTCCGACAGGACGCGACCGACCAATCCCGAACGGATCTGGCGAACCTGCGGATTGTTCTGCAGCATCTCGCGCGACAGGTTGAGCGGCAGGTCCTCGCTGTCGACCACGCCGCGCACGAAGCGCAGATAGGCGGGCAACAACTCGGCATCGTCGGTGATATAGACGCGACGGACGTAGAGCTTCACCCGCCCCTTGCGCGCCGGATCGGTGAGATCGAACGGCGGCGTGCTCGGCACGAACAGCAGCACCGCATAGGACTGCCGTCCCTCGACCTTGTAATGCAGGGTCAGCGCCGGCTCGTCGAAGGCCATGGCGAGCGAGCGATAGGCCTGCGTGTAGTCCTCGGGCTTGACCTCCGACTTCGAGCGCTGCCACAGCGCGCTCGCGGCATTGACCTGGCGCGCCTCGCCCTTGTCGTCGATCAGCTCGATCGGGAACAGCACATGGTCGGAATAGGTCCGCACGATACGCTCCAGCTCGTAGGGCTGGAGATAGCGCACGGCGTCCTCCTTGAGGTGCAGCACGATCTCGGTGCCGCGGCTGACCCTGGCCGCCTGCCCTTCCGTGGCAGGCGCCACTTCGAAGCCCGCACCGCTGGCGGAGGTCCAGGTCCAGGCTTCGGCCGAGCCGGCACGCCGGCTCGTCACCTCGATGCGGTCGGCCACCATGAAGGCAGCATAGAAACCCACGCCGAACTGGCCGATGAGGCCCAGCCCCTCCTTGGCGTCCTTCAATCCCTTCAGGAAGGCCTTGGTGCCGGAGCGCGCCAGGGTGCCGAGATTGTCGATCAGCTCCTGCCGGTCCATGCCGATGCCGTTGTCGGCAATCGTCAGGGTCCTGGCGGTCGCATCGGGCTTGATGCGGATCGCGAGCCGCTCGTCGCCGGCCAGCAATTCCGGCCGGGCGATGGCCTCGTAGCGGACCTTGTCGCAGGCGTCGGAGGCGTTCGACACCAGCTCGCGCAGGAATACATCCGTCTCGGAATAGACGGAGTGGATCATCAGGTTGAGAAGTTCGGCCACCTCGGCCTGGAACTGGTGCTTCTCCGGGCTGCCCTGGGCCGCCGAACCGTCGCCGTTCATTGCGCTTGTGTCCTCGCCATGGATTTTCCGGCGGTGATATAGGACACCGGACGCGAACGGCAAGCGCCTGAAAGCGGATCAGTCGCCGCGCTTGCTGCCCCACAGCCTGGCCAGCTCCGGCCGCGACATCTGGACGTCGGCGCCGGACGGCAGGGGCTGGTCCTTGTCGTGGATCCAGGCGGCGACATCCTTGGCGACCAGCGCGCCCTGCTTGTCGCGCAGCAGCATGTGATAGCCGTTGCGGTAGAAGGCGAGATGCGAATCAGGACGTCTGGGCATCAGTTCGATCGCCGAGCGCACGGGCTCGATCGGAACAAGGCGGTCGCCGATTCCATGCAGCATCAGATAGGGCTTGTCGATCGTCGGCGCCGCCGCCTTCCCCGCATCCATCGCCTCGACCAGCCCGTACCCCAGATCGACACGGGGATTGCGCAGGATCATGGCGTCGTTGCGCATCTTCTCCATCGTCTTGGGATTGTCCGTCGGCTGGAAATCGATGGAGGTCGGTCCGGACGGAAGCCATGGCACGGTGTGCGCGAAGAAGGAAAGCCCGCCGCTCAGGAATGGACCCAGCGTATCGCGCGACCGCAGCGCCGCGGCGACCAGGATCAGGCCGTCGACGTCGAGATTCTTGTCCGCCGCAGCCATCACGAGCGCACCGCCCATGCTTTCGCCCGCGAGATAGAGCGGCACGCCGGGATACTTCTGCCGGATGAGCGAGGCGACGGTCCGGATGTCGTCGACCATCGTGGCCGTCCCCGCCCAGCGGCCGCGCGTGGCACTGGAACCGAAACCGCGCTGGTCATAGGCGATGGTGGTGATGCCGTCGGCGGCCCAAATTTCCGCCGGTTCGTCCCACGCCTTGCGGTAGTCCCCGAATCCGTGGATGCCAAGGATGATCGCCTTGGGCGTTCCTCCCTCAGCGGGCCAAACGGACAGCTTGAGCACGCTGCCGTCGGCCGCGACGTACCGGTCGGCTTCGAGCGCCGGCGGCCGGACAGGAGCGCCGGCCGGGACGACCACGGGCGCGCACCCCATGAGGGTCGCCGCGAGCAGCAGGACAATACGCAGGTTACTCATCGCATCGAATCGAACGTTTCCCAGTTTGGCCTGCACAAACCCTTGCCGGGAGAAAATGGCAAAAAAACACATCCCGCCGATAAAACCGCGGCGCGGCGGAAGCGTTCCCTACCAGCTCATGCGGAAGCCGGCGGTTAAGGCGTGCGCATTGTCCTGGCCGGAGATTTCGCCATCGTAGCGCAAGAAAATATTGAGCGCTTCGGCAACCGTGGTGGAGGCCGCGAGCCCGAGGACGACACCGTCACGCTGCGGCGCCACCCCGTAGGTAGTGAAGGGGGCGGCCGGCGCGCCGGCGAACGAGGCCGTCACCGGCCGCGCGGTGTCGGCGTATTCGTGGCTCCAGCCCACGCGCACCTTCATGGCGAGCCGGTCGCGCCAGCCGAGATCCATCGCGCCGCCGAGCTGCGCGCCGAGTACCGTGCGCAGAGAGTTTGTCGTCTGCTGCGCGACCGACAGGTTGAGCGAGCCCGCACCGGTTTCGGTGAAGGCGTTCTGCATGCCCGTATAGGCCTGCAGGCGCGCGAACGGCGTGACGTAGGCGTCGGCAAGGCCGCCGAGATCGAAGCGGTAGCCGGTTTCGACCTGGCCGTAGAACTGGTTGGCACCGGTGAGCCCCATGGCCGTGCGCGCACCGAGACCGGGAATCGCGATGCTGCGCGTCATCTGGTTGGCGCTGTAGGCATAGCCGGCGATCGCGTCGGCATAGACCTTGTCCTGGCTGTAATTGGCGTAGAGGCCAGCCTGGAAACTGTTCGAGTTGCCCTGGCCGCTGAAGCCCGCGACCCACTGGTTGCTGTTCTGATATCCGATCGTGGCACCGACCCGGAGGTTGGGCATCACCACGCGGTCGAGGCCTGCCGCGAAGCCGCCGACGCTGTAGGTCTGCGAGCCGGCATTCGCGCCGCTGCCGCTCATCGTGCCGAGCCCGCCCAGCGCGCCACCCCAGGCACCCCACAGCGCCGGCGTGGCGGCGTCGCAGGCGGCGACGCAGGCCTCCGCGAGCGCGACGCGGCTCGAGCCTCCGGAACCACCGCCGCTGCCCGCCTGTCCCGCGAAGTTGCCGAGGAAGAGCTGGATGCCCTGCACCATCGAGTTCGAGAAGCCGGAATAGTTCTGACCGCTGATCGCGTTCATCACCGCCTGGCCCTGTTGCACGGACAGGCCCGCGAGCGCACTGACGACGGTTGCGTAATCGCCTGTCGCAGCGGGCGCCGTCGCGTCGAGCACCGCGCCGACCGCCGCCTGGTTCGGCGTCAGCGCCGCCTGCGCAAAGCCACCGACCTGCAACATGAGATAGGCGTTGTTGGCGTCGTAGCTAAGAGTCGGGATGAGGAACGGCGAGGTGCTCGCCACGTTTTGAAAGGCGCCGCTCAGGCCGCCGGTCGCCGTCACCAACGTATAGGTCGAGCGCGGCGCGAAGGTGCCGGGCTGCGCGAGGACCTGCAGGCCGCCCGCCAGCCGCGCCGCTCCGTTCACGACGAGCGAATCCGCCGCGGTCGGCGAGACCCGCAGGCCCAACGTTCCCGCCGATGTCTGCACGAAGGTGCCGCTGATCTGATGCATCGCACCGGCGCCTGCGCTCGCGATGCCGAGCCAGCCGCTATTCTCGAAGCGGGCATCGGGCCCGGCCGCAATCGAGACCAGGCCGTTGATGGCGCCGTTGTTGACGACCAGTGAGCCCGACGCCGTGCCGTCGGTCCGAATCGCGTAGCCGCCCGGCGAGGCACCGATCGTGCCCACATTCAGCAGCGTGCTGAACTCGCCCTTCATCTCGACGCCGATACCGCCCGCGCCCGTGACACCGATCGTGCCGTAGTTGGTGACGACGCCGTAGGTGCCATTGCTGATGCCGATGGCATTGGCACCCGACATCTGGATCGATCCGTTGTTGACGACGTCGTCGCCCGCACCGTTGATCCCCACCGCGCCGGGAGTGCCGGACGTGAGGTTTGCCGAATTGGAAACGGGGTTGTAGAGACCCGGAACGTTGACGCTATAGGCCCTGGTCACGCCGTCCCGCACATATACGCCGATTACATTGCCGCCATAGGTCGAATTCGCCGATGTCACCAATGCGCCCGGCACGGCGATCTCCGTCCAGGTCGCAATACCCGCCGCATCGACATGGACCGCCCAGGCGTGCGGATTGCCGTTTATGTCGACGGAGTCGGCGACGAGATTGTAGGTGTTGGCCCGGCCGCCGCTGGTGATGCCCTCGAAATGCGTGACCACCGCGCCGGGCGCGTCGTAGGTCGTGAAGAGGCGCGTCGTTTGATCGTAGATGTAGCCATGCAGTGTCGGGGCGGCGAAGCCGCCGGCGATCTTGTTGCCATAGACACCGTAGGCCGTGGTGCTGACCGCACCCGGCTTGTTGTTGGTCGTGAAGGCGCCGGTCGGAATGTCGTAGACGAAGGCATTGCCGGTCGCGAACCTGGTGTCGTAATTGCCGACGACCTGGTTGCCGAAGTTGCTGTGGGCGATGGTGTAGAGCGTGTCACCGCCCGGATAGATCAGCGTCGTGAGCTGCGATCCCGGGGCCGCGGCCGCATCGTACAGGTAGCCGAGATCGTAGGGGTTGGATGCGGCGGTAATGTAACTTCCGACCACGCGGAGGATGCCCGACGAGGAGCCCACGCTCGGACCGTAGGGCGTGCTACTGGTGGCGCCGGGAAAGTTGGAAGCTCCGGCGGTAGCGTCCGGGAAGGGCGAGATCGAGCCCGCCGACAGGCCGAAAAGCAATCCGCCCGTGCCGCCGGTGAACGAATAGTTGCCCGTCATGTTGTCGCCGCGGATTCCGGTGACCGTCGTGATGGCGCTGGTGCCGTACTGATAGGTTTTGAAGACGAGCTGGGCCTGCGCCGATCCTGAAAACAGGCTGAAACTCGCCACGCCGATCGCGACAACCGTCAGGTTCCGGTGAACGCTCGTGGCATGCCCTATCTTTCTCTCCCCCACGCGAGTCCCCTAACGTGAGTCTCTTTCGGAAGTCCGTTATCTAACAGTTAGAGATCGGGGCATCGGAGAAAATTCGTAACAATTTCCGCATAGCCGAAAGCGATATCGCGAGCGCCTACCAGCTCATGCGGAAACCGGCGGTGAAAGCGTGTGCGTTGTCCTGGCCGGAGACCTCGCCCTCGTAGCGCAGGTAGATCGAGGTCGCGTCGGCAATGGCGGTGTTGGCGGCGAGGCCCAGCACGACGCCGTCGCGCTGGGGCGCCACCCCGTAGGTGGTGAAGGGCGCCACCGGTGCGCCGGCGAACGAGGCCGTCACCGGCCGCGCGGTGTCGGCGTATTCGTGGCTCCAGCCCACGCGCACCTTCATGGCGAGCCGGTCGCGCCAGCCGAGATCCATCGCGCCGCCGAGCTGCGCGCCGAGTACCGTGCGCAGAGAGTTTGTCGTCTGCTGCGCGACCGACAGGTTGAGCGAGCCCGCACCGGTTTCGGTGAAGGCGTTCTGCATGCCCGTATAGGCCTGCAGGCGCGCGAACGGCGTGACGTAGGCGTCGGCAAGGCCGCCGAGATCGAAGCGGTAGCCGGTTTCGACCTGGCCGTAGAACTGGTTGGCGCCGGTGTTGCCGATCGCGGTACGCGGCGCGAGGCCGGGGATGACGATGCTGCGCCACATCTGGTTGGCGCTGTAGGCATAGCCCGCGATCGCATCAGCGTAGACCTTGTCCTGGCTGTAATTGGCGTAGAGGCCAGCCTGGAAACTGTTGGAGTTGCCCTGGCCGCTGAAGCCCGCGACCCACTGGTTGGCGTTCTGGTATCCCGCCGTAACGCCGATCCGCAGCCCCTGCGCCACCAGCCGGTCGAGGCCGCCCGCGAAGCCGCCGGCGCTATAAGTCAGCGAGCCGGCATTCGCGCCGTTGCCGCTCATCGTGCCGAGTCCGCCCAGCGCGCCGCCCCACGCACTCCACAGCGCGGGCACGGTGCTGTCGCAGGCGACATCGCAGGCCTCGGCCAATGCCACGCGGGTCGAACCGACCAGGCTGCCGCTGCCGCCTGCCTGTCCCGCGAAGTTGCCGAGGAAGAGCTGGATGCCCTGCACCATCGAACTCGAGAAGCCGGAATAGTTCTGGCCGCTGATGGAGTTCATCGCCGCCTGGCCCTGCTGTGCCGTCAAGCTTGCCAGCGCGCCGATGACGGTGGCGTAGTCCCCCGTCGCCGTGGCGACGGTGGCATCGAGCACGGCGCCGACCGCGGCCTGGTTCGGCGTCAGCGCACCCCGGGCGAAGCCGCCGATCTGCAGGCTGAGATAGACGTTGTTGGCATCGTAGCTGAGCGTCGGCTGCAGGAACGGCAGGGCACTGGCGACCGAGGCATAGGCGCCGTTTATGCCGCCCGTTGCATTGAGCAGCGTGTAACTCGTGCGCGCCGCGTAGACGCCCGACTGCGGCACGATGAGCAGCGAGCTGCCCGCGCCGATCGTGGCCGTGCCCGCGACGTTGAGCCTGTCGCTCTGCCTCGCGGCGTTGACCTCGGACTGAAACACCCCGCCATTCTGGGTGTAGTTGCCGGTTACGCTGAGCGCGCCGATCGAATTGCCGGGCGCGACGACGCCGGTGTTGATCAGGTCGCCGCCGATCGTGCCCGTGCCGGAGAGCAGGCCCAGGTTGGTGAAATTGCCGGTGATCGTCCCGTTCTGGGCAAACAGGCCCATGTTGGCAACGCTGCCGGTAATCGTCCCGGTGTTGCTGAACTGGCCCGCACTGCCGTTGATCACGGATCCCGTGAGCGTTCCCACATTGGCCGCGCTGCCGGCATTGGCAAAGCTGCTGTTGAACGTGCCGTTGTTGACGAAGCTGCCCGAATTCATCTGCCACTGGATCGGCGTGTCGACCGTGCCGTTATTCACGAAGCTGCCGCCGACGCCGACGGTGAGCAGGCTGCTGCCGCCGAACGTGCCATTGTTGATGAAGCCGCCGCCAGCGTTGACCGTGAACTGGCCGTTGCCGCCGATCGTCCCGTTGTTGAAGAAGCCGCCACCGGCATTGACCGAGAACTGACCATTGCCGCCGACCGTGGCGGCATTGACGAAACTGCCGCCATTGACGGCGAGCGTGCCGCCGTTCGAGAACATGCCGCTATTGGCGAAACTGCCGCCGTTGACGGCGAGCGTGCCGTTGCTGACGATCATGCCGTTGTTGACGAAGCTGCCGGCATTGACGGTGAGCGCCCCACTGCTGCCGATCATCCCGTTGTTGACGAGCCCGCCTCCGTTGACCGTCACGTCACCCAGCAGCGATCCGGTACTGGCAATGGTCAGAAGGCCACCGTTCACGGTCGTGCCGCCGGTGTAGAGCCCGGCGCCGCCCAGCGTGAGGTTGCCGCTTGCCAGGGTGAGCCCGCCCGCCCCCATGATCGAACCGTTCAGCACGCCCGAGCCGGCCTGCTGCACCGTCAGGTTGCCCATCAGAAACGTCGGGAAATCCGTCTGGAACTGGTCCGGCAGGTTCAGGGTGCCCTGCAGCGCCAGCATCGGGACGATGTATCCCGTGGTCCCGGACGCACCGGAGGCCTGGTACCCGACGAAGCCGTTGACCGGATCGTAGAGGTAATTGAGATTTTCGAAGAAGGTGCGGCCGAGATTGGTGAAGCCCGAGCTGCCCTGCGAGACCTGCACGCCGAACGGCTCGATGCTGGGAGGTATCGGCGGATTGGGTTCTGCAATCGACACGAAACTGTAGGCGGGCTGAGACTGGCCCGGCAGGAAAACCTCCACGCGCGAACCGGCGGGCAGGCAGTTGTTCTGGTTGCCGGGCATATCGCTGCAGTGGCTCGTGCCCACGGGAACGCTGCCGCCGTTCGGCGCCGTGACGAGCATGTACGAAATGCCACTGTCAGGCAGTTGGCCCAGAGACCCGAGATCGTAGGTCTGGCTTCCGGACGTGACGGAAACCGACCCGTTCTGCAGGCTCCATTGCACCGGGTATTGCACCCCGCCAATGCTGTACCAGGACTGCGAACCGCCGCCGCTCGCCAGCTTCTGGAACGCGAAGCCGTTGCTCGTGTTCTGGCTATTGAGGCCCAGAAGCACGCCGGGACCGAGGCCGAGGTTGGAGAAGCCGTTCCAGCCGATGACGTAGCCCGGCTGCATGGTGCTCACGCCGGGCCCGCTCACCAGGGACAGGAACGTGTTCATGTTCCAGAAATTGTTGGCCGGCGTGCTGATGTCGTTGGGATTCGTCCCGACCATGATGCCGCCGCGATCGAAGCCGACGCCGAGCTGATGAAAGGCGACGTTCGTGTTCGTTGCGGCGAGGACGGGGACGCGTGCCGTCACCCACTGACCGTTCTCGCCGTGGATCTTGACGTTCGTGAGATAGAGCGGGCCGGTCGGATTGTTGCCGCTGGTCGTGTAGGTGATGCTCGCATAGGGCGCGAGCAGCATGTCCGTACTGGTATCGGGAGTATAGAACCCGCTGGTCGCCACGAGGCCCAGCGAACCGGTGTCCAGGATGAAAGGATTCCGGCCGCCTCCATTGAGCGTCAGCGAGACGAACGCCTGCTGGGGGCCGCCGGCGGGGTAGTCCGCGAAGGTAAGGGGCACGAAGAACGAGCCGCCATTGCCGTACAGATTCCACGACTGGGCCGCCGCCGGCCCCGCGAAAGCGACCGACAAACTGGCGACGAGGGTCGCCGACCAGCCAGATTTCTTCACTCCCAACTCCCCCGCATCCGCCAAAACGCCAGGCCCCAAACCAGGCGACGCCGCTTTCGTCAGCGCTTCTTCTTCGCCCGCTCGATCGCCTCGGTGATGAGGCGGCGGGCCTCGTCGACGTCTCCCCAGCCCAGCAGCTTCACCCACTTGCCGGGCTCGAGGTCCTTGTAGTGGATGAAGAAGTGCTCGATCTGGTGACGCGTGATCTCCGGCAGGTCGGTGTAATTCTTCACATGAACATAGCGCTGGGTGAGCTTGGACGAGGGCACGGCGATGATCTTCTCGTCCCCGCCTCCGTCGTCCTCCATGCGCAGAACGCCGATCGGGCGCACGTTCATCACCGCGCCGGCGATGATGGGCCGGGTATTGGCCACCAGCACGTCAATCGGATCGCCGTCGTCGGACAGGGTATGCGGCACGAAGCCGTAATTCCCCGGATAACGCATGGGCGTGTAGAGGAAGCGGTCGACCACCAGGGTGCCGGCTTCCTTGTCCATCTCGTACTTGATCGGCTCGCCGCCGATCGGCACTTCGATGATGGTGTTGACGTCTTCGGGCGGGTTCTTGCCGATGGCAATGGCGTCGAGGTTCATGGCGGGAGTCTTACCCAAGCCGGGGCAAACCTCAAAAAGAAACCGGCGGCCCCTGCGGGGCCGCCGGTCCTTTCTTGTCGCAGACCGGGTGTCAGTCGTCGGCGTAGATGTTGCGGTCCTTGGTCTCGGGCATGAAGAGCAGGCCGATCATCAGGGTCATTCCGGCGACCACGATGGGGTACCAGAGGCCCGAGTAGATGTTGCCGGTCGCCGCCACGATGGCGAAGGCGGTCGGGGGCAGGAAGCCGCCGAACCAGCCGTTGCCGATATGGTACGGCAGCGACATGCCGGAGTAGCGGATACGGGTCGGGAACAGTTCGACCAGCAGTGCCGCGATCGGGCCGTATACCATCGTCACGTAGATGACGAGGATGGTCAGGATGATGATGACCATCGGCATGTTGATCTGGGCCTTGTCGGCCGCGGCCGGATAGCCGGCCGCGCGGATGGCCGCCGTGGCTTCCGTGTTGAAGGCACGCTCCTTGGCGGCGCCTTCGGCCCCTGCCTTCGCCTTGTCGAAGGAGGTGATGACCTTGTCGCCGACCTTGATCTGCGCCGGCGTGCCGGCCGGGGCGGACTGGTTCGAGTAGTTCACCGAGTTGCGCGCGAGGAACGACTTGGCGATGTCGCACGAGCTGGTGAACGAGGCGGTTCCCGTCGGGTTGAACTGGAACGAGCACTCGTTGGGATCGGCGATCACCGTGACCGGGGACTTCTCGATCGCGGCATTGAGGGCCGGGTTCACCGCGTTGGTGAGCGCGTGGAACAGCGGGAAGTAGGTCACCATCGCGAGCGCGCAGCCCGCGAGGATGATCGGCTTGCGGCCGATCTTGTCCGACAGCCAGCCGAAGAAGATGAAGAACGGCGTGCCGATCGCCAGCGCCACGGCGATCACGATGTTCGAGGTCGTGCCGTCCAGCTTCAGCGTCTGGGTCAGGAAGAACAGGGCGTAGAACTGACCCGTGTACCAGACCGCCGCCTGACCGGCGGTGCCGCCGAACAGGGCGATGAGCGCGATCTTGGCGTTCTTCCAGACGCCGAACGCCTCGCGCAACGGCGTCTTGGAGCCCTTGCCCTCGGCCTTCATGCGCTGGAACGCCGGCGATTCCTGCAGCTGCAGGCGGATCCAGATGGAGACTGCCAGCAGCAGGATCGAGACCAGGAACGGCACGCGCCAGCCCCAGGCCGCGAACTGCTCGGGCGTCAGCGACAGGCGCAGCGCGAGGATCACGAGCAGCGAGAGGAACAGGCCGACCGTGGCGGTCGTCTGGATCCACGAAGTGTAGAAGCCGCGACGGCCCTGCGGCGCGTGCTCGGCCACATAGGTGGCAGCACCGCCATACTCGCCGCCCAGCGCCAGGCCCTGGAGCAGGCGGCAGGCGATGAACAGGATCGGCGCCGCGATGCCGATCGAGGCATAGCCCGGCAGAAGACCGACCACGAAGGTCGCGACGCCCATCAGCGTCATCGTCACGAGGAAGGTGTATTTGCGGCCGATCAGGTCGCCCAGGCTGCCGAAGAACAGCGCGCCGAACGGACGGACCGCGAAGCCGGCGGCGAAGCCCAGCAGGGTGAAGATGAAGGCGGCCGTCGGGTTGACGCCGGCGAAGAAGTTGGCGGCGATGTTCGCGGCCAGCGAGCCCGCGAGATAGAAGTCGTACCATTCGAAGATGGTGCCGACGGAGGAGGCGATGATCACCTTCCTCTCTTCGCGCGTCATCGGACGCGCGCGCTCGTCTGCAGTGCCTGCTACGGCCATAAGCGTTTCTCCCCAAGTTACGTGGGTGCCCATACACGGACCCCAACTTGATTCTTGTGTAAATCGCACGCGCTGTGTGCTGCAATTCGACCAAGGTCCAAGGCTGCGTAGAGTGCGCCGCAGCATTTTCTACCGCGCCGCAGCAGAGAAGAAGCGATGTCCGGGGAAACGTCCCTGTCCTTTCTGATCGCCGACGATCATCCGATGGTCCGGGATGCGCTGGCATCGGCGCTGGGCCAGTCCTTCACGGGCGCGCGCTTCAACATGGCCGGAACGCTGGAGCAGGCGAAGGCCGCGCTCGACGAGGAGCCCGAGACCGATGCCGTGCTGCTCGACCTCGACATGCCAGGCATGGATGGGCTTACCGGTCTTGGCCGCCTGCGCGCCGAGCATCCCACCGTACCCATCGTGGTCGTCTCGGCCGCGCGCGACGCCTCGGTGGTACGCCGCACCTACGAGTTTGGCGCTTCGGCCTATATCGACAAGTCCGCCCCGCTCGAGGAGATCGCGGGCATCGTGCGTGCCGTGCTCAACGGGGAGATCTTCGCGCCCCCGGAGGCCAGCACCGGCGAAACCTTTGCCCAGCGTGCCGCCCAGCTCACGCCGCAACAATGGCGCGTGCTGGCGCTGATGGTGCAGGGCGACCAGAACAAGCAGATCGCGCACAAGCTCGGCGTCGGCGAGGCGACCGTGAAGGCGCATGTAACGGTGATCCTGCGCAAGCTCGGCGTCCGCTCGCGCACCCAGGCCGTCATCGAGGCGCGCGGGCTGGCACTGCCGGCGGCGGAGACGATCAGGCCGTAAGGCGCCCCGCGGCCGAACTCCTCAACCTCAGCAGCGCCCGCAGCGATGCCGGCTTCACCGGCTTGTGCAACAGCTCGACCTGCTGGGCCCGCACCCGCAATCGCAACATCGGATCGCGGTCGGCCGTGACGAGGGCGGCGGGCACGGCACGTCCCCAGGCGGCGCGCATCGCGACCACGGCGTCGAGACCGTCGGCGCCTTCGTCGAGATGCAGGTCGGCAAGCACCAGGTCGGGCAGGCGTCCGGCGCGCGCCACCGCCTCCAGCGCCTCGGCCTGCGACGCGGCGGTCGCGACGTTGCAGCCCCAGCCGCCCAGCAGCGCCGCCATCGCCTCGCGCACCCGCGCTTCGTTATCGAGGCAGAGCACGAAGCTTTCGGCCTCGATCGACGGCAGCGACTGCTGAACCGGCGCGGCCACGGGCGGGGTCACGACGGCCGCCACGCGCGGCACGGTGATGGAGAAGGTCGAGCCGCGACCCGGGGCGGAGGCGAGCGCGACCGGAAGGTCGAGCATGCGCGCGATGCGGTCGACGATGGCGAGGCCGAGGCCAAGCCCCCGCTCCTCGCGCGGCCCATCGTCCTCCGGCTGCAGTCGCACGAACTCGTCGAAGATCACCGCCTGCTTGTCGGGCGCGATGCCCGGCCCGTTGTCGCGCACCTCTATGCGCAGCGCGTCGCCGCCCTCTTGGGTCGTCACGCGCCGGCACCCCAGCAGCACGCGCGCCGGCCGCCCCTCGACCTGCCCGTAGCGCAGCGCGTTCGAGAGAAGGTTCTGCAGGATGCGGCGCAGGAAGGCGGGATCGGTGTCGACGAAGGCGCGCGTCGGCGCCACCGCGAGTTCGACACCGCGCCGCGCGGCCATCGGCGCGAAGGCCGTCGCCAGCGATTCGAACAGCGGCTGCAGCGCGAACGGCCGCCGCTCGGGCTTGAAGGCACCGGCGTCGAGCTTGGAGATGTCGAGCAGCGCATCGAGCAGCGATTCGACGGCGCCGAGGCTCGCATCGATCTTGCCGCCGAGATCGTTTCGTGGATCGCGGTCGATCATCGCCGCCGTGAACAGCCGCGCCGCATGCAGCGGCTGCAGCAGGTCGTGACTCGCCGCCGCGATGAAGCGTGTCTTGCCGAGATTGGCGGCCTCGGCCTCGGCGCGGCTGGCTTCGAGCTGGGCGGTGCGCTCGACGACGCGCTGTTCCAGAGTCTCGGCGGCGCGGCGCAACTGGCCGTCGCTGTCGCGCAGCGCCTCCGCCGTGCGCACCCTCGCCGTCACGTCGTTGCAGGTGGCGACGAAGCCGTCCTCCGGCAGGGGATCGAGGCGCAACTCGATCACGCGGCCCTCGCGGGTGGCGATCTCGTGGGTCTGCGGCGATTCGGGCCGGCGCAACAGCGCCACCACGTCCGGCGTCGCGCCGAACTCGCGCGCGGCGGCACCGACGGCCACCGCATCGTCGTCGAGCGCCAGCAGGTCGGTGAAGCGGTCGTTGAAGATCTCCAGCCGTCCCTCGCGGTCGAACGAGGCGATGCCCATGCCGACATGGTCGAGCGTGTTGCGCAGGATCTCGTAGTTGTAGCGGATCGCCTCCGAGGCCTCGTCGATGATGGCACGCGCACTGCGCGGCAGCAGCCGGCCGCGCCGCGCCGAGGCCGCGACGATGACGCGCGCCGAGGCCGCGCCCAGGGTGCCCGACAGCATGCGCTCGGTGCGGGCAAGCGCGGTCTCCAGCGACAGCTCGCCGGAAAGCGTGCGGGCCGCGCGCTCGACCCCGACGAAGCGCGCCAGCAACTGGCGCAGCTCCTCGATGCGGGCGGCATCGGCCGGCGTCCGCCTGGTCGGCGGCTTGGGCTCGGCGCCCAGCACGAAGGCATCCGCCTGCTCGCGATCGCGGCCCACCGGGCGGACCAGCAACGAGACGCCCATCAGCAGGGCGGTGTTGACGGTGAGGGAGACCAGGAACCCCTGCAGCACCGGATCGAGCGCGGCCAGCGGCTCCGGCAGCCAGGGCATGAAGGGCGCCATCGGCGCGCTGCCCGCACCCTGGTGCAGGGTCGGCAGCAGCAGCGCGTAGAGCCACACGACGAAGCCGCCGGCCAGGCCAGCCACGACGCCGAACCGGTGCGCGCGCTGCCAGTAGAGGCCGAGGATCAGGCCCGGCGCGAAGTTGGCGACGGCGCAGAAGGAGATCAGGCCGATCGAGGCGAGCGGCAGGTAGCCCGAGATGATGCGCTCGTAGGCATAGCCCGCCATCAGGATCAGCACGACGGCGGCGCGGCGCACCAGCACCACGAGCGGACCCATGTCGCGCGCCACGCCGGCCTGCCGCCGCAGCAGGTACGGCATCAGCAGCTCGTTGCCGATCATGCCCGACAGCGCCATGCAGGCCACGATCACCATCGACGTGGCGGCCGAAAGACCGCCGATGAAGACGAAGGCCGACAGCCAGTTCTCGCCGCCCAGCAGCGGCAGCCGCAGCACGTAGAGGTCCGGGCTGACCTGCGGTCCGAGCAGCAGCAGGCCCGCCGCCGCGATCGGAATGACGAACAGGTTGATCAGCACGAGGTAGGCCGGGAACAGCCAGCGCGCCGTCCGCAGGCTGGCGGGATGGTCGTGCTCGACAACCGCCACGTGGAACTGCCGCGGCAGACAGAGGAAAGCCATGCCGGACAGCAGCGACGTCACCACCCAGGTGAGCGGCGAGGCCTCGCGCGTCAGCCTCTCGGCCACGGCCGGCGCCTCTCCGAGACGCGCCACCATGTCGGACGGGCCATCGAACAGGAACCAGACGACGAAGGGACCGACCGCCAGCAGCGCCAGCAGCTTGACCACCGATTCGAAGGCGATCGCCAGCATCATGCCGCGATGCTGCTCGGAGGCCTGCACGTTGCGCACGCCGAACAGGATGGTGAACAGTGCCATCAGCGCCGCCACGATCAGCGACGTGTCGGCATGCACGACGCCCGGCGCGTCGCCGCTCCACGGCAGGGGGGCCGCGATGGTGCGGAACGACGACGACACCGCCTGGAGCTGCAGCGCGATGTAGGGCAGTACGCCGACCGTGGCGAACAGCGTGGCGGTGACGCCGACCGCCCTGCTCTTGCCGTAGCGCGAGGCCAGGAAGTCGGCGATCGAGGTGACGTTGTGCTGCTTGGCCAGCCGCACCATCTTGGCGACCATCGGGTAGCCCAGCGTCACCACCAGCACGGGACCGGTATAGATGAGGATGAAGTCGATGCCCGAGGTCGCCGCCCGGCCGACCGCGCCGTAGAAGGTCCAGGAAGTGCAGTAGATCGCCAGTGACAGGCCATAGACGGCCGGCGCGACCGAGCTGCGGGACCAGTCGCGCGCATGCCGGTCGCCGAACCAGGCAACGGCGAAGAGCAGCCCCAGATAGGCCAGCGACAGGGCCAGGACAGCCGGTTCCACCAGCATGCGTGCGCGTTTCTCCCCGCCGTCATTGAACCGTCTGGACGGGGCCGCTACAAGCTCCGCCACACAAGGATTTGGTTACAATGGCATCCTACCAGTACATCTACGTGATGAAGGGTCTGAACAAGACCTTTCCCGGCGGCAAGCAGGTGCTCAAGGACATCTGGCTGTCGTTCCTGCCCGGCGCCAAGATCGGCGTGCTCGGCCTCAACGGCTCGGGCAAGTCGACCCTGCTGAAGATCATGGCCGGCCGCGACGACAGTTTCACCGGCGAGGCCTGGGCGGCCGAGGGCGTGAAGGTGGGCCTGCTGGAGCAGGAGCCGGGCCTCGACCCCGCCAAGGACGTGCTGGGCAACGTGATGGACGGCGCCGGCGACATGGCGAAGGCCCTGGCGCGCTTCGAGGAGGTCTCCAACGCCTTCTCCGATCCCGACGCCGACATGGACAAGCTGATTGCCGAGCAGGCCGAGCTGCAGGAGAAGATCGACGCCGGCAACGGCTGGGACCTCGGCCGCACCGTCGAGATCGCCATGGACGCGCTGCGCTGCCCGCCGTCCGACGCCGACGTGACCAAGCTCTCGGGCGGCGAGAAGCGCCGCGTGGCGCTGTGCCGCCTGCTGCTCTCCAAGCCCGACATGCTGCTGCTCGACGAACCGACCAACCATCTCGACGCCGAATCGGTGGCGTGGCTGGAGCGCCATCTCGCGGAGTTCCCCGGCACCGTCGTGGCCGTGACCCACGACCGCTACTTCCTCGACAACGTCGCCGGCTGGATCCTCGAACTCGATCGCGGCGCCGGCATCCCCTGGGAAGGCAACTACTCGTCCTGGCTGAAGCAGAAGGACAAGCGCCTGGAGATGGAAGAGAAGGCCGCCGACTCGCGCCGCCGCACCATGCAGCGCGAGCTCGAATGGATGGGCACCAGCCCGTCGGCCCGCCGCTCCAAGAGCAAGGCGCGAATCGCGGCCTACGAGCGCATGGTCGAGGAGGAGCAGAAGGCGACACTGGACTCCCAGCAGATCGTCATCCCGGCCGGCCCGCGCCTCGGCGACCACGTCATCCGCGCCGAGGGCATCTCCAAGGGCTTCGGCGACCGGCTGCTGATCGACAACCTGTCGTTCAACCTGCCGCCGGGCGGCATCGTCGGCGTGATCGGCCCCAACGGCGCCGGCAAGACCACGCTGTTCAAGATGATCACCGGCCAGGACAAGCCCGACAGCGGCACCTTCTCGGTCGGCCCGACGGTGAAGCTGGGCTATGTCGACCAGAGCCGCGAGACGCTCGATCCCAACAAGACGGTGTGGGAGGAGCTCTCGGGCGGCCTCGACATCATCAAGCTCGGCAGCCGCGAAGTCTCCAGCCGCGCCTATTGCGGCTCGTTCAACTTCAAGGGCGCCGACCAACAGAAGAAGGTCGGCCAGCTCTCGGGCGGTGAGCGCAACCGCGTGAACCTCGCCAAGATGCTGAAGAGCGGCGCCAACGTGCTGCTGCTCGACGAGCCGACCAACGATCTCGACGTCGACACCTTGCGCGCGCTCGAAGAGGCGCTGGTCGACTATGCCGGCTGCGCCGTGGTGATCTCCCACGATCGCTGGTTCCTCGACCGCATCGCCACCCACATGCTGGCCTTCGAGGGCGACAGCCATGTCGAGTGGTTCGAGGGCAACTATCAGGACTACGAGGCCGACCGGCACCGCCGGCTGGGCACCGACGCCGACCAGCCGCACCGCATCAAGTACAAGCCGCTGGTCCGCAGCTAGGGAACGAGGGGCGCAGGACGGGCGGCGGCATGAACCCGATCGACGAGGTCCAGTGGGGCCACGACTGGGCCTGGGGCGTGCCACTGATCGCGCTTACCTGCGTCATCCATATCCTGTGCCTGGCGGTCTTCACCGCCCGGGTCGACCGCCTGCTCGACACGATGCGCGACCGCGGCCGCCACTTCACCCTCATCTTCTCGCTGGTGATGGCGATGGCCGTCACCCTGGTGACGACGCTGCACATCCTGGAAGGCGGCATCTGGGCGTTGGCGTTCCGCTATCTCGGCGCCATCCCCGACAACCGCTCGGCCATGCTCTATTCGCTGGGCGCACTCACCACCTATGGCGACACCACCATCCACCTCGCCCACCAGTGGAAGATGCTGGGCGCGCTCGAAGCCGTGAACGGCATGCTGCTGTTCGGCCTGACGACGGCGTTCCTGTTCGCGATGATCCAGAGGGTGCTGCCACCGGCGAAGCGATGAACTCCTATTTGAGCAGCGCGCTGGCTTCGGTGGCCGCCCAGGCGGCCAATTCGCGCGCTGCCGCGTCATACTCGCTGCGCACCCTCGTGGGCGAGTCTGCGCCCATGAAATAGCGGGTCACTCCCTTGTGGCCCCGGAAGATGATGTCGCTCTCCTTCGAATCTGCCTGTGGATCGGGCTCGGACTTCCGCAGCGCCCCTGACCTGGCGAGCAACATCAGCATCCCGTTGAACTGGAGCGGCCGCTGATCACCGGCAATAGAATAGTGAATGTAGAAGAAGAGGACGGCATCTGCCGTGGAGGCCTTGTACGCCGCCGTCCACTCCTCGGGCGAGCGAACCACCGTCGGGGAAACCCGAATCCTGGGCCCGACGATGCCGGCAAAGGCCTGCTGCGTCGCCTGCAGAGTGTCGTCGCCGTAATTGAAAGTCGCCAGGGCCTTGTTGACGAGCTCGACGCGTTCTCGTTGCAGGGCCCCGCTCAAGCCGCTGGCGAAGCCACCTATGAGACCCACTCCCGGGGTGGGTGCCGAGGAGGCACCGATAGGCGACTGGTATTGGGCGACAATGACCTCGATGCTCCCCAGCTTTCCGCGAGCATCCTGCGCCAAGGGCATCTTCAGGAGCGAAGAATCGGGGCTTTCGCAGGCACCTAGCGAGAAAGCCGCGAACAAGAAGGCAATAATCCTGAAATACATGAGCGTCCGAAGCGATGGCGATGCAAGGGACACCAACCTAGACAGTCCACACGAAATAGCGAAGAGATTTTCGCCATTACGTTGTTGATCTGGCGAAGCATGATCTAAGCGGCTTCCCTTCGGCACAAGCACGATGCACGCACCGGGAACTCCGTCCGCGCCGATGCCAGATCCAGACGCGCCTTGATCAGAGGCGCCTCGACCGTTTCGCCGCGGCGCGTCAGGCATTCGTGCAAGCCGTGCAGGCTCCACACATTCTCGGGATGCCAGCAGGCGCGGTTGGTCTTGCCGTCGAAGCCGAGGTCGGCGCGATAGACGGCCTCGGCCTCGGCGAGATGGCCCTGCTCCAGCAGCAGCGCGCCCAGCGCGTGGCGGGTCGGCTGCATCCAGCCCCAGGGCTCGTCGTAGGGCAGCGAATCGTCGAGTTCGACGGCGCGGCGGAGATGGGCGAAGGCGAGGTCGAAGTTGCCGCGGCGATACTCCAGTTCGCCGGTCAGCATCTCCTCGGCGATGGCCAGCAGGTCGACCATGGTGTTGTTGTGCAGGCGCCGGCTCTCCGGCACCCGCGCCTTGGCGGCGCGGAAGGCCGCGCGCGCCCGCTCGGCCTGCTCGATCTCACCCAGAACCGAATGAGCCACACCCTTGGCGTAGAGCGTCATCGCCGTGGTCGAGCAGTAGAGCTCCGGATCCTTCGGCAGCTCCTGCGCGATGATCTCGCGCCACTTGCCGAAGCGCACCAGCACGTGCTGCTTCATCGAGAGATAGCCCTCGACGAAATCGGCCATCGGCGGCGACTGGATGCGCAGCAGTTCCTCGGGCGTGGTGTCGATCAGCTCCTGCGCCGCGGTGATGGCCGGCGTGTACTGGCCGAGGAACATGGCGCCGTAGACGATGAAGTGATGGTCGTGGCTGCGATACATCGAATAGACGTTGAGGGCACCCTCGCGTGCGAGATACTTGCGGTCGACCACCACGGCTTTCTGGTTGTAGACCACGACGTCGCGATAGTTGCCGCACAGCACGTCGATATGGGTCGGCATGTGCACGAGGTGGCCCGAGTCCGGCACGAGATCGCGCAGCCGGTCGCCGGCGCGCAGGGCGCGCTGTGGGAACGGCGACATCTCCATAAGGTGGACGTAGAGGTGCAGCAGGCCGGGATGGTCCCAGCTCGCGGGAATGTCGCGGAAGGCGCTCTCCAGCACCTCAACCGCCTCCTCCGTGCCGGCGCCCGGCGTCGGCTGGCCGCTCTTGAGGTCCCACATCTGCCACGGCGTCTCGTTCATGATCGCCTCGGCATAGACCGAGCGGAGGTCGAGATCGTGCGGATGGGCCTTGAACAGCTTGCGCATTTCGACGGTGAAGGCCTTGTCCCAGGTCGTCTGGTCCTCGATCACCTCGCGCTGCGGGTAGCGCGCCGGCAAGGTGCGGATGAGAGCCTGTTCGACCGTCGAGGCGTTGGGCGCGGCGGCGAGCGCGCGCTGCATGGCATCGTAGGAAGCTTCCAGCGCACGCTTCTTGCCGGCCGGATCGTAGCGGTGCCAGGGAAGATTGTAGTTCGGACCGGCGGCGTAGGAGATGCCCCAGTGCGCCATGGCGCAGCCGGGATCGGTTTCCAGCGCCTTCTCGAAGCACTTGATCGCCTCGGCGTGGTTGAAGCCATAGAGCCAGTTCAGTCCGCGATCGAACCAGAGCTGTGTCTGCGGCGAAGACGTAGTGACGGTGCGCTTGTAGGCGCCGAGATCGTAATAGTCGTCCATGAGCGAGGCTCCCGCGGCGGTCCGGCCCATATGCTGCCGCCACGGACGGCTTTGCGCTAGTCTCGAAGCGCATGGACAGACCCCGGCGGATCGTCATCTGCGGCGGCGGCGCGATCGGTGCCGCCATCGCCTACTTCCTCAGCCTTCGCGGCGCGGCGCCGGTCGTGGTCGAGCGACATGAGGTCGGCGGCGCAGCCTCGGGCAAGTCCGGCGGGTTCCTCGCCCTCGACTGGTGCCGCGGCAGTGCGCTCGACCGGCTGGCGCGCCGCAGCTTCGCGCTGCATGGGCGCCTCGCCGAAGAACTTGGCAATCCGTGGGGCTATCGCACGCTCACGACCTTTGCGGGCCATGCCGCCGAGGGACGCCGCGGCCGCGGTCGTGCCGGGCGGCCGTGGTTGTCGCCGGACGTCACGCTGACCGGCCAGATCGGCACGCCGCAGACGACGGCGCTGGTCGAGCCGCGTGCCTTCACGCAAGGCCTTATGCACGGCGCGCAAGCCAACGGCGCCCAGTTGATACATGGCACGGCCGCCGGATTGACGATGGCCGCCAATGGAGCCGTTGTCGGCGTCGTGCTCGATACCGGCGAGACCGTCGAGGGTGACGGCGTGGTGATCGCGATGGGACCGTGGTCGATCCTCGCGTCGCGCTGGCTGCCGCTCCCCGCCGTTTACGGATTCAAGGGCCACAGTCTCGTCTTCCGCACCGGCGACGCGGTGCCGGCCGAGGCGCTGTTCCTGGAATACGAGGAGGCGGGTGGCGAGGCCCTCACCCCCGAGATCTTCGCCCGGGCCGATGGCACGGTCTGGGCCTGCGCGGTGTCCAGCACCGCGTCGTTGCCGGTCGATCCGGCCGAGATCGCCGGCGACGAGGGCGCGCACGACTGCCTTGAAGCACTGTGCCGTGCGGTGTCGCCTGTCCTGGCGACGGCGCCCATCGTGGCGCATCAGGCCTGCTTCCGTCCCGTCACCGAGGACGGGCTGCCGCTGATCGGCGCGATCCCCGGCATCGACAATGCTTGGGTCGCCACGGGCCACAGCGTGTGGGGCATGCTCAACGCCCCCGCCACCGGCGAGGCGAGGCGATGGCCGAGCTGATCCTCGACGGCGCGACGAGCCAGGTTCCGCTGCGGCACTTCGATCCGCGACGGCTGAAGCCGTTCGCGGGTTTGCGTTAGCCGTCCGGCTTGCTGGTCCAGCGCGGCGGCAGCAGGCGCGTGTTGAGGAAATACGGCACGCTGTTGTCGCTGAGGCGGATCGTGCCGAAGAACGGCAGTTCGTAGGTCGCTCGGAAGTAGATCTGGGCGCGATGGGCGGTGCTGTAGTCCTCGGCGAGCGGCGGCAGGCCGAACAACGCGCGGAAGGGGCAGCGGAAGGTCGCGGACTCGCCCGACTTCAACTCGTCGGTGGCCCCGGCGGGAAAGCGCACATCCGTCGCCTCGATCAGGGTCGGCTCGCGGCCCGAGGCGCGCACATGGTCGAGCACGCAATTGAGCTTGAGGCCCTTCATCGGAAACCACGGGTTCGTGTTCTCCGCCGTGAAGGTCGCGTCGAACGGCGAGCCCGCCTTCTGTTCGACCGATGCGTAGCTGGGGACGGGCCGCATCGACCAGGCGCCGATGCCGATGCCGACGATCACGACCACCACGGCGAGGAACACGATCAGGCTCTGCAGCGATTGGGCGCCGCTGTGCGCCATCATGCGCAGTTCCTGCTGCAGCGTCGTGGTCGGCGGCGGCAGCGGCTTGGGTCCCGCGGCCGGCGCCGCGCGCTTGCGCGACCTGGGCCTGGCGGAAGAGGCGCTCTTCCGGGGTTTGCTCGGGGGCTTCTTCTTCTGCGCCATCGGCGCAGGCTTAAACCATCGCGTCGGCTTCATCCATCCTGCGGCTGGTCGCAGGTCATCTTGCGAAGGCGGCTTCCAGCATCTGCCGTGTCGCCGTCGCACCCTCACGTGCCACGTCGATGGCGGGATGATTCCAGTGCGCGGGATTGGGCGCTTCGTAACTGATCCAGCCGTCGTAGCCCTTGGCCGCAAGAAGCTGGAACAGCTCGCTCCAGCGCACCACGCCCTTGCCCGGCGCCAGGCGATCGACCGGCGGAGCGGCATTGGGCGGCGCATCGGGCACGTCGCTGTACTGCACGTAGAAGATTTCCGCGCCCGGCACGTCCTCGAAGCCGCGACCGGGACGGCCGCCGCGCTGCAGGTGATAGGCATCGAGCAGCAGGCCGACGCTCTTCTGCCCGGCCTTCGCGATCAGCTCGCGCAGGATGTCGAGGCGGCTCACGATGGGATGCTGGAACTGGTATTCGAGGGCGAGCCGCAGCCCGTGCCGCTCCACGATCTCGCCGGCGTGCCGGATATTCGCCACGCCCTCTTCCATCGAGGCATCACCCGGCCCGATGCCGCTCATCACCGTCGCGCAATCGAGCATGACCGCCCGCTCGCAGGCCTCCCGCAGCGACGCGAACAAACGCTCGCGATCCTGCTTCGCCGCGAAGGTCCAGCCATACTCGCAGCCCACGGCGCTGACCGGCAGTCCATGACTGCGCACGCGGCCCAGAAGCGCCGTGTTCGAGAGGCCGCTCTCCTGCGCCCGCATGAAATCGACACGGCGCAATTCGACCGCGTCGAAGCCGCCCTCTTTTGCCGCTGCCAGAGCGGGCTCGAACGGCGTCGTGTCGACCGTCCAGAGATGGAGCGCGATCCCGCGGAACCTGTGGAGCATCCGGCATTCCCCCGAGCGGCCGGGAGCCGGCCTGCCATCAGACCGTGAAGATTAGATCCGGTGATCCATGTCGAGCGCCGGCTCCGGCACGTCCACGCAGCCGATGATGCGGGCCGGTACGCCGGCCGCCGTGCAGCCGGCCGGCACGGGATCGAGCACGACCGAACCGGCCGCGATCTTGGCGCAGGCGCCGATCTCGATATTGCCCAGCACTTTCGCGCCGGCGCCGAGCAGCACGCCGCGCCGCACCTTGGGGTGGCGGTCGCCGCGTTCCTTGCCGGTACCGCCCAGCGTCACGCCGTGCAGCATGGAGACGCCGTCCTCGACGACGGCGGTCTCGCCAATCACCACGCCGGTGCCGTGGTCGATGAAGATGCTCTTGCCGATCACAGCGCCCGGATGGATGTCGAGGGCGAACAGAGAACTCGCGCGGCTCTGCAGGAAATGGGCGAGCGTAAGCCGGCCCTGAACCCAGAGCCAGTGCGCGGCGCGATAGGTCTGCAGCGCGTGGTAGCCCTTGAACCAGAGCAGCGGGTCGAGATGAGAGGTGCAGGCCGGATCGCGATCGACGACCGCCACGATGTCGGCGCGCGCGGCGAGGCCGATGCCGGGATCGGCGGCAAAGGCCTCCTCGAAGGTCTGGCGGATCAGCGCGGCAGGCACCTCCGTGGTGCCGACGAGGCGTGCCAGGTGATAGCTGAGGGCACTTTCGAAGCGCGGCTGGCTGAGGATCGTCGCATGAAGCGTTCCAGCGAGCACAGGCTCGCCAGCGGCGGCCGCCTGGGCAGCCTCGCGTATGCGGTCCCACACCGGATCGACCGAGCGCAGGTCTGCCGAGCGCACATCCGCAGAACGGGGCTCCGACGGGTTCTTGAATACCGCGCTGTCCATGGCGCTCTCCTCCGCTCCGCTTCCGTCCCCTGCGACGCCCGCGATGCGCTCGACACGCCTCCCTTCCCGGAGACTACGCCGCGCGCCCCCTGTTCGCAATTCGGGTGGATGAACGCCTACGGGTACACGCCTACTGGGCGGCCCGCGCTTCCAGTTCCCGAACCAGCGGCTCGACCTTGCCGCCATTGTTCTGGATGTAGGAATTGAAATCCGAACGTCTAGTCATGACCATGCTGACGCCCTCGACCTTGACGTCGGTGATCCGGTCGTTGCGGATCTCCCATTCGAGCTTGATCGGCTGTCCGCTCGTCTGGTTCAGGCGGCTGTCGACGATCGTCACGCCGTTGGCGCGCGGCGTCACCTTGCCCACGGTCAGGGTCTGACCGCCATACTGGCCGAAACGCTCGCTGTAGGCCTTGGCTTCCGCCGTGGCGACGGCCTTGAGGAAGCGCGCGCGCTCGCTCTCCGTCGCCTGGTTCCAGTGTGTGCCGAGCGCCGACCGCGCCATGGCGGGCATGTCGAAGCTGGACTGCAGGACGCCCAGGATCGCGGCCTGGCGGGCGGCCCCCGTCTTGGTCTTGACGATATCGATGACCTGCTGCGCCGTGCCCTGCACGAGCTGCGCAGGATCGGCCGCGACGGCCGGAGCAACGACAGGAAGGGCGGCGAAGACCGCGGAAGCGGCGGCAAGCTGCAACACGACACGACGAGAGGCGAGCATCGGCACCGTGCACTCCTGTGAACGATTGTTGGGGAAAGGGCTTCTAGCCCGGACGCCCGCCCAACGCACCCCCTCGCGGGCGCGTTGCGCTAGCGGACGAGCGCCAGGTTGTCGCGACGCTCCAGTTCGGCGCGCGTATCGGTCTTCTCGCGCTTCTGGCGGATCAGGTCGGCGCGGTTCTGCGTATAGGCCGACCGGAGCGCCGCATAATAGTCGACGCTGTTCTTCTCGAGATCGTCCAGCGCGAAGATGGTGCGCGAGCGATAGTCGACGGCATTCATGCCGTAGCGGCCGAGCTGGTAGACGTCCCAGTTGATCGACAGGTTGAACGTCAGGATCCGGAACGGATCGACCAGGTAGTCCATCATCAGGCCGGTGCCGTCGCGGGCGTTGGACGGGCCGATGCCCGGCAGCATCAGGTAGAAGCCGCCGTTTTCCGGCTCGGCACCGGCCCACAGGCCGATCGTCTTGCCGAAATCCTCCTTGGTGCGTTCGAGGCCGAGGCTGGTGGCCACGTCGAAGAGACCCGCCACGCCGATCGTCGAATTGACGAGGAAGCGCGCCATGGTCGTGGCGGCGCGGTGCGGCTCGCCCTGGAAGATCTCGTTGATGGCGGTGACCGGCTCTCCGAGATTGTCCAGCGCGTTGCGGACACTCGTCTGGGCGCGGTCCGGCACCAGGTCGCGATACATGACCGCCAGGGGCCTGAGTGCGATGATGTCGACGGCGCGGTTGATCGAGAAGATGAAGCGGTTGGGGGTTTCAAGAGGATCCCACACCTCGGCCGCGCCGGTGTCGCCGGTGGCGCAGCCCCCGACCATGGTCCCGGCAAGCGCAACCGCTACAACCGATCGGCGGAAGCGTGCAGCAATGGCTCTCGTCAGACCGGTCATCAACGCCTACCCCAGGTCCATCCCGCTGGCCCAGGGACGCCGGGCCAAAAAGCGTGGCGCGGCGTTTCCCACCGCATTATCCGCAGTGTTGCATACCGGCGCTGTGGTTTGAAGGGCGCCAAAAAAAACACCATGGACTTGTGTTTCGGAAGCCACAAACTTCCCCACAGAGACCCATTGCATGCATAAAGATATGCTTATATCATTCTCTCCATGGACCACCTTCTCACTCTCCTGCGGGCGGCTGCCGAAGACACAAGGCTGCGCATCCTGGCGTTGGCGGCGCGCGAGGACCTGACCGTCAGCGACTATGTGAACGTGCTGGGCCAGAGCCAGCCCCGTGTCTCGCGACACCTGAAGTTGCTGGTGGAAGCCGGCCTTCTCGAACGGTTCCGGGAAGCCCAGTTCACCCGGTTCCGCCTGACCAGCGGCGGCGAGGATGCAGCTTTGGTGCGTGAGTTCGTGCGCCGGCTGGACCCCAAGCACCCCCGTATCTCGACCGATCGCGCCCGGCTGGACGCCGTCCAGCAGCGCCGCCAGACCGCCGCGGCCCGCTTCTTCCGCGACAATGCCCAGCGCTGGGACGAATTGCGGGCGCTGCACGTGGCCGACCGGGAGATCGAACGGGCGCTGGCCCACCATCTGCCGCTGGGGGCCCGCCGGCTGCTCGACATCGGCACCGGCACCGGCCGGCTGCTCGAAGTACTGGCGCCCAAGGTCGAGCAGGCGGTCGGCGTCGACCAGAGCCGCGAGATGCTCGCCCTGGCCCGCGCCAACCTCGCCCGTGCCGGGATCGAGAATGCCGACATCCGCCAGGGCGACATGTATGCCCTGCCCTTCGAGTCAGACAGTTTCGACGCAGTCACGATCCATCACGTGCTGCACTACGCCGACGATCCGGCCGCGGCGCTGGCCGAAGCGGCGCGCGTGGTGAAGCCCGGCGGCTCGGTGCTGGTGGTCGACTTCTCGCCGCACGACCTGGTCGAGTTGAAGCGCGAGCATGCGCATGTCCATCTGGGCTTTGCCGACAACCAGGTGCAGGGCTGGCTGCGCAGCGCCGGCCTCACGCCGCTAGAACCCATCCACTTTCCCGGCCGTCGTCTGATGACGGGCATCTGGCGCGGCGAGCGCGAGCTTCCGTCGCTCGCCGGCACCCGACCCACGGCCACCGTATCCGCCCAAGGAGCTTCAAGATGAGTCCCGACACCGGTCCGATCGGCAATCCCCTGAGTTCGACGGGAAGTCCGCCCACGACCGAATTCCCGGCGCGCGCGCCGCAGCGACTGTCGGTGTCGTTCGAATTCTCGCCGCCGCGCACCGACGCCGCCGAGAAGACGCTGTGGGAAACGGTGACCCGCCTCACCCCGCTGCACCCGTCCTTCTTTTCCGTGACCTACGGCGCCGGCGGCTCGACGCGCCAGCGCACGCACGACACGGTGGCGCGTCTCAAGAGCGAGACCGGTATCGACGCCGCCGCCCACCTCACCTGCGTCGCCGCTACCCAGGGCGAGATCGACGACATCGCGCGCGCCTACTGGGATGCCGGCATCCGCCACATCGTGGCGCTGCGCGGCGATCCGCCCGCGGGCATGGGCGGCGCCTACACGCCGCATCCCGGCGGCTACGCCAACGCGGCCGCGCTGGTCGCGGGCCTGAAGAAGATCGGCGACTTCCAGATCAGCGTCGCGGGCTATCCCGAGAAGCATCCCGCCTCGCCGGACGAGAAGGCCGACCTGGAGAACCTGAAGGCCAAGGTCGATGCCGGCGCCGACCGCTGCATCACCCAGTTCTTCTTCGAGGCCGAGGACTTCCTGCGCTTCCGCGACCGTGCGGCGGCGGCCGGCATCGACGTGCCGATCGTGCCCGGCATCATGCCGGTGTCGAACTTCTCCGCGGTCAATCGCATCGCGGGCCTGTGCGGCTCCAAGGTGCCGCCGTGGTTCGCCAACATGTTCGAGGGCCTCGACGACGATCTCGAGACCCGGCGCATGATCGCCGCCACCGTCGCGGGCGATCTCTGTCGCCGCCTGCAGGTCGAGGGCGTCGAGCAGTTCCATTTCTACACGCTGAACCGCGCCGATCTCACTTTTGCGATCTGCCACCTGCTGGGAGTGCGCCCGCAATGACCCGCGAAGACAAGGCCGCGCAGCTGCGCGAGATCGGCTCCGAACGCATCCTGATCAAGGACGGGCCGTACGGCTCGATGATCCAGAGCTACAAGCTCGACGAGGAGGGCTTCCGGGGCGGCCGCACCTTCAACCACGACCAGAAGGGCAACAACGACCTCCTGAACCTGACGCGTCCCGACGTGGTGGGCGAGATCTGCAACGCCTATCTCGACGCCGGCGCCGATATCGTGGCGACCAACACCTTCAACTCGAACTCCATCAGCCTGTCCGACTACGGCATCACCGGCATGGCGCGCGAGATCAACATTGCCGCGGCGAAGCTGACGCGCGCCTGCGCCGATGCCGCGACGGCCCGCGATCCCGCAAAGCCGCGCTTCGTCGCGGGCGCGCTGGGGCCGACAAACAAGACGCTGTCGGTGTCGCCCAACGTCAACGATCCGGGCTATCGCGCCGTCTCGTTCGACGAGGTGAAGAACATGTATCGCGAGCAGATCGACGGCCTGCTCGACGGCGGCGTCGACTTCATCCTGGTCGAGACCGTGTTCGACACGCTGAACGCCAAGGCGGCCCTCGTCGCGGTCGACGAGGCGGGCGAGGCGCGCGGCGAGGTCATCCCGGTGATGGTGTCGATGACGCTCACCGATCTCGCCGGCCGCAACCTGTCGGGCCAGACGGTCGAGGCCTTCTGGCATTCGGTGCGTCATGCCAAGCCGATCACCATGGGCCTCAACTGCAGCTTCGGCGCGACCGAGCTCCATCCCTACGTCCAGGCGCTGAACCCGCAGGTGGACAGCATGCTGTGCATCTATCCCAATGCCGGCCTTCCCAACGAGCTCGGCGCCTATGACGAGCCGCCCGAGATGACGGGCAAGCTGGTCAGGGGCTGGGCCGAGAACGGCTGGATCAACGTGGTCGGCGGCTGCTGCGGCACGACGCCCGGCCACATCAAGGCGATCGCCGAGGCGGTCAAGGGAATCAAGCCGCGCACCTGGCACGTCCTGCCACCGGCGCTGCGGCTTTCCGGCATGGAAGCAGCGAGTTTCTTCTGATGAGCACCGACGTGAACACCGGCGAGAACCGGACCGAGAGCCGCGCCACCTTCATCAACATCGGCGAGCGCACCAACGTCACCGGTTCGGCGAAATTCAAGAAGCTGATCATCGAGGGCGACTACACCGCCGCTATCGAGGTCGCGCGCCAGCAGGTCGAGAGCGGCGCGCAGATCATCGACGTGAACATGGACGAGGGCCTGCTCGACGCCGAGCTGGCGATGGACACCTACCTCAAGCTGATCGCATCCGAGCCCGACATCGCCCGCGTGCCGATCATGATCGACAGCTCCAAGTGGAGCGTGATCGAGGCCGGCCTGAAGTGCGTCGCCGGCAAGCCGATCGTGAACTCGATCTCCATGAAGGAGGGCATCGAGCCGTTCATCGAGCATGCGCGCAAAGTCCGCCGCTACGGCGCCGCGGTCGTCGTCATGGCCTTCGACGAGAAGGGCCAGGCCGACACCAAGGAGCGCAAGGTCGAGATCTGCGCCCGCGCCTACGACATCCTGGTGAACCAGGTCGGCTTTCCGGCCGAGGACATCATCTTCGATCCCAACATCTTCGCGGTCGCGACCGGCATCGAGGAGCACAACAACTACGGCGTCGACTTCATCGAGGCGACGCGCGAGATCAAGGCGCGCTGCCCGGGCGCCAAGATTTCCGGCGGCGTCTCCAACCTCTCCTTCGCCTTTCGCGGCAATGAGCCGGTGCGCAAGGCTATGCACTCGGTGTTCCTCTACTATGCCATCCAGGCCGGCATGGACATGGGCATCGTCAATGCGGGCCAGCTCGAGGTCTACGACCAGATCCCGCAGGAACTCCGCGACGCCTGCGAGGACGTGATCCTCAACCGCCGGCCCGACGCAACCGACCGGCTGCTGGAGATGGCGCCCCGGTACAAGGGCACCGGCGCCGAAGCCGCCGACCCCAAGGATGCCGAGTGGCGGAGCTGGCCGGTCGAGAAGCGGCTGGAGCATGCGCTGGTCAAGGGCATGGACCAGTTCGTCGTCGCCGACACCGAGGAGGCTCGCCTGCAGATCGCGCGGCCGATCGAGGTGATCGAGGGTCCGCTGATGGCCGGCATGAACGTGGTCGGCGACCTGTTCGGCGCCGGCAAGATGTTCCTGCCGCAGGTCGTCAAGAGCGCGCGCGTCATGAAGAAGGCGGTGGCGCATCTGCTGCCCTACATCGAGGCGCAGAAGACCGAGGGCTCGCGTTCCAAGGGCAAGATCGTCATGGCGACGGTCAAGGGCGACGTCCACGACATCGGCAAGAACATCGTGGGCGTCGTGCTCCAGTGCAACAACTTCGAGGTCATCGACCTCGGCGTCATGGTGCCGTTCCAGGACATCCTGAAGAGCGCCAACGACAACAAGGCCGACATTATCGGCCTCTCCGGCCTGATCACCCCGTCGCTCGACGAGATGGTGACGGTGGCCGAGGAAATGGCGAGGCGAGGCATGACCATGCCGCTGCTGATCGGTGGCGCCACGACCTCGAAGGTCCACACGGCACTGCGCATCGCCCCGCGTTACGCCGGTCCGACCGTGCATGTGCTCGACGCGTCGCGAGCCGTCGGTGTCTGTTCCGCGCTCGTCTCCGAATCGGGCACGCAGGCCGAGGAGTTCGCCAGCAAGGTCGCTGCCGAATACGAGGCGATCCGCATCGAGCGCGCCGGTGGCTCCAAGGAAAAGGTGATCCCGCTCGAAGCTGCGCGCGCCAACGAGTTCAGGATCGACTGGTCCGCCTACACGCCGCCGAAGCCTGCGCTCAGCGGCACGCGCGTGTTCGCCGAGTATCCGCTGCATGAGCTGATCGAGCGAATCGACTGGACGCCGTTCTTCCGCGCCTGGGAGCTGGCGGGCAATTATCCGGCGATCCTCGAAGATCCGGTCGTCGGCGAGAGCGCCCGCAAGCTCTACGCCGACGCACGCAAGATGCTGGACCATGTCGTGCGCGAGAAGTGGCTGACGGCGAAGGGCGTGGTCGGCTTCTGGCCGTGCCGCCGCGAGGGCGACGACGTCGTGCTCTACAGCGACGAGACCCGCACGAAGGAGATTTCGCGCCTCTTCTTCCTGCGCCAGCAGATCGAGAAGCGCGCGCCGCGGGCCAATATGTGCCTCGCCGACTTCATCTCGCCCGAGGCCGACTGGATCGGCGGCTTTGCGGTCACGGCCGGCCACGGCATCGAGGAGCATCTCGCGCGCTTCAAGGCCGACCACGACGACTATTCGGACATCCTGCTGAAGGCTCTGGCCGACCGCCTCGCCGAGGCCTTTGCCGAGCGCCTGCACGAGCGGGTGCGCAAGACGCTGTGGGGTTACGCGCCGGAGGAAGCGCTCTCCAACGAGGAGCTGGTGCGCGAGAAGTATCGCGGCATCCGCCCGGCGCCGGGCTATCCCGCCTGTCCCGATCACAGCCAGAAGCCCGAACTCTTCCGGCTGCTGAACGCCGGCCAGAACGCCGGCATCCAGCTCACCGAGAGCTTCGCGATGATCCCGACCTCGGCCGTCTCGGGCTACTACTTCGCGCATCCGGACGCGCAGTATTTCGGCGTTGCCCGCATCGGCAAGGACCAGGTCGAGGACTACGCCACCCGCCGCGGCGTCTCGATCGAGCAGGCCGAAAGGTGGCTGCGGCCGAATATCGGCTATTGAGCCGATGCTGGGCTACGCCCTCGTCCTGTTCGTCGGCTTCATCGCCGGAACGGTGAGCGGCATCGTCGGCACCGGCGCGACGGTCATCCTGCTGCCGGTACTGGTCATCGTGTTCGGGCCGCGCGAGGCGGTGCCGATCATGGCCGTCGTCGCGCTGATGTCGAACTTCGCCAAGATCACCGCCTGGTGGCGTCATATCGACTGGCGCGCATCGGCCGCCTACGCGCTGGGCGGCATCCCTGCGGCGGCGCTGGGCGCGCGCACCCTGCTGGCCCTGCCCGAGAACACGGTCGAGATCGCGCTCGGGGTCTTCTTCCTGGCGATGATCCCGGGCCGCCGCTGGCTCGCTGCGCGCAACGTCACCCTGGGCTACGGCGGCATGTTCGTGGCCGGCATCGTTATCGGTTTCCTGACCGGCATCGTGGTCTCGACCGGACCGCTCAGCGTGCCCGCCTTCGCCGCCCATGGCCTGGTGAAGGGCGCGTTCATCGCCACCGAGGCGGCGGGCTCGCTGGCGCTCTACATCAGCAAGGCCGTCACCTTCCAGGCGTTCGGTGCGTTGCCGACCGACATCGTGATCAAGGGATTGATCACCGGTTCGTCCGTGATGGCAGGCACCTATCTCGCGCGCCTGATCGTCGAGAGATTGAGCGTCGCCACGTTCCAGTACCTGCTCGACGTCGTCATGGCCGTGTCCGGCCTCGCGCTGCTTTGGCAAGCGCTGAGGTAGACGGACACGATTTACTGCTGCAAGGATGCCATCCCCTTCGAGGAGAGAATGATGGCAATCACGAAGAAGCAGGAACTGCGGGCACTCAGCGCCGACGAGCGCGAGATGGTCGACCAGTCGGGTGCGCGCGCCGCGAGGGCGCTCACCGATACGCAGCTTTCCAGCCTTGTGAAGCGGCTGCGCACGAAGCGCGACCGCGCCCGCACCGTGGCCGAGCGCCAGCGCCGCGAGATGCGCGGCAAGTCGCGCGCGCGCGGCGCGGCGCCTGCCAAAGCGGACGACGGATCGCAGGTGAAGCTCGCCGTCCTGACGGCGGCGCTCGCCCGCCTCGACACCGAGACCGCGCGCCGCGGCAAGGTGAAGGCCAAGGCGTCGATGGTCGCAAGCGCGAAGAAGGCCCTGGCACTGAAAGAGAAAGCGACCGCCAAGACCAAGGGCAAGACCGCGGGGAAGCCGGCCCCGAAGAAGGCCATTCGCGGCAAGGCGCGCGTCGAGGTCGAGAACCACGTGCCGCGCTCGGAGCGCGGCCGGGTCCGCAGCCAGGTGGCGAAGGCCCAGGCCAAGCGCGACGCCCGTTAAAGTCTCGCCGCAACCGCGGGCCGCGATGCGATAGGGCGACGCCGACAGGGGCGTCGCCTCGCGCTAAGCTGGCGGCAGCTTCCAGGGAGGAACGCATGCTGGCCAACACCACACGCACGCTCACCGAGGCACAGCGGGAGCAGTGGGCCGTCGATGGTTACCTGCAGATCGAGGGCGCGCTGTCGCCCGCCGAGGTCGATTTCTTTTCCAGGCTGCTCGACGACAAGGTACGCACGGAACCGGGCTACGAACCCGCGCCGGGCACGCTTCCGCGCGGCCACTATGCGTGGAAGCTGCCCGACCAGAACAAGGACGCGTTCATGGACCGGCGCGACCTGCTTCCCTATCACCAGGCCTTCATCGACCTGATCGACCGGCCCGCGATCTTCGACCTGATCCTCGACCTGATGGGGCCGTACATCCAGTTCTCGATGAGCCAAGCGATCGTACGCGCCTCGACCGATACGTTTCCGGGCTACACCCACACAGACGGCGGCCAGGCTCAGAAGGCGATCCGCGTCAGCGAGACCAGCCGGCCGCTGGCGGTGAAGGTGATGTACCTGCTGACCGACGTCACGGCCGAGAACAGCGGCAACTTCACCGTGTTCCCCGGCAGCCATCTCAGGCCCTTCCCCGACCGCCCCGAGCGCGTGCCCGGCCCGGGCACGCCTGGCGCCGTGCCCCTGTTGGGCAAGGCGGGCGACGCCTATGTCTTCCCGCACGCGCTGTGGCACGGCCCCTCGCCCAACCATTCGGGCAAGGCGCGCAAGACGCTGCTCTACAACTACTGCCAGATGTTCATGCGGGCCTACGATTTCAGCGGTCCCTACGCCGCGATCCTCGATCGCTGCACGCCGCGCCAGCGCCGCCTTCTGGGCGACCTCGGCCACGACTTCCGCCCGGGTGACTTCTTCTACGCGCCCGAGGACCAGGAAGCGGTGATGATGGGGAACGCCTGACCTCACACCCGCTCCGCGCCCGGGGTTTTTGCATTCACCCCGGTCCGCAGGGCCAATGAAGGGGCCGGCCCGCGAGGGCCGGCCCTTCTTCGTTGGAATGTCGAGCGTCTTCCCTTCCCAGAGCCTGCGGGCCGTCGTAATGGCTTCGTCCGGGCGGGCGCTCCTGTGGGCGGCCCTCCCCTGAAGGAGTGTCTATGAAGAACGTCGTCATGGCGGCCGCGATGGCTGCCCTCGCCCTCTCGACCGGCGCCTGCACCACCAGCATGCAGCAGTCGAGCGCCCAGCAGCTCAACGCCACCAACGCCAATTCGCGCATCTACATCGGCTCGCTGACCTGCAACGTCGGTGGCAGCACCGGCTACGTGCTGGGCTCGGCCAAGCCGCTGGATTGCGTGTTCCTCGGCAAGGATGGCGTTTCGACGGCGCAGTACACCGGCACGATCGACAAGGTCGGCATCGACATCGGCTACACCAAGGCCGTGCACACGATCTGGCGCGTCTATTCGCTGGGTTCGGACCGCGGCGTGACCCAGATCGGCGGCACCTATGTCGGCGAGCAGGGCACGGTTGCGGCCGGCAACCAGGCCGGCGGCAACTGGATCTACGGCGGCCCGAACGCCGAGATCGGCATGGTCTCCTCGGGCGTGATCAAGGACGCCGGCTACAACCTCGCGACCGGCGTGGCCGCGATGACGATCCGCCTGAAGCAGTAGCTCCGGCTAGGACGCTACTCCCGTCGCCGCCTGCAATGCGCAGCCGGCGACGGTGATGCGGTGCATCAAGCGCCGCTCGCCCTGGTAGTCGTTCTGGGCGCTGTGCCAGGTCGCGCGGTTGTCCCAGAAGGCGATTGAGCCATCGCGCCACTGGAAGCGGCTGGTGAACTCTTCCTGGGTGACGTGCGCGTAGAGATAGTCCAGCAGCGGATTGCTGTCCTCGACGCTCCAGCCCTCGAAGTGCAGCGTGAAGTCCGCATTGACGTAGAGTGCCTCGCGGCCGCTCAGCGGGTGGCGGATGACCACCGGATGCAGCACGTCGCCGACCTGGTCGCCATTATGGAAGACGAGGTCGCTGCCGCTGGCCTTGCGCGCGGCGGTACCGAAGCGATGCGCCGACGAATGCACGGCGTTCAGCCCGCGCAGCGTCTTCTTCAGCCCTTCCGACAGTGTCTCGAAGGCGCGGTAGACGTTCGCGAACAGGGTATCCCCGCCCTTCGACGGCAGCTCGCGCGCGACAAGGATCGAGCCCATGGCGGGGATCTGGTCGTAGGTATGGTCTGTATGCCAGCGCTCGCCGATGTTCTTCTGCTGCTGCGGCTCCTTGCGGACCTCGGCGATCTGCGGATAGCCGGCGACCGTCGGGAAGTAGCGATTGATGTCGATCTGGCCCCAGCGCTGCGCGAATTCGATATGCTGCTCGGGGGTCAGCTTCTGGTCGCGGAAGAAGATGACGCCATGCTCGACGAAGGCGCGTTGCACCTCGTCCCATTGCCGGTTGCTCATCGAGTTGAGATCGAGCCCCAGCACCTCGGCGCCGCAGCCATCGAGCGCGCGCACCTGAACCGTCTCATACGTCATGGGCCAACCTCCGGTCATCGAGTGAAATCAGCATACCACGCGATCTCCCTACTGATTCAAGGGTTCCTCACTTCGTTCGGGATGACACCGTTTTCCGCATCGACGCACTGCGCCAATCTCACCAAAGTGGTCATCCCGAGCGACGAAGGACCTTTATCTCTTTGTTGCAGGCGAGACGTCAGGTGCCCTTCACTCCAAGCAGCAACAGCGCGATCGACAGAGTGAAGACGCTGGCGGCGGTCGAGATCACCACGGCGTTGGTCGCGCGGGCGACGCCGGTCCCGTACATCTGGGCGATCAGGTAAACGTTGGCGCCGGCCGGCAATGCCGCGTTCAGGGTCGCGACGTTGAGCCATAGAGGATCGAGCGGGAAGACGTAGCGGCCGATCGTCCAGACCAGCACCGGCAGCATGGCGAGCTTGAAGAAGGACGCGACGGCCGCCGACTGCCAGTGTCCCTTCAGCCCGACATGGGCGAGCGACGCGCCCACCATGATCAGGCCACAGGGCGGCGCTGCGGCGGCAAAGGCCTGCAGGATGCGGTCGATCACCGCCGGCGTCGCGAGGCTGGTGTGCGCCGTGATCTCGCCCCAGAGGAGGCCGGCGAAGATCGCCGGGATGACCGGGTGCTTCAGCATGGAGAGCGCCGCGCCGCCGAGCCGCTTCAGCACGTTGCCGCGCCGCCCGCCTGCGCCGTCCATCTCCATGAGGAAACAGGTGAAGGTGAGCAGGATCAGCGAGTGCACGCTGATGATCATCAGCAGCGGCA